>NZ_WEIJ01000002.1:0-992045 GCF_009183795.1 Bacillus sp. B1-WWTP-T-0.5-Post-4
ATTTAAGTCTATTATAAATGAATGCATTCTACTTCTTCATGCTTTTCTCTTCATTTTATTATTGAGAAATATTTTCTATAGTCTACATTATTGTGATTCACAATCTTATAAATGAATGCTTAATTTTACTTTTACTCTTCATAGATTTAAAGATACGAGTCTTACATTCAAGTATTACCAATATTATTTTTAGACAATTCATACAAAAATAGAGAAATATAATATTTTTAATGAGTTTTCACTATAAATGTAAGTATGCTGTCTATCTTTTTATCTTTATCCTCATAACACATCATCTGCTATATAATGAATTTATAGAATTTACAGAAAAATAAGCACATGCCTTTAAAAGTGGTTACGAAACAATTATGTCTATTCCTCACTTAGAAGAATATAGACAGCCTTATCGTTATTTATACCGACTGTTATCTGTGCAAGGTAATGTGGAATTTAAAAAATGGTTAAGTCACCCATCCTATTTTTAAATACGAATGAGAGGGAGTATACAATGGATATTCAGAAAAAGCGTTCTGTAACAGAAAGTGAAATACAGCAAATGAAGGATTTGGCTTATATTTGTGGGCAACAAGACAATCTTGATTACTCTTCAGATTTACATATCAACTTTTTAAAAAATCGAAATGAAGATTATATAAACGATTTTCTTCTTTATAACGGTACTCAATTAATTGGCGCTTTAAATATGTATGATTTCGAAAGACCAACAAAGCTTGAACTAATAGGCTTTGTACATCCTCATTTTAGAAAACAACGTTTCGGAACTATCCTTTTACAAACTGCAATGAAAGAAATACAAAATAGAGAGACAGATGAAGCTCTTCTTATTATTAATGGGGATTCTATTTCTGGGAATGAATTTGTAAAACATATGAAGTTACCATATTTATATAGTGAATATAGTATGGAGTGCAAAACAAACGAAATTCAAAAAACAACAGATAATAATATACAGCTTACTCTTGCACCTTCAGAATCACTTCTTGACCTTATTAAAATTTCTAGTAAAGCTTTTGGTGATTCAGTAGAAAATACGGCTACATGGTTACAAAAAATGATGAATTCATCTTCCCATCAAGTTTACAGTGCCCTTATTGCTGAAAAAGTGATAGGAACAATTACAGTTTCTAAACAAGAGCAATCTACTACACTATCAGGATTCGCCGTTCATCCTTCTTATCAAGGTAAAGGATACGGAAAAGATATTCTTTGTAATATAGTACATACCCTTATTACAGAAGGAGTTTCAACAATTGAATTAGACGTCGAAACGAAAAATATCCACGCTTTAAAACTATATACACAATGTGGTTTTGAAATTAAAACGAGGCATGACTATTATAATTTAATGAATTTTTAGGTGAATACATATGTTAAAAAAACAATTTATTCTAATTATGATATTTTAGCAAACATCTATAATAAACATTGGAGACATTTTGTTTAATACTCCTACCCAGCCTCGTTTTACAAGATGCTACTCTCGTATATTAGATCTTTGTTGCGGGACTGGTCATCTCTGCCGGTGATAGTTTAATTTAGATGAACTAAAAAGTGTGTTTCACAAAGTTTACTCCGTATTACATAACGAGGGTATATTCGCATTTGATATGAATAAAAAAACTGAATCGAAATGATTCAGTTTTTTCTTAATATATTTACAACTGCAGTTGTTTCGTCATTTTCTTTATAGACACGCGGAATTCTTCTATCTAGCATACATGTAACTTCATAGTTTATTGTACCTAACATATCCGCTATTTCTTCTACTGCGATATTTTCTTCACCTTGTTTACCGTAGAATACTACTTCGTCTCCTACTTGTACTGGCATCGCTTTTGAAACATCCAACATTAACTGATCCATACAAACACGGCCAATAACAGGTACTCGAACCCCGTTAATTAACGCATAGCCTTTATTAGATAATTGACGATTATAACCATCAGCATAACCAATTGGTACAGTCGCAATCCATTCTTCACCAGTTGTTACATACGTATTCCCATAACTTACACCACGATTCTTCTTCGCATGTTTAATATGAGCTACTTTTGATTTTAACGACAACGCAGGCTGTAAAGAAACGACTGAATGATCCACTTCTTTTGACGGATACATACCGTACACGCCTATTCCAACGCGTACCATATTTTGAAATGTGTTACTTAATTCCATTGATCCCGCACTATTTGAACTATGAATATATGGTATTTGAATTCCTAATTCTTTCGCTGTATTAACAGCCTTTTCAAATAAACTTGTTTGCATATTCGTATATGATTTATCGATTTCATCTGCCGTAGAGTAATGCGTAAATATCCCTACTACCTCTACATACTCCATACGGTTTAATTCTTCTAAAAATGGTTTAACTTCTTCTTCTTGTAAACCGATACGACTCATTCCTGTATCAATTTTCACTTGAATTTGTACTTTCTTTTGAAGACGGTTTGCAATTTCATTTATACCATGTAAATCTTCTACTCTATAAACAGTCATCATAACGTCATATTGAATTACATCTTCTACAGCCGCTACTGGTGTGTATCCTAAAATTAAAATCGGCACAGTAATTCCTGCTTCTCTTAATTCTATTGCTTCATCTACAAATGCAACTGCAAGTTGATGTATTCCCGCTTCAATTGCAGCTTTGGCAACTTCAACTGCCCCATGGCCATACCCATTCGCTTTTACAGCAGCCATCATCTTAATTTCTTCATCATTTACATGTTTTTTAAATTCTTTTACATTATGTTTTACAGCATTTAAGTCGATTTCTACAATTGTATCTCTTCCATATTTCAAACTCATTGGTCTAACTCCTAACTCAATAATTGCATTCCATTCTATTTCACGTTTCATATGACCTTTTACAATATAATACTTTTCATTATGCTAGTCAAACTACTAGAATTTTCGGAATTTTGAGTATGATATAATATCCTCAAGAAACTATTATATACGGAGACGAGGAGAATTACAATGTTTGTTCAATCTGCATTGCATCAACTAAAAGTTGCTATTGATACTTCTATTTATATGCTTAACCAATATAGTGAAAACGATTTAAAAATACAACCGATTCACTCAAAACGATCATTATTTGAAATGTGTGCACATCTTTCTCTTATTTGTCATGCTGATTTACTCATTTTAAATGGTATTTCAGAAAAAGAATTACATACCTTTTATATAGAACATACGCCCGTAACAGTTGCTCACATGCAACAAACGATGATTGAAGGATACAACCTTCTCTCTAAAACATTTCTTTCCTACTCCCAAATAGAATTAGCAGAAGTTATGACTGCCTATTGGGGTATTTCTTATTCGCGCTTTGAATGGTTACTTGAAATCGTTGCACACTTTTATCATCATCGTGGACAAATTCATATTTTATTATGCGAGCATATGAAAGATCCTCGCATTCCTTTATTTGAGTGATTTTCCACTCATTCATTAATTATAAATAGAGAAGCTACAAAACCAATAAAAAGTATCATTCCTAATAAAATAAATGTTTGAGCATAACCGCCTATTTTCATAAGATAAATAGAAATGATAGGTCCTATACTAGTACCTAAAAATAAAATAAAAGTATAAATAGATACTGCTATTCCCCTTGCTTTCCCTCCTAATTGACCTACAAGAGAAACTAAAGACGGAACGGATATAGCAATACCTATTACAAAACAGACACTCATCATTACAAGTAGAGATAGATACGAAACAAAGCCCATTGAACTTAGACTAAAAATAGCAATCAACAATCCTCCTTGAAGAATTTTCCTTACTTCAAACCTCTTTGTTAAACGACCTGCAAGTGGTGACAGCAACATACCAAACAGCTCTGCTAAGCGAAAATAAAGGATTTGTTCTGCAGTTAAATTGTAAGTAGGAGAGCTCAAATAATTCCCTAAAACAGTATACATATTAACAAAAGCCATTATTAAAACAGGATTTTTCACACTGACTAACTATTAGTTTTAAATAATGCGCAACTTCTTTAACGCATAAGAAATTCCGCCTTCACTCGCCTTCGTTGTAAGGAAATCAGCCCTTCTCTTCAACTCCTCTCCACCATTTCCCATCGCAACTCCTAATCCTACATACTGCAACATTTCAATATCATTTCCACCATCGCCAAAAGCAATGGCTTCTGATTTACTAATATTTAAATGTTCCAATACTTTTTGAATTGCAGTTAGCTTCGATACTTTACTATCTTCCAATACATTTATAACGTAACCATGAAAACGCTCAAACGTAAGTGCTGGATATCTTTCAATGAATTTTTGAGCTTCTGTGTCATCAGCATACAGACATATGCAATACATCTCATCTGATAAGTTTCTAACTTTGTCAGGATACTGCTCTAAATTTAAAGTTTCATTTAACGCTCGCATGACACGTTCATCTTTGGAAGCAATATTATTCATTGCAAATTCTTCTGTAAAGTAAGAAACACTGTGACCATGTAATTCAGCAAAATTTGAAATATCATGAACGATTTCGCTTGAAAGTACTGATTTATGTATAACTTCTTTCCCACATTTTATATGTGCACCATTTGCTGAAATAAACGTATTTATACCTAGTTCCTTAAATTGTGAGCATAAACTATATGGTCTTCCAGTTGTAACAACTACGTGAATTCCTTTATCTATTAATCTTTGTACCGCTTCTTTTGTACTTTCGTGCATGCTTCTATCAATCTCACTTAATAACGTACCGTCAACATCGAAAAATACAACTTTGTACATAAGTCTTTACATCCCGTCCAAATGATTCGTATCATTAATGAAATGCACCGTTTTTTGTTCACCCTCAATTTCAATTAAACTTATTCCCGTATCTCCCATTTTGAAATAGTAGTCCATTGAAATTGGCATTTTGAAAAATGCACGTAATAGACTATTAATTACGCCTCCATGGGCAACAATTGCAATTCGGTCATATGTATTCTCTGTCAAGATTTTAGAAAAGATTCCTTCTATTCTCATTCGAAACTCAATAAACGATTCCCCGTTTTCAAAACGATCATGAAGAAACTTTGGCTCTGAATATTTCTTTGCTTCTTCAAATGATAAGCCTGCTTGCACTCCATTATTAAACTCCATTAATTCCTCTTCTAATTGAATTGGACAACCAATTGCTTCTGCTAATGTTTCACCCGTTTCACGAGCGCGTTTTAATGTGCTTGCCCAAATGAAATCTGGTGAAAAATCTTTTTTCACTTTCTGTACAAGTCTTTGTACTTGTTGTCTCCCTTTGTCAGTTAACTCAAAATCAGCTCGACCTTCATGCACATGTAAAATATCAGCTTCTGATTCTCCGTGGCGTATTAGTAGTATTTGCATGTTTCTCTCTCCCTTTATTTAATATTCATAAAATTCCATTATATCACATTTTAAGATTCCAAAATAAAAAAGGCACGGTCTCCCGTCCCTCATCCATTCACTTTTTCCGCATCATTCCAATAATATTTACTAAACGCTTCTGTTAACACATCAATTGTGTTATATAATTCATCTAACGTATTATCAACACCACCAACTTCAATTAACATCGCATTTTTCGATAAATCTTGGTTATAAACGCCATTTCCATCTTTTTTATACTTTGGAAAAATCCCTCTACTTAATCCGTAATAGTTTTCATCTAAATAACTATTGATCGCTCTTGCAATTTTTTCATTTTCAGCACGGCCTTCATTTTCCATCCCAATTATAAAATATAATCTTGCATACGATTTTCCGTTAATTACTTTTGTTGTTACTTTCTTACGCTGATCGTCACGGTGTATATCAATCGGAAACGCAATTTTATTATTTTGTGCTAATGCTTCTTTTACATATTCATGAGACGCTTTATATGACTGATACCATACCCACTTTTTACTCGCTAATAAATCACCCATATTCGTTTTATCATGAACTACCGGAATTCCTTGTCCTTCAAGTTGCTCTTTCATACGTTTCCCTAGTAAAGACACATTTACATCTGGGCTAGATGGATCAGTTGCCCCTGGTAATAATGGAAAGAAGGATTCCCAGCTATGTGTATGATAAATATATACTGCACTTTCACCTTTTTTCGCTCCGTTCTTTTTCTGAACCGGATTATTCTTTTCCGCTTCTGTAACTTTATCTTTTGCTATTTCCCGTTCTTTCGTTACTTCTTCAATCGGTACACTAGATTCATTTGGGATATTCGTCAAGTTTGTCCCTTCCCCAGCTACGATAATATTAGAATAATACTTTGACATACCAGGTACTTCTTTACCGACGAATGTTCTTAAATCTTTAATTTTCAAATCTGTCGCGATAGAGAACATTAAATTCCCAACTGACTCTCTTTTATTCTTCTTAAAATAATCAAATCCGTAATAGCGATTCTCACTTTCTATCATTTGAACAAAACCTTGCATCGATACTTTTCCAAACCATTGATTTGCATAATTCGATTTCATTGTATGTAAAAATGACGTCAAAATCGACGCTATTATAATTACTATTAGCGCATATAAAAGGAGTAACGAAATCAGCTTCTTCCCATGTATTCGAATTGCATACTTTTTCACTGCATCACCTTCTTTATACATGGATATGTACAAGCTTTTCAGAATATACGCACAAAAAAAGAGAAATGGTATACCATTTCTCTTCCTCACTTTTATTGTTCTTTTCCTGTATCATTTGAAAGTAGTTTCTTCGCTTGTTTTTCTTTAAATATTTCTCCAATTGCCCCAAGAGTACCAAGTGTTTCAATTGCATTAGACGGAATAAAGACTTTATTTGCTGGTCCTTTTGCAACTTCAGCTAATGATTCAAATGATTTGTAAGCAAGTATACGCTCATCCAAATTCGCTTCACGAAGCAATTCAATACGATTTTGTTCTGCTTTTGCAATTTCTTCAATTGCTCGTGCTTCCCCTTGTGCTTCTAATTCTTTTGCTTCTTTTATACCTTCAGCTTCGCGAATACGCGCTTCTTTATCCCCTTCAGCCATCAAGATTTTACTTTGCTTTTCACCTTCAGCGCGAAGGACTTTATCTTGTTTTGCTGCTTCAGCTTCTAAAATAATCGCACGTTTATTACGCTCAGCCTTCATTTGTTTTTCCATTGATGCTTGCACATCTTTTGGCGGGTTAATATCAACAACTTCGACACGTTCAATACGTACGCCCCATTTTTCTGTTGCTTCATCAAGCGCTAAGCGGATTTCTGTTGAAATTTTTTCACGACCAGATAACGTTTCATCCAGTTCCATTTTACCGATGATTTGACGCATCGTTGCTGAAGTAATATTACGAACACCATATTCATAGTTTGAAATACCATATGTCGCAAGTTCTGGTTCAACAATTTGATAGAAAATAATTGTATCAATCTCTACTTGAACATTATCTTTCGTAATTACCTTTTGCGGTGGTACATTCGTTTGTTGAATACGTAAGTCATGATATACACGAACACGATCTACAATTGGTATTAAAATATTTAACCCTGGGTGCATGATACGTTGAAACTTACCAAATCTTTCAACAACCCCAACTTTTTGCTGAGGAATAATTTTAATTGTTAATACGATAAATGTAACTACAATTAGTGCGAATATAATCGTTAACGTTAATGCTACCATATTTATTCACTCTCCTTTTTCACTTGTAATATAGTACTATGCCTCTTTATAACAACGACTTTTTCTCCAGCATCAATTGAAGAATCTGCAATAGCTGTCCAAGTATCTCCATCCACTTTCACAATACCATTCGCTTCATTTGTAATCGCTTGCATAACAATCCCTCTTTTACCAACAAGCATATCTACTGTATCAGTAAAACCTTTTGCTTCTCGAAAGTTTTTTGAAATTCTTTTCGTAAAGAATGTCAAAGTTAAACTTACAATTGCACCAACAGTAACTTGTAACAGTAGTGCATCAGGAGTAAACAAAGCAATAAGACCTCCGACAACAGCTCCAATTCCAAGCCAAAGCATGTAAAATGTAATCGACAACATTTCTGCGATAAATAAAATACCAGCTATTATAAACCAAATTACCCAAGCAGCCATATGCAACCCTCACTTTCTTTCTCATTTTCTATATGTATATGAAGAAAAGAATGGTTTATCCGCCCTTTCTTACACTTGGGCGTTTGCTACAAGCTATTGTACATACTCACTGTTACAATGATCATTAATATAATACTATATCAATATATTCTTCATTATACATGAAAATCCCTTTCAAAAAGTGACAAAAAATTAAATTCTTTAAAAATTTTAATTTTTAAATTACAATTATTCTAATTACTAAATACTATTTTTTATAGAGGTGATAATCTTATTGAGAAACCTGTCACTAATCTACTATTTAGGTTCCAAAATATGCATTACTCTCGCTGACATCGTATATGTAATGATTATTACAACTCATATTTATATAGCAACTAAATCAGCTACTATTACTGCTCTTTTTCCATTATTACAAGTTATCACAAATCTAATTGCTAACATCTCTGCACCACTTATAATAAATCGTTTTCCATCTTATACGCTGTTATATACGCTCCAATGGCTGAAAACAGTCTTTTTACTATTATTAATGATTTTGTTCCCGGTCTTATCCACAAACATTATAGCTCTATTAACTTTTATTTTTGTCATTTCATTATGTAGTGGGTGGAGTGCTCCATTATTATACGGTATTCTTCCGCGCCTTACACCGAAAGAAAAATTAGTAAAAGTAAATAGTATCTTTTCCTTTTCAACACAAATTGTGCAAGCCGTTGCTTATTCATTTACGAGTATTGTCGTTCTTCTCATTGGCGCTACTTCTACACTCATGATTAATAACATTTTAATGATTTTCGGATGCATTGCATTACATTTTTCATTACGTTCCATACATACTGAAAGAATAGCAGATTCTCCCTCTTCCAAAAGTACTGTTTTATTAGAAGGTTGGAAACTCCTATTTCAAAATCCTTCTCTCCGTACCGTTACATATATGGACTTAATCGAAACTTTCGCAGGGACAATATGGATTGGCGCTATTACGATGGCATACGTTACGACTATCCTTCATAAGGGCGAAGAATGGTGGGGGTATATTAATACAAGTTATTATGTTGGCACGTTAATCGGTGGTCTATTAGCCTGGAAAATGAGTTCCTATATTCAAAACAATTTAATACGATCTATGTCGATTGGCTCTCTTATATTTAGCATTCTTACATTTTTATATGGTATGACGAGCAGCGGATTTATTGCGCTTTTTCTATGTGTTCTAATGGGACCATGTTATCAAATTAGAGATATTTCCCAAACGACTGTTTTACAATCAAGTGTCGCCCCTGCTTTATTATCCAAAATGTATACAGCACATGGTGCACTTCTTTCAACAGCCTCTGGACTATCTATGCTTAGCATTGGCATTATTACTGATATGTTCGGTGTTCGTACAATTTATATCATTGCTTCTATTCTTATTTTATGTTCCGCTTGTTTATCTTTTAGTTTATTAAAATATCATAAGACAGAGCAGAACGATATTTCACTTTAATCACTAAAACAAAGAGGACAGGGATTCCTGTCCTCTTTGTTTATTCTATTCATGATAAGTTGGGGATTTTTCTATGCTTTGTCGCTTGTTCAAAAGCATAAGCTAGCTTAATTAATATCCCTTCACTAAAGGCAGTACTTGCAATCGTAATTCCAAAAGGTCTCCCGCTTTCCATATACCCAGCTGGTATTGCTATAGACGGATAACCCGCTTTCGCACATATAGTAGAACCTATATAGGAAGGAAACAGTATCGCATCAAGATTATATTTTTCCAATGCAAAATCAATGCCTTGTTCTTGAGAAAAATATATATCTTCTAATCTCGCATTTAAATATTCTGGATTTCGTAACGTATTTGGAAAGTCTTTTCTTCCCTCTAACTTGGTTTGTCCATATTTTAAAGCTCTTTCTGCTATGTTTTTATTAAACTCCATTAACTCCGAAATAGAATGTACCGGAATAGTAGAAGGTAATTTAGAAAGATAGTTATCTAAACTATGCTTCAGTTCATAAAGCGGAACTCCCCAACTCCATTTTCTATGAAAAGAAGTAATATCAATATTTTCTACTACTGTCGCTCCTTCATTACGTAATACTTGGATCGTTTCCTTAAACAAGATTTCATCATACTCACCATTTTCGTAATAATCTTTTGGTGCAGCGTTAAACACACCAATCTTCGCTCCATTTAAGCCATTAACATCAAGATATTTTGTATAATCATGCTCTGCCCTACCTTCACTTCTATGAGTAGCAACATCTTTCTCATCTACCCCAATTAAACTCCCTAGCAAAATAGAAGCATCGGTTACCGTTCTAGCAAATGGTCCAGCTGTATCTTGCGAATAAGTAAATGGAATAATTCCTCTACGACTAATTAAACCGACAGTCGGTTTAATACCTACTACAGAATTTTGAACAGCGGGGCTCAAAATAGAAGCATCGGTTTCTGTCCCAACAGATACTACTGTAAAGTTAGCAGCAACTGCTATCGCAGATCCTGTACTAGATCCGCCAACAAACATATGGTCCTTGCCCGTTCCGTATGGATTGATTGTTTGACCACCTCTTGCACTATATCCAGCCCACATTTCAAAAGACATTGCATTTGCTAATTCTGTCATATTTGTTTTTCCTATTATCACCGCTCCTGCTTCTCGCAGTTGAGTAACGAGAAATGCATCTTCACTGCTTATATTTTGTTCTAGAGCTATTGTACCTGCACTTGTATGCATGGAGTCATTCGTTTCAATATTATCCTTAAGCAAAACAGGTATTCCATGTAATGGACCCCTTATACCTTTTGTCTTTCTTTCATAATCTAACGCTTCTGCAATAAAAATTGCATCTGGATTGATTTCTAAAATTGAATTGATTTTCGGTCCGTCTTGATCATACTTTGCGATTCTATAAAGATAATACATCACTAGCTCTTTTGAAGTTAACTTTCCAGATTCCATTTCATTTTGAATATCTTGAATTGTTAATTCCTTTTTTAAGATTGGATTAAACTGAATTTCCATTTATATTCTCCCTTATATGAACTTTTTTTAGCATATACCCCTTACTTTTTCAATTTTTCATCTCAACACATCCTAAATTAATATCCCTTTAAAGAAATTCAATATCCTTATTTAAACACCTTTAATTTCCCGAAAAATAAAAAAAGTCTGAAACGGATTAACCTTCGCTTCAGACTCTTACATTACTGTGCGTATACTTCATCTAATAAATGTAAAAACTCACCTTGTTTTCCAGCTAATTCAGGGCATTTTGCAATATCAACCCATTCGTAGCAAAATACTAATCCTTTATCTTCCTCACCAGCACTTACAATATGTTCCCAAGTATCCTTTACATCTGTTAGTAAAGTTACATGGAAAAAGTGGCGTTTTTCATACTCCTGTTTTTCTTTCATATGTATAATGTAATCTGCCAAAAAACGCTCTATGCATAAATGACGCAATCCGGATTCTTCCTGTACTTCACGCAATATAGCAGCTTCTAACGTTTCACCTTCATCAACCGTTCCCCCTGGCACTTGAATACCAGCTTCATGTATATCACGATGTTTAAAAACAAGTAATTGCATAACCCCCTCTTTTTCTCTTGTAATATATGCATGTACTTTTTTCTTATATAACATCGTCATTGTACATCTCTCCCCTCAATTGTTCACTCTGTTACTTCTTCAAGCGTCAGTTGATTATCATACAAATATGTAGCTTGTGGATTTCCCACATACCTTACGTGCCATGGTTCATACCGATAGCCCGTAATCGTTTCTTTCGCTTTTGTGTATCGAACCACAAAACCAAATTTATGGGCATTTTCAGAAAGCCACTGACCTTCTTTCGTTTCCCCAAAAACTGTCTCTAACTGAAATTTAGCAGATTGAGACGTAATATCCATAGCTAGTCCAGTTTGATGCTCACTTGTGCCAGGAACCGCGCTAGACATTGCTGTTTTTGCTTCCCCGTCTTGTTTTTTATACATCGTATTTAATGCTTTTTGTCGATCAAAAGATCTAAATCCAGAAACTGCAAAAAGAAAAATACGCTCGTTGTCAGCCTGCTGAAACATATCCTCAAGCGCCCTCGCTGCCTCTTTTCTCATCTTTTTCTTTTCTTGATCACCTTCACTAGAGTAGCGCACTTTCGGAATAACTAAATCTGGCGGTCTATACCCATCTGGTAAACGCCTACTTTTATTTACAAGTACAAGCATTGAATTCGGATTATTAATTACCGCAATATCCCCATCCATATTAGCAATCGTTTCTTTCGCTTTCGGAAATATGCTGTTTACACTTACTTCCCGCGCCTGCTTATCCTTATACATTTTATAATTGATTCCTGCTACTCCAATAATAATTATTGCAGCTACAATACCAAGTAGTGCCCATCTTTTTTTCATATAACGACCTCTTATTTTAATAATTTGGCCATTTCATACTCATCGATGCCCTTTCCATCGATAATAAGAGCAGCTTTTTTGACACCTTCTTTCTCAAATCCAGCTTTTTTATATAGTGCCTGAGCTCTTGTATTGTGGGCCATTACTGTTAATTCTAAACGCCATACATCATGTAATTTTGCCCACTTCTCAACCTCTTTAAACAATCTCGTCCCAATACCTCGCCCGTTATACTCTTGCAAAATACCAATTACAATGATTGCCACATGCCTCTTTCTTTGAATGTTATTTCCATTCACTAATATAAAACCTACTATCCTCTCATCTTCAACTGCTACAAATATTGTTGCATATTCATTTTCTATAAAGCGATGGATCATTTTTTCTTGTTGCTCAGCTGTAGTTTTTCTTTCTCCTGGTTCATATAACATAAACTTCGTTTCTTCATCTAATTGCTTACTTAATTGCAAAAATGATGATGCATCTTCTATTTCGATCTCCCTAATCACTTCAATCACCCTACCAGTTTCATAATAAAAAGTTTTCCTTATAAAAAGATTTTCTCTACTTTCCTGAAAATCCCTTTGTAAATCTCCTGCTATAAATTGACAAATTTCGATATTACTATAACAACGACAAATTATGTCTATTCTGTGACGTCTCATCATTACAAAGAAAAAACGCAAGCATTACACTTACGTTTTTTCAAAAATACTGTGAATTCCTCCTCATCAGGTGAGGTCTCTCACCAATTTAAATTTCACTTTATCCATTCACTTTTTCTGCCTGCCAAAAATATTCACCAAATGCTTTAGCAAGTGCATCAATTGATCGATTCAATTCTTCCTCTGTATTATCTACACCGCCAACTTCTATTAATATCGCTTGTCCTGATAGGTCTTGATTATAGATTCCATTTCCTGTCTGAAACCCTTTTTGAATGACCCCACGGCTCACTCCTGGATATTTCTTATTAATCGCCTCATGTAAAGCTGTCGCTAATTGTAAGTTTTTTTCATAGTTTTTATTTCCTTTCCCTACTACAAATGCAAGCTTTGCATATGATTTATCTCCAATTGTTTTTGTTGTTACATTCTTTCGGGCACTATCACGATGCAAATCAAAAAAGTATTGAAGATCTTTATTTCCAGCCATAGCTTGCTGCACAATTTCTCGTGACATTTTATACGAACTATTACTGTTTAAACCTTTACTTATTAACTTTTCACCAACATCACTCTTATCGTTAGTAGCCCCAATCCCTTCACCTTCTAGTTGTTCACGGAAACGATCTCCTAATATAGAAATATTCGACACAGAACTCGTTGCTTTATTCGGATTCGGGTCATTCGTTAAGTTAAGTAAAGGTAAATAAGATTCCCAGCTATGTGTATGATAAATAAACGCAACTTGTCTCTTCCCAGTCGTTTGGGACGGCTGTTTTTTCTCTTTATTCGTATCTTGTTTAGGTGCTTGTCCAGTTCCACTAGTCCGTTCCTTCACTACTTCTTCAAGAGGAACACTCGACTCTATCGGTAAGTTAGAATAATTTGTACCCTCACCCGCAATAACAATTTCTGTATCGTACTTACCAAATCCCGGGAGCTCTTTCCCGACAAAACTGCGTACATCATTAAAGCGAATATTTGTAGCCATAGAAAAGAGAAAAGAAGAAATTGAAAAATCTTGATTCAAATTTCGATACTCCTGTGTAAAATAATGATTCTCTTTTCCAAGTACATACATGTAACCATTCATCGATAACTCATTTAACCAATTATATAAATACGTTGACTTTGTCTCTTTCATAGAGGTTACCATCAGACTAATAAGAAAAAAAGTCGCTAGCACTGTAGTAATAACAAATAAAACTAACTTACGCATATTTGTAAACTTCATAAAAAAAAAGCCCCGATTCATACTATCACCTCTCTATTTCAAGTTATGTACAAGCCCTAGAGAATAGACCGTTAAAATTTCGGCTATATTGTTAATGAGGTGAAATGAATTGAAGCTATTAATAGGAATATTACCAATCGCTCTATCATTCATTTTTTATTTGTCCGCTAAGCAACCAAAAATCTCTATTGTGCTACATATTTCTGCGTACTTGGCACTATATGTACTTGGTACAATTATTTCCATTAATATATACGATGTTTTAATACAAGATTTAGTTTTCATGACGAGCATTCATGGAATTTTACTGAATCCATTTTTCCTTATTGCAGGAGCGTATATAGGAACATACACTTTGTACCTACTTTTGTCTCACATTATTATGAAAATAAAAAATGGAGCGTAATGAAATGCAACCACCATTTATCTGTCATACATGCAAAAAAAAAATTGTGAGAAAGAAAGACCTTATTACAGCCACATGGTACTTCCGCTTTTATTTATTTCACAGTGATTGTTTTAAACGACAGCAAGTGTTCATCTCACGATTTCTCCCTGTGAATACACTTTTCAATTTCTTTCTTATTATATATGGACTTATTTTTGGCAGTATTCTTATGATTACAGAACCATCTATTATTTGGCTGACTTTCTTTTTTCCTATTTTTTATCGGTTGCTTTCTTATTATTATGTTGAACGTTTTTTCTCTACATAACGCGCAGACTGACCTCTCGGAATACTTAAACATTCCCACTCATTTTCTTTTAACATCTTCCCAATGTAAATAATCTGACCAATATGCAATGCATAATGAGAAATTTGCCTTTCAATTGCTTGCATGACAGTATGTGCTTCACCGCGAATGTATACCGTCTTCAATAAGTGTTCCGGCGTTAAAGTATTCATCGTATTAAAAACATATTTCCATCCTTCTTGCCAAGCTATAAGGGTTTCTTCTTTTGAATGATAGCATCCTTCAAATTCACCATCTCGATTACGATCTGTTTTTTCACCATCAGACGTTAAAAAATCCGTCCATCTAGAACGCATATTACCGTGCAGATGCTTAATAATAATCGCTATACTATTTGTTTCTTCATGAGAAGACCATTGTATTTGTTCATATGATAATTGAGAAAGTGCCCGTTCCCCTTGTTTCTTTGTTGCTTTAAAGTTCGAAATCGCACATTGCAAATATTCTCGTCCGATATCCATATTAGCCCCTACCTTCACCCTAGCTAATTTTTGTTCCATTTGGCAATTCCATATTAGGCTGAAGTAACACAACATCATCAGCTTCAGGAACACCACCAAGCACAAGCACTTCTGATTTGAATCCAGCTACACGCTTTGGTGGAAAGTTTACAACAGCAACGATTTGTTGACCGATTAAATCTTCTGGAATATACCTTTTCGTAATTTGAGCACTTGACTGCTTTATCCCGATTTCTCCAAAATCTATTGCTAGTTTAATCGCTGGTACTCTCGCTTCTTTAAATTCCTCTGCATGTATTACAGTTCCAATTCTCAAATCCAAATTTAAAAAATCTTCAAAATTAGCCATTTATCATTCCCCCCAATTATTACTTAGACAAAATACAAAAATCCCCTTCAAAAAAAGAAAGGTGCCTAAGCACCTTTCTTTTGTAATTCACTTGATTCATTTGATTTATAGAAGAAGAAACCGAGAATTCCGCCAATACATGATGGAATTAACCATCCGATTCCTTCGTTATATAACGGTAACATTTGTAGTACATTAGAAATCGCGTCAATTTTAATTTTCGCACTTTCTAAACCGTTAAAGAAACTAATTAACAATGCACCTAAAATAGCTCCAATATAAATTGTATTACGCTTCCCAATCCACTTATGGAAATACGAAAGTACGATTAATACAATTGCAACTGGATAAATGATCATTAACACAGGTAATGTTACTGCGATTAATTGTGTTAAACCTAGGTTAGATACAATTAAACTAAATACACATACCATTGTTACAATCGTTTTATGCGAAAGTTTTGGGAATAAGTTTGTAAAGAAACCTGCACACGCAGATGTTAACCCAACAGAAGTTGTTAAACAAGCGAGTATAATAACAAGCCCTAATAAAATTTTACCACTCGTCCCATATAGCTCATTTACAACATTCGTTAAAATAAGGCCACCGTTTTCTGAGATACCGAGTGATGTACTTGTTGAACCAAGATAAGCAAGTGATAAATAAATTAACGTTAAACCAAGTACAGCAATAATACCTGATACTACTGTTATTTTTGCAATTTGACTACTCTCTTTTATCCCTTTAGAGCGGATAACTTGTACAACGACAATTCCGAATACAAGCGCGCTAATTGCATCCATCGTTAAATATCCTTGAATAAATCCACCAAAGAAAGCATTTTCTTTGTAAGCAGCTAACGGCGCAGCTGGCTCTCCAATTGGATCAATAATTGCCTTTCCGACAATAACAGCGACAATTAATACTAATAATGGTGTAAGAAACTTTCCGAACCAATCCACTAATTTAGATGGATTTAATGATAAATACCACGTTATTCCGAAGAAAACTATCGTGAAAAGAAATAGCATGTACCACTCTGAAACCATTGCCTCTGATAAAAACGGCTTCATACCCATTTCAAACGAAACAGCTCCAGTACGAGGAATCGCGAAAAATGGTCCAATTGCTAAATAACTAATCAATGGGAAAATAAACGCAAATATAGGGTGGACTCTAGAAGATAGCGCTTTCAAGTCCCCCTCTACAAACGCGACAGCTGTTACAGCTAGTAGGGGTAATCCGACTCCCGTTACAAGGAATCCTATTGTAGCAATCCAAACATTCTCTCCTGCTTGTTGACCTAAAACTGGCGGAAAAATTAAATTTCCTGCTCCTAAAAATAATGCAAATAGCATTAAACCAATTGCTACCGTATCACCTGGCCTTAAACGTCCCTTCATGCTCTTCATTTGCATAGCACTTTTTCATTGTTTATCTCTATATTTTACAATATGCTATGCATCCTCCTCTCTGCTCAAGATGATAAAATATGCCCCTTACAAAGCAGTGTCTTTCTCCATAATTTCTCCATTCCCCTTATTTTTACTCTAATCATTAATACAATTATTATTTTGAATTTTGATTTTTTTGAATTTTTAAATCATTAGAGTGTTATTACGTGGAGTGTAGATGTCAGACCTCTTTGTTTTTATCACACATATAGTAACATATTTAGTTGCAAAATAAAAACATATTTTCAAATTGATTTTTTTGAAAATCGAAATTATCTACATTTTTTATTCTCTTACACAAATATTGTTACAATCTCACCTATTATTCAATTGTTATTTTCAAATAACTTTATACACGTAACATACAAAAGCCATCTAATAATATAATTAGATGGCTTTTGTATGTTACTCTATCGTTTCAACTTCACGTGGATTTTTCATCTCTTCCACATACACAACTCTAAATCCGTGATCTTCTAAATCTTTCAATAATGTCTCTAATTCACCGTCGTTAAACTCTTCTCCTAATGTAAACATAATTCTACGAACTAATAAGGCATCATTATCAAAAGTCATCAAACTTTGAATACCAGTGTATTTCTTTAAAACTGTCGATAATTTTTGGATTGCTCCATTATAGTCTTGCGTTCCAATCATGACAGAGTATTTACTAGAGTGAACGCCCCATGCATCCTCTAATAACTCAAAAACTTTTTTATGCGTTAAAATTCCAAGGAAAACCCCTTTTTCATCAACTACTGATAAATAAGGCAATTTTTTTATTGTAAAAAATACTTTAAAGAAAGATGAATCTTCTCTCACAAATCCTTCTTTATCGTTTAATAATTGTATTACACTCTCATCAAGTGATCCTTTATATTCTAAAATATCTACTTTATATATATTCCCTAAAAATTTCTCTTTTTTTTCATCTAAAACTGGTACACAACGATACCCCGTTTTATTTAAATGCTCTAACGCTTCCCCAATCGTAATCGAACTTGAGCACAGTAAAACTTCCCTTTTCGGCACGTAATTCCCTTTAATCCTCATAAAAAGCCTCCTTATGTTAAAATACTTTCTGTGCCATAACTATATTATATTTTCAGAAAAAAATAAATAATTTATTTTATTTTTCTGAAAATTATTCATTTTCTTGTCATAATTTATTCATGAATCCTTCACTTGTATATTTTTGCTATCAAATCTTCTCTCTGAATTACTAAATGAAAAATATATTGTAACTTCTTTCAAAAAAAGCTAAAATAAGAATAAGAATTTTCTGAATATTCTAAGAGTAGGTGGTTATATGTCCTTATTACGCTCACATATATGTAAATTTATAATTGGTGTTATTTTTATTTTTGCCATAAGTCCTATTCCAGCTCTTTTTATTACACACAATTACTCTTATCAAAATGGATTTATTAGCATTTTTCAAAACTTCGCACAGCTTTCTTCTATATCAATTCCAAAGGTTGATTGGATGCATGAATCTATCTTTTTCTCAGCAAACCAAATGATACATACTTCTAATCATTCAACACCATTATTCCCTTACATATGGGAAATATATTTTATATCGATTGTTCGTTTTACTTTTACCCTTGCGATCGGATTTTTCATAAGTTTGGGTATCGGCCATTTATTTTTCAAAGTACCTAACTCGTTTAAAAAGTTTACTACTGTATTGAAATGGATACCTTACTCTTTTTGCACTGTAGTATTACAATGTTCAGTCTTATTACTACTTCTATACATCGCACAATTTATAAACCTTCCTTACTACTCATCATTTATCATCGTATGTAGTACTTCCATGATTATCGTTATGCAAGCAGTAAAAAAATGGATTCCTTTCTTAAAAAACACAAATGAATATGAAATAAAACATGATTCTTTTCTTGTAGACACATTGTTTTTAGCGCTTACTTCAAATCATAAATCAATTTTAGGTTCCATTATTCTTTCATTCGTTTTTATGGAATGCGTTTTTCATGCAAATGGACTGTTACAATTTATCGTTCAATTTGGCGGAAATTCACCTATAATTGTTACAATCGGCTTATTACTACTCTATATCCCATATAGCATACTTTCTTTCCTTCAAACACTATGGACCACAAACTACTCCAAGCAACAGTCATACACTTTAACGAGAAGTGTTCCAAAACCTTAATTTAAAATAACCCTCTATAATCTAAAAGTAGGGGGTTATTCCTTTTGTATAGCGGACAAAATAACAGCAAATTCAAAAACTATTACAGAAACATACCAATATTTACCCTTTTCCTTTGACTATTCTTTTCATTTGGATTTATTATAAAAGTATAACATAATTGCAGGAGGTGACATCTTTATTCCAGACCTTGGAATGGAGAACACGCTTGGACATATTAAATATTTTTCTCATCTTTGTACTTATTCTTATTTCTGGCTTTTTCGTTGCATCAGAATTCGCTGTTGTAAAAGTACGAAAAAGTCGAATTGACCAACTTGCAAATGAAGGTAATAAACAAGCTTTAGCTGCAAGAAGCGTCCTATCTAATTTAGATGTTTATTTATCAGCTTGTCAGCTCGGAATTACAATCACTTCTTTAGGGCTTGGTTGGCTTGGTGAACCGACTGTGGAACATATACTACGACCGCTCTTTGAAAAAATTAATATTACTGGAACAATGGCTAACACTTTATCTTTTGTTATTGCTTTTAGTGTTATTACATTTTTCCACGTTGTATTAGGTGAATTAGTTCCAAAGTCTTTCGCAATTCAAAAAGCAGAAGCAATCACACTCAAATTTGCAAGACCGCTTATTTTATTTGATAAAATTATGTATCCATTCATTTGGCTACTCAATAGTACAGCTATATTTTTCACAAAACTACTCGGATTAGAACCTGCGAAGGAAAGTGAACTTGCTCATTCTGAAGAGGAATTGCGACTCATTTTAGGTGAAAGTTTTAAAAGCGGTGAAATAAACCAAACCGAATATAAATATGTAAATAACATTTTTGAATTTGATGATCGAGTTGCGAAAGAAATTATGGTTCCTCGTACCGAAATGATTTGCTTGTCTACTGAAAATACGTTAGAAGAAAATATGGATATCGTCGCTACTGAAAAATATACACGCTATCCAATCATTGAAAAAGATAAAGATGATATCATTGGGATGATCAATACGAAAGAAGTATTCCATGATCAAACGAAAGGTATTTATAAACCACTTGAATCTTATATACATCCTGTTCTAACTGTATTTGAAACAGTTCCAATTCGTAAAACGTTAGTCCACCTTCAAAAAAATCGCGTTCAGATGGCAATCGTTATGGATGAATATGGTGGTACTGCCGGACTTTTAACGATGGAAGATATTCTTGAAGAAATCATTGGAGAAATTCAAGATGAATTCGATGCTGATGAATCACCTATGATTGAAAAGCGTACACCTAAGCTTACTGTTTTAGATGGAAAGGTGCTTATTTCTGAAGTAAATGATATGTTTGGCCTACATATTGATGATAGTGATTTAGATACAATCGGAGGATGGCTTCTCTCCCAAGCAGTTGACTTAAATATTGAAGCTGGCTATTCCATTGAATACGCTGGTTTTCAATTTAAAGTATTAGAACTTGATGGACATCAAGTCAAAAAAGTTGCTGTACATAAACTAGATATTAAAAAGGAGCTATAAAGTGACTGTTTTATTAACAATTTGTATCATTGCCTGTTTCGTTGTTTCATTTCTCGCCTTTATTTATCCAATTATCCCTGGCATACTAGCTGTCTGGGCTGGATATTTGATTTACCATTTCGGTATAAATGGAGGCGAATTAACAACTTCTTTTTGGATTATTCAAGTCATTTTCACTCTTTTCATTTTCGTTGCTGATTTTATTGCAAATGGATATTTCTTAAAAAAATACGGTAGTTCTAAATGGGGTGAACGTGTCGGAATGATTTCTATCATTGTCGGCTCGTTCTTCTTCCCACCATTCGGACTTATTATCATACCGTTCTTATCAGTATTTATAACAGAACTAGTACATAAAAAATCGCCAAAAGATGCTTTTCTAGTTGGAGTCGCTACTGTAGTTGGTTTTTTAAGCAGTACAGTAGCGAAAGCAATTCTCCAAATCATTATGATTATCATCTTCTTGTGTTATATCATCTTTTAACCATCCCGACTTCGGGATGGTTTTTTAATATGCAATACCTACTCGACTATTTTCATATATATTTTTCTTACATAGATCCCATGCAAAGTGTGCTGTATCACCCACTGTAATTTTTGATCCACCCTCTGGCAATATATCTTTTTCAGTTCGATATACCTCTGTCGCCTCACCATCTATTAAATGTGTCGGACAAACAACTGTCCAACATAAATTATTACTATTACTTAGTACCTTATATGCAGCCAAATGATCTTCCGCTGCCGTTGTCGTTTTCCTTTTTGATTCCGTTGATTGAAAACGATATAAATTTAGATCTGTTCTTGCTTGTAAAATACCAGCTGTTCCTATTGTTATGATCCTACGAACCCCATCTTCTTCCATTTTCTTTATAATTTGTGGCATACTCTTCGCTAATGTTCCATTTTGATCCGTTCCAAGTGCACTAATTACTATATCACTTCCTTCTATCGCTTTCTTTATATCATTTTCGTTCAATACATTCCCTTCTATCACTCTTAACCTTTCATGTTGTATTTCTATTCTATTTAAATCACGCGCTAATGCAGTCACTTCAGCTGAATCCTTTAATGCTAAATTAATTATGTTTGAACCTACTCGTCCTGTTGCTCCCAATATACATACTTTCATTTGTTTTCCCCCTCTTTCATTCTCTTTCTATTTTTCAATAATCTCAGTCAATTTACAACAAAAAAACTTCCTCATATATAAGAGGAAGCTTTATTATTACTTTATTTCTTTTCTTTAGAATCAGTAGACTTCTCGGTTCCGCTTGTTTCTTTATCCTTTTTGTCCTCTTGTTGTGTTGTTGTGTCGTCTTCTTTCTTCTTGTCCTCACCTTTACTACAACCTACCATTAATAAAGAACTTGCAAGTGCCATAGCAGTTAATGATTTAACCCATTTGTTCATTTGCGTTTCCTCCTTGTGATAGAATATGTACAACCTCATATTACTCTCTATTTTTAAAGGAGAGATTGAAAAACAGTAAATATACGGTAAATTTTTGTAAATTTTCCGATAACAAAACCTAATTTTAATTTATATATTTCATTTCCAATCGATACACAATAAAACTAGTTTTTTCTCTCAATAGACGTAAAAAAAACTAAGGCGCATACCATTTCGCCTTAGTTTCTCATGCAAACTTTTCATTTTCATATAGATGTGTAATCTTATATTCCTTCTTCATAACATATTGCCACACACTATAAGCGTAACGGTTCATTTTCAGGAAACAATTTTCCAAAAATGAGCGAAACTCTGGGTTAGCAACTTCCACTGCAACTTGAGCAAACTTTAAAGCTAATCGTTTCAAATGCGCAATATAACTGGTTGCAATATGAATATCCCCTGTATATTTACTAACTGTTTCCTTTCCCATTTCATGCAAATCAAACTCCATTGTTTCACAGGTTATATGCTGCACATTCTCTCCTTCTTGAAAATTTACTTGTTCATTATATGCTTGTAACATATATGGTAAATGGTGCTGTAATAGATTTTTTAATTCTTCGTCTCTGACCTTTCCAGCATACTCTCCAACCTTGTATATTAGCATATAACTATATTTCATTAATTCTTTCATACAGTCCATTAAAGCGCCTCCCTTCTCTTTTGTCCATATACTATAAATATGATGCTAAAACATTCGCTATTCTCGCTAAAAACCAATCCCATCTACTAATTTTCTCAAAATCTTCTTCAGAAAATCGTTTTGATTTATGAAAGTCTACCTGTAATCGACTCCATACTTCATCAACAACTGTTTTATCATATATGATACAGTTAGACTCACAATTTAAATAAAAACTTCTATTATCAAAATTCGCTGTCCCAATATCAACAATTTCTCCATCAATAATTGTTACTTTCCCATGAAAAAATCCATTTCGATATTGATAAATCTCCGCTCCAGCATGTAACATATCTTTCAAATATGGATAGGCAGCTTGTTTTAACAATATGGCATCACTTTTAAATGGCACGAGAATTTTCACATTAACACCACGATTTAATGCAGCTTTTAACTCTTTCACCATTTCTTTACTTGGTACAAAATATGGTGTAGCGATAATTAAAGACTTTTTAGCCTTTTTTAAAAGTGCCCCATACTTTTCCCATAAGCCTTTTCCATTTGAAAATAAATATTGATATTTCACATTCCCTAATGTAGGTATACTTTCATGTATAGGCATTTTTTCTCCTGTATCTTCTTTCCAATCTTCGGCGAACTTTCTTTCCATATCCGCTGCACCCTCACCATGGATGCGCACGTGATAATCACGCCATGGCCCAAACTTTGGATTTTGTCCAAGGTACTCCTTTCCGATATTAAAACCACCGACGTATGATACCTTTCCATCTATCGTAACAATACGTCTATGATTCCGTTGATGCAAAGAATAGAACACATTTTTCAGTTTCGGTTTTTTACTAAATGTAAACTTCACACCGTTTTCCTTTAATCGGCTAATTACCTTTTTCTTCAGCTTATATCCACCTATCCGATCGACTGACAATTTCACTTCTACTCCGCTAGATGCTTTTTTCTCTAATAACTGTAAAAACTCTTGGCTTATTTCATCTTTTCCTACAATATAAAAATGGATATATATATACTTTTCTGCATCGTTTATATCCTCAAATAATTTTCTATATAACTCTTCACCGTTCGTATATAATTGAAATTCACCTAATCGAACTTGTCCTAATTCATATTCACTAGCCATTTCCTTCCCCATTTCCACATCGATGTTCATCCAAATGAATACACCTATTAAACAAAGGATTATAGCGAAAAAGTGCTTCATGGATAAATTCCTTTCTCCACTTACTGTTATTTCTATATCTTCCCTTTTTTATTACATTATCATTCAAGAAAATATGTCATTGCATGATATATGTCCATATCAAACAATAGCTCATTTGCATATTGTATGTTGTATCTTAAAATAAAAGGAGGAAATAACAATGGGCTTCGCACATGGTAATGGATTTGCGCTATTAGTCGTATTATTTATCCTCTTAATCATCGTCGGTGCTGCTTGCTTCTGCTAAGTAGCTACTGTCATATGATATGTGGATGAAAAAACTATAAAAGCGGACACCTATTTTTAGGTGTCCGCTTTTCATTTTAAAACCATTTCCGACTGCTATAGCAACTTAAATGGCTAAATATTCATCTCAAAAGGTTAACAATGTGGCTACTTTCTTACTCTCTGCCTTACGTATATGACGCTGTTCTGCACGTAACACAGCAATACGATGTAATTCTTTCTCTTCTTCTGTTTCAGGGATAACACGCGGTACTGGAACTGGATTATTTTCCTTACTAAGTGCCACAAAAGTAACGAATGACGTTGCCGCTATACGCTTCTCACCTGAAATTAAATCTTCAGCTACTACCTTCACAAACACTTCCATCGAAGTTCTTCCCGTCCAAATTACGAAAGATTCATAACTAACACAATCTGAAGAACGAACAGGATGTAAGAAATCGACCCAGTCCATAGATGCTGTGACACATTCCTTTCTCGAATGTCTGGATGCTGAAATAGAAGCAACCATATCCATCTCCGCTAATATCTTCCCACCAAATAGCGTGTTATGATCATTTAAATCTGTTGGGAATACTCGGCTCGTTTTGAACACCCTTGACTCATTGGCTGTTTTCCCCTTTACTTCTGTCATTGTTATCACCCCTTTAATGATTTATCCCTAATATTTCAATAATCACTATACTAAATGAACTACACGTTTAATATTAACAACATTCAGAACTTTTAGTCCACAAAAAAGAACCGATTTTATCAATCGGCTCCTCTAAATACATATTGTTCTTTCGGCTGTTCAACTTTATTCCATTTTGTTACTTCTAATACAGGAATATTCGCATGAAACGGCTGATAAAACTCAGTAGTTATCTCTCCTTCTACTTGAATCCAGTCATCATTATTCCACTCTACGCCTTCTGGCTTTTTCACTAACATACCATACACACCAGAATCTGCTACGCAATGTATAATACCGAAACGGAATAAGAAGTATTGTTCTTTTTTAGAAGAATCATCCCTAAAAACAAACCCTTTAAAAGATAATTTTTTCCCAGTAAACTCGCCAGGATAATTATAAATTGTTTCCATACCCTTTAGGAAGTCTTCATCTTTCAAATTAATATTGTCTTTCGTAACAAACTCTTTCTTCCCTTTTTCCATTACACCACGGTATCCTTCTTTCCCGTAATAAATGCTCGTATCAGGTCTTAGAAATTGTCTTGTCATAAATGGATCCTTACTTTCTGCTTGTGCAACAGGAAAGTGAAATCCTTTCGCTTTAACAATATCCGAATCTAACGTCGCAATTGGGAAAAATAACCCTGAGATAATTGGAAAACAAAACAAGGAGTACGAAAATGCTTTTTTCCACCATGTATTCTCATCTTTTGAATGATCATGCCCGCAATGGCTATGGTCACAACTGCAATCATTTTTCTCTTTTTCCTTTTGGTGCTCTTTTTGGAAAACGACGATAATTTGTATAATCGTTAAGAAACCTAAAATAATTGCTGCTGTTGTTGATAAATAGGCATACTTCATATTGATATACTTCGTAATGTTACCGGAAATATGAAGCTGCGCAATTAATATTGTAAAACCTAATAATATATATGCTCGAAACATAACCTACCACCCCATCGCATAAATGAGTAGTGAGCTTGCATAAACAACAAGAGTAACTGTAACTATAACAACAATTACAAATTTAGTTTTAAATGTCGCAAGCATCATAAACATATTTTTAATATCCACCATCGGTCCGTAAACGAGGAACGCGACAAGTGAAGCTGTTGAAAACGTACTTTGGAACGAAGAAGCGATAAATGCATCTGCCTCTGAACAAAGTGATAATATATAAGCAAGTCCCATCATAACAGCTGATGAAGAAAACGGACCTTGTCCAATAGCAAGAAGTGTTGAAGTTTGTACAAACGTTTGTACCGCTGCTGCAATTAACGCACCTAGTACTAAATATTTTCCCATTGAGAAGAATTCCTCAACAGCGTGTGTACATACATCCCACATTTTTTTACGCAGTGGACGCTTATTATTCACTTCTGGGAAGTGATCATCTCTTAATTGAAGTTCTTTAAACATAAAGGATAATATAATTCCAACGATAATGGCTACGATAATCGCTACAATAGAACGATACCATACCATGTGCATACTACTCCCAAAGGCAACATAAGTAGCAAATAATACAACTGGATTAATAATAGGTCCAGTTAACATAAATGCAATCCCTGCGTATGGTGGAACGCCTTTTCCAATTAATCGTCTTACAATCGGAACAATTCCACATTCACAACCTGGAAACAACATACCTAAAAAAGTAGCTAATAAAACAGACAGAAATCGGTTCTTCGGCATCCATTTTGCCACCATATCTTCTGTCACGAACATTTGAATGAATCCTGAAATAAATACACCAATGAGCACGAAAGGAAGTGCTTCGATCAATATGGAGATAAAAATTGTATTCATTTGCAGGAATGCTTTCGGTAATTGAAACAATTCCATGATGTATTTCCTCCAACTTTTCATTAACAATATGTAATTTTAACCCCATTTCATTAATTGAACAAGGTTTATATGGCATACATACCCTTTATATACATTACATTGTACAAGTTATATTCTATTCAAAATTTGAGATTTCATAGCAAAAAAGCTGCTCTAGCGTAGTTATATAACTATGCTAGAGCAGCTTTCTTATCGTTAAAAGTAACGTTTCTTCCAAAAAACAAAAGCTAACGTGAAAGATAGTGTTACACATATGATGAGTACAATTACAAAACCGTGGGCTTCCCCTTCAAACGGAACCTTTACGTTCATTCCAAAGAAACTAGAAACCATCGTCGGTAAAGATAAAATGATCGTAATTGACGTTAACAGTTTCATAACACTATTTAAATTATTTGATATAACGGAGCTAAAAGTATTCATCATTCCACTTAAAATGTGACTATATATTTCCGCCATTTCAATAGCCTGTTTATTTTCAATTAATACATCTTCTAATAAATCTTGATCGTCTTCATACATTTTTAAAAATGTACTATTACGCATTAACTTTTGAATTACAATTTTATTAGCCTTTAATGACGTTGTAAAGTATACTAAACTTTTCTCAAGGCCTAACAATGTGAAAATCTCTTTATTTTTCATTGACTGATTTAATTGATGCTCTAAATCAATTGTTTTTCGATTTATTTGCTTTAAGTATCTTAAATAATAAGTAGAAATCGTATATAAGAGCTGAAGTGCAAAGCGCGTCTTCTTAAACGTATAAAATTCTTTAATACGTTGATTAATAAAACGTTCAAAAATTGGATTCTCTTCTAAGCAGATTGTAACAAAACAATCCGGCATCACAATCATACCTATTGGAATCGTGTCATAAATCGAATTTCCTTCTTCATCATGTCTAACTGTCGGAATATCCACGATAATTAAAGTATTATTGTCTTCCTTTTCAATACGAGAGCGTTCTTCATCATCCAAAGGGTCTTTAATGAAATCTAAGTCTACATTTAAAGTTTGTACTAGATATTGAATTTCTTCTTCTGTTGGATGAAGTACATTAATCCAGCACCCCTTTTGCATTTCCTCAATCTCTTGTAGTTTTCCGTTTCGGTCTGTTAAATATATATTTAACATACTATCACCCCGATTCTTTTTACATGTAGGAATCTACCTCTCTTAAATCACAGTTTTTAAACCGCCATTCTCAGCATATGAAACATACGTTTAAATTTCAATAGAAAAATTATTTTGAAAACGTTTTTATAAGAAAAATATTATAAAGTGAAACTTTAATCAGTGGGGGGCTTCATCCTCACCAATTATTAGCCCTTACAAATCGGGCTTTTACGGGTTATCCGCCCCCAACCAAACTTCTTTTTTTCGCTGAATTTTGAGGTGAGGGTCTCACTGCCCGTTAAAGCGGGATAAACATAGAAAAAGACAGAGTGCTCTCTGCCTTAAAAGCTTATGTTGCCTTTATAACATATTTAGAAAGCATCCACAAGTTAAACCCGACTGAAATCGTATAACCCGCGTATGTTGAAATGATAAAACTTACATAATCGAAATACGGAAGCAATACAATATTTAAAACTATCTTCACAATAATTCCAATCACTAGTCCTAGCACCGTCTTCTGCTGTTGATTGATTCCTTGTAGCATAGCAGCCGTTACTGTAAAAAGAGAAAATAGTATGCAAGCAGGAGCATAATACTGTAAAATGATTCTCCCCATCTCTGGATCATTTCCAGCACCGAATAAAAGAGTATATACAGGTTTGGCTAACACCATCATTCCAATTGCCGCCGGTACCGTAATTGCTACTACTAATACATTTGTTCTCGTAAAATGTTTGTACAATAGCTTCGTATTTCCTGCTGTGTAAGCTTTCGTCATCTCTGGTACGAGAGACATACTAAAAGCTGTCGCAACGGATACCGGGATAAGCACAACCATTTGAACAAGACCAATTATCGCATTAATTTTTTCCGCTTCTCCTTGCATATACCCTATTTGTATAAGTAGTTTATTAATTGTAAATGTATCAATCGTCTGATACAACGGAATTGCTAAGCCCACCACAACAAAAGGAATAGAATATGTAAAGAGCTCCTTATACAATGAGAAAAAAGATTTCGTTGTTTGTGGTATACTTTCCATCTCTTTTTTCTTTAAGTGCCTTCTCCTTCTTATATAATACGCACTTAAAACAGTTAATCCACCTACAGCTCCCATAAATGCACCGAACGTTGAAATACCAACTGCTAGCGAAACAGAAGCTTTTAAAACATATAAAACGACAAAGCTTCCTATTAAAATGGTTAAAACCCGAAAAAATTGCTCTACAACTACACTTAATGCAGAAGGCCCCATCGATTGGAATCCTTGAAAGAAGCCCCTTAATAAACTCATTACTGGCACAAGTATTAACGCAAAACTTACAATTCGAATATTAGTAGTAACCGCTCCTACACTATTCCCCGTTTGATCATTCCCATCGATGACAAGTTTAGCTAAATGCGGAGCTAGCATATATAACGTAAAACACGAAATGACTCCCATTATAAACATAAACACGATTCCACTTTTCAACACTCTCTTAACCGTATGATAATCATTCAGTTGATCATATTTTGATACCATCTTTGAAACAGCTAGCGGTAATCCCATTGTTGCTATACTGAGCATGATGGTATAAGGACGATATGCATATGTGTATAGAACGTAACCACTCGTACCGACCATCGCTGTAAATGGTATAACATATATAAACCCTAACATTTTTGATATCATCGTTGCCATCGTTAAAAATATCGTTCCACGTATAAACGGTGACCCTTTCATCACATTCCTCCGCTACGCTTTATTATTACACATTATGGACAACTCCTTTTCTTTAGAACCGAAACAAACAAAAAAAGCCAATGAAAAATCATTGACTTTAACGCGCTGCTTTTTTCTTTTTGAAATACTTTAAACCAAAGTATAGAGCAATAAAAAGAACAGCTCCTATAATTATGTAATGTGTGTAATCAGATGCATACTCTTTAATTTGTCGCCAATTCCCACCAAGTTTTTCACCTAAGTATATAAATAGAATTGACCATGGAATGATCGCTACAACCGTATAAAGTGTAAATAGTTTTAATGGCATCTTAGCTAGCCCTGCTGGAATAGAGATCGCATGACGTACTACTGGGATAAAGCGCGCAGAAAATATTACGCCTGCTCCATAACGCTTAAACCAACCTTCCGCTATGTCTAAATGATGTTTATTAATAAGTAGATATTTCCCATATTTCTCTACAACCGGACGCCCTCCGTAGTATCCAAGCCAGTATAAAAAGATTTGCGCTAAAGTACCACCAATCGTTCCGGCGATAACTGCACCCACAAAACTAATTTTACCATTCGCTACTAAAAAGCCAGCATACGAAAGTACAATTTCACTCGGGATTACTTCAATCATTAAAGCAAGAGCTACTCCAAAGTAACCTAAGCTTGCAAAAAATTGCAATAACTGATCTATTATGTTTGCTAACATGTTCTTTTTTATCTCCTTTTTTCTTCACATACCATCCCATTATTACATAAAGGCTGCAATCTGCCAATATCTTCATTTTAACAATATGTACAATTCAAGCAGGATTAATCTATTAATTTCTCTTTCTGCGGGTCCTTCATGTAGGCAAACATCTCTTTAATTTGGTCTTCTGTATTTCTAGCAATTGATAAATTAGGCAATTCATTTTCACCAAAAAACTCCACCTCTTCTGTTTCAATACTAGTTTTCTTTTCTCCACCAATAATCTCGCATCCAATGAAAATCTTATATACATGCGTCGCCGATGGAGAGGGTTGATGTTTTTCTTTATCAAATATAGCTAGTAACTTAAAATGATCTACCTCATAACCAGTCTCTTCGAAAACCTCTTTTGCTGCAACTTCGGTTGGCGTATAACCGACATCAGCCCATCCACCTGGCAATGCCCATTTCCCATCGCTTTTTTCTTTCACAAATAATAACTTTTCATTTTGAAAAACAACCGCTCTTATATCAACTTTAGGTGTTTGATAGCCTGTCTCACGTGCAAATAATTTCTCTACGACTTCCCAATCTGTTTTCGTGTAATGTGACATCATTGAAATAGAAATATCTCGTAATTGCTGGAAACGCTCAATATCATACACATCCTTAGAATACGTTAAACCCGCTTGAGCTATAGATTGTATTTGTTTTACCCAATCAATCCATTTAATCGTCATATATCCGCATCCCCATTCTCTATCAAATATATTACTTCATTTTTATTGATACATCTTTATTATACAAAAAAAAGAGATTGATAACGTTTCAATCTCTTTCAAAATTAATCTAATTCATGTAAGTGGTCTTGTATATACTTTCTTCTTTTATTTATATATTCATAAATCATATCAGCCTCTTGATCAAATGTTTCTAATTTTTCTTTCATGTATGGATCTTGTAGTAAATATGGGCGAATCAATTCACACAACCCTTCTACTTTCGGCCTCATAAACGAAACTGTGAATTGATTTTCTAATATTTCTTCCAAAATACTTCGATACTGCTTTCTAAATACAGGTATGTCTAGCAATCTTGCACTTAACGTATTATACCCTTGAATGCGAATATATTCATGATTAAGTGGTCTCCCTTGTACATCTCGCCCCCAAGTCGCATCATAATCCCACGGTATAACTTCAAATAAATTTGTTTCATCGTTATGATATAGTGCATAGTTATGAACGAAACCATCAAAGTTTTGCGTAAAAATAACTCCTGCTAACCATCGTAAATATTTATCTACATGTAGAAACTTCCCAATTTCTTTTTCATAGGCTTCCCTCGTCAAAGTATTCGCTTGAAATACAAATTCACTCAGTTGTTCTTCACTATTTTTATTCGAATATTTAAATTCATAACCCGCAAAGAGCTCTGTCTTAACATCTTTATCTCGTTCACTCATTAATGAAAAATTCGCATCATCATCTATCGCATAATAAATAGAACCACTCGGTAATCCTCTATTTTTCAAAAAATTTTCATCAACCGATTCTAACTGTAAATACACACCTTGAATTTGACCATTAATTTTTATAAATACATGTTGTGATTTTGGCGAAAGTACACCAATATCATGAAAAAAATCTAAAGATAATTTATTTCGTATGAGAGACGGATCCATAAACTCCGAATTCAAATGAAACTCTTTCGCACCTTGAAATTTTTTAGGCTTATAAAACATAACATGATAAGACTTTTTCTCAAATTCGCGAATATGAGCTCCTCGGTATACGATATCAATATCATACTTCTTTTTTCCATAAGTTAATTTTGCTGGCACTGGACTATCTGACCAAATGTCCTTTTTCAATTCCACTAAGTACATTGGATGAACAAAAAAATCATATGAAGGCAGCATGTTTTCTCATCCCTTCTCAGTTCTCTTCATTCAATGTATGCGCCTTGTCTTGTCCATACATCCGCAATCATCTATTTATATAAAATTACACTCTTGTCCTGTTCAGAAAGATGCCTACATACATATCATGTTAAGGAAAAAGAATACCTTTTCACTTTAATACATGATAAGGAGGATTTCTATGAAACGTGATATTAGAAAAGCTGTTGAAGAAATCAAAAGTGCTGGGATGGAGGATTTCTTACACCAAGATCCAAGTACTTTTGAATGCGATGATGATAAATTCACTCATCATCATTGTACAACTGGATGTAAATGTACAACTGGGGGTAAATGTCCAAGAACAAGATGTACTCGCGTGAAACATTGTACGTTCGTTACAAAATGTACGCACGTAAAAAAATGGACATTTGTTACGAAATGTACACGTGTACGTGTTCAAAAATGGACGTTCGTTACGAAAGTAACGCGTAGAAAAGAATGCGTATTAGTTACAAAACGTACTCGCAGAAAACATTGTACATTCATTACAAAATGCATACGCTTTGAAAAGAAATTTTTCTGGACAAAACGAAGTTTCTGTAAAAAATGCGAATTCTTCCCTAACAGACACGGTCACTCTTGCGATGATTCATGTGATCATGGTAAAGACTGTCACGATAGCGGACACAAATGGAATGATTGCAAAGGCGGACATAAATTCCCATCTTGCAAAAATAAGAAATTCGATCACTTCTGGTATAAAAAACGTAACTGCTAGTTTTTATACCACCCAAAAAAGGCCGTTTTGCGGCCTTTTTTACATTTATTGAAAGTGACTTATATCTGCAAATTGTTTCACTTTACCAATACCCTCTTCAAATTCTATTATGCTCAAACTGGCACTATGCATAAATGGATCATCCCACACATTTTCTATTTCAATTCCCGCGAAATGCCCTACAAGTAATTTTGCTGCTGCCGCATGAGAAACAATCAATATGTTTTGTCCTTTATGCTTCTCTAAAAGAAGCTGCATCCCTTCAATTACTCTTTCATAAACGGCCTCAAAATTTTCGCCTGATGTTGACTGAAAAAGATGTGGCTCATTCCAAAACAGATGCACTTCTTCTGGAAATTGGTTTTCTATATCCGCGATTGTTTGTCCTTCCCATATACCCATGTTGATTTCATAGAAATGCTCATCCGCTATAATGGGTATATCACGTTCCCCCTTTATTAACTCTGCCGTATGAAGTGTTCTTTCGCTCGGACTACTATAGATCGCATGGATTGGTAAATCTTTCATTCGATTCCCTAATTGTTTCGCCTGAACTATACCATTTTCAGTTAAAGCAGAATTTTTCCGTCCCTGCATTCGCTTCGCTACATTCCACTCTGTTTCACCATGCCTTGTTACATATATAGTTGTTTTCATTTCTTACTCCCCCTCACCATGTTGGTCGTAATTCCCACGGTTCAACTCTCCCTACAATCCACTCCGCTCGTTTACTTTCAATCCCTTTTATAACTCCATCAGCTATCTCTTCATGAGTAAGCCATCTTCCATATGTATCTTCTAAAATAAAACCTAAAATAATTCTATGATAAATACATCGCGTACTCCCTATTTTTTGTGCAGGCATACGTGATGCTTTACTACCTAAAATATGAAATAAACTATATGTTTTAGACGACAAATCTAGTTCTTTACAAATATTTGATAGTACATGCTTTGCACTTGTGTGTACCCATGCAACAACTAATGTGATTGGGCCATTTTTCTCAATTGTACTTTTAATAGCTAGCTTTACATCTTCATCATTATGATAATCTAACGAAAGGCATGTAATATTTTCTGGTGCAGAACTCATTCGCTTAACATTTTCTAATTTCACTTCATCTCGCCCGATAATAGAAACATAAAATCCTTTCTCACAAAACCACATAGAAACTTTCTTTAGCATTCCTGTTCCACCAATTACAAGTGCATGCAAATGCTATCCCTCCCTAATAAAATGTCATATGAGGTTTCTCATCTCTATAATAATTTAAACGGTCTTGCAGTGTCCCTGAGTGAAACTCAAATTTATGACCGTCAGGATCAACAAAGTATATAGATTCGCAATCTCTTACATCACGTTCTCTTCCTTGTAAAATATGAACATCATTTTCTTCTAATCGCTGTATTAGACATTTAAAGTCTTCTTGTTCAACAGAAAATGCAATGTGCGTATAAGATTGATGAATCTCATTTCTCGAAATATGCGTCTCTTCATTAAGCGCTATCCATACTCCACATATGTTAAAATAAGCCAATTTTCTTCCTTTAACTAATAATTCTCCTTCTAATACTTTTTCATAAAACATAATAGAGTTTTCTAAATTAGATACCGAAAAACAAATATGATTGATTCCCCTTAACAACTATAATTCCTCCTTATACAAATAAAAGATGAGCGAAAATTCACTCACCTTTTATTATACTATTTTTTTGTAATATATGCCCATTTATAACTGAAGTCCCCGCCAAACGTATGGTTAGCAATGCCTTTTACAAACGGCTTCTCTAAATAAGCTGTACTTTGTTGGTACGTAGGAGAAATTGCTGCGTCTTGACCAATTAAGATTTTTTCAGCTTCCGCAAGTGCATTCCAGCGTGCTTTATCATCTTTTAATAGCTCTCCTTTTGATTTCGCTACTAAATCATCATACTTCGGATTAGAATAATCCATTTCATTAAATGAGCTTCCAGTAACAAACATATCAATATAAGTCATTGGATCCGGATAATCAGGGCTCCATGCAGATAATGAGAATTCGTATTGGAATTTCTTTTCTAAATCTAGCTTCTGCTTGTATGGTTGCTGTTTCAAATTTACTTTAATACCAGGCAAGTTTTTCTCTAGTTCTTCCTTAATAAAGTCGCCTACTTTTTTCCGGCTACCGTTATCATCGTTTAGTAATTCAACCGTAATTGTATCTTGACCAAGCTCTTTCTTCGCTTCTTCCCATAATTTTTTTGCTTTCTCTGCATTATCTTTACTATCACGGAAGTTTTTATTTACAGAGCGGAAATCTTTTCCATCCGGACCTGTCGTGAATTTTTCAGGTACTAAGAAATATGCTGGCAATGAACCGTCATTTAAAATGACATCAGCAATTCCTTTTTTATCGTATGCTAAATCAATCGCTTCACGTACTTTTTGGTTTTTAAATGTTGCATTTTTTTGGTTAAAACGTAAGAAATATATGCGTGGATCTAACTTCGTTTTAAATTCATCTGGCTTATTCTTTTTATATTTATCAACAAATTCAGAAGTTAAAATAACTCGATCTGCTTGATCACTATCATATAAATTTACTCCCGTGCTTGTTTCCTTCACAATACTTACATTAATTTCGTCTAATTTTACAGTATCTTTATCCCAATAATTAGGATTTTTCTTCAACTGATAATTTTGTTCATGTTTCCATTGACTCATTGTAAATGGTCCATTATATACTAATTTATCTGCTTCTAATCCGTATTTATCTCCTTGCTCTTTCACATATTTTTCATTTAATGGGAAAAATGTAGGGAACGACGTAAGCTCAAGAAAATAAGGTGCTGGTTGCTCTAATTCTACTACCAACGTTTTATCATCCTTCGCTTTAACACCCAATTGATCTGCTGGTAATTCACCTTTATTTACTTTCTGTGCATTTTTCACATCAAATAAAATGAATGCATATTCTGCCGCTAATGCTTTATCTAATGTACGTTGCCATGCATATACAAAATCTTGTGCTCGAACTGGATCACCATTTGACCATTTCGCATCACGTAATTCAAATGTATATGTCTTTTTATCTTCACTAATCTTCACATCTTTTGCCATACCTGGTGTTGGTTTATTATCTTTATCTAGACGATATAAACCTTCCATTGCATTTACAAATACACGGAAAGATACAGAATCCGTTGATTTAGATGTATCCATTGAAGGAATTTCAGCTGTTTCTAGCAAATTTAAAACTTGTTTATCGGCCATTCCCTTATTCGATTCTTTCTTCGTTGTCGAAGCCTTCTCACCATTCCCACATCCTGCAACCAATACACTTGTCGTTAACGCAAGTGCAGCAATTGTTGTTGTCTTTCTCTTCATTCTTCCTTCCCCCAATCTATATGTATAAGTTAAATCCTATATAATATATTTCATTATACAAAAGATTCTGATTATTTTAAATATTTATTTTAACAAACATAGAAAAAAGCGATCGGAAATTTCTTTCCAGCCGCTTTCTTGAATAGCATTTACTTGTAATCCATCCTCTATATCAAATGGATTTTGAACTTTAAATATTTCTTCCATCAGCTTCAAAAACTCTTCTTCAGTTTTAGATTCACCATTAACCATAAGTGAGTATGGTTCCACTTCACCTAATTTATAATCGACAACAAATTGAATCTTCACCTTTTGTCTTGGCGTTCCGGTGTTATATCCTTGGAATTCTACTAATTCTAACCCTTCCGTTCCACGATAATATATCCAACCTGAATTTTGAAAATAATTTTCGAAAGATTCACCTATTGAAAAGAAAGGATATTCATAAAGCGAGCTTGTACGAACCTTTTGAATAACGTCTCGATCAGTCGGAAAAAAGAAATGACTAAAAAATATGCTAGCAACTGCTAAAATAGTAACAATTGTCGCTCCCATTTTGCTCGTTCCGCCGCTATCATTGATTAGATAGTTTTCAACTGATTTATCTTTTATTTCTCTTGCTTTTATTCGGTATATACGTCTTTCCGCAAATTGATAGTATAATCCATTTGCAAAAATCCCCATTCCAAACAGAATAAAAATGAGTAATAAAAACGTAAGAGGCACCATATTAATGATTGGCAACGCTACATTAAATCCCATATAATACGAAAATGCATCACACGCTACTAATAACAACATAAATAAAGCAGCTGGTACATAATACTTACGATATCCTAGCCAGCCTATATTGAAAATAGCAGCCCAACCATTCCAGCTCCACCTAGCAATCCGCTTATTCTCAAGATCCCATTTCCTTTTGTAATACGGATATTGTCTCCCTACATATACTTCCAGTTCTTTATCTATTAACGAGCTACCTTCCTCTTGTTCATTATCCAAGTTTCGCTGACAACTTGCACAATTTAACTGTTCCTCCTCGCAAGGTTGCCCACAATTTATACATTTCAAAACAATCCCTCTTCCCATCCATACGTCATTTCAAAATACCTTCGTGTTTTAATAACCACTCTTTCCTCCATAAACCACCAGCATATCCAACAAGCTTTCCACTCTTTCCTATTACACGGTGACATGGAACAATTATTGAAATTGGATTCCGACTATTTGCCCCTCCTATTGCCCGTACAGCTTTTATATTTCCAACTTTCTCTGCAATATCTAAATATGAAGCACTTACGCCGTATGGAATAGTATAAAGTGCATCCCATACATTTTTTTGAAATGCTGTTCCCTCCGCAGACAGCGGGACCGTAAACTCTTTTCTTTTCCCTTTAAAATATTCATCTAACTCATTTATACATTGTTCTATCATTTCATTTTTATTTTCTTCTTGTCGTTCATCAACAAATATAACAGACGTAATTCCTTCTTGATTCGCTGTAATTTCAAGCAAACCTAATTCGCTTTCATAATAAGCCTGGTACATATGCCATCCTCCAATTCAGTTCATATTAGTCATTGTAACACGAATATACAAAATTTTTCGTATAAGCGTTTTATTAGAGAAACAAAAAAGAGAATGGTAAAATATAAGAAAATTCAATCAAGGAGGCTATTTGATGAATTCCAAGCTTTTTTCACCTTATACAATTAAGAACGTTACACTAAAAAATCGTATCGTTATGTCGCCTATGTGTATGTATTCCTCGGGGAATGAGGATGGCAGCGTTACGAATTTTCATCTCATTCATTATGGAACTCGCGCTGCTGGCCAAGTAGGTTTAGTTATGGTTGAAGCAACTGCGGTGTTAGCTGAAGGACGAATTTCTAACAAAGACTTAGGTATTTGGGATGACAACCTAATTGAAGGCTTACATAAAACGACTACTTTTATACATGATAACGGCGCAAAAGCTGCCATTCAACTCGCTCACGCCGGAAGAAAAGCAGAATTAGAAACAGATGCGTTAGCTCCTTCAGCCATTCCATTTAATGAAACAATGAAAATGCCAATAGAAATGAGCAAACACCAAATTAAAAATACTGTATTAGCTTTTCAGCAAGCTGCAGTACGATCAAAACAAGCTGGATTTGATGTTATTGAAATACATGGCGCTCACGGTTACCTTATCAATGAATTCCTATCACCACTTACTAATAAACGGACGGATGAATACGGCGGCTCACCTGAAAACTGCTATCGTTTCTTACGCGAAATCATTGACTCGATAAATGAAGTTTGGAACGGACCGTTATTTGTCCGTATTTCAGCAAATGATTATCATCCTGAAGGGTTAACAGTTCAAGATTATGTTCAGTATACAAAATGGATGAAAGAACAAGGAGTAGATTTAATCGATTGTAGCTCTGGAGCTGTTGTCCCTGCACACATCGATGTTTATCCTGGGTATCAAGTACAATATGCTAAACATATTAAAGAGCATGCTAACATTGCAACTGGTGCAGTTGGATTAATTACGACCGGAGTACAAGCAGAGCAAATTTTAAACAATAACGAAGCTGATTTAATTTTCATCGGACGTGAGTTACTTCGCAATCCGTACTTCCCGAGAATAGCGGCCAATGAACTTGGCTTTGAATTGCAAGAACCATATCAATACAAGCGAGCGCCAGGGAAAATTCATACGAATAAATAAAACCGAGAAGTCATTCTTCTCGGTTTTATTTATTCTATCGTTGTAATTTCATTTGAATTATAAGTATGGATACCCGATTCTTCTCGCAGCGCGGTTATATACATCCCTTTCGCCACATCTTTAGCTGAAATTGGTTTATACTTTTTGAAAGCCCCTTTAAAGATAAAAGGAATAATACGAGATAACTTTTCAGCCATTTGTTCGCCGAAACGAAATTCTTGTCGATTTCCTACTAATAATGATGGTCTAAAAATGTGAATACCACCGATCACTAACTTTTGCAATTCTTCTTCCATTTTCCCTTTCACTTGTGAATAAAAGAAAAATGATTTAGGATTCGCTCCCATAGAAGACACGACAAGGAAATTTTGTACCCCTTGTTTTTCAGCTAAACAAGCAGCTCGTAACGTATATTCATAATCTACTTTTTTAAAATTTGCTTTTGTTTTTGCTTTTTTTATTGTTGTTCCTAAGCAACTAAAAACATCATCCACAGCAAAGAACTCTTTATATTCCTCTAATACCGAAAAATCAACTTGTTTCTGCTGTAACTTCTCATGTTGCAATTGCATTGGCTCTCTTACAAAAATAGTAACCGAATCGTAGTAATCTGATTCAAGTAATAGACGCGTTATCTCTTGTCCAACTAAACCACTTGCACCAAGTATTAACGCTGTTCGCTTATTCATATATACATATACCTCTTATTTTACTTTTCTCTCCTTCAGTAAAATACAACCTTTAGGAGTTTCCTGCTCTTATTTTACCACAAGTAAAACACTATGCGTACGCATAGTGCTTTACTCACTCTTTTTTCTCATTTCTCTCTTGTAATTTCGTTATTGTTGTAGCGTCCCCTAAATTACTTATTAATCTTCTTAAAAAAATTAATACGAAAGATAATGGCAATACTACCGCTAATATTAATAAAATAGCTTCCATTAAGTAACCCAAGCGCTCATCCCCCTCTTTACCTCCTTTTCAATATATGAAAACAGCGTTGTCACATATGCATGCATTTGCAAAAATAATACACCTATATTTGACAACTTTATAACAAAAACAAATCGGAATGATTATTATTTATTGCAACTTTATTAAAGATGTATTATACTAAGTTCGCAAACTAAAACGTAATTATTCCGTTTTGTATTAAAATGATATTTTTCTTCTATAATTGGGGAAAATATATCCGTAAAAAAGAAAAGAGGAGAACTTCATGCCTAAAAGATTGACTATATTTTCATTCTTACTTATTTTTACCTTAATTTTCGCTGGCTGCTCAAATAAAAAAGAAAGTAATGCCAAGAAAGATGGAAAGCTAACAGTTTATACAACGATTTTCCCACTTGCTGATTTCGCAAAGAAAATTGGTGGCGACTATGTAAATGTTGAAGCAATTTACCCACCTGGTGCAGATTCACATACATTTGAACCAAGTCAAAAACAAACAGTACAAGTTGCAAAAGCCGATTTATTTGTTTATAACGGCGCTGAATTAGAACCATTTGCTGAAAAAATGGAAAAAACATTACAAAAAGAAAATGTTAAAATTGTAAATGCATCTAAAGGTATTGAGCTTCGTGCTTCTACTGAAGAAGAGCATCATGATCATGGAGATGGCCATAAAGAAGATGAACATCATCACGATAAAGACCCACATGTTTGGTTAGATCCTACTCTAGCAATGAAACAAGCAGAAAAAATTAAAAATGCACTTGTAGAATTACAACCTGAACATAAAAAAGAATTCGAAAAAAACTTTGCAGCACTTCAAACTAAATTTACTGATTTAGACGATGGATTTAAGGCAGCTGTAGCGAACGCAAAAACGAAAGAAATTTTAGTTTCTCATGCTGCCTATGGTTACTGGGAACAACGATACGGCCTAAAACAAATTCCTATCGCTGGAATTTCAGCTTCTGATGAACCATCTCAAAAGCAGCTTGCTGACATTACAAAAACAGTAAAAGAACATAATCTAAAATATATTTTATTCGAAACGTTCTCTACTCCAAAAGTAGCATCCGTAATTCAAAAAGAAACTGGTACAAAAGTTTTACGCTTAAATCACTTAGCTACTATTTCTGAAGATGATGCAAAAAATAATAAAGATTACTTCACTTTAATGGAAGAAAACGTAAATACATTGAAAGAAGCAACAAACTAATCCATTATATTTTCTAGGCAGCTGAATCTGTTATTCAGCTGCCTTTTTATGTATTTATCCTTGACTTGACCAAAATAACAAGTAAAATTATCCATATTAGCTTGAAAGCTATATTAATTTAGAAGGTGAGTTGGAATTATGAATCTTCACATTTGTGAAGTAACAGCAAAAAATTGGCGTTCAGTAGTTGCTTTAGACGTCGCAAAAGATCAGCAACAATTTATTGAAAGTAACGCGTTTTCTTTAGCAGAATCATTATATGAAGGAAACGGAACGTCAGTAGGTTTATATGATGGCGAAACACTTGTAGGATACGCAATGTATGGATGGTATTCAGTAAAACATAAAAGTGTATGGCTCGATCGCTTTATGATTGACCAACAATATCAAGGAAAAGGATACGCAAAACGTTTCCTTCGCTTACTTATTCAATTCTTACAAGAAAAATTTGAATGTAAAATAATTTACTTAAGTTTACATCCAGACAACAAACTTGCAATGGGACTGTATGAATCATTTGGTTTCCGCTTAAATGGGGATATTGATGATGAAGGTCCAGTTGTAGGTGTTGTAATGGAGTTACTAATAGACGAAAATACAAGCCTGTGAAAACAGGCTTTTTATTATACAGTCATCAATTTTTAGTTTCTTTCCCTTATTTAATTCTGTTTTGCAATCTAATAGAATGCTCATAAAAAATAAGCCTACAATTTACGCAGACTTATTTCACACACTCCTCGAAATGTTCTTGGAACCACTCTTTATTAATATCTCTTCCGATAAAAACTACTTCACTTACTCGCTCTTCGCCCTCTTGCCACTCTCTATCGTACGAAGCAGCAAATAACGTATGTACACCTTGGAAAACGATACGTTTATCTACTCCGTCTATCGATAAAATTCCTTTGTAACGATATAAATATTCCCCTAGCTCTTGCACGACAGCTGACATCCACTCATTAAGCTTTTGTAAATCCAGCGGACGTTCTTCACGTAATACAAATGATTTCACACCTTCTAAGTGGTTATGTTCTTTATGAGGGTAAATTTGCAACGTATCTTTCGTTTTAAACGTTTGGATTTGTAATAAAGATGGTATATCTACCTCACAGTTAGTCGCCTCAATTAACTTTGCAGTCGGGTTAATTCCTTGAATTTCATGCAAGAGATTTTCTTTCTCATTCTCTTCAATTAAATCTAATTTATTTACTAAAACAACATCAGCAAACGCAATTTGCTCTTTTGCTTCTAATCCTTTTTCAAAATGTTTATGTATATGATAACTATCTACCACCGTTACAACACCGTTAATTTGGTAAGCAGATTGGATGACTGGATCTAAAAAGAATGTTTGAATAATCGGGCCTGGATTTGCAAGGCCAGTCGTTTCAATTACTAAACCATCAAAATCCATTTTCCCTTCTGCTTTTACGTCCAATAACTGTTTTAAAGCAACAAGTAAGTCTTCACGTACAGTACAGCATAAACAGCCATTTGTCATTTCCATAATTTCTTCTTCCACATTCATAATCAACTGATTATCAATGCCAATTTTCCCTATTTCATTTACAATCACCGCTAATTTCTTACCGTGATTTTCTGATAAAATACGATTTAATAATGTCGTTTTCCCCGATCCAAGAAAACCAGTTAATATTGTTACTGGAATCATTTCGTACATCTCCTTATAGCTATATGTTTCTACATTATAACATATGAACACTCCCCCACTTAACAAAGTTTGAAGTGGGGGTTTCTAACGTTTCGACCTAACGGACGATTAACGTCAGGGGAGTTAACACATTAGCGAGCTGTTTCACGCCTAACCCCTCTATCCCATTTGTCCATGCATTTGGAATTACTTTTCGTAAAATGTTAGCCGCAGCATTTACATCTGCATTAATTAAAGTTTTATTTGCTGAACGATATATACCGCGCTTTATTCGTTTTCCTGAAAAAGTTGTATTTTGGTCATTTTCTCCATACGTTGGAATGAAGTCGTTATCCAGAAAACTTGCTTTCGATGTATATGATTCTTCAGTTACAACAACTTGAATGCCTACAGCATTTGCTTTGTATGTAATCATTTGAATCAGTAAATTATGTGGGATATGACAAAACGATTGGTTATTTCTTTTTCCCATATTCGTTTCTTGTTTCCAACTTTTGTTTTGACCAATAACGATTTTACAAACTTCTTCTTCTTGAGCTAGTTTTACGATGTGGTGACTAACTTTATGGAAGACGTCTTTTATTTTCAAGTAACGTTTTTGATGAAGTTTTTCTATCCTTTTAGAAGTAAAAGGTCCTTCATTCGTTTGTTTTCCATTTCTAAGAATGCTTGTAAAATGACTCTTCATTTTGTTGTAATATTGATTTATGCTTTTGACATGTTTGCCCTTAACAAGGACAGGTTTCATACCTGTGTTTGTTACGATGGTTGCAAGGTTATCAATCCCTAAATCAATACTCATATAACGAGCATTCTCTTCAATCATTTGTTGTTCAGAAGGAACATCAATTACCAATTCCACTACATATTCATTGTATTTTGGAATCACACGAACTTGTTTCAGTTTACCTTCAGTGAAACCTAGTTTCCCAATATTTAATTGCAATTTCGTCTTTGGAAACTTTAAAAATCTACCGTTTTTAATGATGCAATCTTGGTTTGTATACAGAATCTCTTTTTCAGAAGAACGAATATACTTTGGAATCCTAGGCATTCCATCATATTTGTTTGGATTCTTTTTATAGTCTTTTAAACTAGCAAAAAAAGATTTCCAATTTTGGAACAAACCTTTCATGATGGACTGGCTACATTGCGTAGGCAAAGCTCGATAATCATTTTGAATCATAGCCTTAAATAGTGCATCTAGAAAGTTGTAATCTACATAAGGTTTTTCAAAATTAGGTTCTGAAAACAAATTACATGTAATCTCTTTCTGTTCTTCTTTAGGCTTTACTTTCTCTTTCTCCAATTTCTTCCGATAGGCAAGACGTTGTGTGTCATTCATCTTCCCAATATTTTTATGAATATTATCCAGAACTTCTTTTTGCAAAGGCTGCAACTCTTTTTCTTGTGTTAATCCAGTGTACACCTGGCGTATATAAAAGTTTGTGGTGTTGTACATATTCTTAGCGTTATGACAACATTCTTGAAAATAAGAATACATACGATGCCCTTTTTTTATCCAGATTTGAAGAGTTTTATAGTTTGATGGATTTTCTTTTGCCATTTTATTCACCTTCTTGTTAAGGATATTATAGCAAAAAAGAACATATGTTTCCGTTTTTTCTCAAAAATAAAATATTTCTTTCGATTCACCTCACCACCTTCATTTACGTTTAGAGATGGGAGTCCTCTCGAAAGGCATGATAGAAAAAATCGTTTTTATAGCAAAACATATTTATTGTCTGTACACCTAATTAACTATATAATAATATGTAGTAAGAAAGCCTTTTCAAAACATTATTATTCATCAAGGGGGTACTTATAATGGAGCGAGTTCAAATGGCTGAAACGCTAGAATTTTCTCGTATTATTCAAGGATTTTGGCGTTTAGCAGAATGGAATATGACAAAACAAGAATTACTTTCTTTCATTGAAGATTGTATGGATATGGGAATTACTACTTTTGATCACGCTGATATTTACGGCGCATATACGTGTGAAGGGTTATTTGGCGAAGCTTTACAATTAAAGCCTTCCTTACGAGAAAACATGCAAATTATTACAAAGTGTGGAATCGCTCCCCCATCACCGAAATTTCCAGAACGATATGTTGCTCACTACAATACTAGTACAGAGCATATTATACAAAGTGTAGAAGCATCACTTAAAAATTTACATACAGATTATATTGACGTATTACTTATTCATCGTCCCGATCCTTTTATGGATCCAAATGAAGTGGCAAAAGCCTTTTCACAATTAAAACAAGAAGGAAAAGTTCGTCACTTCGGTGTATCTAACTTCTTACCTTCACAATTTAATATGTTAAATTCGTACTTAGATTTTCCACTTATTACGAACCAAATTGAAGTTTCTGCATTGCAGCTTGAGCATTTTGAAAAAGGAACAATTGACTTATGCCAAGAAAAACGAATCAATCCAATGATTTGGTCACCTCTTGCTGGTGGTGAGATCTTTACTGGTCAATCAGAACGTGCTGTACGTGTACGCGAAACTGTGCAAAAAGTTGCTACTGAGCTAGGTGTTTCTAATATCGATACGGTTATGTATGCTTGGTTACTTGCTCATCCAGCTAATATGATGCCAATCGTTGGCTCTGGTAAATTAGATCGCGTAAAAACTGCTGCTCTTGCTACAAAAGTTAACTTAGACCGTCAACAATGGTTTACAATTTTCGAAAGCTCTAATGGACATCCTGTACCATAATGCATAAAAAGAAGAGCTATTTTCTTACAGCTCTTCTTTTTCATATGTATTTCTAGTCATGGCAAATACACACATATCCCTTAATCCGTTTCCATCTACCGCAACACTCGCACTTTCTAACGTACCTTCTAACTTAAAACCTAATTTCTCAGGTATCGCTCTACTCTTCTTATTTAAAGAATCACAACGAATTTCTACACGGTTTGCTTTCAATTCAGAAAAAGCGTAATCCGTTATACCTTTCGCAGCCTCTACCATATAGCCTTTTCCGCTAAACCTTGTATCAATCCAATATCCGATTTCAAATTGAGGTATATCCCAATTAATACGATGTAATCCGGCTGAAGCAATAAATTCACCTGTTTCTTTCGAAAATACTAGTAATCTTAAATCCTCACGTTGCAAAAATTGAATATGTGATTTTCTAATACTTTCTTCTACTTCTTGCTCTGTTTGCTCTTTTTGTGCAAACACCATCCAAGGTTTTAGTTCTTCTATTGAAGCCTGAATTGCATCATATACAACTTTACCATCTCCTGGTTTCGGCATTCGAATAAAAAGCCTGTCAGTATAAAATTCAGAAGGAAAATCGAATAATAACGGATTCACTGTAAACACTCCCTATATTTCTTTTATATATAATAATATCCATCTCAAGTTATATAGTAAAGAATTTTCTGAATTGAAAACCTTTTACTCATTCACTTCCACCGCTACACGAATTCCAGATTCAATCGCACCTTGAATCCATCCGTGATATAGCGTTGTATGATCTCCAGCGAAGAATATTCTCCCCTCTGGTTTGACAATCGCTGGTTGCAACTCAGATTCTTGACCTGCTTGAAAAAGTGCAAATCCTCCAAGCGCATACGGATCCAAGGTCCAGCTTTTTGATATTCCAGATATGAACTCATCATACACTTGACCACCTAATATTGTTGCTAAGTTGTGTAATGCGTAATAAATACGATCACCTTTTGATAAACCATCCCATAACAACGCGTCATAAGACCATGTATAGCTACCTAACATCATAGCCGGTCCTTTCTGCCCAATTCCATAACTTGGATAATAGGCATAACGAATTGGCAAATCTGTTATAATTCTGCCGCCTAATTGTCCTTGTTCTTCCCAAAATCGGCTTTTAAATTGAATTCCTATTTTCGTCGCAGGCATATAATGTAATTCACGAATTGCTTTCCATTTTTCATGAGATATAGAATCAAACGGATCTACTTCTACAAAACGCATTGTCGAAAACGGAATGGTAACAATAACTAAATCTCCTGTAATACTACTATATTCAAAAGTTTCCTCGTTCCGATAGAAAGCTGTCACACCATTATCGTGTTGATGTAGCTTCATTAATTTTTGATTATATATAATATTCTCTTCTAATTGCGGTAAAAATGACTTTGGCAATCTATCGTTCCCGCCCACAATTTCACAAAATCCGCTCTCCTCTTGCATAATGTATAGAAAGCGTAAAGTCTCTACAAACGATCGTTCCAAAAAACCTTCTAAATCTAATAGAACACCAATCATCTCAATTGTTACTGGCGAAAAGTAAGTATTATACTGATAAGGATGATACTTTAAAAATTGCCCAGTAGAGTATCTTCCAAAATCCTTTACTACAACGTCCCAATTTTTTTCTGGGTTCTTTTTTATAAAATTTATAATGGGCTGTACCGCTAACAATAATAATTCCTCTGACGTTTTTCCAACTTCATTCATTTCCACAGGATATCTTAGAATACTTGGATCTTTTTCATATTGTTTTAACGTCGTTTTCCGTCCATTTACGTATATAATATCCGTCTCATTCCTATTAATAAAAGGTCTCACCTGTAGCCCAAATTTTCTTATATATGTCATCGTTAATGTATGCGAATATGGAATCCTCATTGCTCCAACATCTAAATATAATCCGGTATCTTCCATTCTAACCGTTTCTATACGGCCACCTACCCGGTTATTTGCTTCAAAAATTTTCACATCATGTCCTGCAGCCTTTAATAAAGAGGCTGAAACTAACCCAGCCATACCAGCTCCCACTACAATAATCTGTTTTGGGCTTGTCGTCTTATTCAATCCTTTATCTATAACTTTTAACGCTTCATCCATTTCAGTGTTATACATTATATCTTTCTGCACAATTCCACCCCTTACTTCATCAAATGGACGTTAGTGGTTTAGTGCATTTTATTCATACATCCCCATAAACATAACACCATTGCAATTTGAATATTCACTAAAAGTACATAAGAGACAGATCTCACTTTTCTTTATACTTCGTATAATATAGCAACTACAAAGAAGGAGTGGTTAAAAATGAAACATACCTATGACTATGATGCTACAAAAAAACATTTAGAATTAAAGAAACAAAACTTATGTAAAAAACTTAGCAATATGACACTATCTGAAAAAGAACGTGAACAACTAAAACGTGAAATTGACAACTATGAATATATTTTAAATCTAGTCGAAATGAATCATTATGAACGCGGATTTTCTCGTTAAAAGCGGAAATAAGATTATCCGCTTTTCATTTTGAGCATTTCACTACGCATTTTTCATAAGTAAATATATAATAGGATGTACATTAAGATTGAGAGGTATATTCTATGATCAAGTTAAGTGTATTAGACCAATCACCTATTTCAGATGGTAGCACAGCAGCCCAAGCTTTTTCACATACAGTTACGCTTGCACAAGAAGTTGAAAAACTCGGATTCACACGTTTTTGGGTATCCGAACATCATAATTCCGTAAGCTTAGCTGGTTCAAGTCCAGAAATACTTATTTCTCATATTGCCGCAAAAACGGACCGTATTAGAGTCGGTTCAGGTGGTGTTATGTTACCGCATTATAGCCCATATAAAGTTGCTGAGAATTTCCGTGTTCTAGAAGCATTGTATCCGAACCGCATCGATCTCGGTGTTGGTAGAGCTCCTGGTGGTATGCCAATAGCAACTCGCGCACTTCAAGAAGGGAAAATGGTCTCACTTGATCAATATCCAGAACAAATTGCAGACGTTGCAATGTACTTACATGATCAAGTACCAGAAAACCATCACTATGCAAACTTAAAAGCCACTCCAGTTATCCCAACGTCTCCTGAAATGTGGATGCTCGGTTCTAGCGGAGAGAGCGCTAAAATTGCTGCAAACAACGGAGCTTCTTTCGCATTTGCACAATTTATTAACGGCTTCGGAGGCCCTGAAGTTATGAGGGCTTACCAAGAACAATATCAGCCTTCATTTTTAGGAGATAAGCCTAATTCAATCGTTGCCATCTTTGTTATATGCGGAGAAACAAATGAAGAAGCGGAAAAAATTGCTTCTAGTTTAGATTTATCAATCTTATTATTAGAGCAAGGAAAACGAACTACTGGTACACCTTCTATTGAAACTGCTCAAAATTATTCATACAGCGCTTATGATTTATTCCGTATAAAAGAAAATCGTCAACGTATGATTGTTGGTGATCCGTCTTCTGTAAAAGAAAAAATAATAAACTTAAGCAAAGCATACAATACTGACGAATTTATGATTGTCACGATTACTCATCAATTTGAACATAAATTAAAGTCTTATCGCTTATTAGCAAATGCTTTTAATTTATAATTCTAAAAAGAGATGCATCACATGTGATGCATCTCTTTTTCTTACTACTTATTGTTTTCATTTCCTATATATTCAATAGCTTCTTTTAATAGCTCTTCAAAGTTAATAGGATAATCATGATCTAAGTCAGGCACAACTTTATACTTATGTTCTATATTCTTCTCTCTTAATAGTTGTACAAATTGCTGCGTGGATTCGAAACAATCTTCATCTTGATCCCCGCATACTATATATCCTTTTATATGTTTATCCTGCAGCACTCTTAACAACTCATCCCATTCTTCAATCTCGGGAAGCCATGGTGCCATAAAAACAAAACCATCTACATTTATATCTTGTTGTAAAATCGTATATAAAGCTACTCTCGCCCCTGCAGAAAAACCACCAATGATTACACTTTCTACTGTATGATTTTCTATAAACTTATTGTAATGCTCTTTTAATTCCTCTTTTCCTCTCTCTATATCATCCCAAACAAATCCATCTGAAAACTCAATTTGTGAAGACTGTGGTAAAGCTAACATATAATCTTGTGTCAACACAGATTTCCAATATGGTTCTACTATTTGTATATTTTCTTGGTCACCGTGCAATGTAAGTAGTAGATTTCCCTCTTTCTTGCTGTATATATATTTCACATCTGGTCTTTCCTTTTTATGTGCTAATTCTTCTCTTTCTTTACATAATTGCACCATTGTATGAAATTCTTCAAATTTATGTAGTGATTTTAAATCTTCGTCGGAAATTAAATACTCATTTCCATACCAGAATCCCTTTTCTATAATGGCCTCTCTCATTAAATGTAATGCTTCTTTTTCAAGTCCCGATGCACTTGCGAGTGCATACTTAAAATTATATATTTGCGCCTCATTCCCTATTACACCTGTAGCGTTTTCCATTATATAATTGTACGCTTCAAAACTTCCTTTATTTGCATAACAACGTAACGTTTCATTTAATAATTGAATGTAAGTCATGCTATTTTTCATGTACCAATTCCCCCGAAACCTTTTATAATATTTTTTGCGAATCTTTATACCACTTTGTATAACCCACGCTAACAATACCTTATTCTCAAAATGATGCTTAATAGTTACTCTTCCCTGTCCAATACATTTAGTATAAATAATAATAGACTGAAAAATCAATATTTTAACAAACAAAAAAAGACAACAATATATCTATTGTTGTTTTCATTACATCTACCCGCTCTTTTGTTTTTTTCTATCTGGTTTACTTGAAACTAAATAATGTTTTTCTGAAATATATAAGTCTCTTTTTAAGCTACGATTTAAGTAAGGTCCTAGCTTCATTCCGCATATGAGGCGATCTTCGCTACCTTCAACAATTGGGAACATTTCTTTTTCTGTTACGTATTGGTCTACTGCTTTTTGTACGACATCAATTTCTTTCACTAGGCTTAAATTTTCTGCTGTATGTTCAAATACCTCAAGCGTTTCCTTCGTTATGAGAAAATCATTTGTTGGAAATGCAGGTAAATACGGTTTTAACAAATCATAATTTACTGTATAATCTTCATTTACTAATACTGTATAAACGATATTAGCATTCGTTTCTAAAAACTGAGCCATCGCTTGTTCTAATTCATCTTTCGTAATTTCCCGCTCTTCTTTTCCAGTTCTGAAAAAGCGAAACATCGCATCGCCTCCTTTTTACTATATTATAGCATAAAAGAAAACTGAAAAATCATAAAAAAACCCATTGAAATAATTTTTCAATGGGTTTCTATTATATTTATCGTTATTTTAAGAATGCACTTAGCATCCATACATGCTGTTCTAATGTTGTATGAATTGCTAACAGCATGTCAGCTGATGTTTCATCGCCAGCTTCACCTGCAACTTCCATACCTTCTTTTAATTCTTGAATAAGTGCAGAATAATCATTCACTAATGTTTGCACCATTTCTTCTGCAGATTCTTTGCTTGTCCCTTCGCTGACACTAGATGTTGCGAGATATTCTTTCATTGTCGCTAATGGTTTACCTTCTAAAGCTAAAATACGTTCTGCTAACTCATCAATATACGTTCCAGCCTCATTATAAAACTCTTCAAATTTCTCATGTAATGTAAAGAAGTGTGGCCCTGTCACATACCAGTGATAATTATGTAGTTTCACATATAACACATTCCAGTTTGCTACCTGCTTGTTTAATACTTCAACAACATTTGTTTTCGTACTCATACAATCACTCCTCTTATCATTTTGTAATGTTTATCTTTTAATAACCTAATTACATTTTACCATACATTCCCTTTCCTTTCGAACAATTGGCTTATATGTAACAAAGTTTTAACACCTTTAATGCTTCCCTAATATCATTAAATTCATGTATTTTTTCAAACACTTCATACGTCTAATTGTCCAAGCTCATACATATGCATAATAGTACATCAAGCTCATCATAGTAGAAAGAGGGATAACATGGACAATCAACAATGGCAAGTAGCAAAGAAAGTAGCCGCTACTTATATCGGAACTGTCGTTGGAGCTGGATTTGCTACTGGACGAGAAATTGTTGAATTTTTCACAGTGAATGGATTATACGGGACAATTGGCATATGTGTAAGTGGATTTTTTTTTATTTGGCTTGGCACAAAGATGATGTTACTTTCATCACAAATCGGGGCATTTTCAGCGCAAGAATTTAACAAATATTTATTTGGGGATGTATTTGGGAATGTTGTAAACACATTATTATTACTCGTTTTATTCGGCGTAACGAGCGTTATGTTATCAGGGGCTGGTGCAGTATTTGAAGAGCAACTTCGCTTACCAAGACAACTCGGTATTCTTATTACAGTTATCGCTTGTCTCATTATAAGTAGCCGCGGATTACAAGGTGTTTTTGAAGTAAATACACTTGTCGTACCTATTATGATGATTTTTATTATCGGACTTGCTATTACAACCTTTTTTCACGGTACAACTCCTATTAACAACACTATTCCTGCAGAGAGCTGGAATATGAAATGGATTACTAGCCCTATTACATATGTCGCCTTAAATCTTTCTCTCGCCCAAAGTGTTCTCGTCCCATTAGCCAGTGAAGTAAAGGATCGAAAAGCTATTTTTTGGGGTGGGATTTTAGGTGGTGCTGGACTTTCTTTAATTTTATTATGCAGCCATTTAGCAATCTTATCAGTCGATCAATTTTACCAATATAACATCCCAATGGCTGAAGTCATAAGAAGATTTAATGCAACTTTTCACTTCTTTTTCGTTCTCATTATTTTCGGTGAAGTTTTCACAACTTTAGTTGGTAATGTGTTCGGAATGACAAAACAGATGCAATCTATTACTGGGTGGAAAAATAACAATATTATTTTCTTCATTTTACTAATTAGTTATTGCTTTAGCTACATCGGTTACAGTGACTTACTTCACATTCTATATCCTATCATCGGATGGGTAAGTATTGTTATACTGCCAATCATTGCGTTTAAACAACTTCAAAAAACATAAAAAAGCATCCATGTTATTGGATGCTTTTTTATGCTCATTCACAATCATCACATACTTCCCAATACGGTCCCATTTCTAATGCTAAATATGGCTTTAACTGCAACCGAATCATTCGACTAGGCATGCGCTCTAAAACAAAGTGAATACCTTCTTCATCTTCGTCTAATTCAACTTTTGAAATCGCAATTCTTTGCATAGTCGTAATGGGAATTCCATCTTTATATAAAGTGATTTTCACCTCATCGTATTCATTAAAATATAATTCGACACTCATTTGATTTTTCAGTATTTCATCAACAATTTTAAATGTATTATTTTGTTCTTGGATTATATATTTCCATCCGCCTCTATCTTCTTTCGGAGCTGTTTGAAATAATGTCTCCAAATCCTCGTATAGCATAAGATAACCCCTCTCTTACTAAAAAACGATGAGTATTTTATATACCCTTTATCTCTATCACTATCCATAGCTATTGTACCATATATCAACGTTCTTACCGTATTCATTTGCTTCATACATACTTATAAAATAACTAATTCTATCTCCATTATTATGTATATTACCTCATTACTCCATACACTCTTACAAGTTCAAATAACGACAGACTTTAATCCATGCAAATATTGTCTACTTTCTGCTTTTATTAGTTCACAGCATTCACACTTTTACATATAGTAAGACTACCACAAATAAAAAAGGAGAGTGACTTATACCACTCCCCTCAAAAGACCTTCCCTATAGCTGCTAAAACTAATACGATTATTAAAATTGCAAATAATAATGAGACAATGAAACTAAAAATAGGTAACGCTTTCTTTTCATTCTTCTTAAATAGTAACTTTAAACTAAGAAAAATATTTACTGGTACAAATATAAAATAAAAATATTTAACAATTTGCACCGAGCTATTCGAAAGTGTTTTTAATATAAACACTTCAATTAGAAAAACAATAAAAAATGAAATACTTAGCCAAAATGAGACGTAACTAAGCCAAGAATGTCTTTTTGTCCCCCAATACACTCCCATAATACTCTCCTTTTATTTGTATTCTATACGTTAATAATTATACACAAAGCTAACAAATACCTCTATTTTTCGACAAACATTATGCAAAATACCATTTTAAACGTCATAAAGGAAGTTTACATCTCCATTTGATTTTACACAATAAAACAGACTACCCTCTATTGGCATAATGCTACTAGGGGATAGTCTGTTCTCTATTAAACTTTAAATCTCTCAATTAGTCCTTGCAACTCTTCAGCCATTTGAGATAACGTGCCTGCTGCAGATCCAATTTCCTCCATCGAAGCTAGCTGTTCTTCAGCTGAAGCCGCAACATTTTGTGTGCTTGTCGCATTATTTTGTGCTGTCATTGCAATTTGTCCTACCGAAATAGATACTTCATTTGCCCCTTTTGACATTCCATTAGCCGTTTCAACCATCGTCTTAATTTGATTAGCTATTTCATTTGTAGATTGTAAGATTTCAGCAAAGTTTTGCTTCGTTTCATTTGCGATAACAAGTCCAGATTGAACTTCCTCATTTACATGATTCATAGATTTGACTGTCTTACCCATATCATCTTGTATTTCACATATTAATTTACTAATTTCACTAGAAGATACGCTAGACTGCTCTGCCAATTTACGCACTTCATCTGCAACAATTGCGAAACCTCTTCCATGCTCACCGGCTCTTGCGGCTTCAATCGCCGCATTTAGAGCTAGAAGGTTTGTTTGATCTGCAATATTTTGAATTACTTCTAAAATATCACCAATTTGTTTTGATTTATTATTTAGTAATTGTATAACTGCATCTGATTGTGAAACCGATTCTGCAATAGACTGCATCTGGTTTACTGTTCTTCCTACTAGTTTCCCACCATCTTCTGCTTTTTCACGAGTATGTGCAGAAGCCGTATTAATAGATGATGAACTATTTGCTACATGTTGAATTCCTTCCGTTACATCAAACAGTAACATAGCGCCATTTTCTACGCTTGTTGTTTGCGTCGTTGCCCCACTTGATATTTCATCCATTGCGATTGTGATTTGCTCAGTTGCTTCACTCGCTTGCCTTACACTTGCAGTTAGCTCTTCTGATGCCGCTGCAACATGCCCAGCTGAATCGTTAATTCTTCCAATTAACGTCCGTAACGAATTCGTCATCTCATTAAAGCCTTTAGCAAGTTGGCCGATTTCATCATTAGAATGAATTTCAATTGTTTGCGTTAAATCCCCTTCGCTTATTTCTTTAGAGGTAACAACTAATCTCTTTAAAGGCTTCGTAATTGAAAGTGTTACAAAATAAATAAGTGCCCCGCCTACTACTAATGAGATAAGCATAACAATTAACATATTATAAAATACAGGTTGAGCCGCTTCAATTACTTCACTTGAGTACATCGTCCCACCAATTTTCCAACCTGTTTTTACATTTGTAGCAAATACCATATTCTTTTCACTACCGCCATAAGAATATGAAAAAGCACCGTGATTATCTTCATAAATTTTCTTTGCCCAAGAATCAGCCGCTTTTTCCCCTGATTTTTCTTGTGGATGAGCAATTATTTTTTGCTTTCCATCTAAAATGAAGGCATATCCTTTTTTACCAATATTAATTAACTTTGATGTTTTTAATAAATTATCTAAACTTAAATCTAGCGCAACAACTCCATTTTTATCTTCTGTTTGTTTTGCGATTGTTACGACAATATGTCCATTTCCTTTTGCCTTATATGGCTCAGTAACAACAATACCACCTTGTTTTGCAACCGCATCTTTATACCAAGAACGCTCTGTTGGATCATAGTCTGCTGCCATTTGTATATTTGGTTCTTGTACAAATTTTTTATCATTTCCGGCAACATATACTTGTTCAATATCTTTATTTAAATTTATATATTGAGATAACATTTTTCTTAATTCATCCTGATTATCTCCTTGATACATATTCCCCTGAATCACCCGTGCAAAATTATTCACATCATTAAATTTTGCATCAATCATTTGATTGATTAAATTATCCAGTATTTTTATATTGTCGTTGGCACTACTCTTAATTTGCGATTCAAAATTCTTTTTGGCTGTTTGATAAGACATGCCTCCGATAATAGACACAGCCGCAATTAAAATTACAAAGAATGAAATTAATAGCTTTTTTGCTACTTTCATATCACGAAACAAATTTAATAGTTTACCCATTATGAACCTCCTAATTTTCAAATTTAAAAGTTAAATTGAGTTAATTATGAATATTTCCCAATCCCTAATTATTATTTTCATAACCTATTATGATGAATACTTTGTAAAGTTTAAACAATTAATTTCCCTTTGTCTATATATATAAATAATATTATTATAAAATTTACAAATAGAAAAAACCAAAGGGGCACCCTTTGGTTTTTACATTTTTTTATGTTGTTTAGAAAGTTTTTTCCACTTATCACGCTCTGCTCTGGCAAGGATTGCATCTTGTTTTCTTATAAAATACGCCAGTTCTCTTTGTAATTTTTTATAGCTTTTCAAACGATCTATCGTAATAAGTCCGTTTTCAATTGCACTATACACCGCGCACCCTGGTTCATTCTCATGCTTACAATCACGGAAACGGCATGTTGTCGCAAGTTCTTCAATATCAGAGAATGTTGTTTGAATCGCTTCGCTTCCTTCCCAAAGTTGCAATTCCCTCATACCGGGAGTATCAATTACGAGAGCGCCACTTGGCAATTGAAATAACTCTCGATGCGTTGTCGTATGCCTTCCCCTACTATCCTCCTCACGTATATCTCCCGTTTTTGCTACCTCAATTCCTATTAGCGCATTTAACAAAGTTGACTTTCCTACCCCTGATGACCCAACTAAAGCAATTGTTTTCCCTGAAGAAACGAATTGTTTCAACGAATCAATACCTGTATGCTCTAAACTATCAACAACAAAAATAGGAACACCAATTGCTATAGCTTCCGTTTCTACAATTTTTTGTTCTATATCATTACATATACTACTCTTTGTTAAAACAATAACTGGCATAGCGCCACTTTCATACGCTAATAATAAATAACGTTCCATCCTTCTAACATTAAAATCATGATTAAGTGCATTCACTAAAAATAAATAATCTACATTTGCTGCTATAATCTGTTCTTCTGTTCTTGTTCCAGCCTCTTGTCTTGAGAAAGAGCTTCTTCGCTGGAAAATACGATGAATAATCGCTTTCTTTTCATCTTCTATTTTCTTTATATACACCCAATCACCAACTGCTGGATAATCGCCTTTCGTAACTACTTCATGCCGAAACTTCCCAGACAGTTCTGCCATATACTCACCATCATTACAAATAATTCGATATATATGCTTATGCTCGAGTAAAATTCGTCCTACTTCAAAGTTCTCAACAGCTTGTTCCTCAAAAAAAGAATCCCAGCCGAACGATTCTAAAATATTTTGATTCAAATTGATATCCTCCCTAGTGTAAGCTAAGCGGAAGGATCGTGCGCTCACTTATATAGTCTCGCCCTTTCCATCCACCTTTGTATTTGGTTTATTATTCATATAAGTTATTTTCGCCATAATACATCACCCCGTTCTTCTTTTAATTACTCTCATTATATGGAATTCTCCTATAAAAAGCTACATTATTTAACGTAATTTTCAAACAACTTTCTTTTGAGCATTCTAATTTGTCCTCGGTGACTAATTTCATCTTCTAGCACATGATACCAAAGATAGTGCTGGTTATATATTACACCGTTAGGCCACTTTCTTTCTGACATGAGCCACTCATCACTTTGTTCACTTAAATACTTCAGAGATTCTTCTCGAACACTTTGTAGAAGTTGTACATAATACTGTATTTCATGACCACGGATCGCTCTACCCGCTTCCCCTAAATACAGTGCATCTTCCCATATTTCTAATTCTTCTTTTGTAAAGTCACGATTTTGAAATGAAATAAGCTGATGAACTTTTTCAATAGCTGCTATATGCTTTAATAAGGCGCCAATTGAATTTCCGCTGCTCTGCATAATTAAATCTAATTGCTCAACTGATAAATTTTTTACTTCGCCTAATGTTACAGCCCTCGTATGCTCCAGCATGCTTACTAATTCCCCTATATTTTTTGTATAACCATCTACACTTCTTATTCGATAATCTATCTTCATATCACGCACCCCTTTCTGCATTCATATTATTGTAAAAATGATTCATATAATAGACTGAAACCTTTCGAAATTTTCTGTTATAATTAAATTGAATACAAAATATACCCAAACAAACTTTCTCAATATGCTTATATGAAATATTAAAAGGAATCAATATAAAATAATCGAATCTTATTCACTAAAAGGAGTGGATTCGATGGAAATGTATCAATGGCTAACCGCTGTTCTCGTTGGTGGCATTACCGGCTTCGTTTCCCATCTAATCAATAACCAAGGTAAGTTATTGCTTCCACGCCGTTTGAAAACATTTTTTCATTTTGGATTTTTAACTGATATTTTTACTGGTAGCCTAGCCGCACTTCTTGGGCTCGTTTTATTCGATGTCACCGCGATAAAAGAAATTATAAAAGTATCCATTGTAACTGCTATTTCTGGCCAAACTTTCTTACTACATCAAGCTCTTGGTGGCGAACAGGCTAAAAATACGCAAATTGGGAAAGCTGATGAGAAGATTCAAGAAATTGACAAATTATTGCGACGTTAGTGTATACTTTCTTTTAAAATTATTGTTATAATGAGAAATAAATATTTTCTATTGCGTCGTTTGTCAGGAGAAAGGGTGTTTCGTATGACAAAAAAGAAAATAGAAGATTTCTTAACAAACTCCGAAAAAGAGGAACTGCTAGAAAACTATAAATGTTTACGAGAAGCCCGCACAAAAAGCGAAGCTAACTATTTTGGTGAAGCAGTAAACCATCTATTAAATAAAGCAAAACAACGAATTATTAAAGATGCAGGTATACATGATGAAAATGCTGCAACTGTTCAATCAAAGAGAAAAGCACTGTTTTAGCTACATTAGCTAAAACAGTGCTTTTTATTTAGAATTTTTTTCTTTCCATGCTATATTCTCTCCGCCTTTATCTTTCCATTTTTACAGTTTCAAAAGTCATCTAGACCTAAAGATCAACCTAATAATATTAGCCCACGCAAACCATTTTAATAATAGATAAAATAATTGAACTAGTAATGCTACAAACTAAATAAGTTTATTAAATCGCTTCTTTTAAATCTGAATGCGGATTTGGTCCGTATTGATTGTCATTTTCTTCACTTTCAATGATAAAAAATACAAGTAAAACAACGCTACCAAACGGTACAAAATTTAATAGTTGCCACCATCCCGTTTTCCCAATATCATGTAATCGTCGTGCACCAACCGAAAAACTTGGTATAATCATTACTAACATAAATAGCAACGCAATAATAGCAACTAACACCTCTGAAAATGATGATAAAAATAACAGTAGCCAAAAAATTACGATATTGGATAAACTAAAAATCCAGTACTCTTTTCGCGTAGCTCTACCACTAAAATTCCCATAATTCTTTAGAGCTTTCAAATACCATTGCATTTAAACCTCTCCCTTTTATCCCTAATAAAATTAAAATATGTAATTATTAACAGATAAGTAGAAATATAACACAACATTTATGTAAAATCCATATCCCCATCTAAATTGCCCTCTATTTAAATAGTTTTTTCCTTCGGCATTTTTCACATTACTTTCACATCTATTTCACAAATATAAGTAGTCCGATATGCTAAACTAAGTATATCCTTTTCCAAGGAACTATATGCCGATATATAAATCCCTATCTTTATAGGGATTTTTATTTTTTGATTCCTCATAACTTTGTTACAATACATTTCTTCTACTATTTCTATACTTTTAGTAACTACTTTAATTAAAAGCACATTCATGTATTCACACTCTTATTAATTCTGATTTGCGAAATATTTATACAAGCTTTATGATGCAATTCCTGTTTCACTATTTTCAGTAAGTTTTTCACTTTTTCTAAACAAAAATAAAGCTCCTATATATAGTAACGCAGTAAAACTACCTATAAGTATAAAATTGTGAGATACTGCAAATAACATTCCTGCTATTGCCGCACCAATCATTTGACCAATATACATAGAAGCATTTGCAAGCGCGGCTCCTGTTCCTCTTGCTGCACTAGATATGTTTTGTAAGTGCCTCATCATTAATACAAACAAAATTCCTGTCCAAAAAAACAAAGCAAAGAACGATAACTCCACCAATACAATGTTCTTTACATGTGGAAGTAATACATATAGCACTGCTGTAAATATAATTCCACCATAGAAAGAAAGGTTATAACCAATTTTATTTACGATTCTAGGACCAAAAATATTACCAGTTAAATTTCCTAACCCTAATACGAGCATAGCTGTACCTACTTCATGAACTTGTAAGCCAAATTGAATGGAAAGCCATACACCAAAAAATGAAAATGCAGCAAAATTTCCGGTTTGAAAAACAAAGTATGCAAAATAAGAAAGTGAAACCTTTGAATCTGTAAGTAATTGTTTATAACGCTGTAAAATCGCTTTTTTATTTCCACCTATATGAACCGACTGTATTTCTGGTAATACAACATAAATAAGAATGACAAGTAGTGCTGATAATATACCAATGAAATAGAATGGGATTGTATAATGTATCGTTGCTAAATAAGCTCCCAGTGGCAGCCCTAAAATTTGAGAGATTGATAACCCTGCTGTTGCAACCCCAATTGCTTTCACAATTTGCTTCTTCTCTATAAGGAGCGGAATAGATGCCCACACTTGTGGAGATACAAAAGCTGCACTTACACCTGCTAAAAATCTAAATGTTAGCATCCATAAAAAACTCGGTGCAATTCCACACAAAAACGTACTTATTGCAAAAAAACTCATACCTAGTACCATCACTTTTTTTCTGTTTAATCCATCTGATATAGGACCAGCAATAAGCGCAAATCCAGCATACCCTAAAGCATACGAACTCACCATCCATCCTGACAACTCAGTTGAAACATGATACACCTGTTGCAATGTCGGCAACAGTGGTGAAATTAAGAAAGTATCTGTACCGATCATAAACATTATCATAAAAAATACAGCTAGTACTCTGTTCATTTAGACCTTCTCCTTATATAAACAGAGGGTACTCTCCCTCTGTTTAACTAATCTTCTAAAATAGATTGGATTTCTTTCATGACTCTTTCATTCAATGCAACGTCTACCGCTTTCACACTTTCTCTTACCTGCTCTGCCCGCTTTCCACCAGGTATAACAGTATCAATTCCTTCTTTATTTAATAACCATGCTAACGCTAAATGAGACACTTCAATATCATTTTCTTTAGCTAGCCCTTTTAACTTATTCACTTTCTTAAAATTACTCTTATATGTATTTTCTTCAAATAGATTTACATTTTGACGCCAATCGACTTCATTTAATTTAAAATCTTCTGTATATTTTCCGCCTAATATTCCAAAAGCAAGAGGCCCATATGGAATAAATGAAATACCCGCTTCTATACAATACGGCAACAGTTCTTCCTCAGCTGTACGTTCTAACATATTGTATGGAGATTGTACAACATCTATATGACCATGTTGATTCGCCTCTTTTAATTGTTCTATGTTTACGTTCGATATTCCAATTGAACGAATTTTCCCTTCTTCTTTTAAATGAGTAAGCTCTCCGATTGAATCTATGTAACTTGTTTCAGGATTTGTAAAGTGTAAATAATATAAATCAATATATTCAGTCTGTAATCTTCTTAAGCTATTTTCCACAGCATTCCTTAAATAACTTGGTTCATTGTTAATATAAGTTTCTCCATTTAACAACGGTTGAATTCCACCTTTTGTAGCAAGTATAAACTCATGACGTTTTCCCTTTAATACTTCTCCTACTAATTCCTCTGATCTACCGAAACCATATGAATCTGCTGTATCAAAAAATGTAATCCCTTGCTGAATAGCTTCTTCTACTAATCGCTTTCCTTCTTCTTCATTCACATCAGCATATAAATTATGTCCCCCTACTGCATTTGTACCTAAACCCAACTTTGAAATATTTAATCCTGCCTTTTGCAATTTTGTATACTTCATTTTTTCTCCCCCTATATTTCTATTGTTCGAACATATTCGAACAATAGAAATATACCACTTTATATGTTATAGTGCAAATATCTTAACTTATACAAGTAGGTGAAATATGCGTACACTCTATCATCCAAATCGAGAAGAAATTCAATTTTCTTCTGTCTTATATGCACTTAGCGATCAAATTCGTTTACAAATTGTAAATATGTTACTAGAGAAAAATGAACAATCTTGTGGTGCTTTAAACATCCCTGTTGCAAAATCAACTTTATCTCACCATTTCAAAGTTTTACGTGAGTCAGGTGTTATGTACACGCGCCTTGAAGGAACACAACGTTTCATTTCAATTCGTGAAGAAGATTTAAATGCTAGATTCCCAGGTTTATTACAAGTTGTATTACATGCGACAGAGCCATATTAAAAAAACATCTCATATTCATATGAGATGTTTTTTTAATATGGCTATTCTTTTAATAAATCTAATAATCCATTACCTTCGGATGTACGTTCATACCCTAAAGGTACAGTTCTTTTAATAAGTTGTGCATATATTTCCGGCTCTGATAACTTTCGACCGTATTCTTTCTCACACTGTTTAATGAGCAAGGCAAGCGCTCCAGCAACATGCGGCGTCGCCATGGAAGTTCCACTTAACACTGCATATTTCCCATCTGGATACGTAGATAATATTTCATCACCTGGCGCTACTAGATCAATTTCTTGATTTGAATTACTAAAACATGTGATTTTCCGTTCTAAATTGACAGCGCCGACTTCAATTACTTCCGAGTAAGCACCTGGGTAATCTAGTTCCTCTGTATTATCATTACAATCTCCATTATTCCCAGCAGCACATACAACGAGAACATCCTGCTTTACCGCCTTTTGAATTGCTTCATGTAATTCTGGAACATCTTGCGGACCACCAAGTGACATTGAAATAATTCTCACTTTCTCTTGATTCGGCCCTCTCCAATTTACAGCATAATGAATTGCCTCAATAATTTGCTCGTAACTTCCAGAACCATCTCCCGCTAAAACTTTTAATACTAACATTTTAGCAAGCGGTGCAACTCCTAATACACCGACACCATTTTCAGTTGCTGCAATCGTCCCCGCGACATGAGTACCATGTCCGTTATTATCAAGATACACATTTGGATCAGCTTCATAATCTTTTGTGAAATTTCTTCCGCCGATAATACGATCTTTTAAATCTATATGATTAGTATCACACCCTGTATCTAATACGGCAACGACTACATCTTGCCCCTTCACACTCTTTTCCCATACTTGCGGAGCGTGAATCAGTTGTACACCTGGTGGAATTTCATTTACTTGTTCTACAACTTTATTTACGATAAATGGAATCAATTGTATACCTTTTTGTTTATTCACTGTACTACTCATCGTAATCCCTCCTGAAAATGTATTATTTTCATTTCAGACCACTTTTGAATACGTGTAAATGTAACATTCGTTTTATTCTTTTTGTTTTCCTTCTTTTCAAATATTTCTCAACATCATTTACTAACTCTATACTACTTTTGTATTTCCCCTATGATTTATAGGAAATAATAGCCTGGGTCATTCAACTAATAACCAAAATAAAAGGACCAATTAATGGTCCTCTTACAGTCTTTTAAAAGAATGATATGTAATTTGAAAAATAATATAAATTAAGACTAAACCTCACTCTTGTTTAAAAACTTTTCTATTTCTTTTACTAAATATTCCGCTCCCTCTATCCCAACAGTAATATTTCCATTTGCTAATGATATGTTCTGCTCTGAAACATCACCTGTGATTTGGCAAGCATTGTAAGGTTGATATTTTTGTAAAATGATTTTATCTGCTTCTACAAAAATTTCAAGCGGTGATTTGATTTGTATTCCCAATACATCGCGTAATTCTTTAGGGATAACAATTCGTCCTAATTCGTCTACTTTTCGAATAACTCCTGTTGCTTTCATATTTCTCCCCCCTTTCTCTCTATTAATTTTTTTCACCTCGCTTTTTCCATTTTATCACTTTTTGGCAATACTTGCCTCTTTTTAGAAAATTTTGTACTCGAGTTAAAAAAACACATTTAATGCATACGTAATCTCTCTTTCAATTGTTTTACATAACGGGATCTTATAAGTAAGAAGTATACAACTTGAATACCTATGAAAATACTTAATACAACTGTATTTTCTTTAAACAATGAGTACTCAAACATTTGCCCTAACGCCGTTAAGGCTACTGCCCCATGTAATGTTGCAACACCAATTGGAACGAAGAATAAAAGCACCAATCGAATTGTAACTACCTTCGATAATTCCCTACTCGTCAATCCAACTTTTCGAATCATTTCGAACAAGCGAGCATCATCCTCCAAATCGGAGAATAAACGGAAGTAAAGGAAACTTCCTGCGCAAACGAAAAATACTATACCAATAAAGAAACCTACAAATAAAATCGGTCCTGCAATTTGTAAACTTTGGTTTTGTTCGTACTCTTCCGCACTAAACGTTGACTGTTCTTGATACGGTTTAATTTGATGCGTAAGCTCTTTACCAATTTCAATCTCATCTTTCGTTCTTTCAGTTTTATACATATAATCTTTTGTCTCTATAAATCCATCTTGTAATGAATCATATTGATTATTAGAGATTACATAAACATTTCCTCTTAATATTTTCCCCAATGAAGATGAAGTAACTTTTTTCACCTTTAAACTTTCATTCATATTGGGTAAAGTAATTTCTTTTCTTTCTTTCATCGCTGGCCCTGGTATATCAGCTGACAAAAATACAACCTCTTTATTTGCTACAGTATTAAATGGTTCTTCTGTTAACTTTGCATATTCCTTATAATCTGATTCTTTTATAAAAGTGGCGCTTCTTAACGACTGTTCCTCCGTTTTCTTTGTCGAAATATTAGTTTTTGAAGCTGCTATATTATGTTTCTTTAATCCTTTGTCAATCATTTGTATATGTTGTGATTCGTTACTATTCCCTTGCTTAGAATGGTAATGAAACGCAATTGGTCTCTCCATTATACCTTTCGTCATGGATGCGAAGCCTACTAATGTCCCTATTGCGGAAAATGCTACAGTAGAAATAATGGTTACAATAAAGAACATTCTTGCGTTATCTCTCATACGATACGCTAAATCTGATAACGTAATAATATTAGTCTGTGTCCAATAGAAACGTTTACTTTTTTTACATAATCGAATAATAAAGACACTCAGCTGCTTGTACAACAAATACGTCCCGATAATAACTACCGTTGTAACAGGAATCATCATAATAAATACCATTGCTCCATGTGATAGAAGAGCTCCTACATAGCCAGCACTAAGCAATACTACTGCTAATATTGAAGAAATGATTGATGCTTTCGGTTCCGGTTTCGCCTCTGCTGATCCTCTAAACAACTTCATAATCTTATTTTTACGAATCATTCCTGCACTAAACAATGATATGATCATAAATAAAATAAAAAACATAATACCCGTTACAACAATTGCTTTCATCGGTATGTAATAGGATAAGGAGATATCTAGTTTCAATATCATCGGAGCGACAAATAGTAATACCCCTGAAAATAACATACCTGAAAGAATACCAAAAATAATTGCCCCTATTCCAATCATAATATTTTCAAAAAAGATCAGACGCTTTAATTGATATTTCGTCATACCTAGCATCATTAAAATTCCTAGTTCACGCTTTCTCGTTTTTAAAAACATTCCCATCGAATATAAAATAAAGAAGAATGTAAATAAGTAAATAATAGACTGTGCAAAAGACATACTTACGAATACGTACTGACCTAATTCTCCTGCACTTAATGCCGGATGAAACGCAAAAAATGAATACACAAAAAAGGCCATAATTGCAAATGCACTACTCAAAAAATAGGCTGAGTATGTCCGTCTATTTCGGGTTACATTCCGATATGCTAGTTCTCTAATGTTCATATTACTTCTCCGCCCTTCTACTATCTATGTTTTTATATTAGTAAAGTGCGGAAATACCTTCCATCGATTCAAATGACAAAAACCTTACATTTTTGAAAGGTTTAAAAAAATTGCTTATACGTAGCACTTTATTTATAATGACTACATTCATATTCATACACACATCCTATTGTATATTCGTTAGTTTTGCGAAATAATAAAGGATAGAAGTATGTACCATTATACATATAAACTTATTTACCGCTTTAATATGAATAGGAGGAAAACATAATGACATTACAAGAACAGATTATGAAAGCATTACATGTTCAGCCTGTAATTGATCCAAAAGTTGAAATTCGTAAACGAGTTGATTTCCTAAAGGATTATGTAAAAAAAACAGGTGCAAAAGGATTTGTACTTGGTATTAGCGGCGGACAAGACTCTACATTAGCAGGACGCTTAGCACAACTTGCAGTTGAAGAAATTCGTAACGAAGGTGGTAATGCAACGTTTATCGCCGTGCGTCTTCCTTATAAAGTACAAAAAGATGAAGATGATGCACAATTAGCATTACAATTCATTCAAGCAGATCAATCTGTTGCATTTGATATTGCTTCAACTGTTGATGCTTTTTCAAATCAATATGAAAACTTATTGGGTGAATCATTAACAGATTTCAATAAAGGTAACGTGAAAGCACGTATCCGTATGGTTACTCAATATGCAATTGGTGGACAAAAAGGGCTACTTGTTATCGGAACAGATCACGCTGCAGAAGCTGTAACAGGGTTCTTTACAAAATTCGGAGATGGTGGTGCAGATTTATTACCATTAACGGGATTAACGAAGCGCCAAGGACGTGCATTATTACAAGAGTTAGGCGCAGACGAGCGACTGTACTTAAAAATGCCAACAGCTGATTTATTAGATGAAAAACCAGGTCAAGCTGATGAAACAGAGTTAGGTATTACTTATGATCAATTAGATGATTATTTAGAAGGTAAAGCAGTTCCAGCTGACGTTGCAGAGAAAATTGAAAAACGTTACACAGTGAGTGAGCATAAAAGACAAGTACCAGCGTCAATGTTTGATGATTGGTGGAAATAAATTAAACATAAAAAAGAAGCTAATCTTCATTTAGCTTCTTTTTTATATGTTAACGATATACCCCTACTCTTTTCTCCAATAAATCTTGCAGGCAATCTTCATGTTGTTTACAAAATAACGGTGGCATGTCGTCTAACGGGAAAAACTTCAAATCCAACGTTTCATCACCATCTACTTTTTTGTCACCTCCAACTATTGAGAATGAAAAGAACATCACAATTGACTGGGCCTTGTCTCCATTTGGATATGATTGAAAATATTTTGTATACACTCCAATAAGCTCATTTATTTCTACATCATACCCGGTTTCTTCTTTTATTTCCCGGATTGCAGTTTCCGCAGCTGATTCTCCTATCTCCATTGCACCACCTGGAAAGCCCCAAGCGTTAAAGTCTCCTCTTTTTTGCAGTAATACTTCTCCTTCTTTATTAAATACACAACCACCGGCAAAGTTTAAGAAAACATAATCATGTCCTACTTTTTCACGTAATTCTTTTATATAATTCGCCATTCTCATTCCCCTTTTCATACCTCTTCTATCGCTATTTCTTATCTTTTTCAAGCAATTCAATGATTCGATCTAGCTTCTGGTTCATATTAATCACGTGGTGTTTCTTTGCAGCACTGCTTTGTAATACTCTTCTAATAAACAAAGTAAATGATATGAAAAACAAAACGATAAGTCCGATTACTAAACAAGTATATATCAATGTAAAAATATCACTTTCGAACAAGTTCATTCCACATTCACATCCTTATCCTTTTATTTTATCACATAATTCTTAATATTCAAAAGTAATCAATCAATCAATCAATAAAAAAAGCACCTTTTACAGGTGCTTTTTCCCATTGCTTAATACGTAAATGTAATTGTCGCTAATGAATAACCCGCCAATGCACTATAAGGCGCTACTTGATAAGACACACGCTTTGCACCTTTTGGCCAATTTATTTCATTTAATACTTTCTTTATATCTTGCATCGTCCCATCCATGGACTGCTTATATCGCACTTCTACTTTTTCTGGTTTGGCTGCAAACTGTTGCTGCAACTTTTGCTTAAATTCATTATAATTTTCTGCTCCGTATTCTGCAGATAAGTATTGTAAATTTGTTTCTTTTAACATCTGCTCATATACGACAGTTTTTGAGCTACCAGCTTTTATTTTGTTTGTTAATTCACCAAAATAACTTGTAGTTGCTGCTGGATATTTACTACGATCCCAGTCGTGATCTTTACTTAACTGTTCGTCAGACATGTTAAAATATGAGTAAGTTACACGCCCTGCTTTATCTGGTACTGGATCATCAAATGTAGTATCTAGGTGATACCATTTGTTTTCAATGTTCACTAAATTCCACGCGTGAGCTTGTCCGTTTCCTGTGCCTGTTACAATATGGTTTTGAATACCTGCCTCTTTTAACAACTCATACGTTAATAATGTATATCCTTGGCAAACGGCAGAACGATTCGCTAATGCTTCATATGCTGTATACGCTTGATAAGACGTATCATAAGACACATGCTTAACAACGTAATCGTGAATAGCTTTTACTTTCTCATGCTCATCCATCCCTGGTTTTACAATTAATCCAACAATTGATTTCGCCTGAGCTTTTACATATTGAGTTTGTTCTTTTGATTCACGGTATTTTACTTGCAGTGTAAACGTATAGTCCCCTGGCATTCCTTTAATAGAATATCTAGTAGACGCTACATTATATTTTACATACTCATCAGCATCTACAATTTTATTAAACTCACCATACAATTGATCCATAATATTTCTAGCATTTCTATCTTTTGTTTTATATGTGATTGTAATATTTTCTTCTCGATTATCAATCTGTTTTTTTAATTCTTTTCTGAAATCATCTAATAACTTTACATCTGATTGTGCTGTCACTGTAGTCGGATTTGTAGCTGCATAAGATACAGATGACGCTTGCAAGCCTCCCATTACTATAGTTGAACAAAGTGCGGCAGCTGTCACATACTTACTTGTCTTTCCCATCTTGTCACTCCTTATATTCTATAACTATACGAAAAAGTATCGTATAGTTTCAGAGTATACAATACTTTTTCGTATAGGTCATATGAGATTATGCATATTAACTAATTCACATAAAAAGGTTGTTCTTTTTAAAAGAACAACCTTTTTTCATTAGCATGTTTGTAATACACAGCATGTATTTTCAAAACGTTGATTTTTCAAATCTTCATTACTAATACAGAAATATAGCATCCCTAGTTCTCCCCAAACCATATTACAATTTTTATGATCTGAATCAATTTGGAATAAAAGAGTCATTTGCTGCGGGTCTACTCCCATATATTCTCCTGTCTCATATAACACTTCTTCTTGTACAGAGAATGGCTCACCAAACATTTGATGGTTATCGTAGTTATCTGGAATTAGCTCTTCAAGTAATTGCAAGAAACGATCTGAATCAGCCTCATCTTCAATGAAAAGTTCTGGTAATTTGTATGTCAGTTCAAAAGTAATTGCACACTGGTTATATTTCGCTTGTATTTCATTTTCTCTTCGTAATTGCTCTACAGGAACATCATAATAAAGTACACGCCCAGCTTCTGTTAGATTCACATTTTCTTCAAAATAATTTTCAATGCAAAAGAAATACAGTATCCCCGTCTTAGGAAGATTGTGATTCATACCAACGTTTTGTAAATCACTTAAGTTAAATTGCGCGATAAATTGTAGTGGATTTCCTTTATGCTTTGGATATTCAAATAAAGCTGGTAGATCAGGAACTCCTCCCATTTTCGAACTACCTATCGCAACAGTTCCCTGCTGCTTTGGCACAACTTTTATACAAGGAAATACAGTATTAATAAGTTCTTCTTTCAAGTGTGTTAGTTCATATTTATCAATTAATACTTCAATTTTTTTATTCATAAATTCTCCTTACATTTACATACTTATTTATATCATAGTACAAAGATTATACTTCATTCTTTACAAAATCAACAAGCCTCCCAAAAACGGGCTTATCCTTCGTACGCGAACAAGTTTAAAAAAGCATACTATACATTGTTCCTACAAACACGATAGTTCTTTAGTTCTTCCAGTACATTTTCCCCTCGTTCATTTTTATTTTTAATATAAGGAGGAATTCCACATGGGTTACGGATATAGTTGCGGCGGTTACGGTTACGGCGGTAGCTGTGGTGGTTGTGGTTACGGAGGTTTCGCTTTATTAATCGTTTTATTCATCCTTCTAATCATCATCGGAGCTAGCTGTTGGGGCGGCTTTGTAGGCTGCTAGTAAACTTAAAAACCATTGTAAAAAAGCACGTACAATACGTGCTTTTTTGCCATTTCCAAATCTTTTATTTGAAAGGAAGTATGTTTAATGAAGATCGATGGTGTTTTTGAAGGAGGCGGTGTACGCGGTATTGCACATGTTGGAGCAATTTGCGCATTAGCCGAAAAAGGTTATGAATGGGAACGTGTAGCTGGAACATCAGCTGGTGCAATTATCGCGGCACTTGTAGCGGCAGGATATTCTTGTTCAGAGCTAAAAACGATTATAACTGATATCGATTATAACAAATTTACGAAGAAAACCTTTATTGACAAAATCCCCTTTATCGGAAAAGGACTAAGTGCATGGACTACTCTAGGTATATACTCTAATGTATTTATAGAAGAATGGATTGAAGAATTACTTCGAAAAAAAGGTGTTCATTTATTTACTGATTTACCGGATCTAAACAAACTCAAAATCATCGCTTCTGATATTAGTAATGGTAAAATGGTTGTCTTTCCTGACGACTTACCAAACTACGGATTTTTAAATTATCGCTTCTCTATCGCTAAAGCGGTAAGAATGAGTAGTACAATCCCCTTCTTCTTTGAACCCGTAAAATGGAGAACTCCAAAATGGAAGCAGCCTTGTTATATGGTTGATGGAGGAATTCTAAGTAATTATCCAATTTGGATCTTCGATTCACCTACCACTCCTCGCTGGCCGACTTTCGGATTTCATTTTGTAAAAGATGAGATTCAAGCTGATCCTGCTCACTATAACGAGCCTATTTCCATGTTCAAAGGACTATTTAAAACAATGATGCAAGCTCATGATTTACGTCATTTAGATAAGGAATCAAAAGCAAGAACGATTACAATTCCAACAGGAACGATTACAAGTACTAATTTTGAACTGACAAAGGAAGAAAAAGAATGGCTTTACAATTCTGGTTATAACTCTGCTAATAAATTTTTACAAGCTTGGAACTTTAGGCAATATATCGATGAATATAGAAAAGGAAATCAAGACCGAAAGACAAATCGATTTTTTCGTCAACTTGACTCATAATATTATTACTTTGCGTATAAATACGAGAACGTTTAACAACTTAATAATAAATAAGTCTAGTAATTTCTTATATTACTAGACTTATTTATTATTATATAATCTCGTACATTGTTTAAGGATACGTTAACCCTTCGGCTTCCTCTGCAGTAATAACTATGTAACGATTTCCCGTTCTTAATCCTAACAGTTCTGCTTTTTCAATCGCTTCTTGCTTCGTCTCCGCATAAGCAGCTAAATATTTTTCTCCATTGATCATTTGGCAAATTACATATTGTTTCATTACTTTCTCCTCTTACTTTTTCATTAGTTGTGCAAGTTTTTTTATACCTATTTCAATTTCTTCTAACGTTGCGTATGAATACGATAGGCGCAAAAATTGATTTGCACTTCTATCATATAAAGTACCTGGGTTTAATAAAACCTTTTCTTGCAGAGCTTTATCAAATAAACTGCGATATGAAATGGTTACTTTTATATGTACCCATATATAAAATCCCCCTGTTGGTTCATGCCAAGTTGCTATTTCACGAAGATATTTATCTAACATTAGTAACATAAAATCTCTTCGTTTTTTCAATTCACTTCTTACAAAGCGCAAATGCTCATCATATAGACCATTTGTAAACCACTCTGCTGCAATTTGCTGGGATATAGTGCTTGAACCATAATCTGTTTGCATTTTTATGTCTGACAATCTTTGAATTACTGGCTCAGGTCCAACAATCCATCCAATTCTTAACCCTGGACTAATTACTTTGGACATGCTTCCAATATGTAGTACGATTCCGTTTTTATCATAGGCTTTTAAAGGTTTCGAACAAGGTGCATCAAACCATAAGTCTTGATACACTGCGTCCTCTATAATAGGTAATCCAATTTCATTACATATTTCCATCACTTCTATTCGTCTCTTCGCATTCATACTAAAGTTCGTTGGATTATGAAAAGACGGGATTGTATATAAAATAGATGCATTAAATTGCTTCTTATATTTTGTAATATATGATGTATTTAAACCGTTCTCATCCATTGGTATTCCAATGAAACGCATTCCTGCGGATTGAAAAACATTAAGCGAATATAAATAGGATGGTTTTTCTAATAAGATGGATGCCCCTTTTGGAAGAAGCCCCATAGAGATAAGTTGCAGCGCTTGAATTGCTCCTGAAACAATTAATATAGAGTCCGGAGATACACATATACCATGCCCCTTTAAGTATTCGGAAATCTTTTCCCTTAAATAAAAATTTCCTTTCGGCTCTTCATACCCAAGCGTCACATTTGACTTTAAAAGCTTATTCATAATTTCTTTCATCTTTTTCTCAGGTAAGAGACTCGGCGCGAGCTCACCTGTTCCTAATCGAATTACATGTGGATAAAATTCAGCTTGATTAATCTCCTGAATAGCTGGGAGATTCGGATAATGAAGTCCTGTTTCTACATAAGACTGCCAATTAGGCGGAGGTGCGTAAGTTGAAGCATTCTCATTATTATTTACAACAATTGTTCCTTTCCTGCCATTCCCTTCTATGTATCCCTTTGCAACTAGTTCATCGAAAGCCATTACAATTGTGCTTCGATTCACACCAAATGTATGTGCCAAATCTCTTTGTGAAGGTAATTTCGTTCCAACGGTCCATTCTCCATTAACGATCCTTTCTTTTATATACGTTTCTATTTGTTTATACAGAGGAGTCGCTAGAGACATATTCGGTTTCCAAACGAATCTTTCCATTATATCACCTTATATTCTTTTTGGTTGGTAACCTCCCCAACCATATGGATGGATACAAATTTTCATTTCTTCTATACAATATACACTATCATAATGAATTAAAATAGGAGGTAATATGATGAGTGAAGCAATTATTCATGGTATCATTCTTGCATTTGGACTTATCATTCCATTAGGTGTACAAAATGTTTTTGTCTTTAACCAAGGTGCGAGCCAACCAAACATTTGGAGGGCAGCCCCTGTAGTATTAACTGCCTCTATATGTGATACGTTACTCATATTGATTGCAGTGCAAGGTGTCTCCCTTGTACTCCTTACTTTTTCTTGGCTAACTAACTCGTTATATATAATTGGATTTTTCTTTCTCCTATACATGGGCTTTGTTATTTGGAGAAGTAACCCTTCCAACGATGTAAAACAAGAAAAAAGTATGCCCTTAAAAAAGCAAATCCTTTTCGCAGCATCCGTTTCGTTATTAAATCCACATGCTATTTTAGACACAATCGGTGTAATTGGAACAAATTCTATTCAATACATAGGAAGTGAAAAATGGGCTTTCACACTTGCAACTATTATCGTTTCTTGGATTTGGTTTATAAGCTTAGCGTTAGCGGGGAAATTTCTAAAAAGACTAGACTCAACCGGAAAGACAATTTTATTATTAAATAAATTTTCTGGTCTCATCATATGGGGTGTCGCGCTTTATATGTTAAAACAAGTTATTTATTCTTAATGAACGAAAGAGAATTGCATGTTACTCAAAACATCATGCAATTCTCTTACAAATTATGAAGTAGGCTCTGGTTTCTGTTTTAACGTCTTTGCATCCTTTGCTGGTTTAATCCAAATGATTGCTATGACAGCACCAATGGCAGCGAAAATACTTGTCAAATAAAACACTTCATGGTCCGCCCCTTTCATGAAAAAAGAATATAAAGGTGGTCCAGCTGCTACACCGATAAATCGCATTGAACTGTAAAATGACGTAACTGTTCCCCTTTGCTCCTTTTCAATTCCTTGTGTAATGAGGGCATCTAAACATGGGAGTGCCATACCAATCCCTATCCCCATAATAACGAGACAAAGAAGTAGTAAATAAATCCCTTTTATAAATAAAGGAATGATGACTGATGCAGCTGCCATTAAAAAACCAATATAGATACACTTCTTCATAACATTTTGATTATCTCCAATTTTTTTACCGGCCATATATGAACTAAGTGACAGTACAAGTAACGGGATAGCAAGCACACACCCTTTCCATATACCATGAATGTCATACTTTGATTCCAGTATAGTCGACAAATAAAAGAGAATTCCGAATAAAATAAGCATAATAATTGCACCTAATGCAAAAATGGCAATTAACCATCTTCCTTTTTCTCGAAACGTAGACAGAATAGATTTTATAAACTCTTTAAGTGGTGGTACTTCTCCTTCTTGTTTCTTTGCCTTTACTAGAACAAGTAATAAAACAATTGATACTACGCATAAAATTGGAATCGCCCAAAATGGTAAGAACCATACAACGGCAGCAAGAGCAGACCCTAAAATAGGGCTCAGCACTTTCCCAAATGTATTGGATGTTTCTATGATTCCTAAACCTGTACTAACTTGTTTTTCGTCTTTGTATAAATCACCAACACACGGTATAACAACTGGCATTGCACCAGCAGCACCAATACCTTGAATCGCTCTACCAATCAATATCCAATTGTAGGGATTATCAACTTTCCAAGATACCCAACCAGTTATCGCTCCTCCTATAGCTGCAATCAGCAAACTCGGAACCATTACCATCTTTCGTCCCCATCTATCTGATAAATAACCAGCAATCGGTATAAGTAGAATGGCTACGATAGAGTAAATTGTAATAATCATGGATACTTGAAACGATGAAATATGTAATTTCTTTTCAATAGTCGGCAGAATTGGGATGAGCATTGAATTCCCTAATGTCATAACAAGTGGAACTGATGCAAGCGCAATTAAACAACAGTTTTCTTTTTTTAACATGTTGGCTTCGAAACCTTTCATCATATATTTCTTACCATATAATAGCCCCGCTGGAACGTAACTTTTCATTCCACCAGGGCTATTACATCTTTACTACTTCCCATTCACAACAAAAGAAATTGGGGAAATTATAGTATTATTCCTATTCTTTGAATCCAGTTCACAATATATCCATACCAATTAATTGAAAAAAAAAGAAAGGAAGAATCCTTCCTTTCTCCTATAACCTTCTACAATTAGCGAGTATATCCGCCACCAAGTTGTTGTTCTGCCATCGCTACAAGGCGTTTTGTAATTTCACCGCCTACAGAACCGTTTGCACGTGAAGAAGTATCAGCGCCAAGTTGTACACCAAACTCTTGTGCAATTTCATATTTCATTTGATCTAAAGCTGCTTGTGCTCCATGTGATGCTAATTGATTAGAATTACGATTTCTAGCCATTACCAATCACCTCCTTATTTATATATAAATTGTGTTAAATTCAAATTAAAATACATGGAAATTTTTGGTTATTTTTTACCATAAAAAAAGAGCCTCTAAAACGAGACTCTCACATCATTTCACATTACGAAGTTACTACTTCTAATTTTCTATTTATTAATACTTTCATTTCTTCTTTTAATATCTCTTTTGCATTATGTCCAAACCATTCTAAGGAAGCAAAAAGATCCGTACCTCTCACTTCCTGAATAATCTCATCATAATTTACAATACCTTCAAATAACGGAACCATACCAATACGACTTCCTGCTGCAGCATATACATTGTTAGGTTCAAACACATGCAAATAATCCGCTGAAGATATATTCTTAAAATGGTAATGTAGTGTCCACGGCTTTAATCGATGGAAACTGTCTATTGGATCTGCGCCAGACTCCCATATATGAAGAAAATCAAGATTTATTTTTAAATTCGGATGATTTACTTCTTCTAATAGTTCTATAGTAGAAGGCAATGTGTCCGTTAGTGTATTGGGATGTGTTTCTAACAGCACATACATATTGTGCTGAGCAAACACATCACAAATCTTACGTATTCGCTTCACATACTCTTTTCTCTCTTGTTCCGAGAAGTCCTTGCTCCCTTTTTGCCCAGCAAACGTGCGAATTTTATTCGTATTAAACCAATTAGCTAGTACTACAAGTTGTTCACTTTTCTCTATCGTTTTTTCAAAATCTGCTGATAATGATATATCTAAGTAATCACTTATCATCGTAATTTCTAAGTTTTTATCCTTTAGAAAAGTCAATTCTCGTTCTGTCGTTTCGCGTTCTTGTATATACAAATTTTGTGCATGAGTCCCCCATAATTCAATTCCTTCAAAACCGTTTTCATATGCAAATTGAACAATATCAGTAAATGAAATTAATTGATGACGAAATGAAATGGTACATAGTGAATATTTCATAGCATTAAACTCCCCTATCTTAAATTCAGTTAGCTTATTAAAGAGTTGCGACAGATTGATTTGTTTTCATACCTTTCCATGATAGAAACTGTCTCTCTAATTCCTTCTTAATCTGCAGTTCAATTGCATTCATTTCATCCAGTTTTTCAATAATTGATACTAGCATACCTTTATTATTCGTCATTGCCATTTTAATTGCACGATACTGTACATTTGTAAATCCTTGTACAATATCCTCTACCCGATCACACCAATAATCAAATTCTTGCTCCGAATATTGCAACGTTTCACGGAAGTATGCAAAGGCATGCTCATAACTATATTTACGAATTGCAAGTACTGGTATTTGTTTTACTGCTGCTACAAGTCCAGAAAGCGCATATCCTTCTTCCTCATTTGCCATTTTTACAATTAATTTTTTCAGTTCCATAGTCAGTTCATTGTCGTTCTTTTTGAATGTTTCTGTGAAATAACTAGCTACTATTTCTTGCGTTGGCTCCCCAATTCCTTCTATATCAATGAAATACCCTCCACCAAATGGGTTATCTTGAATAGAGTGAAGTACTTTTTCTCTTTCCATATTTCCTTCCCAACGAAAATCTGGATCTAGCATGAACCACTCTTCTTCTTTCTCTGTTTTTGATATCATTAAATAATGTGGAAACGGTTTTTGATGAAATTTATTTTCCCTCTCTGGTAATAGAGACATATCAACCATTACAATGACATAACGATTTTCTGGCTTGTTTTCTACTAATTCTAAAAACGTTTCTACATTGCTATCTTTATCTTTTGCATGATCATACCATTCGTTTACTTTAATACCGTACAATTTTTCAAACCAAAGTAAATAATGATCATGGTTAATGTTTTCAGAGTGATATGAAATAATTCCGCCTTCTGTTATATCAAAATCTCCATCCCATAGTCCAAAATAAAATGGACGAAAATCAATGTCGCTACGCCTTTTTATAATTTCACAAAAACAACTCACTAAACAGTGCACTTTAATTGAAGTCATACTCTCATCCACTTTCCTAAAGGTTAGTTATTCACATTTACTTCCTGTAACGGCTCTAACTCCTCCATAAAATCAAGCAAAGATCCTACAGTAAGAAATGCCTTTGGATCTACCTCATCCTCTGGAACGCATAGCTTTACATCCATTTCTATGTATACAATAAGCTGTAACATCATTACCGAATCTATATATAAATCTTGATTTAAGCGCATCGTTTCTTCTAAATGCGTTACATTTTTCAGTTCCATTTTTTCTATCATAATTTTTAACACGGCATTCTTTAACGCTTCCCGTCTCATGTTGTAACCTCTCCCATCTCTAGTAACTTTCTACTTACTTTTCCAGTTTTATTTTTAGGAATTTCATTTACACTTTCAATTTCATACGGAACTTTATAAGAAGGTAAGTGCTGAATACACCATTCTCTTATTTTCACTGGATCAACATGAGAGATCACTTTCGCTTTAACTATTTCGCCCATCACAGGATGTTTCCCTCGATATACAATTGCCTCTTGCACACCTTCCAATCGAAGCATCGTTTCTTCTACCTCTATAGGAAAGACTTTTAATCCTGAAACATTAATTACATCGTCCATACGCCCCATAAAATGAATGCCACGCTCAGATTTATAACCTAAATCTTTCGTGAAAATTTCCTTATCATTCATTTTCACGACAATTTCTTCCGGTGCATTTTCATCTGAACCTATGCTAATACTTGCATGAGGTAGAGGGTTTCCTAAATCTAAATGGCTTTTCATATCATGACATATACTAATACAACCTGCTTCAGAACAACCGTATTGCTGCATCATATATGTTGTCATTTCTTTTAGTTTATAAAATAGTGCTTCTGGCAAAGGCGATCCTGATGTCATAATTTTATGAAACTGGAACGTTCCTAATGGAAAACTCCCCATAATGTGTAACATAAGTGGTACTGCATATATGATATGTTTTTCTGTATTGCGAACTATATTTAATGCGAATTTAGGATTTTTGTTCGTAATGATTACAGGTTTGCTCCCCCTCGTAATTGCTGATAACGTACCACATATTAGTCCGTATGAATGTGAAACAGGAGCCATAACGATTGGCACTTCATCTACTTCACAGTTTAAAGCTTCATTATAGGCAGTAATTTCTGTATCAACTTCCGTCCATGCTCTACGAATCAGTTTCGGTTCTCCCGTAGTTCCCGAACTATATTGCAATAAAGAAGGCTCTTCTAGTAAAAAGTTCCCTACTTCTAATTTTGTAAAATCGCCATATTCTCCATATAAAACTCCTACACAATTTGCACGCTTTGCCATTTCAATAACCGTTTCTTTTGGCGTATCTTCATGTATAAGTAATACTGATGATTTCTTTTCTTTTAAGAAAAACACAAGCGTAATAATATCGAATGGATCTTTCAGACAAAGTGCAAATCTATTTCCTTCTGCTTCTTGAAATTGTTCCAATTCCTCATAAACTTGTAATCTCAAATTAAAATCACTTTTGCTATACTCTTGTTTATTAACGATTAGCATAATTTCCCCCTGTAACAATTGATTTTTGTTTCATAAGTTTTCTTACTCTATACAATGGATTTGGAACTTCATGAACAAGCGATTCCACATCCATATATAATCGACGTTTCGTTAATTGTTCAGCATAGAATGTAGGTGCATATAATTGAATATTTTTAAATCTACCTTTCAAATGTGGATATATTCTTAAATGATCTTCAATTTCTTCAACAACCATCATCCAAAAATGTTCTTCTTTCAATCCATATTCATCCGCAAGTACGAATGCTAATTCTCCTAAATTAAACAGGAATAGTGCATCTAACACCATCTCTTGCAAACATTCAATGCCATCCATTTCAAAGAAATCATTCATTTTTCCATTCGCATATGTTTTATGCATTTTAGTAAAGTCGGGACATTTGTCAACTTCTTTCAAATATGGACGATAAAACTCAAGCCCTTCATGAAAATCCTTTAACGCAATACGAACAGGCACCCCTTCTTTATGGACTAGAATCATATTTTGTCCATGTGATTCCAGTGCGATGCCATGCTCTACAACAAGATGTATAACTGGTATTATCGCTTTTTGAATAAGTAATTGTAGCCAATCCTTCATTCCATATTTATTCAACCACGCATCAATAATTGGTGTACCATCTTTCTCTTTAGCGTATAAACCATTAAAAGGAATTGCATCCTCTTGTGCATCTAAATACTTATGAACGCTTTCGCGCCAAATACATCCTAATGAACCATATATAGCTTTCTTATTCGTGTCATACGTTACACTTGAAAACTCACTTAACAAGATTAAACGTGCTTCATCCATTAAATAGGCGTCATTACTTACAACATCATTTAACCAATTTGATATTACTGGTGCACTCACAACAGAGTATGGTTTCAGCGTACGAAGTGTTGAAGTGTTGAGTAAATTCATCGATAATTTAACGTACGGTTTCTTTGGACTCGTAATATTTCTTAACGTTCTCATTGACTGTTGCGCGCAATAATCGTCCTCTGATGTTCCTAAATAAATAATAAATTTACCCTGTATATGATCCGCATAATTTGAAATGATGAAATTCTCCCACTGCCATGGGTGAACAGGTATAAACACGTACTGTTTTGGATTACATCCCTTATTACGAATTCGTTCCATAAACTCTTCTAATTTACGATCGCCAATCTCCTCTTTTAAAAGGTTGTTATACATCACTTCATTCTCATAACCTACAGTCGCATAATTCTTATGTGCTGCAATCCATATGAGTTTTATTGGCTGCATAAATTCATAACCATATTGAAAATTGTCACGATATTGAAATCCAACACGTGCTTTATAACTAGGATGGTATGGATGGCCATCTATTAATTGGCTTTCAAACTCATCGTAAGATTTTTGAGTATATTCTCTCTTATTATTTCTTTCATATTGTGCAATCGTGTCTTTAAATATTGTTTGTTCTAATTCGTGCATAAAAGAATCTAATTTAGCTTGTTCTACACTAGTAACCCGAAAAACTTCTTCTAGAAATTGCGAGACAGACTGTATTTCTTGCTGTTCATCTTGAACTCTTACTATTAATGAGTCTAACGAAATACGTCCAAATGTCATCCGTTCCCTGCCATAGCATTTGTACGTGACACTTTTGTCTTCTTCATCAAGTCCTTGTATTAGAAAAAGAAGTTGTTCTTCTTTTTCTATGCGAACCGGTGTAATAATCCCCTCATAAATTAACGATTCTACTAATTGACGTAGCACTCTTCTTCGTACTGAAATGTAATCTTCTGATTCGAGCGCCTTCAATACTTTCGTATGATACATGTCCACTCTCATAAAACCCTCCACCTTATGACAAAATACCATTATTTGTATTACGTGAAATTTTAACGTTATTTATGAACGAACAGCCACTTCTCTAACGAGTGGATTATGTACTTGCACATAAATAGCTTGCTCCAATGGATTACTTAACTCATCGACATCGAAAAATCTCGTTAGTAAATTTGCTTTACACGCTAACTTATCTTCGTCCAATAATTCTCTTAAAAATGTAGAAGGTTCCCGGTTATATGGAAGAAATGATTCAAGTACAGACCTTAATTCCGAGAGAAGAATTTCCTCCTTAATTAATCCTGCTGTGCCAAAACCATTAATGAGGCCAAACATATGATTGAAAATTAAGTAGTAACGAAATCTCTCATCCACAATATAGTCGTCATATAAATTTCCAGTACGTTCTCCAATACCAGCTAATTCATTATTAAGCATCTCTTTCATTGAGTTACAGAAATAAAATCCTTGATTATCACGGAAATAATATTTGATCGGATAACCATCTTTTAGCTGAACAACGCTATTTTGCTGATGAGCTTCTAATGCAACACCATACTGTAAATACATCCATACCATTGGCTTTAAAGAAATATTCATATATCGTCTAAACCACTCTAAGCTTACTTCTTCACAGCTTTTACTTTCTAAATCTGCTAGGCGATGAATAATATTCGATAACCGCGTACGCTCCCCAGGTATAGCGTCTTGAACTAGCCCAGCAATTAATGTTGCGTCGTTTGCATGTTCACTATAAAAAGGATTCTCACGAATAATCACTTCAAATCCAGATTCTTGTGTTCCATAATTTAATGTAATAAAGGCTGGATCACAAATAAAATCAAATCCTGGAAATCTTTCTCGTACTTCACCAATAGCCGTATTTAACATTTCCTTCCCTTCAAGACCACTCTCAAGTTCTTTCAGTTTATTAATACGCATTGAATTCGTTACTTTCACCGGAAATGAAAACTTAAGCATATACTTCGAATTGGGATGATATAGCGTCCTTAGTGATGATGTTGCCATATAATACTTACCTACAGGACCAATATACTCAAGCAATTCTTGAACTATCAAATCTTGTACGTAAGCTTGATGCAAGAGCCATTCTGCCTGAAGCGGATGAATTGGAATTAATGCATATTGATCTTCCTTACAGTACTTCGCTATAAATTCCTTACTAACCATCTCATCATTACTTAATTCTTCTTTTATAATCATTGTTGTAGAATCTGATAATAATGATTTTTCATTTACTATACTTTTATGTGCCCGAAAATAATGAAGCTGACATTCTCCTTTTAATTCTGGAGAATACATTGCACTTTTCCAATCCAATATCCCCTGTCTACTCTTTGGTGTAGGATGAGTTAAATGCCCAAATAATAAAGACTGCTCCGCTTCTATAAAAGTTGTATGAAAACCGTATAATGCGGATGTATCTTCTATTCTCTCTTTTGTAAATTCCTCAATATTTTGACAACTACGGATAACTCGAAGCATAAGTTCCGCAGGATTCGTTCCTTCTCCGTAGTTGATAGACATCTCTTTTATTAAAAATGTAATAACTGTAACATAATCTGCTGTAATAACAGAATGACTATCTCCAATTTGATAATAAAATTGTTCTCCAAACAAATGGCGATCTGTTGATGATTTATATATAACTTCTCCATACAAAGTAACGTTCTGTGCCGATAGCCGACAACATAAATATGTGGGGACTGTATCTCTATTCAACGTATTACTGAAGATACTCTTCATTCTTTCATCCTCTGTAATCCATTCTCCACTCCCTGTTTCTCTTAAATAACAGTTTAAAAAGCTTTGTAATGTTGCATGTTCTGCGATTTGTTTCGCATGCTGCATGTTGGTCCTCCTCTTTATATTAACGCTATGAGAATTTCATATTACAATTGATAATTGAACATCGTTATCAATTATGATTCTAATTGATAATGATATTCAATTCAAGAGTATATTTCAGAATTTTTTTATCAAATTAAATTTTTATTTTTTTCTTTCTTTTCTTTAATCTAGTTAAAAGTACACTAGAAAATTTCTTGCTTTCAAACTAATTACCTACTATTTTTTATTAATCCATTTTTTGATGGATTAATAAAAAGGTACACCAAATGAGGTATACCTTTCCCTATGATATATTTACATAATATTATTATATGTATAAATCTATATAGCTGTTTGTTTTTGTAACAAATTTAAATCTCTCCAACAATACGCTGTTTCTTCTACCCTTACTCTCTCTAAAAATTTCGTATCAATTTTTTCAGGGTTAAATTTTTCATAAAACTTTTTAGAAGGATTATTCGTAACAACCCAAACTAAAAGTGATTGCATATCATTCTTTACACATTCTGATAGTAACGCTTGAAATAACTTTTGTCCTATTTTCATTCCTTGATACTCTTGTAAAAGGTAGATTGCATATAATTCTCCATCACAATTATATGTATCAGTTCTTTCTATCCCCCCATCGATGAATCCAACTATTTCTCCATTTAAATTCTCTGCTACAAATCTAAATTGATGATTACCTTCTTTTTGAAAAATATCTTCCCATTGTTTTTCTCGTTTCTCATATGCTATATTATCTAGAATTTCGTCAGCAAATATCCCTTTATACGTTGCTTTCCAACTATCGACATGCACCTTTGCTATACCTTGTATATCATCCTTTATTGCTCTTCTAATATGTATTCCCATCATTTCTCCCCCTTTATTACTCATCATTATATCAATTTCATTCCTTAAAAATCCAAATAAAAAAGAGTGAATTCACTTCACTCTTTTTTATCACAATTATCTACTTTCCACTTCAACTGAAACTACTCGATCAATCTCTTTCAGGGAACTATATAATTCTGTTGTATATAAATCTTCTGGAGCTAAAATAACCATCTCTAGTTGCTGAAATGCTCCACTATCTATATCTTTAATTTTCACGCGTTTCACATGCATGCCTAAATTTTTAATTTGCTTAAATATACCATCTAACTCATGATGCTCTTTAACAGTAATTTTTATAGATAAATCCTTTTGTCTTAATGAATACGGTCCTGCAATTTTCACAAGTTGCGGAAGTACATTAATCGCTAAAATAATTAAAACCATAGCAACTGTCGCTTGTAAATAAAATCCCGCACCAATTGCGATTCCTAAAGCTGAAGCAGCCCACACCATAGAAGCTGTTGTTAATCCAGAAATAACGTCATTACTTCTTCGTAAAATGACACCTGCGCCAAGAAAACCAATTCCACTAACAATTTGAGCGGCCAGTCGCATCGGATCCATATTTGTATGTCCTGGAACAGAATATACATGCACAGATTCAATTGAAACCATCGTAATTAAACAACTTGCTACAGAAATAACCATACTTGTTTTCACACCAAGTGGTTTATTCTTTAGCTGCCTATCTATCCCGATGAATAATCCTAAAAAGAGTGCTAAACCTAATTTGAGTAAAAATTCATATGACATATTCCTATTCTCCTTACTTTACAATGTTTCCCTTAGAATAACTCACTATAACTCTTTTATGATATCAATTCCAGTCTTTTCTATTCATTTAACGTAAAAAACCGAAAAAACATTTATAACGATGTTTCTCCGGCTTTTTATTACACTTTAGATTCTTCTTTATTTCTGATCTTTAATCTTAATTTCTGCACCTTTGTAGAATGCTAATTTACTGTCATTATACTCTTTTGTAAATTTGTTAAACTGCTCTTTCGACTTTTGTGCTTCCACATTTAATTCATTAACAGTTTTAACTTTTTCACCGATTTCTTTTAATTTCGTTTCTTTTACTTTTAATTTTTCATACAGTTCTTTTTCAGTTGCTAACACTTTCGTGTAATTTTCATTCATCTTTTGGAATGCATCATAACGATTCTTATACGACTCTTCTACTGCTTTTGCTTGTTTTTGTAACTTCTTATCTTCAATCTTCTCTATATTACTTTGAACAGATTTCGTTTCCTTCTGTGCTTTTTCTAGCATTTCTTTCTCACTTTTCAATACTTTTTCACGATCATCTACATTTGCAGTAGCTTGCTCTATTTTCTTCACAACTGCTTCATTATGATCTTTACCTTCTTGCAAAATTTGAGCATATAATTCTTGCCCTTGTTTCTCTAACTGCTCTAATTTTTTTGCTTCATCCACTAAAGATTTTTCTTGTGTTGCTGCTGTTTCAAAAGCTGTATATAGATTTTCTTCTGGCTTTTCACCGAAACAACCTGTTAAAAGTCCTACTGATAATGCTCCAACTACTGCTACTTTTCCATACTTCAACGTTCATTCCTCCATTACATACGGTTATCATGCCAGAAGTTCACTGGGAAGTGACTCTCTTCATGATAAGCTTCAAACTCATAACCTTTTTCTTTTAGCCCCTTTAAAATTGCTGGCACAGCAGCAACTGATTGCGGGTGAATATCATGCATTAAAATTACTTCTTGTGGTTTTGTTGCGTTTGTTAATACGTTTTGAGCAATTTGTGCTGCAGCTGCATCAACTGGCATTTTATTGTATCTCCAATCTAATGAATCAATTGTCCAATCCCATACTTTAAATCCGCCTTCTACCACTTTATTTCGAAGACCTTCATTCAATCCAGGCATCGAACCATATGGAGGACGTGTTAATTTAGGTGATTTCCCAATAATATTAGCGATTAAACCTTGATCTTCTTTCATCTCATTTACATACTCGCCATTTTTATATAACTTTGCGAAATTATGTGTCATACTATGCATGCCTACATAATGACCCTCAGCATTTTCACGTTTCACTAAATCAGGAAATTCTTTTACATTCGCTCCAATTAAAAAGAACGTCGCCTTCGCATCATGTTGTTTTAGCGTATTTAATAATTCAGCCGTATATTTCCCTGGCCCATCGTCAAATGTAAGATAAGCAACTTTTCTTTCTTTTCCATTAAAACGACTTGGTGCCGTTTTATTCATTTCAACTTTCGGCTGTTCACTTGCAAGCTGCACTACATTTTCTTGTTTCGCAACAGCTTTTGCTGGTGAAGTAATTGATTGAAACATGTAATACCCAATAGCTACTGCGGCAATCGCTATTAAAACGACTACTATTTGTTTAATTTTTAAAGCTTTTTCCATTCTATCGAATTCCTCTCCCTATTAATCTTATATATAAATCGCCCAATATAATTATACATCTATTTATTTTTATTTCACCATATAAATAGATTTTATTTGTATTATAATGGGAGTTTTATCAAAATTGTTGTTCCTATTCCTTCTTTGCTTGTAACACTAAGCACACCGCCATGAAGCTCTACCATTTTTTTAACGATAGCTAAACCAATACCTGCACCTGCAGCATGATTATTAATTTGGTAAAATGATTGCTCAATATATGGTAAATGTTCTTTAGCAATTCCAATCCCTTCGTCTCTTACCTTAATCACTGCTTGTCCTTCTATTTTAGTCGCTTCAATGTGTATTGTACTTTTTTTATGTGAATACTTAATTGCATTTTGAACAATATTCAAGAAAACTTGCTTTAACCTATTTCGATCTCCCATCAATTCAATTCGGTCTATAGTAGTAATAAATTGAATTTCCTTCTCTTCCGATTTAGGAGTTAATTGCCAAATCGTCTCCTCTAGTATATCGTACAACTGCACCTTTTGTTTATATAAATTAAAATGATTTGATTGTAATCTTGAAAAATCTAGCAATTCTTCTACTAAATGAATCAATCTATCTGTCTCACCTGAAATAATGCCCATACCTTGCTTTATTTCTTCTTCTGTTAAATGATCTACTGTTTTTAACGTCTCACTCCAACCTTTAATTCCTGTTAAAGGCGTTCGTATTTCGTGCGAAATAGAAGCAATGAATTCATTTTTCATCTGCTCAGCCTTATCTATTTTATAGGCCATATAATTTAAACTATGTGCCAATTCACCTAATTCTCCAGGATAATCTTCTTTAATTTTTTGCTTTAATGTGCCTTCTGCAATTTGTGAAGAGGCTTGAATAATGGATTCAATTGGCTCAACAAATGAATTTGCCAAACGTCTACTAATTAAGAAGGCGACTCCCGAAATAACAATACCTACAGAAATAGTAAACGTAATAATTTCAATAATCTTTTTATTTACATTTGTTAAAACAGTCGTATATTTTAAAACACCAATAGTTTGTCCTTGATGTATAAGTGGGCTTAGCACCTCTAGTTGTTTTTTATTACCTTTCGTAGTAACTTGATTATACATTTCACCTTCTAATAATGATTGTGGAATATTCACTTTACCTTCTACCTTTTCACCACTTGAAGATTGTATAACCGAGCCGTGACGATCAATTAACTGTAATTCTGTTCCTTCTAATTGAAAGCTACTAATTATGTCACCACTATATTCTTGTAATCGAATAAAGTATAGTGAATTGTATTCTGAAAAAAAACGTGTACTCGTTTTCGCATGAGACTCTATATATTGCACAATACCATTATAATAGTATCGATAAATTGAGACTGAAAATACAACTTCAAATAATACAAGCATAAGTGTAATGACCGTCATAAAATATAAAGTCACTTTCCGTTTCATCTCATACTTTCCTTCCACACATATCCTTTTCCCCACACCGTAAGAATAAATTCAGGTTCTGATGGATTACATTCTATCTTTTGACGTAACCGTCTCATATTTACATCTACTACTTTCGTCTCACCTACGTAATTGGTTCCCCAAATCATATTTAAAATTTCATCACGCGAAACTGGCTTTGAAGCCTGATTCATTAAATACTGTAATATCATATACTCTGTAGGTGTTAAATCGACTAATTGTCCATCTTTATACAATCTTTCTTCTATAATATTTAACGAAAATGGACCTGACGTAACAATATTCGTTTTTTCTTCATGTACTTCTATTCTTCTTAATAAAGACTGTATACGTGCAGTTAATACTACTGGACTAAACGGTTTTGCAATATAATCATCTGCACCTATTCCTAGTCCTTGCACCTTATCTTCATCTTGTACACGTGCGGTTAACATAATAATACCCATTTTTTTATTTTCTTTCCTGATAGCCTTACAAACTTCTAAACCATCAATCCCCGGTAACATTACATCCAGCAGTGCTATATCAACAGTTTGCTCACTCAAAATCTGTAATGCTTCTTCTCCAGTAGTAGCTTCTATTACATAAAATCCAGCACGTTTTAAATTTAAAACAATAAAGCTACGGATCGTTAATTCATCTTCTAAAACTAAAATTTTTGACATAATTCCCACCTCCTACTCTTGTTGATAATCCGCTAGTGGTTTTATATATGCTTTCACTTTTTCAAATTCCGATTGCTTCGGTACTGCATATACGTGAGAAGCCGTTTTAATTGCTGCGCTGTAGCCTTTTATATTGAACCATTCTTTCCGCTTAAAAATATGAACTTCAAGCCATATTTTATTTGTTCTTGTATCCAAAAACTTTTGAGAATTTGATTCTTTTTGCTGATCTGGTATTGTAATTTTCCCTATTAACTCTTTAGGAATTTTCACATAATACCCTTTTTCTATATCTATATATCGTTCTTCAATTGGTTTAATTCCAGATTCACTCCACTGTATGTAACGTTCAAAAAGCGGACTATCACCATGTGATTTATCCTCCCAACCTTTTGGACGTACAGTACGAACAAATTCAATAATGTCGTCTTCATTAACATCTTTACTTTCTACAACATATTCATTAAATAAATCTTCTTTCCCACCTATAGGTAATACTTCATAATGATCCTGATCAAATTTTGCTACATAAGTTATACCTGAATGAGCGCCAACTCCTGCATCAATTACTACCGCCTTTAGTGATTTAGATATACGCCCCATTTGTATTCTTTGAATACTATTTATAAATGGATCGTATGACACTTCAGATAAAGTCTTAAATTGTTCCATGAACTCAACTGTCAGCTTCTCATCTTTTTCAAATGTAACAAGGCTTATATCTTTCAGTCCATTTTCATTTAGATCCTCTATGAATAACTTCGTATAACTTCGATTATATATTTCCTTCATCTCTTCATTTTCTTCCGAAAAAACATACATAACATGTTCTAACGATTCACGATTTACAGAGATTCCGATTAACAACTCTCTCTTCCCGTTCCCTGTAAAATCACCGACTTCAACGATATCTACATCTCCACCATCAAATTTATGTGTGGACTTTATTCTCCAGCCATTTCCGATTTCTTCATATACGGCTAAATATACGCTATGATCTTCATTCGGCAATTTATAAAATAAGATGGCTTCTTTCTTATTATCTTGTTTAAAATTCATTGACCAAATCATCTGTTTATCTTTGTTAGACATTGGAGTAAGTAAGCGATAATTAACAGGTAAATCTTTATCAATTTGTTCCTTTAATTCATTAATCCATTTTTCATTTGTAGGAGCTTCCATTAGACTTGTTGGAGCTTCAGACATTTTACATCCAGTCAATATAAAGATAATTCCCATCATGCTTAACCATTTCTGCATATGATATCTTTCCTTACCACAAATTTTGAATATGTCCTTTTACTTTTTTACCTATCCATTATACTCATACATATGAGTATAATTTTTCTAAACTAAAAAATCGTTACAGAAAAGTTACAAATACATTCCAAAAAAAAAGATTGGCAAAAGCCAATCTTTTTTTATTATTCGTTTCGGACTGATTTTGGCGTTACACCTAAATGATCATTTAATTTTTTTGAAATATCTTTTACATTTTTTTCATTTGGAATGTAATAATAAATACCACCGATACGTTTATCTGTACCTTCTATTTGCATTTTTTCCATTTCCAAATTAGATCCTGCCATATTTTTTGTAATGGCCAGCATATCGTCAAATGTTAAGTTCGTTTTCATATTTTTATCAACCGCATCCAGTAAAGAGCCCATTTTGCTAATTGATTGAACAGACATCGCTTTTTTAGCAATTGCTTCTATTACAAGTTGCTGTCTCTGTCCACGCATTGCGTCACTATCAATTTTACGCGTTCTTGCAAGTGCAAGAGCTTGTTCTCCATTTAAATGTTGGTAACCTTTTTCTAAATGGATCATACCAGCTTGGTCTTTACTATCTTGTTCAGTGAAAGTAACTGGTACATCAATATCAATACCACCAATTGAATCGACAATTTGTACGAATGATTCAAAGTTAAACTTCACATAATAATCAACAGGTACATTCAAAAATCTTTCCACCGTATCGCGTGTGCTTTCTACGCCACCAAATACGTGAGCATGAGTAATTTTATCTAATTTTTTTCTAGTTGGAATGTAAACACGTGAATCACGTGGAATACTTACTAGCTTAACAGACTTATCATCTTTATTAATTGTTGCTAATAAAAGTGCATCTGTTCGAACTGCTTCGCCATATTGGCTTTTTCTCATTTCACTTCCATCTACACCCATGATTAATATTGAAATATTATCCTTTAAAGGTTCGACTTCTTTATCACGCTTTGATGACTTATCAATTTTTGCATACGCATCATTTACAACAGCTTTTGCTTTATTATATATAAACGAACCATATCCTACTCCTCCAAAAATAAGTAGGAAAAATGGAATTAATATGAACCATTTTATTGACTTTCTTTTAGAACGCTTTTTATTACTTCTCGTATTTTGTTCTAATTCAGAGCTCATACCCATTCGCCTCTCTTTCTCTTTACCAAGTATAATGTAAGTCTATTTATCTTCATATTGAATTTCCTTTCACTAACCTTACAATTTTGTAAGGTTACTACTTAAACCCAATACGTATTCCATTTCACATTATACTCTCGTACTTATTTTTGGCAAGTCACTATTTACCAATTTCAAAAATTTAGCACTTCGCAACATGCGGATTTACAAATTTATTAACTCTTTCATTTTAAATTAGAATGTCTTTTTCCTAACAAACGATATGAATAAAGAATCCAGCTAATTATAAAATCTCTATGAATACAGTATATTTAACTTTATTATTTCTCAAACGGCGTATACACACTTTTTTTCCCCTGATTATCAATGTAAGCCGACTTTGCTTTTATTTTCGTTTTTTCTATTTCCATGTCTTCATTTGAGAAGTTCACAATGATTTTAATATCTTTTCCATAAGAAATAGATTGTACTAGCTTATCTTCTGATAAATACGCAAAATTCGTCATCTCTTCTTTTACTGCTTTTTCATGAACTTCATTCCAAACTTTTAGATGCTCTGTAATTTCTTTTTTATGCTTATCCCACTCTACTTCATCTAAATGGTACAACGGAGGAACATTATACAATAATTCAGACAGCATTCGATTTCCAACTTCATCTTTTACCTTTAAACTTCCCCATTCCCAATGATGCGTTGTAATAACGGAATCATTGTATACTAATTTATATAATGGTACCGAATATACTGGGTTTAAATATACTTGTTTATATTCTTCTTTCAATGGTACTTGTTTTGCATATTTTTCAGGCACATTTTGATTTGGTGACCAATATCCACCGACATAATACGGACTTGTTTTATTTTTCCGCATATCTTCATCGTCCCATTTAATAACAGGTGTTTCAATCCCGTGTGCAAATGCAATCGTACTACTAGCAAAATCATTTCCGCCTTCAGAACCAACGACCATATCCTTTTCTTGCGCAATGTAGTCCATTCGTTTTAAACGTGCTTTTAAATCTTGCTCTTGCGTCGTTATATGTTTCGCTGAATAGTCATCGTAAATTTCACCTGTCGCATCACAATCAATAAACCATGAATTATATTTAGGACCATTTTGTAATATATCATTCATGCGTTCCTTTACACTAGGCAGCGATAAAGTCGGGTTTAATTTGCGACCTCTACCTAAAAAGCCTTGCACCTTTTCTCCGTTTTTCTTCGTTACAGTAGCCTCTTCGTATAATGATGGGTCATTAAAGGATGCTGTGTTCCAATTTTTATCACTTTTTTCGTGAATGGAATGATACGAATCATACGGACCAACTAAATACCCCATTTCCTTAGCTTTTGTCACGAAATTAGGTTGCATAAATCCTTGTTCCCAGTTCGGCAGACCAATCCATGCTTTTTCTATTCCTGCCTCTTTCATTTCCTTTAGTATGTCCGTTCCATCTGCATTACCCCATTTACTTACCTCTTCAACCGCATCACCAAGTAGCGACTTTAATAAATGCTTATTTAAGCTATACAATTCTGTATTCGTTAAGTGACCTACACCTTTCTTTAATAGCACACTAGCTTCCTGATTAACGTTTTGAAAAATATCCTCTTTATAAAATTCCTTCATAGATAACACTTCGTTTATATAACGTAAAATAACATTTTTTTGATACTTATCAATAAAATCTTGTTTACTTACTTGATCTAATACATTCAGTTCCCCAGGCTCTGAACTATTCTTTTGAATAAGTTCTTTTATATGACTAAACAGCGGGCTATTTATTTGCTCTCTTAGTTTTGACCAATTTATATTACTTTCTGATAAACCATTTTGATTCCAAAAATAAAAATGCGCCGCTCCATATAACTTTTCGATTTCTTTATTTTTTCTAGCCTTTTCTTGTAATGTTTTAAATTCACCTTTTTGAACAATATCATCCTTATACAGTTTAGTAATGCTTACCGCATCATTATTTGTCACATATAATTGAAATCCATATGTTTTATTTTTATTTATGCTCGGAAATTCATGTGTAAAATCAAATCCTATTTTCGGATCCGAATGAAATTTCAATTCATTATTAAACATATTCTTTGCAATATATACAATTGAATATTTCGAACCATTTAATGCGAAAAACTTCATAGAAAATGATTCAGCAAATGAATATGCATCATCCTTTAAAAACTTCTTCCAATTCTCATCATTGCTCGGAATTTGCTTACCCTCCCATAACGGAAGTGTATAATTTTCAGCTTCTACTTTCGGCCATGTAAAGCTTTCTGCACCAGTCGATTCCACTTCAATGTTTAAGTGGTCTTTTTTCTTTTCTAATTTTATTTTTACTTTTTGATCTGGATATTCCCACGATGTACGATCCTTTTCTTTTTTTACATTCGATACCTTCATTTTCGGTAGGGGTTGTGATGCCTGTTCCTTTACCCCCTCATGTTCTACAGTTAATGTGAATGTTTCTGGATTTACATCATAAGTAAAATCTTTATACGTCGCTTTCTTTATTTTAGACTCTTGTACAGCATTACTACCTTTTACGTCACAACCGACTAAAGTCGAAAACGACATAGTTGTAAGAAGACATATCGCTATCATTTTTTTCATCCTCTGCACCTCCACCAATGAATATACAGGTGCTTTGTTACAGGAATGTGGCAAAAAATAATAGAGCTAGCATTTTGCTAGCTCTATTTGGAGTATTAAAAGTTGATATGAACAACTATAACTTGCTTAGAAGATATGTAATACAGTAACTGCGTTTTTTTCTCAATAATTATGAAACTAAGCAAATCAAAATTTTAACAAGCATTCTTCAACTGAAAAAATAAGTGTATACAATGTATCCTAAAAATAGTACTAAAATGATTATTCCTGTGCCTTTCCAATTCATACCGCCTGCTATATCAACTGGACTACCTGTTTCCGCTCTATTGAGTCCGTCACGTAAAGAACCCGTAGGATTACTTTTTAATTCACTTTGTCTCATACGCTCTCTTTTTTCTTCTGGTGACTCTTTATTCATGTAATCACCTCCAAAATGAATGCACTCTTTACTTACATTATTCAAAATCAACATTTGTTTTATATTTTCTTCCGAAAAAACCTAATTTAAAATAGGTTTGCAACGTAAAGAAAGCTAGCCATGCCAGCTTTCTTTACGATCCAATATGCTCTTCCTTATTTACAATAATACCTTTATGGTCGATTTCAAGCTCACATACTTTCATATCTGTAAATACTCTCGCTAACTGCCCAGCGATTTCTTGACGTTTCTCATATGGTGCTAATATAAAAATAGATGGTCCCGCACCGCTAAGTGCTGTGCCGTACGCACCAAATTCTTTTGCGCATTTACGAATAGATGGTAATAACGGTACGAGTTCTAAACGATATGGCTCGTGAAAATGGTCTCTCTCCATCATTTCACCTACAACTTCCCACCGCTTTTGACATAATGCAGCTACTAATACGTTACTTATCGCACTCGCTTTAACTGCCTCATGAAACGGAAACATCTTTGGTAATACAGATCGACTTTCATCTGTATTTAATTCTTCATTCGGAATGAGAGAAACTACACCTAATTCCTTGCTCTCAATTCTTACGACGGAAACATCCTTTCCATCAAGTGCTCCAATTACAGTTCCACCTAATATAGAAGCAGCAACATTATCAGGATGTCCTTCAAAATTTGTAGCAATTTGAACTTTTTGATCAGCAGTTAAGTTCAAATTGCCTAGTTGATTCGCAAGCTCTATCCCAGCTACAATCGCTGATGCACTACTTCCTAGCCCTCTCGTTAATGGGATATTACTAGTAACTTCTATTATATGGGGTGATATAGAAGGACATACTTTACATGCCGTGCTAACGATTAAATTTTTATCGTCTGCTGGAATTGATTCTTCAAAGGAATGGATTACTTGCCATTTATCAGCTTTTTCTTTAACCACCACATCTAAATACAATGACAAAGCTATTCCAACTGAATCAAATCCAGGACCAACATTCGCCGTACTAGCAGGGACACGAACGCTAAATGGTATCACGACATAATCACCCCTTTAATATGATCTTTAATTTGTTCTATATCATTTGACACATTTGCGATGTCTAGTTGATTTGAAGAAATAGCGATATCAGGATCCTTCAAACCATTTCCAGTTAATACTGCAACAACTGTTTCTCCCTTTTTGATTTTTCCAGATTCAACATGTTTAATTACGCCGGCTAATGAAGCATTTGATCCTGGTTCAGCGAAAACTCCTTCAGTTTTTGCTAATAACCTATACGCATGTAAAATTTCTTCATCTGATACCATATCTATTTCACCACGAGACTGCTCGGCAGCCTCTACTGCATACGACCAACTTGCTGGGTTACCGATGCGAATCGCTGTTGCAATTGTTTCAGGTTCTTCAATTACATGCCCTTTTACAATTGCAGCTGCTCCTTCCGCTTCAAAACCATGGATTCTTGGCTTCTTATAACCTTTTTCTTTCTCATATTCACAGAAACCTTTCCAATATGCTGTAATATTTCCTGCGTTCCCAACAGGGATAGCTAGAACATCTGGTGCATTTTGCAATTGGTCACAAATTTCAAATGCTGCCGTTTTTTGCCCTTCAATTCGATAAGGATTCACTGAATTTACTAACGTAATCGGCTCTTCTGCAGCAATATTTCTTACAGCCTTAAGTGCATCATCGAAATTCCCTTCTATTGAAATAATTTCAGCTCCATAAGCGACCGCTTGCGCTAATTTTCCATGTGCAATCTTTCCTTCTGGTATTACGATAATACATTTCATCCCAAGACGTGCCGCATATGCTGCAGCTGATGCTGATGTATTACCTGTTGATGCACAAATGATTGCTTCTGAACCTTCTTCTTTCGCCTTAGCAACTGCCATGACCATACCACGATCTTTAAAAGAACCTGTCGGATTCGCTCCTTCGTACTTACCGTATAGCTGAATCCCTAATTGTTTTGATATATTTAATAATGGAATAAGTGGCGTGTTTCCTTCCATTAAGCTGACATCAGGTGTATTTTCATTCACTGGTAAATAAGACGCATACTGTTTTAATAGTCCTTTATACATATTGTTTTTCCTCCTCAATAATGTAGTAACTGTTTATTTCACTTGCGACAGCTTCTATCGCTTCTAAAACTCGTTCAAATTGATACTTAGAAGTTCGATGTGTCACAACAACGACTTCTGCCAGTTCACGGTTTAAAGGTAATTGAATAACCTCTTTTAAACTTACAGAATAATTAACGAAACATTCTGTTATTTTTTGTAACATCCCAGGCTCATCTCGTAATGAAATACGTAAGAAATATTTCGAAACTACTTCTTCATCACCTTGTAATTCATAAGGAACTGGTTCTTTTAACGCACTTTTATTTTTCGGAACTTGATTCATATTTTTAACGATTGAAATAATATCACTTACTACAGCAGAACCAGTCGGTAACTTCCCAGCTCCGGGTCCATAAAACATTACTTCTCCTACCGCTTGGCCATGGACATACACCGCATTAAATTCATTATTCACATTTGATAATGGATGCTGGCTCGGTAAAAGCGTCGGTTCTACACTTAAATGAATGGCTGGTCCTTGTTTTTCAGCCTTACCAATTAACTTCATAGTAAATCCTAACTTTTCAGCCATTTGTAAATCTTCTTTTTCGACCTTTCGAATCCCTCTTACTTGCACATCATCTAATGAAACATTCATCGAAAAACCTAAGTTTGCAAGAATTGCTACTTTTCTTGCCGCATCTAGTCCATCTACATCTGCTGTCGGATCCGATTCTGCAAAGCCTAATTTTTGTGCTTCCTGTAAAGCCTCTTCATAAGACCATCCATTTTGACTCATTTTTGTTAACATATAATTTGTTGTACCATTTACAATTCCCATTATTTTTTCAATTTGATCTGATGCTAGCCCATCAGTTAGTCCTCTTAACACTGGAATACCGCCCGCTACACTCGCTTCGTAACATAAATCACAATCATTATCGTTCGCCAGTTGAAGAAGCTCTGCACCATATACAGCCATTAAATCTTTATTTGCTGTTACGACATGCTTTTTATTTCGTAAAGCCTTAACAATATGCTGCTTTGCTTCTTCAATTCCACCCATTACCTCTACTACAATATCAATATTTGAATCATTTAGAACTTCATCTGCATGACTTGTTACTGCAATTCCATCAATACAAACATCGCGTTCTTTTTCCAAATCACGTACAACGACTGTTTTCACTTTCACTTCGTATCCTGTATCAAGTGCGATTTTTTTATAATGTTCTTTCAAAATATGAACAACACCACTTCCGACCGTACCTAAACCTAATACCCCAACATTTATAACGTTATTCATCTTCTAATCTCCTCCTAAAAGTTTAATTGTTACATCTATAAATCACCTTACTCTGCTTTTTTGTCATGCAGGTGGTGGTTTCCGTACTTATAAATCGTTTCATATTACCGCACCTCCTTTCAAAGTAATAAAAAAACACACTCTTCCCTAGGAAAGGGACGAATGTGTTTTCGTGGTTCCACCCTTGTTCCAATCTAGACGTACCTCCTCCTAGATTGCTCAAGTTCAGATAACGGCTGATACCGTCAATAATTACTAGATTACTCGTTCACTATTGAAGTTCAAAGGTGGTAAAATCATTTCTCGTGTTAGGAAGCTCACACCCTTGGCTTCCCTCTCTGTAAACCGTAAAAATGATTTCGTGTCCTTATCGCTACTTTTTTCGTTCATGTTTATTTGTTAACTCATTATACTCGCATAAAAAACAAAATCAATAATATTTTTAATTATTTTAAATTTTCAATCTATAATACTATAAAAAAAACACATTCTTCCCTAGGAAAGGGACGAATGTGTTTTCGTGGTTCCACCCTTGTTCCAATCTAGACGTACCTCCTCCTAGATTGCTCAAGTTCAGATAACGGCTGATACCGCCAATAATTACTAGATTACTCGTTCACTATTGAAGTTCAAAGGTGGTAAAACCATTTCTCGTGTTAGGAAGCTCACACCCTTGACTTCCCTCTCTGTAAACCGTAAAAATGATTTCGTGTCCTTATCATTACTTTTTCGTTCATGTCTATTTGTTAACTTATTATAGTTATCAACTTTTTAAAAAGCAAGCCTATTTTTACTAACTATTTTCAAAATAATTTTTTATTATATTTCACAATAACATTATGCAACTGCCACTCAATTTACCTATTTTGTCATTTCTCCAGTTTATAAATCAACGGTTCATATATAAAGTGAAACTTTAATCAGTGGGGATTTTGTTTATCCCCACCTAACTTCTTTGTTTTCGCTGAATTTTGAGGTAGGAATCTTACTGCCCGTTAATGCGGGATAAATTCCCCATTCTAAAACCCGTACATACCCACCTTACAAAACTATATCAATAAAATTTTCAATACAATCTTTTTGTATAACTTTCTTCTAAAGAACGTGCAACATCTTCTTCTGAAGTATTCACTTTCGCATGCTCCAGCAACATTTTTGCTGCTGAAGGTAACTCTTTTTTATTTAACCAAGATTCTGATTCCCACATCTTAGAACGAATAAACGCTTTTGCACAATGAATGTAACACTCTTCTATTTCAACAACAATTCCAAGTAACGGATTGCGTCCATTCGCCTGCATTTCTTTCAAAATTTCTTCGTCGTTTGTAATATATGCTCGGCCATTTATTCTGAGTGTCTCCCCAAGACCTGGAATAAAAAAGATTAGTCCTACACGTGGATTTGAAATAATATTCAAAATGGAGTCTATACGACGATTTCCTGGTCTTTCTGGAATGATAATTTTATTATTATTGAGTACGTATACAAATCCAGGTGCGTCTCCTCTCGGCGAGGCGTCACACCCCCCCAACTTATTTGCAGTAGATAATACTAGAAAAGGAGATTTAGAAAGGAAATCTACACAATGGTGGTCTAATGATGAAATAACTTTTTTCAATGCTCGCTCACTTGGTTGCCCCAATATTTTTCGTAACTCTTCCTCTGTTGAAATAATCGATTTTATTTCCATACGCTCTATCTCCACTTATAATCGCCCCTTTTTCTTTATTTTCCCAAAATTCAATACGAATATTGTATAATAAAATTTGCAGAAAGGGGAATTAAAATGACAGAGTGGTTAACAATATTTGATTCTGAAAGAAATACACTTGGGAAGAAATTACGCGATGAAGTGCATCGTGACGGTGATTGGCACGAAACATTTCACTGTTGGTTTGTAGAAAAAGATGCTAAAGATATATTCTTATATTTCCAGTTACGCTCTAAAAATAAAAAAGAAGCTCCATGTATATGGGATATTACTTCAGCTGGACATATTATGCATGATGAAGATGTACAAATTGGTGGTCTTCGTGAAATTGAAGAGGAATTAGGGCTTTCTTTCCAAACTACTGATTTAGTATACAAAGGAATCTTTAAAATAGATTATGAAATTTCAAATCTTACTGATCGTGAATTTTGTCATATGTATTTTCACAATGTCATCAATCCACTTCCATTCGCACCAGGTGAAGAAGTAGACGATGTGATGAAAATACATGCAACTTCTTTTCTACAACTATTAAATGGAGAGATTTCATCTTTAAAAACGATTTCAGTCTTAAACAATAAACCGATTACGATAACATTTGAAGATATTTATCCGTATGATCTTGCATACTATGAATTTGTTGTTGCACAAGGAAAAGAACTACTAAAAAATAATAGTTTGTAAATATAATAGGACTCCTATCTATCATTGACTGAGAGTCCTATTTTCCTTATCATCATTGTTCAATTGTCTTTAATCTGTTCTCTACTCGTATAAATAAGCGAATGATTAACAATACCATAACCACCATAATCGCTATTATTGTATGTGGATATCTAAACAGTATACTAATAACACTTCCAATTAACATCATGATGAATCCGTTTTGCTTCATCACTTCTGCACTATACCTGTTACCCGCATCCCATAATTCCTTATTTTTCATAGATCGTTTCGTACGATAACCATATGCCTCATTAATATCGGTCGGTGGATTTTTTTGAAGAATAATTGCCGCAAGTACAAAAATAATACCAATCAATATGCTTATTCCTATGTTTACGAGTGCATAAATCAATTATATCCCCCCTAACTTACACTTTCATTATACGACATAACCCTTATTTTCCCAATTTATAACACATTCACTTTCTTTCTTTTGATGTCTGGAACATACTTGGAAGTGTTACAAAACGTGCCCCTTTCGTTTTTAACTGCGGAATGATTTTGTCTAGTGCATCTACAGAACCTTGTAAATGCCCACCTGGAGTAGAATGCTGCAGTATGACACTACCTGGAAATGAATTCCCTAACACATTATTTGTAATCGTATCAGCACTCACACCTTTCCAATCAACCGTATCAACACTCCACTGTACAATCATAAAATTTTGCTCTGTGGCCCATTTTAATTGATTTTCAAGTATTTCACCGTATGGCGGACGTATAAACTTCGGTGCATAACCAGCTAAACGATTTAATATTTCTTCCGTTTTTATAATTTGATTACGGTACTCATCCTCATTTACTTTCGCTAAGTTCGGATGACTATACGTATGATTACCAATTACATGCCCTTCATTTGCAATACGCTTTACTACGTTCGGAAATTTTTCTGCGTTTTCACCAAGTAAGAAAAAAGTAGCTTTTACATTATGTTGTTTTAACTTACCTAAAATTTTTGGCGTGAATTCTAAATCTGGTCCATCATCAAATGTAAGAGCGACTTCCGCTTTATTATACGGTCCTGAAAATGCGTACGCATATTTTTCAACCCATGAAAATGGTGTCCACGATCCACGATCATCTACTTTCATTTTCACTTCATAGTTTTGAGGAATATATACGTATGGCAATGCGCTTATATATTCTCCATCATAAAATGAGTTATATGGCATATAAGCATACGAAACATCTCGTTCTAGTCCCCATTGATATGGAGCAAACATTTCTGGCGAATAAAAATAATACATGATAAAAAACCTCCCTAAATTTTCATATGTGATTCATCTGCACTTTGTTAGAGAAATTGTTATTCATAAACAAAAATAAGACTGTCCTTAATTAGGACAGTCTTACTACTTTATATTATTAATAAATTGATGTACTATCTTTTGGCAAAGCTTTCACATGTTTTAAATAGTTCGTCACTTTATCATCCTCATCTTGCGGATATTGATATTCATACGTGTTAGCGATTTCGTTCGCCACTTCCCTAAATAAATCACTCATGACAAAGAATGACTCCCATATGTTTTCATATTCAGCATTAGAAAATGTCCTTTTAAATTGCTCCCACATATCTTCTTCAATATATTGCTCGAAATGCTTTCCAAACTTCCCTGTATTAACTGTAAAGTCTGTTTTCATACCAATATGCCATTCTAGCATTACAATGAACATATCTCGCACTGGTCCTTCAAGCATTCCTTTTGCATAAGAAAGTTCCTCTCTCCATAACCCTTTTGCCACATTTGTACTACACCACCAAAATTCATTACAGCAATCCAAAAACTCTTTTTCTGTAGGCTTTTTTATTAAGTAATCCTTATCGCTTGCTGGCGGGAATCCTTCCATACAATTATCTTTATCAAGAAGCAGTTTACTTAAACTATCTTGTCCAACGAACTTTTTTATTAACTCAACTGGAACTAGCGTTAAATCAATCCGATTCCCATCCATGAACTGCATTAAATACGAAAACTTCCCATCTTCATCTGGTTGAACTAACGACATTTCTTCTGGCATTTGTACTATCATTATTTCTCCAAATCTATGAACCCAATTATGATTAGACGTAAAAGATTGTATATCATTTACAACATACATAATATCATAGTCTTGAAAACAATCTCTTTTCACATTTGGATTTACACGCGATCCATTCATGATAACTGCTCGAATTCTTTCATCCTCTTTTGCTATATTTATAATTACGTCTAACATTTCTTTTTCAGTTCTCATCTACTTATATCCTCCAATTTTTTAATATATAATATAGTGTTATGTATATTGGAGGTCCACGAGCTAATCTCGTTATACACGATACATGTTATAATTTTTGAAACTTCTTTTTCATCCTTTTTCCTCCTTACATCACTCTTTTACAACTGCCATCCCTTTCAATTTCCCAATGCTTTCTACCATTCACTTTTAATTATACCGAAAATTCTGTCTCGAATACAAAAAATAAAGAAGGGACATCTACCCCTTACAGAATAGATATCCCTTCTTTTAAAGTTAAATTTAATTCCTATGGATTAGTAGACCAAAGCCCAGCAGATTTAATAAATGTACGTTTATTTAATTTCAGCTGCGCTACGATAAATTCTGCAATATCTTCTGCTTGCATTACTTTATCAGGGTTTCCATCAGTTAATCCTAAATCTACAGCCATATCAGTTGCTACTGTACTTGGAGTTAAAGCTGTTACACGAATGTTATGTTTGCGAACTTCCATCGCTAACGATTCTGTTAAGCCAAGGACACCAAATTTAGAAGCACTATATGCACTTGTTACAGGTGCACCTTTTTGTCCTGCTGTAGATGAAATGTTAATGATATCACCAGATTGTTGTTCAATCATGCTCGGTAAAGCTGCACGAGTTGCATAGTATACACCCATTAAGTTTACTTGAATGATTTTTTCCCAATCAGCAACGTCTAGTTCTAAAAACTTACCGAATTTAGAAATACCAGCGTTATTAATTAAAATATCGATAGATCCTAAACCATTTTTTAACGTTTCAATCGCAGTTGTTACTTCTTCGTATGAAGAAACATCAGCAGTTGCAATAACAGCTTTTACACCTTCTGCTTCTACTTCTTTCGCTACAGCTTTTAAGTTTTCTTCTGAACGAGCTAATAAGCCTACATTTACGCCTTCTTTCGCTAATGCGATTGCTACAGCGCGACCAATCCCTCTACCTGCTCCTGTAATTAAAGCATTTTTACCTTGTAATAATTCTGCCAAGTATAACACTCCTTAATCATCTCAGTTATGTATTATATTAAAATTGTATCTATGTTTATGTAAAAAGGCAATGATGCACTTTCATGTGCGTAGGTTACTTGTAGGTAACTGTAGAAAATTACTATGCATTCATTACACGTATTTATCATTATTCATGCAAAATAAAGACACCCTCCTCATAAGAGAGTGTCTGCGTATGAAATAAAAAATGGTTCTTTATCACTACACTATTTTTCTTCATAATTAGGAATACGCACAATAAATTCAGTACCTTTTCCTTCCTCACTCTCCACTTTTATCTCTCCTTGATGAAGGTCGAGTACTTTCTTTACAATAGCTAAACCTAAGCCACTTCCTCCATAGGCACGATTTCGTGAAGAATCCGCTTTATAAAAACGCTCAAAAATATGTTGTTTCTGTTCTTCTGATATACCAATTCCTGAATCACGGATACGCACTTCCACTACTGTCTCATGTTCCTTTAACTGAATAGTAATCGTACCACCGCTTGGAGTAAATTTAATACTATTATGAATTAAATTAATCCACACTTGACTCATACTTTCTTGGTCAGCAATAACATATACTTTTTCTAAATCTAGTTCTAACTCAATTTCTTTTTCAGCCCAGAGTGGTTCACTATTTAACACAATTTGCTTTAATTGTTGATCTAATCGATAGCTCACTCTTTCTGGTGTATACTCTTCTGATTCTAAAAGAGTTAGCTTTAGTAAATTTTGACTTAGTTTAGATAATCTCGTTGTTTCAGTTTCAATAATGGTAAGATAATGCTTTCTTTTTTCCTCAGAAAGATTATCGTCTTGTAGTGCTCTAGCAAATCCTTTTATAGAAGTTAATGGCGACTGTATTTCATGAGAAACATTCGATACAAACTCTTGTCTCATTTTCTCCATCGTATTCAGTTCATCTGTCATGTCATTTATACTTTTTACGAGCACGCCAATTTCACCATCATACTTTTCTTCATTTCTTATTTTTACAGAGAAGTCTCCTTTTGCAATTTTTTGTATTGGTTCAATAATAGTCCAAATCATCGCCTCTCGTTTTGGTCTCATTAATATTCCAATCAATGTCCAAATAAAAATAATAAAGACAAAACCGACCATATCACTAATTAGAAAGGCAACAAACGGCGATACGTTTACGTCAAAAGCATTCAATAAACTAGTTGCTACATAAAATGCGATAGACCAAATGATAGTAAGAATAGAAAAGAGCGCTAATACCGCTCCAAATACTTTCAGCATCTTCAACTTACTCATTCGTTTTCTTTTTCTCATTTACTTACCTCTAAGCGATACCCTAATCCTCTTATTGTTTTAATACTAAATTTCGATTGCTCTTCTTGAAACTTCTCACGTAACCGATTAATATGAACGTCTAGTGTACGTTCATTCCCTTCAAAATCATATCCCCATATTTCTTCAATTAATTGCTCTCTCGAACAAGTTCTTCCCGATTTAGCCCCTAAAGTAAAGAGCAGCTCAAATTCTTTTAACGGTAACGTAACCGTTTGTTCTCCACATGTAACTTCGAATGTTTTACGATTTAATAATACATTTCCAACTTGAATCGATTGCGAAACTGTAATTTGGTAACGTTTCAATAATGCCTTTACTCTCACTACTAGTTCTATAGGATCAAATGGTTTTACAAGATAATCATCTGTCCCAAGGTGAAATCCTTTTACTTTTTGTGATGTTTCTCCTTTGGCAGTTAGCATCAGAACCGGGATATCATAGTATTTTCTTAATTCAAAACATACATCAAATCCATCCATATTTGGCATCATGATATCAAGAATAACCATATCGACTTTTACGTCATCCATTTTCTGAAGTGCATCTACTCCATCAATTGCCTCATATGTTTGAAAACCTTCTCGTTCTAAAAATACAGAAACGAGTTCTCTAATGTGTGGATCGTCGTCTACTATTAAAATTTTAGGTATCAAAGGAACCATTTCCTTTCTACTTAGCATCTAATATATTTTTTAAAAATGAATCATCAGTGGAGTAAAATCCCACTGATGATTCATTTTATAATGCCCCCTCTTTAATTTTCAATTGCTGCGTTGCAAACTCACGATACATATCATGCGTCTGTAATAATTCATCATGCGTACCACTACCTGTAAGATTCCCTTTTTCAATAAAGATAATTTTATCTGCATCTACAACAGTAGAAAGTCTATGTGCAATCACTAATGTTGTTCTGCCTTTCATTAAGTTATTTAATGCTTTTTGAACGACAGACTCAGATTTACTATCTAAGCTTGAAGTTGCCTCATCGAGCATAAGAATTTGCGGATTTCGAAGTAACGCTCGGGCAATAGCAATTCGCTGTCTTTGTCCCCCAGAAAGCTTCACACCGCGTTCTCCAACTTCTGTTGCATAACCGTTTGGTAAGTCATGAATAAACGCATCAACATATGCCATTGCAGCTACTTTTTCAATTTCTTCATCCGTTACTTCGCCCTCGACACCATAACAAATATTATCACGAATCGTTCCATCAATTAACGGACTATCTTGTGATACGTAACCGATTTGACGTCGCCATGACTCTAATGAATAACTCGTAATTGATTCTTTTCCTAATTTAATGGCACCACTAGTTGGCTCATAAAAACGTTCCAGTAATGAGAATAACGTTGTTTTCCCACTACCACTTGGTCCTACAAACGCTGTCACTTTTCCAGATTCAATTGTGAAATCAATATTTTTCAAAACTTGCTCTTCTTCGTTATACTCAAAATGTACATTTTCAAGAACAATTGGTTCCTTAGCATTTGTCACTTTCACACCAGTTTCATGATCTTCTACTTCATATTCTAAAATCGTACTAATTCTTTCCGTTGCACCAATTGCCTTTTGGAATTGTGTAAAGAACATAGATAATTGACTCATCGGCATTACAATTTGAACTAAATACAAAATAAACGCTACAAGTTCACCGGTTGTTAATGCACCGCTAGAGACTCGCATCCCGCCATATCCTACGATAATAACAAGTAGTGCCATTAAAACAAACGACATAACTGGCGAAATTAATGCTTGCACTTTCCCTTCTTTCAAACCAAATTGTAATAACTTTTGTATACCTGTATTGCCCGTTTCATATTCTCTTTTTTCTGTATTTGAAGATTTCACTAAACGAATTTCTGATAACACTTGCGTTAACACACTTGTAAAAGATGCCGTTTCATCTTGAAGCGCTTTTGAAATCTTATACATTTTTCGTCCAAGTGGAACTAAAATTAATACAGACAACGGAATAACCGTTAAAAGTAACGCAGTCATTTTCCAATCTAAAACAAATAATACAATTAACGATCCAACAATTGAAATACCGCCTGTTAATAAGTTTGACAAATGCTCAGAAATTAACGTTTTCACAACACCTGTATCATTCGTCATACGGCTAATCGTATCACCTGTTCTATTTTGATCGTAATAAGATACCGGCAAGATAAGTACCTTTTTCCACAAACGTTCTCTTAGTCCCGCTACAATCTTCTGCCCAATATAATTTAGTAAATATATAGACAACCCTGCCGCAATAGTTTGCATTACAAAGAAAGCAACTAATCCAACAATTTGTCCTGCACTAATTGAAGAAAGCGAAAAATTATCTACTAATCCTTTTGTAAGCATAGGAATAAATAAACTCGCTCCCGTAGAAAGCAAACTCATTAATAACGCAAAAACTAAAATTCCTTTCGGAGGATTTGTATCTTGAATAAGGCGTAAAAACTGCCTCCAACTCCCTTTTTTCTTCATTTCATTTCTAACTTCCATTCCTGTTCATCTCCTCGTGGTAAACAAAACTGTTCTTTCTAAAATTAGAATACGATACAAATGTAAACTGAATGTAAACACACTTTTTCTATTTTTACAAAATATACATAAAAACTCATCTTTACAACAGATATAAACATCTGATATTATTACCTGGTACTTAATATTATTCTATGTAAATGATAGATAAATAATTTACAACACGATATAAATCTCCAGTTAGTGAAAGGAGTATCCTTTTTGCAAACAAATATACATTCTAAAAAGGAAACAATTATTTTTATTCATGGATTAGTTGGCAATCGTCGCGCCTTCAAAAAGGAGCAAAAACGTTTTTCTTCCTCCTACAACATTATAACTTATGACTTATTAGGTCACGGTGATGATAAAGGAGAAGCAATCGACTTTTCATTACAGCGCCTCGTAGATCAATTATTAAACTTATATGAGCAAGAAGGTATTAAAAAAGCACATATTTGTGCGCTAAGTTACGGCTGTTACATCTCTACAATTTTTGCACAAATGCATCCAGAAAAAGTATTAAGTATTTGTCATATTGGAGGACATTACAATAACCCTTCTCGTTTATATAATGTATTTCAAAATTTTTGGGAGAAGCGAGGAGATGAATACTCTAAATGGCTCTCTCAATACGCAAATACTATTTTTCCAAGCGGTATATTAAAAGCAAATCCGTTCGCAGTCATTTCAAGAAATATTTACTACCGTTTCGGATTACAATTACATTCATCCATAATTGCCCAGTCATTACGACATCGGTTAGAATTCGATTTAAAATCTAAATTAAAATCACTTCCTCACCCTATACTATGGGTAATGGGAGAGCATGATCATCTCTATAAATCTTGTCTATTTGATTTGAAATCTATTTTGCCTAACGTTCTATATAGGGAAATACCTTTAGCAGGACATGCAGCGAACTTATTTCGTCCTAACTATTTCCATGACTTATATGATCGATTTTTAAATGGAAAGTTAAAATAAAAACTATTAAACTTCCAATTTATTCAACTATAAAAAGGCTTCCCAAGTTTCCTTGGAAAGCCTTTTCTCTATACGAAAAGTATATAAAACTACTTTCTTAGTATGCTTTTGTGTAACCAGTTAGATGTTTAGCCCAGTAAGAGTTATTAATTGAACTAATTCTTACACCAACTGTTTCATTCTCCGCACTAATGAACTTACCATTTCCTAAATAAATACCCATGTGAGAAAGACCTTTTTTATAAGTATTAGAGAAGTATACTAAATCACCTGGTTGTGGATTGCTAGTTTTTGTTTTCGAACTCCAGTATCCAGCAACATCTAAACGGCTACCTTTATGACCAGTTTGATTTAAAACGTAGTAAATGAATCCACTGCAATCGAAACCTCCTTTAGGAGTTTCACCACCGAATACATATTTCGAACCATCTAAAGATCTAGCGAATCCAGCGATTGAAGATGTATCTCCACCTGTTGTTGGTTGTTGAACGTTATTTGTAACGTTGTTTACTCCGCCTTTTACAAACTTAACGAAGTCTGCACTTACGTAACCTGTGCGGCCGTTATGGTTAATTTTGTACCAACCATTTTCAGCGCCAGTAACGTTTAATACTTTACCATTTGTTACTCCACCGATTACAGCGTTGTATGTAGCTGGGCCTGTACGTACTTTTAAAGCACCAGTGTTAACAACATAAGAACCACCAGTTTGAACTGTTGTAGTATTGTTGTTTGTAGTTGGTTGTTGTGTTTCGTTAGATACAGCAGAACCACCTTTTGTTACGAAGTCTTTGCTTACGTATCCAGTTCCACCATTGAAGTTGATTTTAAACCAATCTTGTACTTCACCTACAACTTGTACTGTTTTACCTTTATTTACAGAACCTAATACTGTATGAGATGTACTTGGGCCTGTACGTACGTTAAGTGAAGAAACGTTTACTGTGTAAGTACCTGTTCCTTGTTGAACAGTCGTTCCTGTTTTGCCACCAGTCGTTACGAAGTCACCACTTACATAACCTGTTTGACCATTTACGTTTACTTTGAACCAACCGTTTTCTTGTCCAACTACTTGTAGCACTTGGCCTGATTTTACTTTAGAAATAACGTTATGTCCTGTACCAGCACCTGAACGAACATTTAATACATCAGCAGTTACTGTGTATTTTAATTCAGAAGTTGTTTCTACAGTTTTTGTTTCAGTTACAGTCGTTTGAGTTTGAGTTTGTCCATTAATTTCTTTTAGCGCTTCATTTGAAACTTGTGCATGAGCAGAATCCATTCCTGGAACTGCAACGCCAGCTACAGAAGCTGCTGCTAAACCTGCAATTACTTTTTTCATAAGTTGTCTTTACTTCCTTTCCCTACTATCCTCTTAAAAAAAACTAAAACTTTAATACTTTACAATATTATCAAAGTAAAATATTCATCCAGTTCCATTTTTTAGCAAGAGTTTTATTTTTCACACAGAGTTCATTTTAAATGAACAAAGTGAAATCCGTGTGAACTTCATGTGAACTTTATCATTAAACACAGTGTTTTTGCAATGGTTTTTTCAAATTTCTTATATATCGCATGAAAATTCGACATTCCATTTAATATTTTAATATAAAATATCCCTTTTCTATCTATTATAAAAAATTCTATTAACCTAATACAAACTCAAGTATGTATTTCCTTATAAAGCTCCTTACATGAAGTATACTTTCATCATGACAAAAATCACTCTATTTATCAATAGTATAATATTTTTAGAAAACTAAATTTCTATACTATCTACAATTTTGAAATAATTTGACGAATTGTAAGATTTATTTCACAAAAGCCATTTCTCCTTTAAAGAAAACACACACTATACCAACTGTTCTCTTTTTCCGATAATGGAATTTATAGGATGTTTATAGTATTATATACATATCTTAATAAAAAAGAATTTTAGCGAACTGATTAAAGTTTCATTTTATAAAATGAAACTTTAATCAGTAAGGGTTTTATACATCCTCCGCTAATTTTTAACCCTCACCACTCGGGCTGCCCATTAATGCGGATTTTTATTGGAATAAAAAGAGGAGGCATATTTGTGAGAAATATAATAGATGATCCAATACAAAAAAATATAGAGCTATACTATGCTTTTATTCAATTCGTTTCAATGATAACATTACAAAAAGTATCAGCTATTGAAACACGTAAAAATGAATTAAAAAATCAGATGAAAAATGCCGGACAAAAAAATCCTTATTACGTATAAAAAAAGGTGAACAGGTTATATTCCTGTTCACCTTTTATCAAATTATTTTATTTATAAATTTTCACACGGGCCTCTAACGGTTGGAATTCTTTTTCACCAGCATGTACTACCGGTTTACCAAATGGCATTTGCGCAGTGAGTTTCCAATTTACTGGAACATCCCACTCTTTTCTCACTTCTTCATCAATTAGCGGATTGTAATGCTGTAACGTAGCACCAAACCCTTCAATTTCTAAAGCTGTCCAAATTGCAAATTGTAACATTCCTGATGATTGCTGAGACCAAGTTGGAAAATTATCTTTATATAATGCAAAGTTTGCTTGAAGGCCTTCCACTACTTCACTGTCTTCAAAATATAAAACCGTTCCATAACCACTTTTAAATGCATTCATTTTTTCTTCAGTAGGTACAAAGTTATTTTCAGGTACAATTTTTCGTAACGTTTCTTTCGTAATATCCCATAATTTATCATGTTGTTCTCCTAATAAAACAACAACGCGAGCACTTTGAGAATTAAAAGCTGAAGGTGTATGTTTTACAGCATGATAAATCACTTCTTGAATTTTCTCATCAGAAACTACTTGCTCTTTACTAATCGCATAAATAGATCTTCTGTCTTCAATTGCTGAGTAAAAATCTTTTGCCATCATAATTCCCTCCAATTTTCAATTGAGGCTATTTCATATGTATATATCATATTACGCCCCTCAAACTTATTATTAATAAGCTTATAACTTTATAATATCACAGCAACAAATAAACTCAAATGTTAACACTTGTATTTAGACTCTTTTTCCTTTTTAAAATGAAAATAAAAAGACTGTTTGTTGTTATCTAAAATTAGTAACAACAAACAGTCTTACTTATGTAGCGATCTAGATTCGTATTTTACTTACTTAATTAACTAATCCAAATGCATACGACATTAACTTATTTGTCTCTGTAAAACGTTTTGTTTTACTTGATGTCCCCATGACCACTGTAATAATTCGATTATCACCTTGCTTTGCAGTCCCAGTAAAACAGTATCCTGCACTATCTGTAAATCCAGTCTTTAGTCCGTCTATTCCTTCTATATATAAACTTTTATTATTTTTATTTAACATGTCGTTTGTGCTTATAACATTAATATTATTAAATGCTAGCTGACTTTGACGTAAGTGAGTCACTTCTAATATTTCCGGATAATCTTTTATAAGATGATACGCCAATTGTGCTACATCACCAGCCGTCATTTTTGTTTCACTTCCATCTGGCTCTTGTAATCCAGAAGCATTTGCAAATTTAGCATGTTCCGACATTTTTAACTGTTTCGCTTTTGCATCCATAAGCTGAACGAAATCTTTCTCCGATTTTGCCATATGTTCTGCTAAAGCCACAGCTGCATTATTAGCTGACTCAATCATTAATGCATGATATAAATCTTTAACAGTTAATGTGTCATTAACTTGTACTGGGATTCTCGCTCCCTCTGTTTGTGCCGCCTTCGCACTCATTTTCACTGGATCTTCCCAGCGAACTTTCCCGTTATGTATACTCTCTAGTAGGAGATACGCTGTCATCATCTTAGACATACTAGCTGGTGCAAAAGCTTCATTTTCATTATATTGATAAATAATATCTCCATCACTCGCATCGATAATCATAGCTGCTTTTGCGTTAATTTCTGGTGGGATGTACTTTGGCGGGACTACTTTTTCAGTAAATCCTGCTTTAGGTAGTTCTGCCACTTGCAAAGGTTGTCCCTCTACATTCGCTACGCTCTTTTGATTTCCTTGGAATAAGAACCAACATATCCCTAAAATAATGACTAATAGGACTGTCATCCTTCCCCATTTTAACCGATTCATTTCAAAACTCCTTTAGCAAACCTTTTATACACTCACATTTAACCTTATCAACAATTCCTTTATATAGTCAAGGTAAAAGGTATATTTATTCATATACAGCAATGATTATTTTAATTTATTTATGTTAAACTTACAATGTTGAAACGTAAGAATATTCAATAATAAAATCTCGTAAATAAAGCGAAACTTTAATCAGCCCCCCAATCGGGCTACCCGTCAAATAGCGAGATAAACTATTTAATAGAAGGGATTCATACAAATGCTACTTCCAAAATCATTAAAATACGGAGACACAATTGGGATCTACTCCCCTTCTTCACCAGTAACCTACACTTCTCCAAAAAGATTTGAACGAGCAAAATCTTACTTACAACAGAAAGGGTTTCATATATTAGAAGGTTCATTAACAGGTCGATATGATTTTTATCGTTCTGGTAGTATACAAGAGCGTGCTGAGGAGCTAAATGTCTTAATAAGAAATCCTAATATTTCTTGTATTATGTCAACAATTGGTGGGATGAATTCAAATTCAATATTACCTTATATTGATTATGATGCTTTTCTAAAGAACCCTAAAATAATGATTGGGTATTCAGATGCAACTGCTTTATTACTAGCAATTTACGCCAAAACAGGAATCCCTACATTTTATGGACCAGCTCTCGTCCCTTCCTTTGGCGAATTTGAACCTTTTGTTGATTGCACATACAAATATTTTGCTGAAACTTTACTACATGATCATTCTCTTCCTTATCATATAAAACAACCATTATTTTGGTCAGATGAATTTATTAATTGGGAAGAAAAGACGAAGGAGAAAGAACTTCGACCAAACGATTGGATTTCAGTAATTGATGGAAAAGCTACTGGGCGTATTATTGGCGGGAATTTAAACACGATACAAGGAATTTGGGGTAGCCCCTATATGTCACATATTCAAGAAGGCGACATTCTCTTCATTGAGGACAGTTCAAAAGATGCAGCTACTATTGAAAGAAGCTTTTCATTACTTAAAATTAACGGTGTATTCGATAAAATTTCAGGTATCATTCTTGGAAAACATGAGCAATTTGATGATTGTGGTACAAATCGAAAACCTTTTGAAATACTATTAGAAGTACTTCAAAATCAAAGAATTCCTTTTCTAGCTGACTTCGATTGTTGTCATACACATCCCATGATTACCATGCCTATCGGTGTTCAAGTAGAGTTGGATGCAACAAATAAAACGATACATATTGTAGAACCTTGGAAAAAATGAATGCATAGCTTCTATTGTTTTACAATAAAAGCCATGATACTATATAATTTGGAATGTGAAAGATTAAACAAAATACGTTCCAATATCTATCATTAGAAAAATTAGGTATAAATATATATTTATATGCAAAAGAGAGTGAATAAATGAAACCAACTATTAAAAATTACGTATTTTTACATGTAGCTTTTTTGATATATTCTATCATTATGGTTTACATGAAATGGGCAGCTAAATTCCCCATTGCTTCCATCTCATTTTTTGTTGCTTATTTCGGACTAGTTATACTTTTATTCGGATATGCAATTTTATGGCAACAAGTAATTAAACATTTCGAAATTTCAAAAGCATATTCACATCGCGGAATTATTATACTGTGGTCAATGCTTTGGTCAGTATTTCTATTTGGAGATACGATTCAGTGGAATCATTTACTTGGTGCAGCTATTATTATTGTCGGAATTGTGGTGGTGACAAAAGATGAATAGTTATATGTTATTATTTATTTTCGGGATAATTTTAGCTAATTACTCACAAATATTATTAAAAAAAGCTACTTTGCAACAATACGATTCTAGAATAAAAGAATATGTGAATCCTTATGTTATTATCGGCTACTCTTTATTTGTAATTAACGCCGGATTAAATGTTATCGCCATGAAGGGTATGGCATTAAAACAAGCATCAGCATTAGAATCCTTAAGTTATATCATCATATTAATTTTCGGTTGGTATTTCCTAGGAGAAAAAATAACGAAACGTAAACTCATCGGCAACATGATTATTATCGTTGGTGTAATCGTTTATTGTATCCAATAGTAAAAAGCTCCGTTTATCACAAACGGAGCTTTTTACTATTGACCTAAATTTTGCACTTTATCTTTCAAATCTCGAACTTGATCTACCGTCTGCATAAGCTCAGAGTTTTTAAATTGCTCTACATCCACTTTCCCTTCTTCTATCTTTGTCATCGCCGTATCAATTAACGTATTTAACTTTTCATTATATCCGACGATTTGTTGATGAAGATCCTTTGCTACATCAGGTGGCGTTAATTCATTGAATGCGGGTATATCTTGTTTAATTTCACTAAGCTTCGTTTCTAATTCTTTTCGAGCCTCGCTATCATTAACGGCCTTTTCTGCTAATGCTGGCGCATCATTTGCAAATGCACTTATTTCATTTACATAGTCTGTCGCCTTTTGAGCATAATCTATGGAGTTCTTTCCTTCTTCCACTATTGAACATCCCATTAAACCAATTGAAACTATAAATACTAATAAAATTGATTTTATTTTCATTTTAGACCCCCTTCGCCTTTATCATTGTCTGTAATTTTCTCTATACATAACTTCTAGCTAAATTGTTTATAACCTTTTTCAAATAGCTATTTATCCTCTTACATGCCCTATTATCGTTACAACATCTATTTCTATATGTACGCTTATAATATCTTCAATTATATCCATATATCCTTGTCCTATAGCTGTTCCATAGTGTAATGTAAGCCCCTTCTTTTCATACACTGACTTTGGCACTGAAAAAATAAATCTCCTCAAGTTTCTTTCATCAGCTGGTTCCATAATTAAAACAATCCCATCCTCATCAAACATATACGCTCGCCCTCCAACTTTACATTCACTATGGCTCAGTATTGCCTTGGTCAGCAAAATTTAAAACACAATAAGTTAAGATACTCTCTGCTCTATCATAAAGTGAAACTTTAATTAGCCCTCACCAGTCGAATCTTTATCGGCAAATAGCGAGATAAAAATAAAAAACATTCATTCTTTTTTGTTAAGAATGAATGCTTTTTAAAAAATCAATTTCTAACTCTAGCATCTTTTTTTGACGAGGTTTTACTTTTCTTACGGGAACTCCAGCGTAAATATACCAATCATCTAAACTCTCTTTTACCATACTCATCGCACCGACTGCCGTACCTTCTCCTACCGTTACATTTGGAAAAATAATAGAATTAGCACCAATAATCACATGTTTTTTTAAAATAACTTTTTCTGCTTTCACATTCCTATATTGATTCGGGACGGTTGGACCCATTAATGTATTTCCACTGAAATCATCAAGTACTGCATATATGATTGTTTTAGCTGAGATGTTTGCAAAATCATGCATTTCAATCCCAACTTCCCCTCCATATAACGCTGTATACGCTGATATGTGCGAATAACTTCCAATTGTGATTTTACCACTTAAAATGCAAAAATCATCAATTCTTACATGATTGCCAACTGATATAGCACTCGGATTATATATACTTGCTTTTTTACTAACCAATACATTTTTCCCAACAGATAAAAATCCAACTTTCTTTAGTTCTTCTTGACTATAAAAACTATTCATCTACCGACACCACCTTCTGCTCTAAACAAATTACAATTTGCTCTACTAGTTCTTTCGTCATTCCTTCCCATAAAGGTAAACTTACGATTCGTTTTGCTATTTTATTCGTCTTTGTTAAATCTGTAGACTTATAGTTTTTAAAAAGAACTTGTTGGTGGCAAGATGGTGAAAAGTATAATCTAGCTTCTATTTTCTGTTTTTTCAGTTCTTCAATTACTTGTATGTTGCGAACTTCTTCTGGACAAATGATAGGCATAAATTGGTGAATAACTGCTTCTGTCTTTTGGGCTTTCCACCCTTTTTTCATTAACCCAGTATTTTGTAACAACTGTTTATACCATTCAGAAATACGGGTACGTTCTTTTAATTTTTGATCCCACTTTTTTATAGTCGCAATCCCAATAGCTGCTGCGTATTCAGACATTTTACAATTAAACCCCATCATCGTACATTCACGATTTTTATCAAATCCGAAATTCCCCATTCTTTTAATACGTTGTATATCTTCTTCGTTTTTACTATATATGAGCCCTCCTTCACCAATTCCGAACGGCTTTGTTGCATGAAAGCTATATACGATCATTCCACTAAAATCTTGACCGTAATGCATCCCTCTATTCATTAAACCAAATCCCGGCGCCGCATCTACGACAACCGGAATCCCCTTCTTCTCTAATTCTTCATATTCTTCTAAGTTCATCCATGATCCAAAAGTGGCGTACGGGACAACAATCGCAACCTCTTCTTTTAATTCTTCTATCTTATCCAAAAGTACGGTTTTATCCATATACCAATCATCTATTGAAATATCAATAAAGTAAGGTTCCAATCCACACCAAATAGCGGCTAAGGCAGTCGCAGGGAATGTAAAGCTAGGCATGAGAGCATACTTTCCCTTTCTTCTTTTCTTTAGTTGAATAGCCGCCATTAACCCTAACGTTGCGTTTGCTACTGTTGTAACAGCTCCCCTGTTTTGAAAAAATGACGACATAATTGTTTCCTCAAAACGTTGATTTATAGGTCCATAATTCGTATATATGTGAGATGTATCAATTTCCTTCAATTCGTCCAAATACTCACTTACAGGTACAGTTGAAGCACGTAAAAAAGGAATATTCTCCATATCTATCTATTCCTTCCTATCATTTTCGGACAATATAGAGCATATCTGTTTCAGATAATCCAAATTTCCTAGCACTTTTCATTCCTTGTTTTTCCGCTATGTTATATAATTCTACCTTAAATCCTGCATTCATTAATCGTTGAATAAATCCCGATTGATTGTAAATTCTCACATGATCTTCTTGACCAAAAGCTAATTTCCTCAATTGTGGTGTTACAATTAATTCATTCTCTATAATAAAATCTACATTCATTACGATCGGTACTTGAATAATTCCCCATCCATTTGGCTTTAACACTCTATATAACTCTCGCATTGCTTTGTCATCATCAGGAACGTGTTCTAACACATGGCTACATAATATTACATCAAAAGTATTACTATCATATGTAATCCTTGTAACATCAATTTCCTTCATTAATGGATCCTTTGGTTCTAAGTCACCACATACATACGTAATATTTTTATACTCGTTAAACCAATCTCTTAACTTCGCTTCAGGTGCAATATGAAGCATTGTATAGTTTCTATTTAACAAGTCCGTTTCCGTTTCAATGTACGCACGATACAATCTTTCACGATCCATCGAATTGCAAACTGGACATATCCCTGTATCTTTATTCCACATCTCAAATTTATATTTCGGAAAATCATAATGCGCTGGCCAAGGTGAAAATTTTTCAAATTGTTGATTGCAATATTGACAATAACAAGATTCTTTCTCAAACATATGAGCAACTAACTTGTTTAACCCTTTTTTTATCTTTTCATTATAAATTTGATCTAGTTCGCCATTTCTTACTGCATCCTTAACTATAAATCCCGCATTTTCTAAACAATAAGATAAACTCTCTTTATACTCACTTTCGGAGCTTAAAAACCCACTATTATATGCATCTATAATTAATTCAATCCACTCTTCAATTGTCATTAAAATAAAATGCATTTGTTTTTGATTTTGTCCACTATGTTGTCTAAAATAACTAAGAGGTTCTTGCATATAAACTACTTTTCCTTTCCTCATCATATCTAGCCAAGTTGCAATGTCATTAATAGCAGAATAAGCCTTTCCTTTAAAATATCCAAACTTCCCGTCAAACAAATCCCGATTAAACAAAACAGTTGTCGGCTCACCAACTACATTTTTTAAGTTTTTTAACATATAATTTCCTAATTCTTTTCCTTCAAAAAGTGTAGTTTCTTTCGCGATTTTCATATTTAATGTTGAAGGTGGTAATATCTCTCCATTCTCATCAATCAGTTCACGATATGACGTCACAAATGAAATATTTTCTAACGTCAAAAAGTATTTCATCATTCTCTCGATCTTTTCATGATGAAATAAATCATCATCTAATAAAAAGTTTATATAGTCCCCATTCGCAAGTTCTACACACTTATTAAAGTTTTCGGCAACTAACGGCGTTTCATTTTTAACATATGTAATACACTCATATTCACGTAAGTACGGTTGAATCATAGCATTGACTTCATTATTTGTACTATCGTCAGAAATAATAATTTCAATATTTTCATATGTTTGATTCAAAGCGCTGTTGAGTGCTAATTCCAAGTAATAAGGTCTATTGTATGCAGGAATAAGTATACTTACTTTCGGTAATGAAGAATTATTATTTATATGTTGTTTTTTCTTTTCTATGTTTATTTTCTTCGCTCTAATTTTTTGGTAATAGTCTAATGTATATAATATCGATGATGGAACTATCCTTCTTGCATAATCTAGAAAATTAGTTATTGCTTTGTCTAACTCTTTTTCAGTGGATAAGAAACCATATTTTTCGCCTGCTATAATACTGTGTGAAAAATCTTCTAACCCATCCATCATTTTATTAGATTCATTTAACTGTTGATCTGGATGTAATCGAAAGTAACTAAGCGTTTCTGCTATATATACTGCTTTTCCTTTACTTAATAAAGATAACCATGAAGCTATATCTACGTTACATAAATACCGCCTCTTATCAAAAATTCCATATGGTTCTTGTAAATCATTTTTACGAAATAAAACTGTTGTCGGTTCTCCAATATAATTTTTTTGATCCACAATTACCTTATTTCCTAATTCTGTTCCCTCTATAATCGTATCTTCTTCAAATAAACGGACAGTCGAATAAATATGTCGCAGCTCTTTCCCTTTATCATCAATGACTTGACGATGAGATGTTACAAGCTTAATTTCATTATCTAAATCATTGAAAAAATACTTCATCATTTTTTCAATTTTATTCACATGAAATACATCATCATCCATTAAAAAATTTATATATTCACCGTTCGCTTCATTAAATAACATTAGCGCATTTTCAAATTGTCCGAGAGTTGATCTATTTTTTATATAAATAATATTTGAATGATCACATAAGTATTTTTGTAACACTTTTTCTGTTTCATCATCCGTGCTGTCATCTCCAACTATAATTTCTATATTAGGGTACGTTTGTTCTAACACACTACATAACGCCTTTTCAAAGTAAAGAGGACGATTGTACGTAGGAATTAATACACTTACCAACGGAAGTTGCTCTACCACCTCTTCATTTCTTTCAATACGAGTTCTCATTTTAACTCTCTCACCTCTTCGCATATTATTTATATACGCGACACAAAAATCACATTACTTTAACTGTATGGAGCCTATATACTTTTATGCAAACATGAAACAAAATATCATACTTTTCGTTCCTAAATAAACATATTTAATAACGCGGACATTTTATTTGCACCTTTTTTATTCATATGATCACTATCATAAAAATCATCATCACAAAATAATGGTGAATCAAATAGATCTATAATTTGAAAAGAATATTGAGTTTGAAAATCATTTATAACTTTATAAAAATCTTCTTTTAATTTCTTACTACTACAATTGACATAATGTGAAGTAACAGGGAACACAACAATTAATGGCTTTATATCATTTTTCAACAGTAATTCTAAATATTTTTTAAAAATCATTTTATTTTCAACTAAAGTATGAGGATACGCCAATTTAGCATGTGAAGCTGCTCTTATTTTCCCGTGTTCTTCAAAAGGAATATGAAGAGAAGTAGTATTCCATTCAGCATTTATCCAAGGCAGTATCAATGATTCATCTTTTAGTTCGTCTAATAAAATATATTCAAAATGCAAATTAAAAATAGAAAGAAGTGGTTTCGGAGTATTTAGATGTGAGAATCCATCAGTGGGTAGAGGAGAGTGAACTACAGTATGATGACCATCTTGAAACAATGGATAATATACTTTGTGAATTCTATATGATTCAGATGATAACGACATATCAAAGTAAAACGAGAAATAGGCTATTCCTATTAAACAATATTGAAATGAATGATTGTTTGATAAAAGTTGTGACGCTATTAAATAATCATAGTATAGATCTTGCGATGGAAGTGTTAATTTTATTGACTTTTTTGAGAGAAGCTCCGTACTTATGCCACAATGTGGATAAGACAAACCGGTAGCAAACAATTCATACGTCGGATCACTCTTTGCTTTTTTCATAGAAATGTATAAAGACATAAGATCCGGATTTATTTGATAGATAGAAATTAATTTATCCTTCCATTCATACATGTATTTTGTTAAATTAATAATTTTTGAACTTTGCACGCCCCTATTTATCAATTCATTTGTAAGTTTTTCTGCGTCCCCTCTCCAAATGACTATATATTGAAAAGAACTTTCTATACGAACAACATCTGAAACGTCTACAACATGAACTATTGTTTTACATTTATTTTTGTCTAACGTATTTCGAATCCTATCCCCTGATAATTCATCACTTAAAACAATGATTTTATATTGCTCCTTCATGCACATCCCCTCCATTATATGTATAATATGAAATTCATTTTTAATTCGTAACAATCATATACACCTGCAATCTAACAAAAAAATAGCTCCACCATTAGGCGTAGCTATTTTTACAATTATTGCTTATTCAAATTATATTCCTTTATCTAACTCATAAAGTTTACGATACTTTTCATTTTCTTTCAGAAGTTGTTTATGACTACCTTGCATGACAATTTGGCCACGATCAAGGAATATAACTTCATCTACATGTTCTATTCCTACAAGATGGTGCGTAATCCAAATAACCGTCTTTTCTTCCGTTGCAGAAAACATTGTTTCGATTAAAGACAATTCTGTTTTTGGATCTAAACCGATAGTCGGTTCATCAAGTACAATAATTGGTGTTTCTTGCATTAGAGTTCTAGCAAAAGCAACCCTTTGTCTTTCCCCACCAGAAAACCGCTTTCCCATTTCATGCATTTTTGTTTGTAATCCGTCCGGAAGAGAAGTAACATGTGAAGCTAATTGTGCTTTCTCTAAAGCTTTCCATATCTCTTCATCCGTCGCCTCTGGTTTGCCAATTCGTACATTATTTCCAATTGTCGTATCAAACAAATGCGGCTTTTGATTTAATACAGAAATATATTTAGATAAAAGATTCGTATGAGCTCTTTCACCATTCAAGACAACTTGGCCATTTACTGGGCTTAACGCCCCTGTTAACAATTTTAGTAAAGTAGATTTCCCTGTCCCACTTCTCCCTAAAATAGCAATTTTCTTCCCTGCTTTTATTTGTAATGATACATCTTTTAATACAATCTCATTACTATCTGGATAACTATACGATACGTGATTCAGTTCAATATCTACATGTTTTGGTTCAATATAATCTTTCTCTCCATGCAAATCCGTTTCATCATGTAAAACACTATTACTTTCTACGCCATTAAGACGATGGGTAGATTCTACATACGACGGTATTCGATCGATGGCATCTACAATAGGAATAAGCGCGTTCGTTACAGATAAAGTCATTAATACGAAAGCTGCGATAACTGTAGGAGCAATTTGTTCACTTGCCGCTTCATTCCCAGTCCATATGATCATCGAAATAACTACAATACCTACTACTAATTGAATGATACTGTCCCGAATATGATACCAGCGTTTCACTCTCTTTTCGATTTTTAACAACTGATCATTTTGTTTTACATACTCATTAATAAATTCATCTTTACGACCACTTGCTTGCCAATCAGATAATCCAAAAACAGCATCTGTCAGTTGTTGATACAAACTGTTTCTTCCTTGCTTTAAAGTAACATGATGTTTCTTCATCAAAAGTAATGATACAAACGGAAGAAGAAAAACGATAATAGCTAACATACAACCTACAATAAGTGCAAAAACAAAATCAAATGCACCGATAACAAGTACGAAGATACTATAAACAACTAACGCTAATATGCTAGGAAATATTGTACGTAAATATAGGTTTTGCAAATGCTCTATATCTTCGGATAACACTCCTAACATATCACCCGTTTGAAATCGAGAACGGAAAAATAACGCCTGTGGTTCTACTATTCTATATAGCCTCGTTCTCATTTTTTCTAATATACGTAGTACGACATCATGCCCGACTAGGCGCTCTATATAATGAAATACAGCTTGCCCTATACTAAACGCTCTTGTTGCAACAATAGGAACATATACAGCCATTACATTTTCTGGTCTAAGGGCAGATTTTGAGATCAAATAACCTGAAATAAAAAGTAACATCGCTCCTGAACTAACTCCAAGAAGACCAAGGAAAATAGTTAAAGTCATTCTACCTTTATTTTGTTTTATATAAGGTTTAACCCAGTTACTCATTTCTCTCCCCTCTCTTCCCTATGAAAATGTAATGTCTCATTCTCTAAAAGTTCTTCATACGTCCCACTTTCTTTCATTTCCCCTTTATTTAAAATAAGGATATGGTCCATTTGTTTCATCCAATGTAGACGGTGAGTTGCTAAAAATACTAACTTTCCATTAAATAAACGTAACATCGCTTGCTTTATTTCAAATTCGGTTTCAATATCAAGATGTGCCGTAGGCTCATCTAATAAAATGATTGGTTTTTTACTTAAAAGCGCACGCGCCATAGCAACACGCTGTTCTTGTCCGCCACTTAGCATACGTCCACCTTCTCCAATTCTTTCGTGTATCCCATTTGGAAGTGATGTAACGAGTGAACGAAGGCCGACTTCATTAATAACTCTTTCAACTTCTTCATCTGTTGCATTTGTTTCATAAAAACGAATGTTATCCTTTAATGAAAGCGGAAAAATATAAGGTTGCTGCGGAATATAAGCAATATTTTTTTGCCACTCTTCACGAGTAGATCCATCAACTTCTAGACCATTTACTAACATCTTTCCACTCGAAGGAGATAAAAAACCTGCTAATACGTCGATTAACGTCGATTTCCCTGCACCACTTTCACCAATAACACCAATAGCACCGTTACCTTCCCAAGTAAAATTAATTCCTTCTAATATAGCCTTTTCAGATTCAGTATTATTAACTTTGATATCTTGTAATTTCAAGCTACTAGAGGCATTCCATACTATATCTTCATTTAAATCTTTCTTTTGTATTCCTTTTTGTTGTTGCAAAATCTCTTCTATTTGCTCCATCGCAATTTGTCCATCTAATGTCGCATGATAATTTGCTCCCACTTGTTTAATCGGCAGAAAATATTCCGGAGCTAAAATCAAAATTGTAAGAGCTGGTAATAGTATAATCGTTCCATCTATTAAACGTATCCCTAATCCAACTGCCACAAACGCAATTGATAAACTCGTAAAAAAATCTAATGCAAAAGAAGAAAGAAAAGCAACTCGCAAAGTACGCATCGTTGCTTTTCTATATCTTTTACTTACTTTTTCAATCTTTCCTTCGTGCTGTTCACTTTTCCCTAAATACTTTAATGTTTCTAAACCTTTTAACGTATCTACAAAATGATTCGAAAGTACACGATATATCTCATACTGACTATCTGCCATTTTTTGCGCTGCTAATCCGAGAAGAATCATAAATATGATCACGATAGGAATCGTTACAACTAAAATGATTCCAGACTCAATATCTAGCGTAAAAACATATAGTACAATTAGACCTGGAACGATACTACTTCTAATCATTTTAGGAATCGTTAATTCAATATATGTTTTAAATTTCTCAATCCCCTCAATTGATAAGGTAACCAGATGACCAGTTCCAACAGTTTGAACATACCTTGGACCTAATGTGAAATATGCCTCTATCAATTGTTTTCTTAGTAACGACCCTGTTTTTTCAGCAAAACGTTCCACTAATATTTGTGATGTTCGAACTACTATGTTACGCGCTGCAAACGCGATACCAAAATACACAACTTCACTTAATATTGTTTGTACTGTCTCTCCATGAAATAAAAACGTAATAGCTCGTGCTAAAAAGATTGTTTGCGCAATAATACTAAAAGCTTCTAAAATACTAATAATCGTTAACGCTACATATAAAATACGGCTACCGGGATAAGACGGAAGTCCTCTTTTTCTTTTCATTAGTACTCCAAATCGTTGTCTGACTTAACAGGTTGTCTAAATACATAATAACTCCATATTTGACTTCCGATAACGAAAGGCAAAATAGCAATCGCAAAGTAAGTCATAAGTTTTAATGCATAAGCTCCTGATGCTGCGTTGTAAATTGTCAAATCATTCATTGCTCCTAAAGAGCTAATCATAACACGTGGGAACATACCGATAAATACACTCGCACTTAGTAAAATGATTGTTAAACTCGTCATAAAGAAAGCCCAACCATCTCTTCTTCTTTTATTTAATAAAGTGGACACTAATAGTGCTACAAAAGCTCCGATTGGTACCATAATCCATTCTGTTCCATGAGCAGTGAAAATGTCGGTTTTCCATAACCCCACACCAGCAAAAACAAGAAGTGTAATTAATGAAAATGGTGCAATTTTTATTGCAGCAATTCGTGCACGTTCTCTCAATTTACCAGTTGTACGTATCGTAAGAAATTGTAATCCGTGAACAATACATAGTAGGAGAAACATTACTCCTCCAAGTAACGCAAATGGATGAAGTAATTGCAAGAATCCACCTACAACATTTTTACTCTCATCAATAGGTACACCTACCATAAAGTTTGCAATCGCAACTCCCCAAAGGATAGGAGGTAACATACTTCCAATAAACATCCCCCAATCCCATGCACTCTTCCATTTATGATTATCTATTTTCGCACGAAATTTAAAGGAAACACCTCTTAAAATTAAAGCAAGAAGCATAAATACAAATGGAATATAAAAACCACTAAATAAAGTTGCATACCAGTGCGGAAATGCCGCAAACATGGCTCCACCAGCACAAACAAGCCATACTTCATTCGCGTGCCAGAACGGTCCTATTGTATTTAAGTAAACTCGTTTTTCAAAATCATTCTTTCCTAAAAACCTCGAAACCATTCCTACACCAAAATCGAAACCTTCCAGTACGAAGAATCCAACAAACAAGATTGCAATAACTAAAAACCACAACTCATTAAGAGATAACATACTCTTCCTCCTTATCAAATGGATCATGGCTTTGATAATCCTTTTTCGTTTTCTTATTCGTGTGGCCCTTAATGGTACGAACAAATAAGTACACACAAATTCCACCCATAATTAAATACATTGATGTGAATGAAATAAGTGAGAATAATACTTCACCGAATGTTACATTTGGTGATACAGCATCTTCTGTTTTCATTACCCCAAATACTACCCAAGGTTGACGACCCATTTCAGTCATAATCCACCCTACTGTATTACCGATGAATGGAAGAGAAATTGCATACACCATTAATTTTAAATACCACGTTTTTTCAGCTAAACGATCTTTTCTTGATAAGAACCATCCGTAAGCTCCTAGAAGAAGCATGAATGTTCCACTCATTACCATCGCTCTAAAACTCCAAAACATTGTATGCACTGGAGGAATATAATCTCCAGGTCCATATTTTTCCTCATATTGTTTTTGAATTTGATTCATCCCTTCAACTTGACCGCTAAACTTATCATACGATAATAGACTTAGCATATAAGGGATTTGAATTTCAAACGAATTTTCTTTCTTCTCTGTATCAATTTTCGAAAATACTGTAAATGGTGCTGGATCCTCACTTGTATTCCATAGCGCTTCAGCTGCCGCCATCTTCATTGGATGTGTCTTAATTAATTGTTGCGCTTGTGCATGACCAAAGAACAATACAAGCGCCGTTGTAATTGTTCCAACAATGATAGAAATTCGGAAAGATTTTTTAAATACTACAGTTTCTTGTCCTTTTGTAATTTTCCATGCACTTACACCAGCAATAAAGAATGCACCTGTTGCAATTGCCGCTGTAATTGTATGCGGGAATTGTACCCATAGTTGTGGGTTTTGAATAATGGCTAAGAAATCATTCATTTGCGCACGACCATCAGCTGCCATTTCATACCCGACAGGTGACTGCATAAATGCACTTGCAGTTAAAATCCAGAATGCTGATAACATCGTTCCAATTGAAAGGAGCCAAATACACATTAAGTGAATTCGCTTCGGTAATTTGTCCTCACCGAATACCCATAAACCTAGGAATGTAGACTCAATGAAAAATGCCAGTAATCCTTCAATTGCAAGCGAGGGACCAAATACATCACCTACAAAACGTGAATACGTTGACCAGTTCATACCAAACTGAAATTCTTGTAAAATACCTGTTACTACACCTACTGCAAAGTTAATAAGGAATAATTGCGTCCAAAACTTTGCCATCTTCTTATATACCTCTTGCCCTTTTACCACATACAACGTTTGCATGATCGCAATAATAAAAGCTAAACCAATTGACAGCGGAACAAAAAAGTAATGGAAAATCGTTGTTGATGCGAACTGTATTCGTGCCAATTCGAGCGTTTCCATACTAAAATCACTTCCTTCATAGTTTTTATAATAAAAGTTCATTGAGCAATCTTATCAAACTCAATTATTAAGAAATACGAAAAGACAAAAACATTTTGTATGTATTGTCGAAAAATATGAAGTTTCAGTTTTTCAAACTATTGTAATGCTATTTTTTACCTTTTCACTATTTCTGTAGTGTTTTATTCGTTAATCGAATTGTATAATATACCTGCATAGTAAATTCAGGTTATTTTTGACGTATTATTGACATCATTTTGTCTGAAATATGTCTTTTGTCATTTTTTTGAATCAGATTTTTCTCATTAGCAAAATGTGTTTTTTCAATATACTTCTTACTTTTATATCTATAAAACAATCGTTTTTTCTTCATACGCTTGACTTTTACTCGGAAAAATGTCCTCGAAAGCACCCACGATAAATGCTTATTTTTTGTCAAGAGAAAAATGTATTTTCAAAATTCAAACTCGAAATAATGTTATTCAAAAATAGAAAATAACTTCCCTCTTCCTCGACTAAAAGTTCATTTTTTTGTCATTTTTCCAGAACAAATAAAAAAACTGAGAGTCGATTAAACTCTCAGTTTTTTTATTTATTTTGCTGTATGTTTTCTAACGGCTGGTAAAATTTCAGTAGCAATTAATTCAATATTTTTCTCAATTTTATCAAATGGTACACCGCCAAAATCAATTTGTGCCATAAAGCGTTGTTGGCCAAACAATTCATATTGGTAAAGCATTTTCTCAATGATTTGTTGTGGGCTACCAACCATTAAAGCATTACGGTAATCTATTGCATTTGTAAATTGCTGTTTCGGATACCCATCACCGCGCAGTGTAAGCATACCAGCATTAATGTGAGGGTAATATTCACTAAGTGCATCTTGTGAATTTTTTGCCGTATAAAATAAACTCGTTGTCGCAACTGGTAAACTAGCTGGATCAAATCCGCTTTGCTGAGCAGCCTCGCGGTAAGCATCTACTGACACTTTAAAGTTAATTGCTGGACCACCAAGTGTTGTTATCATCATTGGCACACCTGCACGTCCGGCTTTAATTGCACTAGCTGGTGGACCTCCAACTGCACGCCAAATTGGTAAGTTATTATTTTTCGCTCTTGGAATCACCGATGCATGTGCGAGTGGTGCTCTGAACTGTCCATTCCATGTTACATGTTCCTCGTTATTAATTTTTAATAAAAGATCCATCTTCTCTTCAAATAATTCTTCATAATCATTCACGTCATAACCAAGTAAACTATATCCTCCAATACGAGATCCACGACCAGCTACGATTTCAGCACGACCATTAGAAATCAAGTCAATGGTAGCGAAATCCTCATATACTCGAACTGGGTCAGATGTACTTAATATCGTTGCGGAACTTGCAATTTTTATATTTTTCGTAGCTTGCGCGACCGCACCTAAAATAACTGTATGAGCTTGCGTTGTAAAATGCGTTTGATGACTTTCACCTACAGCAAACACATCAAGCCCTACCTCATCTGCTAACTTAGCTGTTTCAATTAGTTCATGAATTCTTTTTTCTGGCGTAATTTTCTCCCCATTATGTGGATTTAAAACATGATCACCAATTGAATATAATCCAAACTCAATTCCTTTTCTTGTATCTATACGGTATTTTTCCATAGTTACTCTCCCCTTTAATAAAGTAGTATTAGTTTTTTTCTAAAAACGTTGGTAAGTCAAGTTTATCTCCGTATTACCTACACCATCACTTGATTAGTCAATTGATGGTGTAAAAAAAATTACTCTTGCGGTAATTCTTTTTTTTCACTATGCTTATGAACTTTCGTCATCAGCTCATATAATATTTTCTGCTCTTCTTCATTTAATACATCATCAAAAAACGAAGATTGAAATGCAAGTTGTTCTGGCAATGCTCTCTCTAAAGCTGCTTCTCCTTGCTCTGTAAGACTAATTGTTTTCGTTTTCCAATCTTGTTTTCGTACAATATATCCTTCTTTTTCAAGACGAGTTAACATTCGAGAAATGCCACCTTGTGTAACAGTTACCTTTTCAGCTAACTCCATTTGTGTGAGTGGTTGATACGTACGTATTTGCAAAAGCACATCAAATTGAGCTGTCGTTAAATCAAAACGTTTTAAAAACTCATTTGACATTTGATTACTTTGGTTCGTAAATCGTATTAAACGTAACCATATTAATGATCCTATCGTATTATCACGCATGTTTGATCACTTCCTATCGTGAATCTTACTATCACTTTACCACTCAAGTGATAGTAATGCAAGAGAAAATCACATTTTTTATATAACTCAACTTACTTTTACTTAACTAAAGGCATCACTCGTGTAGTATTAGGTCTACTTGCCATTCTCTACATCTTCATAAAAAAAGGATTAAGCTCCAACGCCAATCCTTATCATGCATTTATTTTTTGTTTTCAAAACAGTATGTTTGAAATTCACACCATCTAATCTATTATTTTCTTTTATCGTAACGTAAATTCATTTGAGCATACCGTCTTCATGTAAAACCTGTATAAGTTTGCATAAAAAACCTTGTTTACACCAATTGGGCTTTTACAGGATATATCATTTAAGTTCTACCTTTACTTCCTCTTTAGACATAACATCAGGTCTATAAATTAATTCAAGATTAGAATCACCTTTTTTCGCTTCAAACGTTATGGCTCCTGTTATCTTACCGTTTGGATCTACATCTTTAATTTTAAAAACGTTTTTATTACTAGTTGAAAATGTATGGTCCACGATACTTCCATCTCCTCTTTCAAGGTAAAAATCTAATGGATTAATTCTAACTTTTTGATTACCAATATTCTCTACTGTAACATGAACAATAACAAACTCATTACCTTTTTCCAGCTTATCATATTCTGCCACTTGTGCTATTTGTACTTTATGGACTGTTAATTTTTGATTTCTAATTTGAGTAGTTTTTTCAACATTATATTCTCTTGTATCTTCATTCTTCGTATTTTCTTTTTTGGCACTACTTTGCTCTTCCTTCGTATTATTTGATACAGTTTTAGCTACTTCTTTCTTCTCATCACATGCCGATAAACTGAAAGCTAACGTCCCTGCTAAAGTGACTGTCGCGATTTTTTTAAACATAAATTCCCTTCCCCCAATGTAAAAATGATAAAAATTCCCAAAAACTATATATTATACTAACAGATAAATGAACAGCATATTGTCGTTATGTGTCGAATGTAATAAAGCTATGTATAAGTATGAAGTCTTACTTTGCTTCATCTCTCAACTGTTCGACATATGATAAAATTTTAACAATAAGACATCCACCTTACTTACGAACTCTTTGTTCCCATAACTATGTGTATCATAAATTTTTAAATAAGAAAAAATTAAAATAAAATGATAAAATTAAACAAATCACTAATATAAAGGTGGGCAGAACATGCATATTTCTAAACAATTTATACAACCATTCCCTGAATATGAAGACATATTTTATGATGATTTGGAACAACATAAAAAGCACTTTTTACCCATTTGTTCTATAAACTTACAATGTATTGAACCGGAATTAGACGAATGGGTACATATTGTGTCAGCAAAAGAAATCCATGATGGTTGCGTGGGTGATTTCACCAAACCATTTCACACAAATTTTACGAAAGCAGATACATTAGGATTCGATGTCATTAATGGAAAATATAAATTTGAAGCGGATTGGAATTATTTCGAAATCGAACAAAATAATTCTGACATAATAGAACAAGCCTATGAGCGTAATAAAAGAGATTATCAAATCCGTAAAGAGTATTTTCAACGTAATCAAAAAATTTATCCTTATTCTAGCTTAGGAAAAGAAATAACATCTGTAGAAGTATTAGAACAAGAGTTTGCTGAAAAACAAACAAATGGCTGGGGATTAAATTATCCTGTGGTAAATGGTATCCTAGATGATATTCGTTTTATGACAGAAGAAGGTGAAGAATTATTAGAAGACTGCGATAACGAAGACGAAATTTTTGACTTTACGAATCTTCTATATGTACCAAAAGATGAATATGGACATCCCTTTACATATGTTGGATTTGTTACAGGATATTATTTTCAAGCTTATGGTGCCGATCGTATTTACTTATTCTTTAATAAAGAATTAAGAAAAGCAGTAATTTGTTTTGAATATACATAAGATAATTAAGAAAAGTCCATTTTGAACATTATTACTTGAATCAAAATGGATTTTTTATAAATAATTTATTTCTATTTCAATTCCGCATCTACTGTGAAATGTGTAAAACCTCATATAATGTAATATCCTCTATCTCTTCAATTTCAGGCTTTACTTCATAAAATCCAAACTGACTATATCCCCACTTATCTGGGTTATACACTATTACATTCCCTTTACAATTTTCTGTATTCTGGACATTCTTATTAAAAAAGTTAAATTGAGTTTCAATCAATGAATTCTTTTGAGAAATACTCCCCACGTATTCAACAACATACTTACATTTCTTAAAATCATCACTTAGATTAACAACTAATGGAACACCTATATGTATTTGTTGCCATCCAAAAGATTGTAAAATATTATCGTAGTACCCTTCAAATATAAATTTATTCATCCCTTCATGACCATCCCAAATATATAAAGGTGCATAGCAGTTATAAAAATTCCCGTCTTTCTCCGTTTCCGTAATTAAATAAGCTTTAAAATTTAGTGCTTGGAAACCATCAATTTTATAACCATTATCCTTTACCCTTTTCTTAATAATTTCCATGTCATAATCCTTTGGCAAAATGACCTTATATTGCATTCCAATCATGTTTATCACTCGCTTTCAATCTTATATACACTATGATAAATCGATAAGTAGCTAACGTAAAATAGGTATAAATTATGTTTGGTATCATTTATAATGATAGTGCATAAGGGGCTGAGATATATGGAAATAAATGATCTTATTATATTCAAAACTGTAGCCAGTGAGGGTTCTATTAGTAAAGCTGCTAAAGAGTTAGGTTATGTTCAACCGAACGTAACTGAAAGAATCAAAAAATTAGAACAAGAATTAGAAACGCCCTTACTACATAGAGATAACAAAGGCGTTTCCTTATTACCTTCTGGTGACATTTTATTAGATTACACGAATCAAATATTAACTCTATTAGAAGAAGCGAAAGATAAAATTAAAACAAGTGGGTCTTCTTATATAATCGCGACGTCACAATCGATTTTGACTAATTATTTAAGTAAGCGTATTAAAGAAAATTTCATGAATTATCAAATATATGTAGAAAATAGTAGTCATTTGCCAAAATTACTGCAGCAACAAAAAGTTGATATGGTCATCACTTACGAGGATGATTCTGGTGCAGGTTTTAAAAAAGTATTTACTACTTCAATTTCTATAGGCTTACTAAAAGATCAAGAAAAATGTATCATTGACTATTCAAAGGAACTCTTCTTCGTTAGTAATGACAAAAAGTGCCCTTTTAGAAATAAGACGATACAATTTCTAAAAGAAAATAATTTATCTCAGCGTCAACTTCAACAATTAGATTCTTATTCGCTTATGGAAGAGTTTATTCAGGACGGAAAAGGGATAGCCTTTTTGCCGATTAAAAATGATAAATTGGTACCAATTGAAGATGTTCCAGTTGAGAAATTACCTGTTCATTTTTTTACAAATCAAAACTCTTTCAAACAAATCCCTGATGAACTATTTGGTTAATAAAAAATCCCTCCTTTATGAATCTAAAAGAGGGATTTTCATATTCTATACAATTGATTTTTCACACATTTTGCTCCACTTCTGCACTTTTCTCCTTCTTATTCCGTTTCATATTCTTCAGTCCCTTAACCGTGCCAACTAATCCTTTCGGGAAAACTAGCAATACGATAATGTACAATAAACCAAGAATAATCGTCCATCGTTCAAAGATCGGATACTCTGTAGCTAGTTCTGATAAATAATATTTTAGAGATTCAATAATTCCAGCTCCTGCAATTGCTCCAATTAACGTTCCAACCCCACCAATCATCGTCATCAATAATGCATTTAATGTCATTTCAATTGAAAATACAGTCGTATTAACAAAACGCAATGTGATAACAAATAAACCACCGCTAATCGCAGCTACTACTCCTGCAACAATGCTAGCAATAATTTTATAATGAAGCACTTTATATCCTAGTGCTTCAACACGTTGCTCATTTTGGGAAATTGCCTTTAATACTTTTCCAATAGAAGATTTGGTGAAAAGACGTAACAGAACAAAAATGATAAGTAAACATATAAGTGTTACATAATAAAACGTAAAACGATCACGGAATACGTCTGGTACCCCAAATGTAAAACCATCTCCTCCGTGAGTAAGCCCACGCCATTTTTCAGCAAGTACGAAAAATAACTGTGAAATAGCAAGTGTTAACATTGCATAAAAATGACTTTTCAATCGTAAAGAAAGCAAACCAATTATATAACTAACGATTGCTGAAACGATAATTGCAGCTACTATTCCAATTAAAAAGTTCGTTATTGATACGCCTTGTCGATCAAATAAAAGCGCTACCCCATATGCTCCTATCCCAAAGAACATACAATGACCGAACGATACAATTCCTGTATACCCAAGCAATACATCAAAACTCATTGCAAAAATAGCAAAGATGAAGATTTGAGTGAACAAAATTAACAGGCTCCGTGAATCATTTACGAACGGAAATACACTTAAACAAATGAGCATACATACTCCGAAGTATACTTTAATTCGGTCCGATGTGTTGTTCACCATTTCACCCCTTTTCACCAACAAGTCCAGTTGGCTTCACTATTAAGAAAAATAGTAACATTAACATATTAATTGCAAGTGATAAATCTGGTATAAAATACGCTGTAAAAGCACCAGCTAATCCGACAATTAAAGAAGCAATAGCTGAACCTTGAACGCTTCCTAATCCACCGATAATTACTACTATAAAAGCTAAAATTGCATACTGCATGCCCATCTCGGCGAAAATAACGCCCGAATACGGTGCTAATAAGAACCCTCCCAAAGCTGCCATCCCTGCCCCTAATAAAAAGACGAAAGAAAATATCGCTTTTACATTAATACCAAGCGCTTGAACCATTTCTTTATCCATTACACCTGCACGGATCATAAGACCTATCTTCGTCTTTTTGAGTAATAGTAGTAGTGCAATGTAAATAATTATCCCAATTAAAATAACGAATAGACGATATTTAATTAATATAATACCTCCGAATGTAAAACTTCCTTGTAACCATAACGGTAATTTTGCACTAATAGGGTTTGGCCCCCAAAATATTTTAATACACTCACTAAGAACGAGCATTCCTCCAAGCGTAACGAGCAGCTGTCGAACATGATTTCCATATACCGGTCTAATAAGAAACCTTTCTAAAATAAATCCTAGGAACATTCCCATGGCTACTGCTCCAACTAAAGCTAATATATAACTTCCTGTCATATTAAATAACCAAACACCTGTAAATGCTCCCCATGCAAATAAACCACCGTGTGCAAAGTTTAAAACGCTCATTAGACCGAAAATAAGTGAAAGACCTGATGCTAACAAAAAAATGAGCATCCCTGTTGAAATCCCATTTACAAATAAATTGATTAACACATCCATCCTTTTCACCTCGGATTCATGTTAAGAGATTCCTAAATATTTATGACACATTTCCTTATCCTTTTTTAATTCATTCATAAAACCGTTATGAACAATTCGTCCGTTATCCATAATGTAAAAATAATCGCCAATTTGACTGGCCATCATAAAATTTTGCTCAACAAGTAAAACTGTTGTTTTCTCTTTCATCTTCAAAATAGCTACCATTAATTTCTCCACCATTATCGGGGATAGCCCTTTGCTCGGTTCATCAATAAGTAATAATCCATCACTATTAATAAACGCTCTTGAAATAGCCAACATTTGCTTTTGCCCTCCGCTCAAGAGCCCACTTTTCTTATTCCAAAACTGCTTTAAATCCGGAAATAGTTCCAGCATCCACTCTATTTTCCCTTCTACTTCCTCACCTTTTCCCCTAGCAAGAGCGAAAGTTTCTTCTACTGTCAAATCATGAAAAATACCTTGATTTTCTGGTACATACCCTATTCCTTTCCTTGAAATTAAATGTGTAGGTAATCCACTCACTTTTGCACTATCATAATAAATTTCACCATCTGCAATGCGGTGAAACCCCATCACTGAACGTAATGTCGTTGTTTTTCCTGCCCCATTTCTACCAAACAGTACAGTAATCGTCCCTTTCTCAACAGCAAGAGATACTCCTTGCAAAATATGAAACTGATCTAAATACGTTTCTATATTATTCACTTGTAATAGTGCCACTATATAATCCCCCTAAATAAGCACTTTGTACACGCTCATCTTTCATAATTTCTTCTGGCAATCCTTCAGCCAATAACTCTCCATGAAATAAAACGATAAGATGATCTGACAAACCTAGTATCATATCCATTTTGTGTTCGATAAGTACAATTGTGCTCTCTGGATGTTTCTTAATATTTTCAATCACTTGTAATATAGCAGGGACTTCCTCAACCGAAATACCTGCCGTCGGCTCATCAAGTAATAACACATCCGTTTTTAAAGCTAATAACATCGCAAGTTCTAGCTTCCTTTTCTCTCCATGTGCCAAATCTTTCGCTAATACGTTCTCTTTCTCATGAAGTAATACTGTTTTTAAGAAACGTCTCGCCTCTCCAACTTGTTGCTTTAATTTTGCTGAACTCGGGAAAAAACTATAGTAATCTTGTACGAATGATTGAACACTTAAACGGACATTTTCAAGTACCGTTAATTCTGGGAATATGTTTGTAAGCTGAAAAGAGCGACCGATTCCTAAGCGTGTTCGATCTGAAATCGATAGTTTTGTAATATCTTGCCCTTTAAAATACACTTCACCTGTTGTGGGTGAAATCTGTCCACTTAGTAAATTAAATAACGTTGTCTTCCCCGCACCATTTGGCCCAATAATAGAAATGAGCTTTCCTTTTTGGACAGTTAAATTTACATCTTTAATAACTTGATGTTCACCAAAAGATACACTAAGATTTTTCGTCTCTAGCAAATGTGTCACGAAATCCCTCCCTTTAAAGCCGTGAGTATGAAAGAAATATGTATAAAGAGGGTCCCCCCTCTTTATACTAAAACAACAGAAAATTCAGTCTATTTATCTTGAACTGGTGGTTCTGTTTCTTTCATCGTTAATTCTCGCTCTAACACTGGCACCGGATACTCAACACCGTCTTGCTTTTTCAATGTGATAGAATACAGTGTCTGCATCGCTTGGTGGTCCTTCTCTCTAAACTTCATCTTTCCTTTCGGTGTATCAAATTCCATTCCTTCCATTTTCTTAATCACGGTATCTACATCTGTATCACCTTTTGTTTTCTTTAAGGCTTCTACAATAGAAATTGCTGCTGACATTCCTCCCGCTGTAAACAAATCTGGCACTGCACCATTAAAACGTTTTTTATGCTCTTCAACTAGCCAATCATTCACTTTATTTTTTGGAAGTGTGTGATAATATACAGAAAAACCTTGCATACCTACTAATGCATCCATTGTTTTTAATGCTGGTATATCTGGCGCACCTGTAGAAATTTTAATACCTTGCGCTTCCACATTCATATCTTTCAACTGTTTCCAAGGTGAATTTGCCCCTGCCCAAACGATAAATAAATAATCTGGTTTTGAACTAATGATATTTTGAATATTCGCTGTAAAATCTGTTGAATTTGTATCCGCGTATTGCTCATTCACAATGTTCGCACCTAATTTTTTCGCACCCGCTTTAAATGCAGCAATCCCTTCACGACCAAAAGCGTTATCTGGGGCAAATGTTGCAATCTTTACATCTTTTTTCGCAATTGCTGCTGCTCCTGCAATCGCATCTTGTGAGGAACTTCTTCCAGTTCTAAAAATATATTTATTCCAGTTCTTCCCGGTAATACTATCCGCAACTGCCGGTTCTACAACCATAATCTTTTCATATTCTTCAGCCAGTGGTAAAACCGCTAACGTATCACTTGAACTAGACGATCCAACTAAAAAATCAACTTTCTCTTCTTCTAATAACTTCGTAGCTTTTTTAACTGCTACATCCGCTTTCGTTTCTGTATCTTCTACAACAAACTTAATCTTTTTCCCATCTACTTTCCCAGTTCCACCAGTTGCATAATCTAACCCTAATTCAAATCCGTTCACTGTTTGTTTTCCATACGATTCTAGCGGTCCTGTTAAAGAAGCAAGGACTCCTACCTTAATCGTTTTTTCATCCTCTGTACTTGTTTTCTTTCCTGAACAAGCTGCCGTTATTAATAACGAACCTAAAACACAACCAGTAAACATTGTTTTTAGCCACTTACGTTTTTTCATCGACATTGTGATCCTCCCCATACTTTACTTTCTGATAGAATCAAACACGCCAAAATCCCCTGTCCGTAATCATGACTAACTAATTCGATAGATAATGGAAAACTCTTGTAGTACCCTCTACATTCGGCACAAATATATAATCACCTTCCTATGTAATGGAAACGAACATACAATCAATATATATTCTGCAATCCAATTGAAAATACTGTTTCATTTCAGTAATGACCATACAAAAAGACTAACTTATTTTTAAGTTAGTCTTTTCCCCTTAATTAGAGTTAAGTTCTACTTTCTCTAACCCTTCAGCCAATTGTTTCTTATCTAGTCCTTCTCCTATTACTACTAAGTTTGTCGGGAAACCGAAGTCTTGTTCTAATAAAGTTGGTACTCCGAACGAATATTGGAATAGGTGAGGGTATTTATCTCCATGGAATTTCACAAAACCTTTCACTCGATAAATACTATCTGGTAAATTCGAAAGCCATTCATATAATTTGTCTTGATCAATCGGTTTCGTAAATTGATATGTCATTGTTTGTATATGTAAATGCTGTTTGACATGTAGTGTCTCGTGTTCCTCATCATTTGGAAATTCTGCTTCTTCTATATCTTTTAAAGATATATTACAATACTTTGTCTCATACATTTTCGCATGATCATTTATTGCCTTTACTTCTTCAAATACTGTATTCTTATCTTCATCTGTTAGTAAATCTGCTTTATTAACAAGAATGTGACTACCAAATTTCAGTTGCTCATGCAATAGCTGTTGTACATTTGCACTTAATATACTTCGATTTAACCACCTTACTGCATCTAAAACGACTACAATTGATTTCACTTCCAGAAAAGGAGCTAAAATTGGCGAGACACACGCGTCTAACACTTCAATTGGATGCGCAACACCTGTCGTTTCTATATAAATTACATCTGGTCTTTCTTGTTGGTATAACGAATGTAATTGTATTTCAAGCTCTTCTTTTAACGTACAACAAATACATCCTTTAAGAAGTTCTCTTAAAACATTCTCTTTTCCAATAATATCTGTATCTACTGAGTATTCACCAATTTCATTCATTAATACTGCAACTTTTCTATTCTTCTTTTTCTCTGCTAACAATAAATTTTGTAATAATGTTGATTTTCCACTACCTAAAAAACCACCTAATATATGAATCTCCACTTTATTCATTCAACCGACCATCCATTTCTTTACTTCAAATGTATTCAAAGCGTAATAATTACGATTTATATTTATCATTTTATTAAAAGAATGACCTTTTGTAAATATAAGAGATTCACTGTTCATTTACTTCATATGCAACTCTAACTCCAGACTCAATTGCCCCTTGCATCCATCCATGTGTTAATGTCGTATGCTCTCCTGCAAAATGTACTTTTCCAGATGGTGGTGTAATATACGGAAATAACTCGAGCTCTTGGCCTGGTTCGAAAGCTGTAAATGCACCGCAAGAATACGGATTTTTACTCCAGCTAAAAGATGTTCCAGTGACAAACTCACTATAGACGATGTCACCGTATATTTCCGCTAAATTTTTTAATGCGTAACGAATACGATCTCTTTGCGGGAGACTATCCCATGTTAACGCCTCATCTGCCCACGTATAACTTGCTATAACGATAGCTGGTCCTGGAGTATGAATGCCATAACTCGGATAGTATGTAAACCGTATCGGTAAATCAGTAATAGATTTACCGCCACACTGTCCCGCTTTCTCCCAAAATCTACTTTTAAACTCTATTGCAATTTTAGTTGCAGCAATATAATTTAATTCACGAATTGCTCTTTTTTTAAAATAAGAGAATAAATAGTATGGCTGAACTTCTACAAATCTTAACGCTGAAAATGGAATTGTAATAATAGCAAAATCACTTGTTATTGTAAATTGCTCTAACGTTTGTTCATGATTTCCTTGTAACATTACTTTATTATCTTCTTGTATAATTTTATCAACCTTATACGGCATTAAAATATGTTCCCTTAATTGTGGTAAGAATGCATTCGATAACTTATCCATTCCACCAGTTATTTCATAATATTTCGTTGTTGAAGTAAAGAAAATCATTTCACGTAATACTTCAATTAAGGACATTCCCATATAAGCTTCCATATCAAGAAGTACCCCAATCATATCTATCGCACCATCTGAATAATACTCCATTAAAAATGAACCAAGCGAATACGTTTTATACTTTTTTTCAACGATAAGCCAGTTTTTATCAGGATCCTTCTTAATGTAATTTAGTATTGGTTCTAATACTTCAATCATTAGCTCTTCTGCCGTTTTTCCTCTTTCTTTATCCAAAACCGGATATTCAAGTACACTTGGATCATTTTCAAACACATTCAATCTCGTTTGAATGTTATTCGTATAAATGATATCTGCAAAAGTTTTATTTATAAAAAGGTTTAAAGGTAGTTTAAATTTATGAATATACGCTAAGGTTAACTTATGGGTGTCAGGGATTCTCATCGGGCCCGCATTAAAATATAAACCCACACTAAATGGTTCCCGAATCGTATACACTCTGCCACCTATTCTGTTATTTGCTTCTATAATCGTTACTTCGTGCCCAGCCTCTTTTAATAAAGAACCTGCAACTAATCCAGAAATCCCTGCACCTGCAATCGTAATCCGTTTTGGGTTATTCTTTTTAACAAGCCCTGCATGAATAATATGAAGCATTTCTTCCATTGCTAATGGATTCCCCATGCCATTTCCCCTTTTACAAAGGATTTTACTGAATTATATTCGGTTCACTGAATTCCTATGTTTTGTTCGCTGATTTGCACGGATACATTTTCAAATACTTGAATATCTTTTATAAAATGTAATAAACTAGATATGACTCTATAGAAGTAAGACGTATTATCTTACATAATAAAATCAATGAAATTGCGAGGAATTTTGAAATGAAAAAAGGTATTAACCGTGTTGTATTAGTAGGAACAGGAGCAGTTGGATGTAGTTATGCTTACTGCATGATTAACCAGGCTGTAGCTGAAGAATTTGTTTTAGTCGATGTAAATGAGGCAAAAGCTGAAGGGGAAGCAATGGACTTAAGTCATGCTGTTCCATTCGCACCAGCTCCAACTAGAGTATGGAAAGGCAGCTACGAAGATTGTAAAGATGCTGACCTTGTAGTTATTACAGCTGGATTACCACAAAAACCAGGCGAAACACGTTTAGATTTAGTTGAGAAAAACGCTAAAATCTTCAAACAAATCGTTCGCAGTATTATGGATAGCGGATTTGATGGCATCTTCTTAATCGCAACAAACCCTGTAGATATTTTAACTTACGTAACTTGGAAAGAATCTGGTTTACCGAAAGAACGTGTAATCGGTTCTGGTACAACGCTTGATTCTGCTCGTTTCCGCTATATGTTAGGTGAGTACTTCGATATTGGTCCACACAACATTCACGCTTATATTATCGGAGAACACGGCGATACTGAACTTCCAGTTTGGAGCCATGTTTCCGTTGGTATCCAAAAACTACAAACACTGCTTGAAAAAGACAACACGTATAATCAAGAAGATTTAGACAAAATTTTCATAAACGTCCGTGATGCAGCTTACCATATTATTGAGCGTAAAGGCGCAACTTATTATGGTATCGGTATGTCACTTCTACGTGTTACAAAAGCAATTTTAAACGACGAAAATAGTGTATTAACTGTATCAGCTTACTTAGAAGGTCAATACGGTCAAAAAGATGTTTATATCGGGGTACCTGCTGTTTTAAATCGCGGCGGTGTTCGTGAAATTTTAGAGGTTGAATTAAGTGAAGATGAAGAATTAAAATTCGACCACTCTGTTCAAGTATTGAAAGAAACAATGGCTCCGGTTCTTTAATTAAGATAAAAAGCAATCCAATTTATTTTGGATTGCTTTTTATTTTCATTATCTCCTATGACTTTTTAGTGATTTTCTATCATTTCTTATTTTTTAGTCGCATCCTCATTATTTATATCAAGTACATCTAATAAAAAGATAAAGATTGGTATCCCGATAATAAGCCCCCATATTCCGAGGAAATGCTCTGAGAAGATAAGAATCATAAATGTGTAGAATATTGGTAAATTTGTTTTTGCAGACATAAACTTCGGATTTAAAAAATAACTTTCAAGAGCATGGATTACTGTTATGAATACGAGTATGTATACTACGTACATAACTCCGCCTACGTTGTAAGCAATGATACAAAGTGGAAACAAAGAAATAATCACACCTGCAACAGGAATCAACCCTAGTAAGAAAATCATAACAGCTAATACAAGTAGCTGTGGAAATCCTAAAACGATTAATGCAATGACAGTAAGAATACAATTTACAATGGCAATTAAAAACTGAGCCTCAATTACTTTGCCGAACGATCTTGCAAATCTTTCACCAAAATATGCAATTTCCTCATAAAAGATTTTTAACTTACTATCTTTAAACTTAGATGTAAATGTAATAATACGCTCTTTTTCTAATAAGAAAAATAAGCTTAAAATTAGAGATAATAATATTTGTAAACTTACCTTCCCTATATTTGCTATTGATTGATATATGACGTCTACACCTTGTTCTATATATTTTGATACTTCCATCCCATTAATTGTCGAAAGTGCATATTTAACGATTTCATTATCAGGTGGATTTTGAAAAAACAGTTTAAATTGATAAATTAATTGTGAAATTTGTATCGTCAGCACAGGTAAATATTTATATAATGTTGTGCCTATAAAGGAAACTAGTATTATATATAAACATGCAATAACAATTTTCCGGTTTACTTTCAATTTTCTTGAAATAAAACGTTGAAATCGATCCATTAAAAACGTCAGTATAAACGTAATTAATATTAAATTAATCATACTTTTTAATGCGTATAATACAAGCGCTACTATTATTAAAACGAGAAACCGTTGAAACCCTCTACTTCGAAAAAAACTCTTTACTTCATTCATTAAGAATTAACCTCCCCCTTCAATGGATGGAAATTGAATATATTACATTTTATGAACTCCTATAGACAATCTTTCTTACTAATTGAGAAGAATCCTTTTTTTCTTTTCATATTGTTAGATTCGTTTAACTGGAATCCACCAACATAATTTCGGTGGATTCCAGTTATTTTTCATATAATCTTTTATAAACTAGGTGATTTTCTATTTTTAGACTGCTGTTCATACGCATATCCAATATTGAAAAGCTCTTTTTCACCAAACTGTTTCCCTACAAACACTACACCGATTGGTTCTCCATTTTTATCATATCCAGCAGGAACCGCTAATTCCGGATAACCAGCTACAGCTGATAGAAGGACTTCATCGTTATTAATCATAACTAGAGCATCCAAACCTTTTTCTACTAAATACCTATCTAGCTCTTTTCTTGCATTTTCTTGACTCGTTTGCACTACGTTTTCAAACTCTTCTTTCGTTATAGCAGATTTTTCAGACCCTTCAATTAATGTTTGTCCGTATTTTATTCGTCTTTTACTATCCTTTTTATTAAACGCTATAATCTCTTCTAACGATTTTACCGGTACATTCTTTTGCTGTGAAAGATAGTCGTTTACATTATGCTTGAACTCATATTCTAATGTTTGCAAATTATCTACACCCTCAGCACTTAACTGGATATTATCAGTTAATATCGCACCTGCATCTTGAAGGTCTTTTCTAATTTTTTCTGCTACTGCTTTTCTATTTTCATCTTGTTGGTCTACAGAAAAAAGAAGCCCTATCTTTTTCCCTTTTAATCCATCTATTGATAAATCCTTTGTATAATCAATCCTTTCTTTATCTTTCATTTTTTCTGTCATAATATCTTTTTCATCATAACCTATCATTGCATTAAATAGCGTTGCTGCATCTTTTACTGTTCTTGCCATAGGTCCTGCTGTATCAAGAGTTTCAGCTAATGGAATAATTCCTGTTCTACTTACCATACCTAAAGATGGACGTAACCCAACTACTGATTGCTGCGCCGCTGGTGCAACAATCGATCCCGTCGTTTCTGTTCCAATTGCAAGCGGCGCAAAATCTGCTGCAACTACTGTAGCAGATCCTGAACTTGATCCTGAAGTATCGAATGTAATCGGACCGTACGGATTTAAATTTTGTCCTTTCTTCCCGCTATACCCGCTTGGCATTGTAAAAGATAAATAGTTCGCCCACTCAGACATATTCGCTTTTCCTAAAACAAATGCTCCTTCTTCTTTCAACTGCTTCACAATTGTTGCGTCTTGATCTGCAATCCAATCTTTTAATACATAAGTTCCTGCACTAGTCGGCATCACTTTTTCCGTCTGTACATTATCTTTTACAACGACAGGAATACCATATAAATTCGACTTTTTGTTTCTCCCCCGCTCTTGATCTAACTTTCTTGCTTCTTCCATCGCATTAGGATTTATCTCTGTAACAGAATTTAATGTTATTCCATTTTGATCATGTTCTTGTATTCTAAAGAGATAAATACTCGTTAATTCTTCATATGACAACTTTCCATCATCAATCATTTTTTGAAGCTCATCTATAGTCGCATTTACGACTTCTTTTTCTTTTATCTTTACATTTTCTATATTGATTCCTTTAAGCTGATTATGTATCGGTTGTAGCACTCTTTCTTTATCATATACAATACGCTCAGGTTCCTTTGGAAAATAATTTTTATACACGTAATATCCGCCGGCACACGCTAATAAGACAATGCCTCCAGTGATAGACAGCGTTACCTTTACCCATTTCTTCATGTTGCTTCCTCCACTCTATAAGATGCTTAGCTATACAAAAAAGAGAGTTACCTTTTACTTAACTCTCTCCAATCAAAATGCTAAATGAAAAAATGAAAGATTTCAATCTAATTACTTCTTTTTTTGCATTTGCTTTGCTAACATTTCTTTCACTTGATTATACGTTAATCCTGAATTTTTATTTAAACGCTTTACTTCCTCAACATCAGTACCTACCACTGTATATTTTTTCTCATCATTCATTTTTCTAATTCCCTTCTCACCGTATTATTTCTTATATTTCTTCCCTAAATGCGCATAAATTAACACCACTACAAAAAAGGAAGCTGTTTTTTAGCACAGCTTCCTTCTCGTTACATATTGTATTTCTTAATAAAATTTCACTACATCTTCAGTAGGCAAGAACGTTCTTTCTGCTGGTTGTTCGTTTGGTTCACCAAATGGCATTTGACCTACTAAGCTCCACTCTGCCGGAATGTTCCAAGTTTCTTTCACTTCAGCATCTACGATTGGGTTGTAATGTTGTAATGACGCCCCAATTCCTTCAGCAGATAATAGCATCCACACAGTATGTTGTAACATCGCATTTCCTTGATGAGACCAGAATGGGAACTGATCTTTGTATAATGGAGCATTTTCTTGCATTTTTTCTACAGTTGCTTGATCTTCAAAGAATAGAACTGTTCCTACACCTGCATGGAAGCCTTTTAGTCTTTCTACAGTCGCTTCAAAGTTTTCTGCTGGTACGCGTGCTCTTAGTGTTTCTTTAACGATATCCCAAAACTTTTCATGCTCTCCATCCATTAATACAACCATACGACCACTTTGCATATTGAAAGATGTTGGTGCGTGTAAAGCTGTTTTTAACACTTCTTCAATTCTTTCTTTTGTAATTGCATCATTTTTTGTTACTTTACGAATTGAACGGCGGTTCACGATTGCTTCTTTTAAGTTTGTTGTAGTTGCTGACATTTTAATTCCTCCAAATGTTTGTTTTATAATTTATTTTGTTATTTCATAACAAGCGAATTAGCAATATCCATCGGTATTACATTGCATACCTTCAAATGAATTTGTTTTATCCTTTTCAATTTCTTTATCAATGACCCTTTCTAGTGTTTCTTTACTAGCAAGCCCTTGAATGACTTCATCTCCAATCATGACAGTTGGAACAGCCATAATATTCGCTTCATCATATGCGTGTTGAATTGCTTCTTGATGCTTTTCTTTATATTTACGAGTTACTAAAGCATCTTTAAATTCCGCCTCAGGAAGTCCTATTTCTACCGCTAATTTTGTTAACACATCAATATCTTCAATGTTTTGCTCTTCTTGGAAAAATGCTGTGAATACGCGGTGATGATACTCATTACCTAGTCCACGTTCTTTTGCAAATTGACATCCTTCGAAAGCTAAATGTGTATATGGATGTGGTGAAACACGTGGCAAGCGCATATCAATTCCTAACTTCTTCGCTGTCGGAAGAATGAAAGCATCCCATGAACCTAATTTTTCTGGTTCATTCCATGGATCTATTTTTGAATATGGACTTGGACGTAATTCAAATGGCATCCATTCAATCTCTACATCTTTCTCTTTCGCTACCTCATCTAATGGACCTTTTGCTAAAAAACAAAACGGACATATAAAATCTGAGTATACTTTCATTTTTACAGTCATAACTTTTACACCTTACCTTATCGTTGTAATCAAACCAGTTACATTGATGATAAAAAAATATAAATATTATTTAAACATTCATTTTTTCTTGCAAAGTTTCAAACAACTGCCCCATCGTAATATTTCTCAAAACTTCTTCCATCGCGGATTGCGCTTGAATTAAAATAATTTCTAACACCGCTTGAATATTCGCCCCAATTGGACAATCTGGATTCGGTTGCTCGTGAATATGAAATAGCTTGTCTTCTTCGACTACGTTCACTGCATGATACACATCTAACAATGTGATTTCATGTAAATCCTTTAGTAATCCCGCGCCACCCGGTCCACGATTTACGTAAACAAAGCCAGATTGTTTCAAGTACGACATCATTTTACGAATGACTACCGGATTCGTATTTACACTTTCAGCCATATAGTCTGAAGTACAAAGTGAAGATGGATTGTTTTTCAAAATAGATAAAATATGAACAGCTATGGAAAAGCGGCTACTAATTTTCATCGTAATCACCACCTCGATGTAATCATTATAGTTACAACTAAAAAATAAGTCAATCCTTTTCATAGATTTTTTATAAGCAAATTAAAAAGTGCCCCATTATGATATATGAGACACCCCTTTTTATTCTGCAAATAGCGCTTGAAATTCTTCAATAAATAGCTGTACAGCGATTGAAGAATCCTTTAATGAAGGAACAGCTAAAGCAATTTCTCTCCATACTTGCGGTTCCAATTCTCTCGTTTGCACATTATGTGGTAAATTCGTTAAAGATAATTCAGCTAATATTGCAATGCCTAATCCTTCTTGAATCATATTTAAAGCTGTAGTAACGGTAGAAATTACATACTCAGCCCGAAGTGGTACGTTGGCTTGTTTAAACATATCAATGATGGGTGGTTCGTATCCGCCCTTACATAATATGATCGGTTCATTCTCCAAATCACGAATTGTAATAGAGTCCTTCTTACAAAGAGGATGATCCTCTCTTAAGATAGCAACCATTTTCCCCTTCGTTAACGGGACAATCTCCATCTCTTTATTAGGCAAAATAACAATTCCTATATCAACAACCCTCGATATTAACCAATCTTCAACTTCTTTAATTGTTCCTTCGCAAAGAACGACCTCTAAGCTCGGATACTTCTCCTTAAAATGGTTTATCATTTTCGGTAAGAAATGTGCAGAAGCACTCGGAAAACTCCCAATTCGAATCGTCCCCACTTCGTGTCCTTTCTCCATCGCAACTTCTTGTTCAATCTTCGCTACACCGTTCAAAATCTCTCTAATATGTACAAGAATCCTATTTCCTACATCCGTAACGAGTAGCCCTTTTCGTTTATCACGTATAAGAATAGTAACTCCTAACTCTGACTCAATACTTGAAATCGCATGACTAGCAGCTGGCTGCGTCATATTTAACACCCTGGCAGCCTTCGTAAAACTACCTAAATCAACAGTTTTTATTAATACTTGCAGTTGTGTAATGGTCATAACTAATCACTTATACTCCTCATAAAAAAGATTCATTTTATTTATTACAGTCGATATCATATCATAGTGAAATGAATAACAACAAGGAGGTCTTTCAGTGACACAGCTTTCTCGAACTAAGACGGCCATCATCCTTACCTTTCTCGTTTTCATGTGGGGAATCAATTGGCCTTTATCAAAGTTTGCCCTGCATTATACACCACCTGTTTTATTTGCAGGCGTTCGAACTTTAATTGGAGGATTCATTTTACTTCTGTTCGCATTACCGAAATACAAAGAGTTACATTTAAAAGAAACGTGGCATTTATACGTTATTTCTTCCTTACTTAACATCATTATATTTTACGGATTACAAACTGTCGGCCTTCAATATATGCCTGCTGGTCTATTTTCCGCTATCGTATTTTTACAACCTGTTTTACTTGGTATTTTCTCATGGATATGGCTTGAAGAAGCAATGTACGGTTTAAAAATTTTCGGGCTTGTACTCGGATTTATTGGTGTAGGTGTTATTAGCTCTAGTAGTTTAACTGGACATATTTCTGTCATTGGCATTCTTCTTGCATTAGGATGTGCGATTGGCTGGGCACTTGGAACAGTATTTATTAAGAAAACTGGTCACCGTGTGAATGCCATTTGGATGGTAACAATTCAGCTTCTTATTGGTGGTCTTTGTTTAATCGGATTTGGCTCAGAATTTGAAAGTTGGTCTAGTATTGCTTGGAGTATGCCATTTGTTAGTGTACTACTCTTTATTTCATTCTTTGTTATTGCAATGGGGTGGCTTGCATACTTCACACTCGTTGGAGCTGGTGAAGCGAGTAAAGTAGGGGCTTATACATTCCTTATTCCCCTTATCGCTATTATTGTAAGTTCAATCTTCTTACATGAAGCCATTACAATGAGCTTATTTATTGGCCTATTATTTATTGTTGTGAGCATTTGTTTTGTAAATATAAAACCGAAAACACTTGCTGTAAGGCAGCAGGTTGAAGTGAAATAAATATGAGAAAGAGCCTACTATTTGTAGACTCTTTTTTATATCTTATTTTTTACGACGCACTACAAAAACACACGCACCTACCGAAGATACAATTGCCAAAATAGATAAAACAATCGCTATCAATTGCATATTACTAGTACCTTCATTCTTTTCTACATTAGATACTTCACCATGTTCTCCTGTTAATGACGTACCTTTTGCAATTGTAGTAAGTGAATGCGGTTTTTCAGCTTTCTCATCGCCTGTCCATTCAACAATTTCTCCGTCTTTATATTGTTGATATGCATCCCAAGCTATTTTTTGTTCTTTATCCGGATTTTTAGCGACGAAAGTAAATCGTTGGAACTGACCGGGTAAAATCCCTTCTCCTATTGCTTCCCATACTACAGTTTTCACTTTTCCGGCATTATCTTTTTGCTCTTCCATTTTCCACCCTGGCACTGGTTCATACTGTTGGAATTCCACACCAGACGGTATTTTCAGTGTAACTTTTGTTGTTGCTATATTCTTTTCAACTGGTACTTTTATCGTGTAAGTCTCCCAAGAACCGATGTCAGAAGTTGCTGGCTTCACAGTAACGTGCGCACTAACAGGTAACGAAAACATTCCCATTGCAATTACTGTTGCGATCATTGTTGTTCCTAATTTTTTTATGCGTTTCATTTTCAATTAGCTCCTTTTTATCTATACCTACTCTTTATCCCGCTATTCGCCGGGTAGCCCAATTGATGAGGGCTGCTTAAAGTTTCACTTTATCTGCCACCTACAATAAATTTATAATCCGTATCGAAGCTATCAAGCGATTTCGTTAATCCATGTACTTGTATATTCCAGTTTCCTGTCATGTTAATATACATACCTTCTGCTTCATATTCTCCCGGTGAAACTGCCGAAACTTTAAATGATCCTTTTCCCATATTCATATCTAACGATTGAGTCGTTAATATAATTTGTTCCATATCAGTAACGGGTTGTCCGTTCTCATCATTTAAAGTAATATGGAATATATTTTGTCCTACTCTATTAGGACTTACATTTAGCGTCATTTCATATCCATTATCTAATTGTTTACTCTCTGTAAAAGGTCCAGTAGGAGGCATCGGTGGTGTTTGTACGTTTGTCATAAAAGCTACGATTACGAAAATGATAATTCCAATGATAAACTCTACTTTCACCGTAGCACCTAATCCTTGCTTCGCTCGCATTCTCCCTTTCATATAATGAATAATTCCCAATATCCCCATGAAAATGAATAAAAGTATCTTTGTTAATAAAGCCAATCCATACTTCGTATCAAATAACGAGTGGATTGTTGGAATAAAAAATGTACTGTTAAAAAGGCCTGTTATTAAAATCACGATAACAGCACCTGTTGCCCACGGTGAAAAACGCTTAATCATATCCCAATACATATGCCACTTGTTATCCTCTTTACGTAAAAGAAGAATAATAGATGATAAACCACCAACCCATAATGAAGCTGCGAATAAATGTAGAAAATCCATAACGACAGCAATGTCTTTAAACTTTAAACCGTATGCGTGACTATTAAAGGCTTTCATAACAAGTAACCCTATAAACAATAGTATTGGAATACTCCATACTTTAAACGACGAAAACTTCTCATGCTTCACCGCAAAATACGTAACAATTATAAGCGTACTAATGAGAACCATTTGAGTAATCCATACATAACCAAAAACAGAAAGCTGTAATGTTTCTTTTAATAGTAAAGGATTGAATGCTTCTAGCCATGAAACATCAGCATTTATTTTCGCTTGCAATGGTAGGTTGAATAACAAGCTATTAAATATCCCAAATAAGGAGATCCATATTATGTTCTTACTCCTTGATCGAACCGAGGTTGCATTCCCTTTATACATAATAAGATTAAAGAAGAGAACTCCTAAAAATAGCGAGAAACTCGCATATAAAATTCCACGTTCCATAATCATATCGATTTGCGGGACATACCCCATCTCTTCCACTTGTACATCGTCTGTTCCCGCTTCTGCTAATCCAATACGGAATGGAATAACCCCTTGAATTGGATGTCCATCAGCTGAAATAGCTTTCCACTGAATAGAGTAGAGACCATTTTTGAGGTTTTCTTTTAATCCGGCTTCTAATAGTTTTTTATTTTTTTTATCAATATGAGCATCTTTTAAATCGACCCTTTTACCTGATGTATCTCTCACGTACAATGTATTAAAACGTGAAACTTGTATGTCCTCATCGAATTCAATTTTTACAACAGATGGTGCTCTCTTCAACGTTTCATTTTCCATAGGGTTTGATTTCACAACGTACGCATGAGCAGATGCACTTTTCGGTATCAATATGATAAGCACACATGCAAGTAATAACCATGTCCCTAATCTTCTCATTACTTTCACACTCATTTCACTTCTTTCTTCCTCATTGCTCTATTTTCATTCCTTTAACTTCCAAAGTTTGATTCTCCATAGAAATATTAACCTGATTAAATATAAATTTCTATAAAGTATAACTCTTTATTTCTCTTCCACCTCTAAACTTCCAATATAATAGTAACTATTATGATAGATACAACTTACATTTTTAAAGCCGATTGTTATTATATCATAAAATATATTTATGTAAGTTATCAAAGAAGAAAAGTTATCGTGAATCATTTGTGAAGAAAATGTGAAATACATAAATAAAAAGGTATTACGTTATTACGTAACACCTTTAAAAAAATATCCCTCTCCTATTTCTCTTCCGGATAATCACAATACTCGATAATCGTTCCTTCAGTATCCGCTGGGTTAAGATAAATTAACCTTCTACCGTGCTTATTAATGCGTAGTGTATGCTCTAATGTCCGAATACCTTGTTCTTTTAACTCTTCTAGAGCCACATCTAAATCATCGACACGATACGCAACGTGATGAACACCTTTACCTTTTTGTTTAATAAAACGGGCAATTGGAGATGTCGTATTATTCGTCGGTGCAAGTAATTCAATTCTATCTCCAGCCACTTCAAGAATGGCTACTTCACTTTCCACACCAGGAGCTTCACTTACGTAACGATCTATTAATTCTCCTGATAGAACCTGTTCATAAAAACGTATCGTACTATCTATATCACGAACTGCGATTCCGATATGATCAATTGTTTTTTTCATTTTATTTCCCCTACTACTTTATTTTTTCTCATTATTAATAGTAACAAAAAAAGCTATAGAAACAAGTTCTATAACTTTTTTTATTTAACCTATTTTTTTATCCGCTCTAGTTGCTGGTTGAACTTGGTTTTTCACTTTTAAAATACTAAGTCCATATCCGATAAATCCACCGATAATCGCTGGGAAGATCCAGCCTAATCCTACTTCCTGCATCGGAAGGAATTTAGTGAACACTTGGCTTACTACTTCAATGTTAACTCCAGCTGCACTTAATCCATCGAATAAGCTGATGATAAATGTTACGATTAAGCTCACTTGATAAACTTCAGCTCTTCCTTTGAATAATGAATGGAAGAATGTTAAGAAAATCAATACGATTGCTAGTGGATAAATTGCTGTTAATACTGGAACAGAAACTGCGATTAACTGTGTTAATCCTACATTTGCAACAATTGCACTAAATACACATAGCGTGATTGCAATTGCTTTGTAAGGAACATTTGGGAATAACTTATGGAAGAATGAAGAACATGCTGATACAAGTCCCACACTAGTTGTTAAACAAGCTACTGTAATCATTAATCCTAATAATACTCCGCCATATGATCCGAAATAGTAGTTAGAAACTTTCGCTAATACTTCTCCGCCGTTCTCTAAATGTCCAAGCTTTGCAACACTTGAAGCACCCATATAAGAAAGTGCTGTATAGATAATTGCTAAAATAGATGCTGCAATAATTGTCGCTTTTGCACAAACGACCATAATTTGTGTTTTCGTTTTCGCACCTTTTTCTTTAATAGCATTGATGATGATAATCCCGAATACGAATGATGCGAGCGTATCCATCGTTAAGTATCCTTCTTGGAATCCTTTAAAGAATGCATGTGATGTATAAGCTTCCACTGGTGCTTGCATATCTCCAATCGGATGTATAAAAGCAACGATTACTAAAATACCGATGAAAGTCAACTTAATTGGCGTTAAAATTTTTCCAACAATATCGACAATTTTCGCGGGATTTAGCGAAAAAAAACAAGTGATGCTAAAGAATATAATTGTGAAAAGAATTAAAGGTGTAGAACCTACTCCCTCTGGCATAAACGGCTTAAGACCAATTTCATAAGAAACATTTCCTGTTCTCGGTATTGCAAATAACGGACCAATCGCTAAGTATAAAACTGTTGTAAACACAATCCCAAACACTGGGTGAGCACGACTAGCTAACGACTGCAAATCATCTTTACCTGAAAAACCAAATGCTAGCACACCTAGTAATGGTAATCCAACACCAGTTACTAAAAATCCAGCGTTAGCAATCCATACATTCTCTCCTGCTGATTGACCAAGCATCGCTGGGAAAATTAAATTTCCCGCTCCAAAAAATAGTGCAAATAACATTAATCCAATAACTACTATGAACGAAAACGGTACTTTATTCGCCATAATATAACCCCCATTCAAGTTTCCTTATCTCATTTTCCAATTTTAACTAATTGAATTTTCTGAATATTTAATTTAATTATCAACTATTCTTGAACTCATTATAGTTTGCTATATAATATTTTGCAATACTATTTTCGAACTTTTCTTTTATTTTATAAATATACATTTTTTAACATGAAAAATAGACTAAAAAACCAACATGGTCATCCATGTTGGTTTTTCCATTTACTATCATGAATTAAAATTTTGCTGCTACTTTTTTAACGTTTTCTAGACCTTCTTCAACAATTTGTTGTGAACGATCTGGATATTGATTGTGTCCTTCAATTACAACTGTCTCTGGATTTGTAATTCCCCAGAATCCAAATACCGTTGTTACGTAATTAACTGCCATTTCCATAGGAGCCATTTGCTCTGAAGAGTAATCTGAACCACGAGCACCTAACACAACTACTTTTTTACCACCAACTAAACCTTCTGGGCCATTTGCTGTATATTTAAACGTTTTTCCAGCTTGAGATAAGTATGAAATATATGTGATTAATGGCGCTGGTACTGTAAAGTTCCATAATGGGAATGCAAATACAACCTTATCAGCTTCTAAAAACTGATTTAAATATTGATCTACTGTAGCAACTGCCTTCTCTTCTTCAGCAGTTAACTCCATGCCTTGGCTACGTTTATATCCACCTGAAATCGCGATATTTCCGTAATAAGGAAGATCTAATGCAAATAAATCTAATTCCGTAATTTCTGTATTTGGATTTGCTTCTTTATAAGTACTTACAAATGTTTCATACATTTTTGAACTAACTGCTTGCTCCGCTGGACGATCGTTTGCTTTTACAAATAATACTTTTGACATTTTTTTATTCCCCTCTACATTCGTATTTTCTTCTTTTTTACCAAATAATGAGCTAAATAGTCCCATTTTCTTCACCTAATCTTTCTTTTCATATTCATTATTCATCATCATAAAAATTCTTATTCTAAGAAAAAGTTCCAATAGATACCTTAAGTTACGCTATCACAACTTTTTGTTATTTAATTACCTTATGTAAGTGATTGTAATATAGTCACTTACTTTAGTCAAGTAACTTTTAATAAAAAAATAAAATCTCAAATTAAAAATATTAACTAAAATACAATTGAACACCAAATACATCTTTATTACTTGTATAATAAACTTTGAGAGGAAAATTCATATATAGAAAGGATTTATTCATGAGCACTATAGAAAAGCTTCAAACTTTTATTATTCTTTTTGCTGTTACATGCGGCATCGTACTCGGACAATTTAATATGATACATACGTATTCAGACAAATTTATTGTCCCCTTCTTATTTTTCATGCTATATGGATTATTCCTCAGCATTCCATTAAAAGAAATAAAAAACGGATTTCGCAATTTAAAATTTGCTGGAACAAGTCTTACTATTAACTTCTTATGGACACCTTTACTCGCTTGGGGGTTAGGAGCACTATTTCTTTCCGATCATCCAGCACTTTGGGTTGGATTTATAATGTTAATGGTTACTCCATGTACAGATTGGTACTTAATCTTTACTGAAATAGCGAAAGGTAATGTAGCACTTTCTACTGCAATTTTACCTGTAAATTTAATTTTGCAAGTACTGCTCCTTCCCATTTATTTATTTTTATTTGCTGGTGTCATGAAAACTGTAGCGATTTCTGTTTTAGTAGAAAGTATTGTTATCGTAATCGTCTTACCATTTATACTTGCACACGCTACAAAGTTCATTATGAATAAAATGAAAAAAGCTGAAACTCTCGAGAATAAACTCATTCCGTTTTTCAGCTCTGCTCAAATTATATTTTTAAGTTTAGCAATAGTAGCGATGTTTGCATCACAAGGTAAATATTTACTGCAAAATATGAATGTCGTTTTATTATTACTCGTTCCTGTTCTATTGTTCTTCATCATTAATTTTTTACTAGGACAATTTATCGGGCGCATGATGCATTTATCTTACAAAGATACAGTAAGTCTAAGCTTAACAACGTTAGCAAGAAACTCACCTGTTGCACTCGCTATCGCTGTGACCGCTTTTCCAGACGAACCTCTTATCGCACTTGCACTCGTTATTGGACCATTGATTGAGTTACCGGTACTAGCTTGTGTGTCACAAGTTTTGTTGCTTATTAAGAAAAAACGGCAATATGCATAATAAAAAACGTCCCATTTTGGGACGTTTTTTATTATGGAAAGACTACATACAACACTTACTTCTTATTTATCAATACAAATGAAATTACCGAAACTACAAACGTAATAATACCAATTATAAATTGATCGGCTCTAAAAATTTTATATGTTATAGAGAATTAACTTTTCGTTACATTAACAGATCCTTTCTAATTAAAAATGATAGGAAACGTAAATATAACGAAAGCTGCCCAAAGTCCGTATATTGGCAAATACTTCGTAACGGCATCTTGGATAGCTTTTGGTCCTGATTTATTTTGCAAGAAACGCATATAGGAAAACATAATCCAAATTAAATTTGCCCAGACCAGTATGTTTACACCTAAAACAGCAAGTCTATTAGGTGTAATCCCGTAAGAAGAAAGTCTGAATACTATGGCTGACAATGCGACAGTGTCAATAATAAGCGCCAGAACAATTAAGGAAAAATTTATATAATCTGAAATGTTCTTTTTCTCGTCCGAGTCACTCTCAACGATAGAAAATATAGTAACAGCCAATACGCCAAGCAGTATTCCGTTGAAGGCCATTAGGAAATTGCGATCCAAGAATGGATTTTTCCCGACCCAAATTACCGTTATAAGATAGATAAGCAAGGTAATCAGGACGAGAGGACTAAAAATTTTAGATATATATGGTGTAATATTTTTAGCAAGCTTAAGATTCATTGATACTAAGTATGCAGTCACAATAGCGAGAGCCGCTGCTCCAAATAAAACAACATTACTAAAATAGAATTCTCCTATATCTAAGTCAACAAAGCTAAATAAACGCATGGTGAATACCGCAAGTATCATTCCGCTCACTGCCATGCTCCCGTAGAGAAGACAATATTCTAAATTAAATTTAATATAGGCTAATCTTGTACTGCCTTTTGAATATTCATTTCCTGTAAATGCAAGCCCTACTAAGACCCATAAAAATATAGGAAGATGTAAATAAGCAAGTATGGTACTGTCTTTATAATTTACTGGCAGCGTATTAAGATAATACCCGGAAATTAGGAACAACGCTGCAAGGGAATAAATAATACTTTTTTTCGGAGTATTATTGTAAACAAAATAAGCAGCAATAAAGGGAATTACACCAAAAGCCAAATTAATTGGAGCAATTGCTTCCTGCTCAACAAAGTGGAAAATGATTCTAGTGCTTATGCCGGCCAAAATAGCTAAAAGGCCCATGAATAAGAAACCATTTTGAAACAAAGATGTTTTTTCTTTATTTACCTTCTCCTTGAAATGCAACCTTTCATACCAAGCAGCTAGAACCTGAGAATCAGGTTTTTGGTCCCATGCTTGTGAGAATGATTTTTTAAAAGCTTTCGGATCTTTTCTATACATCTTCTCCAACTCATGAGGGTTATCCATATTTTCGATAATCAAATTTTGATTGTTCATAATTTTACCTCCTCTAATAAAAAACAGCTTTGTTACCTTTCTATAAAAAGCATCTCACTGATTTATTATGATAATGATTTTAATACACAATTTATTGTTTTACAATAAATAATTATCAATTATAAAGATTTTTTTATTGTATATTTCATTTCAAACAAAAATATATAGTACTACTTATTCAAAAAAATATCCTATAGAATAGACTTTTTTAAGCGTCTATTCTATAGGATATTTTTTAATTATCATATTTTTATTTGTTAAAACAACTTAATTCTCAAACACAAAATTAATCTTATTATCTTTCCACTCTAACTTCGCATCAAATGTTTTCTCGCCCTTTTTAAAGCCTTTAATTAAATCGGTCTTTTCACCTTTTAATAGCTTTGTCATATTCTTTTGCGAAATTGTTTTACTTAATATTTTCTTCGAGATGGTAAAGTCACATTGTGTCGTGTTGTAATTAGAACAGCCGTAAAACGTTGACTTATCAATTACATCGCCATCACATTTTTTACAGCTACCAACCTTTTTACCTGTTGTAAATTTCGATCCTTTTCGCTCAATCGATTCAACATGCAATCCAGTAAAGTCCCATTTCTCTGACATTTCCACTGCATCTTCAATAATTTTAGCTGATAGCTTTTTCGTCTGTTCCATAAATGTAGCTGGTGAAGCTGTACCTTCACCAATTTCCGCAAGACGTTGTTCCCATTTCGCAGTCATTTCTGGTGAAGCTAGTATTTTGTCACCAATTGCGGTAATTAATACTTTTCCTTTATCAGTTGCATACACTTGGTTTTTCTTTACATCTATATACTTACGGTCTTTCAGCATCGTAATAATACCTGCGCGAGTCGCTTCCGTACCTAAACCTTCTGTTTTCTTTAATACTTTCTCCAGCTCTTCATTCTCTAAATACTTACCAGCTGTTTTCATTAACGTAATAAGTTGTCCTTCTGTATAGCGCTTCGGTGGCTGTGTTTTTCCTTCTTTCACTTTCACCTTTACAACTTTTCCTTCTTCGCCTTCAGCTACAATTGGAAGAATGGTTTCGTCATCTTTATCGTCTTGGAAAATAACTTTACGCCAACCTTCTTGAATTTGCTGTTTTCCTTTTGAAATGAATTCAGCACGTTCATCTACAAGCGTAATGATTGTTGTATAGTCAAAGATTGCAACTTCATAATGAGCTGCAATAAGCCTTCTTACGATCATATCGTATATTTTCTTTTCATCACCTGATAGTCTGCTTGGGTTTGTAACTTGCTCTGTCGGAATAATTGCGTAGTGATCTGTTACTTTCTTTTCATTTACATAACGCTTGTTATTCATAATGGATTCAACCGGAGCCGGTAATAAGCCTTTATATTCATCAAACTGACTTAACTTCTGTAAAATATCAGGGAACGTCGCTGCTTCTCCTTGTGTAACATAGTTAGAATCTGAACGTGGATAAGAAACAATCCCTTTTTGATATAGTGCTTGCGTTATATCAAGCGTCTTTTTCGGTGAAAACTTAAAGGCTTTATTTGCCGTTGCTTGCAGTGATGATAAGTTAAATAAAAGCGGCGGCTGAAACTCTTTACGCTCCGTTTTCATTTCCTTCACAACAGCCGGTTTCCCTTGGCAAAATGCCGCAATTTTATTCGCCATATCAGGGTCTTTTAAGCGGGATTCATTATCCTTTTCCCATTTCCCGTCATATTTCTTTCCCTCTATATTAAAGGTTGCAAACACTTCCCAGAAAGGCTCTGGCTTAAAGTTTTCAATTTCTTTCTCTCGCTTTACAATCAATGCTAACGTTGGTGTTTGGACACGACCAGCAGAAAATACATCATTCATTCCTTTTTTCTTTAACAAAATACTAAAGACACGTGATGCATTCATACCAACAACCCAGTCAGCGCAAGATCTTGTGTATGCTTCGTAATACGTATTAATTGTATCTGATTCATCAAGTAGATTTTTAAATCCTTGGTAAATAGCTTGCTTCGTTAAAGATGAAATCCATAGACGTTTCATCGGCTTTTGCACGTTACAAAGATTAATAATATTTCGTACGATCAGTTCCCCTTCACGCCCAGCATCTCCTGCGTGAATGATTTCTGTTACCTGTGGATTATGTAACAGCTGTTTCACAACGTTAAATTGCTTATACTTTGACTTTGTTACTTCAAATTGAAATCGTTCAGGAATCATCGGTAACGTATCAAGTGACCATTTTTTCCACTCTGCGTGATAATGCTCTGGATTACATAACTGCGTCAAATGACCAATTGCCCATGTACAGTACGCTCCATTTGGAAATAACTCATTCGCTTCTACTTCTAAATATCCATCTTTCCGGCGATATTTAAACTGTGAAACAAGAGCCAACCCTTGATCTGGTTTCTCGGCAATAATTAATTTCATTTTATAACTCCCTATCTGTATTCCAGTGTTACTTTCATTGTCTATATGTTTAGAAGCGATGATAAAACAACAATCTTATTTATCATTCGCGGTTTGTCTCGCAAATGGGAGACCTATAATATTATACGCTTATTCTTTATGGCTTCACAATAGAAACTCATAATATAACAATTTCTTTCACATGCTTACAATTAAAAAAGACGCCCTAAAAAATCAAACGTCTCTTTGCCTACATCTATGAAATTGTGCAGATAATATGCAGATATAAATTATTATAAGTACACATATGATGAAATGAACGATAGGACAAGGAGGTATCATAATGTTTGCTTATACGTTAACTACCTTAACACTTTGCTGTACCTCAATTCTTATTACATCCAATATTTCTAAACGTAAGGGTACCCTAATGGAGTATATGGTATTTATTATGTCTTTTAGTATGAGTATCGGTTTAAGTATTGGTTTTTATTTAGGCATTCTCTTTAAGGGGGAATTACTATATTCTACTTTACTTGCTATTTTAATTAGTGGTTTTATCGGTTTTTTAGTGGGTCTACGTTTTCACCTATATACTGCTTTAGAAGGAATGTTTTCTGGATTAATGGCAAGTATGATGGGAGCAATGATTACAGAAATGTTAAATGCTCAACAAGCTCATAGTATATTGTTCATTAGCCTTTTACTTACTATAACAATAACTATGTCATGTATGATTCAGTTTTTATCAGAAAGTTTTTCTGCTGTTATTCAGCGACGTTTTCCATTATTACTCTCAATTGGTGTAGTAATTATCCTGACTATATTTGTAACGTTCCCAGAGCATATCCCGCCCACCTCTTCCACAGAAGAACAACATAAACATTAACAACTATAATCGATCCCCTCTACTATTTCATCATAGTAGAGGGGATCGATTTCATTATTTTTATTTCTTAACAGACAAATATAAAAACACTTTGAATTGTTAGTTCAAAACTTCTAAATCTATGAAATTCTCTTTGCTTGAGAAAATATACTATTCCAGGTTGAAATAATAAAGCGAAACTTTAATCAGTAGGGGTTTTGTTCATCCCCACTGATTATCAGCCCTCACCAATCGGGCTTTTACGGGCAGTTGATCCCCAACCTAACTTCTTCGCTTTCGCTGAATTTTGAGACGTGGGGCTTACTGCCCGTTAGTGCGGGATAAATTTTCAATTAACCAATATATATTTTTGGATCCATAGCATTGCTCTTCTTTGCATTCCATTCACCTTTATGGATTTCAAAATGTAAGTGCTGTCCTTCAGATTGTCCTGTATTCCCCATTATGCCAATTTGTTGTCCTTGCTTCACTTTTTGACCAGCAGAAACAGGACGACTCTTTAAATGAGCATATACAGTCGTATATGTTTGTCCGTTAATATTGTGAGAAATAAACACAACATTACCATAGCTTGTAGAATAATAAGAGCGAGTGATTACCCCCTCTGCGGCAGCAACAACCGGCACTGTTCCTGAAGCAGCAATATCTAATCCATGATGCATTTTCCCACCACGTTTCTCAAATCTAGAAGTATATCTTCCTGCAGCTGGTTGAATAAAGTCATTTGTTTTATTTACCTCTTGGGATTGCCGCCACTTCTCTGCATCAGTCTCACTTGTTTTTGATAAAAATTCACTTGATACATAACCGTTTTTACCGTTGTAATTAATTTTCAACCAGCCATTTTGTTCAAATAGAACCTGTACTTTTATTCCTTTTGATAATGCACCAATTACACCATGATTTGTACCAGCGCCGTTTCTTACATTTAACACGTTTACGTTAACATAGTAGTCACCAACTGTTGCCCCAGTAGATAGATTACTAGTTTCAGGTTTTGATGGTGTACCTCCTTTAACGAATTTTACATATTCACTACTTACATAACCAGTTCTTCCATTATGATTAATTTTCAACCAGCCATTTTCAACGCCAGTTACTTGCAATATTCGTCCGTTTAATACACCACCAATTACACTATGGTAAGTAGCAGGGCCCGTGCGAACACGTAAAGAAGTAGCGTTTACAATGTATGTGCCGTCAGTTTGAACCGTAACATTCTTTTGTTGTTCATTTGTTTGGTCTACATTTGCATTAGAACCACTCTTTGAAATATAATCTTTACTAATATAAGCAGTTTGTCCACTATAGTTAATTTTGACCCAATCTTGAATTTCACCAGTTACTTGAACAACTTGTCCTTTATGTATAGAGCCTAAAATTGCATGGGAAGTACTTGGACCTGTACGTACGCGGAGAGAAGATACGTTAACTTTGTAATTGCCACTCGCTACTTGAACTTTTCCATTGTTATTGTCGCTTCCATTTGAACTACCGTCTATTACAAATTGACTGCTTACATAACCTACTTCTCCATTATGATTAATTTTTAACCAACCGTTTTCTTCTCCAATAACTTGTAAAGCTTTCCCTTCATATACGCGCCCCATTATTGCACTAGACGTATTTGGCTGTGTGCGAACACGTAATACATTAGCAGTTACAGTTTTACTACGACTCATGCTTACATTTGTCTTCGCTGATACATTATTTCCCGAAACAAATTCACTACTTACATAGCCAGTTTTTCCTTTATGATTAATTTTCAGCCAACTGTTTTCTTCTCCAATAACTTGTAAAACTTCTCCTTCATACACGCGTCCCATTATTGCACTAGACATATTTGGTTGTGTGCGGACACGTAGAGCATTTGTATTTACTGTTACTTGATTTTCATATTTTACTACATCAGTCGTTTGCTCATGCTTCGTGTCTTTTGGTATAACAGTATTTTTCGCTTGAGCAGTACTAATAAATACACTTCCTGTAACAGAAGCTACTGCTACACTAGCTAAAATCTTTTTCATAAGTACAAAACACCTTCCTATAAACACATTCAAGTATTATTATATTTTTCCCACTTAAACCATTCAGCAAAATTATTCTTTTACTTCCCATATTAAATTTCTAATCATTCACAATAATCTATATCTAGTAATAAAAGAAATTTAAATTCATAACACTCTGAAAATCCTCTCATTCTTTCAATCGAACACTACACAATGTAGTTTTAATTACCAAAAAAATAATCACCTATAATTAATACTACAAAAATAAAAAAATCATAATTGAATCCTTCTTCATTTAACTCATAATTTTGCTTGAATATCTGACTTCTCCTTTCACACTACGAATTGTAGTATAAAATAAAAGAAAGGTCAAATATAAGTATTCAATCTTGTGGAACTACAATATAATACAATAAATTTATCCACTTCTAATCAAAAACCACCATGTTTTTTAATTCTTAAATAACAAAAAACATTCTCACCTTGTAAACTCTTTCTACAGGATAACCTTCTCGTATTATCTAAACTTTTATAAAAATAATATTCCCAATTCACAACATGACATATAAAAGCAGCAACCTATTAAGATAACTGCTTTCATCATTAATAAACTACATGATTTTCACATTATTCTGGTTTATTAGGAATATTAGGGTTTGGAACATAACCAGATTCATAATCTGTATAGTTCACTTCCGTTACCATCCCTGCTGAAGCATGATGTAGGTCGTGACAGTGGAACATCCACTCACCAGGATTGTCTGCTACAAAGGCTACTTCATATTCTTCTCCTGGCCTCAAATTCAATGTGTCTTTAACAATCGGAGAACCTTCTATCGGTTTTCCATCTTTACTCAACACCTGGAAGAAATGACCATGTAAATGCATTGGGTGATCATCCATTTTAGAACGATTTACCAACTTCACTTTTACTAAATCACCCTTTTTTACTTGAATTGGGTCAATATCCGGAAATACCTTTCCGTTAATTGTATATACCATTTCATTTCCATTCATTTGCGTATTTAAGTCCATATTATATGTGGCAGTATACTCTTGATTTAACGGGAAACTTCCTAATTTTTTAGTACCATATTTCATGATATCTACTTTCGGTAATTTTTCTTTTTCGTCTGCTTTATCTTTCATCTCTTTGCTGCCATCATATTCAATAACAGCTTTCATTCCTTTTGCACCTTTATTTTTCGAATGGTCTTCAACATACCATTTCCCAGTTTTATTAGCAGTAAATTCAATATCATAACGTTCACCCGGTGCGATTGAAATTACTTTATCCTTTATAACTTTTGGATCATTTATTGGTTGACCATCTGTCGCAATTACTTTTATATCATGACCGTGAACATGTATATCATGTGATAGATAACCAGCATTAACGAGTCGAAGACGAACTTTATCTCCCTTATTCACTTTCAATGGCACTACTAAATCACCGCTTTTTCCATTGATTGTGAATAAATCATACATACTCATATCATGACCTTCCATCTTCATATTTCCATGGTCCATTCCCGCCATATTGCCAGAGTCTTTTTGATCACTGCCCATGTCCATACCAGAATGAGCCATGCCGTTCTTATCATCATTCTTTTCCTCATTTTCATTACCTTTAGATTTATTACCTATTTGCCCTTTTGTCATTTCTTTTAACTGCTTATTCATTTCTTCTTTATCTGTAACCCATTCATCCAACATTAATGTGTAATCTTTATCATATTTTTCCTTTGTATCTTCTACAATGAGCGCTCCATACAAACCTCTATCTAATTGATTTACAGAATCTTGATGCGAGTGATACCAGTACGTTCCTGGTACGTTCGCTTCAAATTCGTAAGTGAAACTTTTTCCTGGTTCAACTGCATCTTGTGTCACGCCTGGAATTCCATCCATGTTATTTGGGACAGGATATCCATGCCAATGAATAGATACTGGTGCAGATAATTCATTTTTTAATGTCACTTTCACCTTTTCACCTTTTTTCACCCGAATTTCTGGACCAGGTGATGAGCCATTAAATGTCCAGACTGGAACAATAACACCGTTACCTAACTTTTGCTTTTCTTCTTTCGCCACTAAAGTAACTTCTGGTCCTTTTTCAACCTTCAATGGTTTTGTAGCTGTTTCAGCCTGTATTGTTTTTTTATCTTTCATATTTTTATGATCATTTGTTGTATTTGTGGCCAAAGAACATGCAGCAATTAAAAATATTACAGAGACCGTAACAGCTGTTAATACAAATCGCTTCATGGAAAATCCCTCCTTTTTCTTTTTCAAAATCATTATAGAACTTGATTTTCAAGAAAATAAGGAGATGTAATTAGATAATACGTAAGCTAATTGGAAGATTACTAAAAGCGGAGACATTACAAGAGGCGAATATTTTAAAAGTATAAAATACTTCCCTTGTAGCGACTATATTAGCCGTTCTCATATTTATTTTGACGTTATTTCTTAAGAAACAATAACACTGCTATTATTAAATAAGAAAAATGTAGCTAAAATGCTCTTCACAAAAGAACTTAGATTTTTGTATAATAAGAACTAATGTTCCTCACAAGGAAACAATGGACTCAAATTACACAAATATATCAAATAGAAGAGGATTGATATACGATGAAAATTGATAGACCAAAAATTTCACCAGAGTTATCTTCAAAGAATTTTCAAGATATTTTTTATGAAGAAGATCCAACATTGGAAGTGTGTGAAATTATAGACTCCACTTTCGAAAATGAATCTGTAGATAGAGTGCGATTATATGATGCGGTGATAAAAAACTGTAAGTTTACTAATACAGACTTTAGCAATATTGATATTACAGATGTTTGTTTTGAAAACTGTGATCTATCAAATGTTAATTTAAGCAATTCTTCTGTTCACAGAGTCGAATTTAAAAACAGTAAATTAATCGGAGTAAATTTCACAGAATCTAGCTTAGGAAATGTTAAATTTGAGAATTCAATTTTGAATTTAGCGGCATTTGGAAATTCCAAACTAGAAAAAATCATCTTCAATGAAACTTCATTAAATAATGCAGATTTTTTTGACTGTAAACTTAAAAAAGTTGAATTCCAATTATGTAGTCTTGATGAAGCTAATTTTGATCAGACATCACTGAAGGGGATAGATATTAGTTCTTCTACCTTTGATACACTTACAGTTTCAGTGAACGATTTAAGAGGATGTAAAGTATCAACATATCAAGCTGTTCAGTTTGCTACTTTATTAGGATTAATAATTAAAGATTAGTATTTCGAAGAAAAGAACCCTATCCCGAATCATGGATTTTTTAATTGTCCACGATTCGAGATAAAGTTCAAATAAATTAGTGATGACTCTTTTATTATTTAACTACAGCTTGGTTTCCTTTTACATGTTCATTATTTACACTCATAAATTCTTCAATTTCTTCAACTTCCCTAATGATATCTTTTGACAAGTTTTCATACCCGTCTTTCGTTACAAGAATGTCATCTTCAATACGAATTCCAATTGATTCTCCTTCAATATAAAGACCAGGTTCAATTGTTATAACCATACCTTCTTCTAACACTCTATCTTTATATGTTCCTACATCATGTGTATCTAAACCAAGGAAATGGCTGACACCATGATAATAGTATTTTGATAACTCTTCATCTTCTTGAATTAAACCGATTGCTTTACACTCTTCTACCAGTACCTTTTTTGTATGCTCATTTAATGCAGCGAACTTTAATCCTGGCTTAATAAGTGCTGTTGTTTCTTTTAATGCTTTTAATACAATATTATAAATTTGTTTTTGACGACTAGAGAATATTCCATTTGCCGGGAATGTATAACTAATATCAGCGTTATAGTATTCTTTTTGAGCACCTAAATCTAGTAATACTAAGTCACCATTTTGAATTTGTGCATCATTATCTTCATAATGAAGAACTGTAGCATTTTTCCCACTCGCCAAAATTGTATTGAACGCATGGTACTTAATTCCAGATGACTTCAGTGTAAAATCAAATTGTGCTTCTAATTCATACTCCATCATGCCTGCTTTTGCATGCTTAAGTACGTTGTAAATACCGTCTTTCGTTATAGCAATCGCTTCTTTAATAATTTCAATTTCTTCCTCTGTTTTAAATACTCGTAATTCACAAATGTTCGGATATACATTACCAATTGTTACGTGTGGGTATTTTTCTCTTACATGTTTAGCAAATGCTAATGTTTTTGTCTCCGTACCATTCCAATCACGACGTTCTATATCTAAATATAGATGCTTCGCATTTTCTGTAAAAAGTATATTTGACATTGTCTTTTCAAAGCTATCTAAATATACAACTTTCTTTATACCTGAAATTTTCTCTGCTTCTTCGTTAGAAACTGTTTTACCGACCCATTTTTCCATTACTGGATCTGACTTTTCAATGAAAAGTGTTTCTTCAACACTACTTCCAACCTTTTTCAGCATAAAAATAACATTTGGTTCATCGATGCCCGTTAAGTAGTAAAAATTACGATTCGGTACAAATTTATAATGTGCATCAGCTGACATATGCGGTGCTTGTCCCGCAAATAATATCGTAATAGATCCCTCTGGTAATGTGTTTGCTAATCGTTCTCTATTTTGAGCAAAAAATGTTGATTTCATAATAATCCCCCTAGTGTTCTATGTATGCTTGTGAAACTAATCATCAATACAATTCATTCTATTATTGTTATAATTTTTCGTCAATTAATAGTACTCATAGCCAAAGGAGAATTTTCATTACTAAGGTCCCTTCCACGCTAAATTATGCATACCACTCCACAATTTCTTGACATTTATTCCATATACTTAAAATCACGTATATAGGAAAGGGGCCTACAAATTTGAAACATTATGTAGCAACAGGGTTAGCAATTACTTCTTTATTAATAATTTCAGGATGTTCTAGCAACGTCGAAACAGCACCAGTTAAGAAAGGAACGGCGCAATCTCAACCAAAAAATACAAAAACAGCAAATACGAATCCGCAAGACTTCTATAAAGAAATTACATCTGGAAAAATCGAGCACATTCATGGAATTGGCTATGCAGGAAATATGCCAGGTGTTTCTATTGCCACTCATAGCGGGATAAAAGTTTATCAAGATGGCAAATGGTTTGAAACTAAGACTGAGCTACATGATTATATGGGATTTCAGGCAACGAAGAACGGATTCTTTGCCAGCGGTCACCCTGAACCAGGTGCAAATTTAAAAAACCCTTTAGGATTATTGAAAAGTTCTGATGGTGGTAATACTCTTGAAAAGCTAGCATTTTACGGAGAATCTGATTTTCATAACCTTGCTGTCGGATATAATACAGAAGCAATTTATTTATACAATGAGCGTCCAAATTCTAAATTACAACAAGGTTTTTATTTCAGTACGAACAACGGACAAGATTGGGAAAATAGTAAGTTAAAAGGTCTTTCAAGTATGATTCATTCCTTTTCCGTACATCCGAATCAATCTAGTGTAGTCGCAGTAAGTGCCAAAGACGGTGTTTACTTATCTACAGATTACGGAAATACGTTTGAAATATTCGCTAAATCACTTGAATCGACCGCAATTACATTAAGTAATGAAGATGTTATTTACGCGCCTATCAATAAGCAAATCGTAACGAAGAAATCAATTGCTACAAATGAGGAGACAAACATACAAATTCCACCTTTAGATCCTAAAGATACAATTATGTATATATCACAAAACCCTCAAAATTCAGCTGAAATTGTATTTGCTACAATGAAAGCAAATGTGTTCCTTTCTACGGATGAGGGTAATACGTGGAAGCAGATTGCTAATGAAGGAACATTCCAATTTAAGTAGAAGGGTGAATATAACGTGTTTTCAACAATTAGTGAATGGAGCTATCAACTCATGTCTCCTTTAATGGATGCCGCGAATGCTACGAAATCTGTACCTCTTTTATTTTCGTTTTTATTAGGCATAGTAGGTACCCTTGCTCCTTGCCAATTAACAGGAAACATTAGTGCTATTACACTTTATAGCAACCAATCTTTACAAAAGGAACATGTATGGAAACATATACTTTTATTCATTTTAGGAAAAATAATGGCTTTTACGACGCTTGGACTATTAGTATGGTTTTTAGGAAAAGAGATTCAGCAAATATTGACTTTGTATTTTCCATGGTTACGAAAAATGATGGGACCTCTATTAATTTTAATGGGGCTACTGTTGTCAGGTATTATAAAAAGAAGATATTTCTTCTCGATTAAATTTATACGAAATCAAAATGAAGTTGGTTCATTTTTACTCGGATTCTTCTTTTCCTTAGCTTTTTGTCCGACTATGTTCGTTCTATTTTTTGGAACGTTAATCCCTTTATCTTTATCATTTAATTACGGGTACTTGTTTCCAACGTTCTTTTCGATAGGAACTGCTCTTCCTATCGTCGTATTAATGTCCTTCATCTCCTATCTGGGATTAAACGGGGCATTACTAAAGAAGAGCAGGAAAATAGGAAATAGCATTCAGCGTATAGCTGGTTTTCTCCTTATTTTAATCGGATTTTATGATACTGCTCTTTATTGGTAATACATACAAAAGATAAGCTCTAGTGAAATGAGCTTATCTTTTGTAATATTATATTCATTTTTTCTTTTGCTGTAGTTGAGCTAATAAGTTCTTAACAAACGCGAGAAACAGCGGGTCATTCTCTTTTTTAGGTGACCATTGCATAATAAGTTGTCGTGGAATTGTAATTTCTATCGGCTGTACAATGAAGTCATGAATAATTTGCTTATGTAGTCCTGATAACGGAACGATTGTTATGCCATTAACTTGTATAGTAAGTGCTAATGCTGAACTAATTGATTCTGACTCCATCACTTTATTAACTGTTATTTCATTTTTCATCAAATACGGTTCGAGCACTTCTTTGCAACCAGAAAGCGGCATAATAAAAGGATAATTTTTTATATCATTAATAGTAAGGTTAGGCGGAACTTTTTTTGAAGAAACCATAACATACGGATCTTCACCAATGACATCATAATGAAATCCTTGTATTAAATTTTCTTTTATAGAAATAGAAAAATCTGCACTACCTGATGATAGCCAATCTAACACTTCTTGATAGCTTCCTTCTCGAACTGCAAGTACATATTGACTATGATCAATATTCCCTAGTTGAATACACTCCGCCAAACAATATACAGTAACGGAAGGATACGTAGCTAGTACAATTTTATACAAGCTTTTATTTTTCAACTGGAAAGCTGTTTCCTCAAGTTTTTCATACTCCATTAGAAGTCGATTCACACCAACTAAAAATTCTTTGCCATTTTCAGTTAGAATCGTTCCTTGTCTAGAGCGATCAAATAACGTTATAGCATATCGTTTCTCTAATTTGTTAATAATATGGGTTATTGCTGGCTGTGTCATATGTAATTCCTTTGCTGCCAGACTAATACTATTTAAACGAGCCACATATGTAAAGACTTTAAAATCAAAAACATTCATTCTGTTCTCCTTATATAAAATATATTTATATCATCTATAAATAACCTTCATTATATTTATGAAACCACTTCATTTACACTGAGTATACATCATCAATATTACAAATAGATGAAACTTATATACCCTAGAGGAGTGTTGATTAAATGAGTACTTACATTTTAGTACATGGAGCATGGCAAGGTGAATGGGCATGGGAATTAGTAAAACCTCAACTAGAGGCTTTAGGTCACACTGTTATTACACTAGACTTACCTGGAAGTGGGAAAGATACAACTCCTTCACAAAATATAACGTTAGATTCCTATGTTGATGCAGTAACAGCTAATATAAATCAACAAAATGAAAAGGTTATTCTTGTTGGACATAGTATGGGTGGAATCGTTATTACTCAAACTGCTGAACTTATACCAAATAAAATCGATAAATTAGTATATCTTTGTGCCTTTTTACCACAAAACGGAGAAAGTCTTGGTAGTAAATTAGACGGAGAAGATGGCCCGCAATTCACTATAAATGAAAATGACTTGACTGCTGAACTTATACCTAATCTAATTGAACAAACATTTTTAAATGCTACAGAAGACGGTTCTATTAAAGAAGCATCTTTTAATCAAATGCGTCCTCAACCACTAGGACCCTTCCAACAAGAGCTGAAAATATCTGAAGAAAACTTTGGAGCCATAGATCGCATTTATATTGAAACGACTCTAGATAGAGCGATTCCAATTGATTTTCAGCGCCGAATGAATACAGAAACACCTTGCAAGAAAATTATTACTTTAGAAGCTGATCATTCTCCATTTTTCTCTAAAGCATCGGAACTTGTTCATTACTTAAATGAATTAAACTAAATTTTTCATAAAATAAATAGACACTCACAGGTGTCTATTTATTTTACTAATTAAAAGCTATCTTTACTCTATCTACATTGCCATGCCCTTTTGCTTCATCTCCCACTTTTTATACAGTAGTACTGCACCAAATAAAAATACTCCCGCAACAAATGAAGCTACTGGTAACATCTTTATCATTCCATCTGGAAATACGAGCGGCAATAATGGAAATGCATACACTGCTGGAACACGTACACCAACAATTTTTAATAAAATAAGCATTAATATCATATTTAATAAAGTGACTACAATCCATGAATCAATCGCAAAGTACAATATTGTTCCAACAGTTGCAGATGCAGTTAATACGACTATTTGTTTAAAAGCCATTTTTTCATTGTACATCGGCTTTTGAAGTGATTCATACACGACAACTAATATTGGTGGAATAACTGCTAATTGTTCATAACCAGTTATCCAACATAAACTGATCCACACAAAGTTTAGTATTAGAAATACAATCATATACTTATACTGTATATTCACTTTTCGCTCCAGACCACTGTTCAATTTAAATATAAGTACACCAACCATTAATATAAATGTTAAAGCGCAGACCGCGATAACAAATGACCATTCCGTCGCATTTGTTACTAATGGTAATAAACCTGTCGCAATTGATGGTGCTAAATTGGATTGAATTACACGCAAAAACAGCATCATGAATACAAGCGTTAAACTTACTTTCCCTAAATAAGCAATATCCATTTGATTCACCATAAAACCAATCACAGCTGTTATTGAAGGTGCAATGAAGATTTTTTCTGGTTGCCTTAACCATCCTGGCTCACGATACGCCCATAAAGCAATTGCCATCGCTGCTATTTCCGGCAGAATGACTTCTGGATCATTTAATAACACACCCGCTGTTACCATGGCTAAAATAAATAAAATAGCAATCGTATATGAGATGATTGTTTCTTTCTTTGAAATTACTGCATTCATTATTACATACTCCTTTGTGCTCATTTCTTTCATAATGTAAAACAACAATTTTATACCCTACTACGGTATTGTATATTAACATCTTTTCTATTTCAAGTATTAGTAGTCATTTACATTCTCTCTCACCCCATACACTTACAAAACAAGGCATTTTATAGACATTGACACTTATTAAAAGATAGGTTAAAATAACTATACATTAGTAAGTAGCTAATGTAATTAAATCTAACTAGAGGTGAAACAAATGAAAAATATTTTATTCCGTATTAACGAATTGTCCAAAAAAGAAAAAGCAACTGGATTAACAGTTGATGAAAAACAAGAACAACAAATGTTGCGTCAAAACTATACACAAACATTTCGTGGAAGCTTAGATTCCATTTTATTAAACACAAAAATTGTTGATCAAAATGGTCTTAACGTTACACCAGCCGCATTACAAGATGCTCAAATACGTTTAAAATTAAGCAAATGAGTTCCGCGCTAAAGAATTTTAATAAAACATAAACAGAGCTGGATTTCCTATATAGAAATTCCAGCTCTGTTTATTGTCTTTTCTAATTTAGTAAACGAGCGATACATCGCAATTCTCCACGACACAATCATCGCAAATGCAAGTAAGAAAAACATTCCGCTTAACTCTGCCAAATCAATTGATTGGCTTAAATATGACTTTAATGCCACGCGTACAGCTAATAAGCATACTAAAATAAATATGAATGCTTTTGACGGTTTCATAAATATATGTTCGCCTTTTATTTCGAACTTAGTTGTTTTAATAAGAAAAATAGAAAAGATAAGCCCTATACTAATTGCCTCGACTATTTCTAACGATGTTAATCGAAACTCTGGTAAAAAGTACATCATCCCGCCTGTACTCATAAAAATTGGCGGCAATATAATTTTCTTTTTCGTTACCGGCTTTTTCGCTGCTTTAAAACGTAGAAACATTACCCCAACAGCCATACAAACTGCTACGACACTTGATAAAAGTGCTATCATACTTTCCACTCCTATCTATTTAAATGACTTTTTTAACAAAATCATAAACCAAACGAGCCCGATACTTATAATAACATGACCTAATCCAGCCATATGGCTTAAACCGTAAAAGTCAGTTCCATTTACTTGTAGAAGACCTCTCCATAGCATTGTAGCAATAGTAAAGATTACTCCTACATTATAAACAACAAACCATGCACAAAAGCTCTTTGTTTCTTGTACATGAAACACTTTACATAAAGCTAAAGCAATTAAAAAGAATACAAAACCGAGCACTAATACATGTGTATGCACTAATTGCAACATTGTGGATCCTTTAATTCCTTGTGCTTTCGTATACTCTCTTGCAAATACACCTGATAATAAACCAATAATTAAATAAATAAATGCCGCATTATATAATTTCTTCATTCTATTCCTCCTGTTGTAAACTTTCTATATTCGCTGCAATCATTTTACGGAAAGTTTATGAACGGAATATGAATAAAATATTACATCCTATTTTCAAATAAAAAGCCATTTTGTTTATATTGGTTTACCCATTTCAAAATTACGGTGTCTCTTATACCAATAGCTTTACTAATTTCTCGGTAACTTTCATTTCCGTTCAAATAACGTTGAACGATGTATATTTTTTCATCAGTTGTGAATTTAACCATAGAAAAACTGCACCTCCAATTGTTAGACTGTGTCTAACAATTGGAGGTGCAGTTCAGTTTTTAATGGTGGGATGCTCTTTTATAATTTATTCATTATTGATTATTTTCCATCCTGTAAGTTTCTAGCTTAATTTAAACCATTGCTTCAGTTTCTATAATTACTAAAATTACCCTTTTCTCATAACCGTCTAATATTCCTAAAATTTCCGGGATTTTTGAGTTCATGCGGTTAAGCCCTCTCAATTATTTTAGAACTTAACTAATCTTAGTTTGTAACTCCATTCCAAACATCGACATCATTATCATCTAAAATGGCTTTGATTTTATCTTTCTCAAAAACTACCAGATATTCATAAGGTAAGGCTAAAACTTGAATAATTGAAGGTCTAATTTTTAGTAGCTGATATGCGTAATATACTTCTAATTCACCGTCAGTTTCTTCTGTTTCATCGACAGGACCGATATACCAACCAGAATCACCTTTGTCACAATCCCTAGCTCTTTGTAAATAAACCTCATCTAGTTGTAACACATTTTTTGAAGTCACTATTTTATCGCTAAACTTTATTGTTTCACCGTCAATATTTAACTGACGTAAACAATGTACTTGTTCTAATTGCACCCATAAAGCAATTGTTAGATCATCTGTAGTATCCTTAAATGGATTTTTTGTATAATCTGGGGCAATAATATGATACCCATCTTCACGTTTGGATAGAACAAAAATAGACCAACCAACTTGCATAGAAAATCTATCAACTAATTTGTTATCTTCTACTTTAGTTAGCAAATACAATAACTTTTCTATCTGGGGGCCTAAATGTTCTTCTGCTGTAGCTATTATCTTTTTACCACCTATATTTTTAACTATTGTTTTCAATGGATTGTAACCTCTCTTTTATTGATTTTTTCAAAGCTTCTCTAGCCACTGCTTCACGTTCTAACATTTCTAGTCTTATAATTTCCGGAACATTACCGTATTTAGGGTGCCCCGGCCATGTACTCCAATCTTTTGCATTCAATGTAAGTTTTCGCTCAATGTGTTGTGCTTCTTGACGGATATTTATAAAGAAATGAGATAACTCTTTATCGTTGTGCCAAGTTTCTAAAATACGGTTAAATAAGCGGTTGCTTCGATTTTTCAATTCGTGAAAATCAGCTTCCGCTTGTTCCTGAGTTCGAAGCGCGGATTAATTTCGGTCCTGTTCTTCAAATACACTTCGTAATTTTTGATTTAACTGTTTAATTTGGTTTTTGATATCTCGATCCATTTTTTTCCTCCTACCGTTTTATCTTTACGAAGGTGGTCATATTAGCGGAAAGTATTGTGAAGCTCGTGATCCATTCTCTCAAACTCTTTGGCTACCGAATGAATATTATCGACCGCTTGTTGAAAGGCGGTGGAAAATTGTTTCGTCAAATCTAAAACTTGTTGGTTCGCTTCTTGTGCTTTTGAATTAACTGAAAGCGTAGTACGTGTCGCCTTTTTTATAGAACGATTTGTTGCGCTTTGGATTGTATCTGAAGCTACCCTCATTTGCGTTGCGATTTGTGTAGCGCTTTGAAAATTACTTTGAAATTGTCCCAGCGTATAAACCCCTTCTATACTTAATAGAGCATGAAATTTATACCATATTAGTATAGATTTTTATATTGATAGAGAACCTTTGTTGGTAGGGTGTTTTTTAGAGTACGAAAGGTAATTCAATTATAAAAATAGCCTATCATCTTTTAATATTAATTGGGAATTTATATTGTACTTACACTACATTAATATTTAATTTTTAAAATTTCACATGTGGTAAAATAATAAATTGATGAAAAAGGGGACGAAATATCAGTAAATAATTCACCGCAATATAAAGTAAAAAAACTGCACCTCCAATTGTTATGCGTGTCTAACAACTGGAGGTGCAGTTCACTTTTCAACTTATTTTAAATCTTCTATTGAGAAAGCACCTGGAAGTAATTGCTCAACAGTCACTTCTTTTTCATCACCTTTTACATTCGTTAATAATACAGGCATTTTCGGATCACAGAATTCAGCAATTACTTGTCTACACGCACCACATGGTGAAATAGGTCCATCAGTTTCTCCTGTAATAACTAAATAACTAAAATCGCGCTCACCTTCTGATACTGCCTTAAATATTGCTGTTCTTTCTGCACAGTTACATAAACCGTAAGAAGCATTTTCTATATTACAACCAGTATAGATTTTCCCTTCTTTCGTAACTAACGCTGCGCCAACAGGAAATTTAGAATACGGAATATACGCTTTCGATAACATCTTGTTTGCTTCTTCAATATATTTTTTCTTATCCATATTATTTCCCCCTCAAAGTAAATGAAATGATGATTAGTCAGTAATAACTGTATGAACTAATTTAGGAGCCACTGCTGTTTCAGCGATAGAGATGTTTTCATAAATTTTTGCTTTTACATCTTCTACATTTTCACGATTTGCGTAGATTGTTACGAATGGCTCGCCTTCTTTTACTGCATCGCCAACTTTTTTACGTAACATTAAACCTACCGCTAAATCGATTTCATCTTCCTTCGTTGCACGACCTGCACCAAGTAACATAGCTGCAATACCAATCTCATCTGCAACAATGTTAGAAATAACACCTGAAGTTTTTGCAGGTACATCAATTACATACTTAGCTTGTGGCATTTTTTCTGGATTGTCTACAATTGAGCTATCTCCGCCTTGATTACTTAAGAACTCTTTAAATTTCTCAATTGCTTTTCCGTTTTTCATCACTTCAATTAGCATTTCACGAGCTTCTTCTAACGTATTTGCTTTTTTCGCAAGTACAACCATTTGACTTCCTAATACAAGTACTAATTCTGTTAAATCTTCTGGACCTTCACCTTTTAACGTATCAATCGCTTCTTTCACTTCTAGAGCATTACCAATCGCAAATCCAAGAGGTTGTGACATATCTGAAATAACAGCCATAGTTTGACGTCCTACATTATTTCCGATACGTACCATTGCATGTGCTAATTCTTTTGCATCTTCTTCTGTTTTCATAAATGCGCCAGCACCTGTTTTTACATCAAGTACGATTGCGTCAGCACCAGCTGCAATTTTTTTACTCATAATTGAACTTGCGATTAAAGGAATTGAGTTAACCGTTCCGGTTACATCGCGTAATGCATAGATTTTTTTATCTGCAGGTGTTAAGTTTCCTGTTTGTCCAATAACAGCTACTTTGTCACGGTTTACAATATCAATGAACTGCTCTTTCGTAATTTCAACGTGGAATCCTTCTACCGCTTCTAATTTATCAATTGTTCCGCCCGTATGTCCTAAACCACGACCAGACATTTTTGCTACTGGTACATCTAAAGCAGCTACTAATGGTCCTAATACTAATGTTGTTGTATCACCAACACCGCCAGTTGAATGTTTGTCTACTTTAATTCCTTCAATTGCTGATAAGTCGATCGTTTCTCCAGACTCAACCATCGCCATCGTTAAATCTGCACGTTCGCGATCTGTCATATCTTTAAAGAAGATTGCCATTGCAAGCGCACTCACTTGATAATCAGGAATACTTCCGTCTGTATATCCATTAATAAAGAATTTGATTTCTTCAGTCGTTAATTCTTTGCCGTCACGTTTTTTTGCAATAATATCTACCATTCTCATTACAATCACCATTCCTTTTTATATTATATGAATCTATTAAAATAGTAAGCCAACGATTGTTGCTGATAAGAAACTTACTAATGTTGCACCGAATAGTAATTTCAAACCAAATCTTGCGACTACATTCCCTTGCTTTTCATTTAAACTCTTAACTGCTCCTGCAATAATCCCAATTGAAGAGAAGTTTGCAAATGAAACTAAGAATACAGAGATAATCGCTGTCGTTCTATCTGAGAAATTAAAGTTTCCTTGTGCTAAATCTGTCATAGCGACAAATTCATTTGATACTAATTTTGTTGCCATAATATTTCCGGCATTAACTGCTTCATGCCAAGGTACACCCATAATAAATGCAAATGGTGCAAATGCATAACCAAGAATTTCTTGGAATGAAATACCGATTACACCTTTAAATACTGCATTAATGAATGCGATAAGAGCAACGAAACCGACTAACATAGCTGCTACTGTAATCGCAACTTTAAATCCATCAATAATGTATTCCCCTAATACTTCAAAGAAAGTCTTTTTCTCTTCTTCTTGTACTTCTAACATATCTTCTTCCTCAGTAACTTCATACGGGTTAATGATAGAAGCAATGATGAAGCCACCGAATAAGTTAAGCACTAAAGCGGTTACAACATATTGTGGTTTTAATAACACCATATATGATCCAACGATAGACATAGAAACTGTAGACATTGCTGATGCACATAATGTATACATTCTTTTCTCTGGCAATAACCCTAGTTGTTTCTTAACTGAAATAAATACTTCCGATTGTCCTAAAATCGCTGATGCCACAGCGTTATATGATTCTAGTTTCCCCATTCCATTTACTTTACTTAATGCTAGACCGATAGATTTCACAATAATAGGTAATACTTTAATATGTTGCAAAATACCTATTAAGGCTGATATAAATACGATTGGCATTAATACACTTAAAAAGAACGAAAACTCTTTTTGATTTACTAATCCACCAAATACGAAATTCACACCGTCAGCAGCATATTTTAATAGCTCTCCAAAACCATCTGCTATTCCGCTTATTAATATATTCCCTACACTTGTATTTAATAATAGAAACCCCAAAATGAATTGTAATATAACCATCGTTATGATTGGGCGATATTTGACTTTCTTTCTATCATTACTAGCAAGCCAAGCGATACCTAAAATCAATACGAGGCCAAAAACACCGATTAAGTATTTCATAAGCCGTTTCCTCCCATTCGTATCCGCTTACATTTTTTTCAATTATTAAAGCAATAGATATACTTTAAATGTATATCTATTGCTTTAATCTTTTATCGATTAGTAGTTATCTGTAGCACCTTTTGCATCATTTAATACGATTGCAACACTAGCACTTGCTCCAACGCGAGAAGCTCCAGCAGCTACCATTTTGTCTGCATCTTCACGTGTACGAACACCGCCAGATGCTTTTACACCAATGTTTGGTCCTACTGTTTTACGCATTAATGCGATATCTTCAGCAGTTGCTCCGCCAGTTGAGAATCCAGTTGAAGTTTTTACGAAATCAGCACCAGCTTTTACTGATAATTCACAAGCACGTACTTTCTCTTCATCTGTTAATAGGCAAGTTTCAATGATTACTTTTACAAGAGCTTTTCCTTTTGCTGCTTGTACTACTTCATAAATGTCTTTTTCAACAAGTTCGTTGTCACCATCTTTTAAAGCGCCTACGTTGATTACCATATCAACTTCAGTTGCACCTTTTGCAATAGCATCTTTTGTTTCAAATGCTTTTGTTTCAGTCGTGCTTGCTCCTAATGGGAAACCGATTACAGTACAAACATCTACATCATGTCCAGCTAGTTCATCAGCCGCTAATTTTACCCATGTTGGGTTAATACAAACAGAAGCGAATTTATATTCCTTTGCTTCTTCGATTACTTTCATAACATCTTCTTTTGTAGAATTAGCTTTTAAAATTGTATGGTCAATTAACTTTGCAATGTTCATTATCTTCACTCCTCATATCTTTTAACAACTTCATTCTAACTCTTAGTTGAACAAATGTAAATATACTTTTGAAATTTTGTTCATTCTTTTTTAAAAGTAATTTTCTTGTAGCAAATAAAGCGCATTCTAACAAAGAACACTTCAGATATATAATCAAAATTTTTATGTTAACAATGGTAGTATGTATCTCCATATCCATAATTATTTTTAAAAAGGCAATTTGTGTTCAAAAAAGACTCCTATCATTCATACATAACAAAATAAAAGGCATTCTCAAAATTAACATCTTGAGAACGCCCTTTATTTCTAATCTTTTTGATAATGTAACAATTCTTTTGCTGTATGCTGATCGATAATTAATACATTTGCATACCCGCCACGTAACGCACCATCAATTGCTTTTATTTTTCTATTACCACCTGCAACTAAAATAGAGCGTTTCTTTAATTTCAGTTCCTCTAACTCAATTCCAATGGTACGCTTATTGATTTCTTCACTACTAATATTTCCGTCTCCATCAAAGAAACGTGAACAAATGTCACCGACCGATTGTTTTTTGAGTAAATTTGTTTCATCCTTATCGAAATAACCTAATCGGAATAATAGTGCTTCGTCTCGCACTGTTCCTACAGTGAAAATTGCAATATTCGCTTGTTTTCCCATTTCGATAATGTGATGAATATGTCGATCCTGCTCCACTAATTCTTTTGTCACTGCATTATCAAATATAACCGGAAGAGGTAGATTTCTTGGCGTCGTTTGAAAAGCATCTGCAAATAAAGCTATCGTCTCATTCGCATACGTATTTACACTTGAATGACTAATACCACCTTTTAGCTGGACAACCTCTACCCCTTTTACATGTTGCGGTACGATTTTTCTAGCGATTTCATACATAGTCATGCCCCAGCTTACACCAACAATATCACCGTTTTTAACCGTCTTTTCCATATACTCAGCAGCATATTTACTTATATACTCTGTAATCGTTGCATATTCCGGCACTGGAGAAAATACCACATGTGCCTCTAACAAGTTGTACTTTTCTTTCAGTAAATTCCCGACGTTATCTAAATCAGCAAATGGATCAGCGATGCTAATTTGAACAAACCCTTTTTCTTTCGCGTACTTTAACAATCTAGAAATCGTCGGTCTTGAAATATTTAATTTATTAGCAATTTCTTGCTGACTATAATCTGATTGATAATATAATCTTGCAACTTCAACGCTTAATTGTTGTTTATCTTTTTCCATAGTAACTCATTACAAATCCCTTCCTGTATTTCCCTTTCGTTACAAGCATTATACAGCTTTATGCAAAAAAATTCGACTACTGAATTTTATTTAACTGAACTTCTATTACGCTTATTATATATAATGAAATCGTTCAATAAGAAACATGAAACATCATCTAAAGACTACCTTTGCTAAAAACTATTCAAATACCCCTTATAAACAGAAGATACTGTTTATAAGGGGTATTTATTCAATTCAACTTTATAAAAATTGGATGGAAACAATGCAAGTTCTCACTTATTTAGAATAAGTGAAAAGATGATGTTTTATTTGTTCAATAAAATAATGATGGTGTATATTATCGTTAGATACTCGACTTGCCATAATAGCTCCCTCCATTGAAGATGCAAGAAAAGAAGCGAGCGATATAATGTCTATATCTTCTTTAAGTTCTTGTTTCTCTATTCCTTCCTTTATGAGAGAAGCCATTAACATTACTGTATCATCATAACCTTTTGCTGCTGCTTTTTGTAATTCTGGAAATACTCCAGTACTTTCAATGGCACTATTAAGTAATGGACAGCCTCCAGCAATAGGAGGATTATTAGCTGCATCTTGATATACAAGGAAAATTGCAAGGATTTTATCAATTGCTGTTTTTTTATTTTCCATTGCTTTATGAAAATGACTCCACATAATCTCACCACTTTTGTCGTAGGCAGCAAGGACAATTTCTTCTTTACTTTTGAATCTACGATAAATAGATCCTTTAGGTAGTTCAGTAGCTGTCATTATATCCTGGATGGATGTGCGAGTTATCCCATTAGTATTAAATAAATATAAAGATGTTTCAATAATTTTTTCTTTAACCTTATCAACTTTAGTCATGCTTTGTAATCCTCCTAATGAAAACGATCCTAATATTCTAGGTAATGTTTACCCTCTATTTTCTTAATTTTTTTGTAAGTATAAATAAGTTTGGAACAGAAATATCTTATCAATCCCTATCTTATGGAAACCTCAAACAATACAGTTTGAAAAGAAGTTAATCAAATTGTATTACCCACATAAATTAAGTGAATTTTCTGTTAAAACAACATGACCAATTGTTTAATTCAGTCATATTATACAACTAATTTTATCTAAAATTGTAGAGATGTAAAAATATATAGTTAATTTTAATGTATAGACATATGATTATTATATATAATTTTTATCAATATGTTTAGCTAAAGTGTTTGAACTACTCCCACTTTCACTTCATTCTATAAAAGATTAACCATTAATGATTACTGGAATTAAATTGTAACAAAGCAACTGAAATATAAATATATTTGCTTTTTTCCATTTTGATTTTGTTAATACTTTATAAAAAGGGTTTAAAAAACTAGAAACTTGTAGTATCATTAGATTTCGATTCAGACCGAACCGTCCGGTTTAGAATCTTATATAAATATATTTAGAAGGAGAGCGTTATGCAGAAAGAAAAATCAAAAATTATAGGTAATTTAATTATGGGGGCAATACAGTGAACTTTATAAAAATGAATAAAAAAGAAATCATTATGCTAATAATCTTTACACTGTTTGTACCATTTCAAATTGGCTTGTACATACTATTTGGCATATCACTTTTAGCTAATGTCAATTTAGTTGAATCAGAATTTGTTCTTAGTGCCATCGGTTTTACTGTACCTGCTATTGTAGGAATCATTTGCTTTAGGAAAGAAATTATTGAAAGTTTTACTTATTTTAAAGAGAAGACAATTTTGAAAATAGTAAGTATTCCTATGGTAGTTTTATTTACGTTAATTGTGGAACAGTGTGTTATGCATTTTCTAGCAACTGGTCAACCAGAGAACCAAGAGCAGCTCCTTGAAACGGGTACAAAGGTACCTCTTGTATTTACATTGCTTGTATTTGGTATTCTGGGTCCAATACTTGAAGAAATTGTGTTTCGCCACATATTAATAAATCGTTTTTCTTACCATATTGGTACTGCTATTGCATCTATCATTTCGATTATGATTTTTACACTTCTTCATACGAACCAACTTGCGGATATTGCTATTTATTTACCTGGATCGTTGATACTTACTGCGGCTTACCTTATTTCTAAAAGATCCATTGCATATGTTATAGCGATACATATGTTAAACAATTGCCTTGGTTTCATTCTGTAAGAAACCAGACTTGTTTCTGATGCCAAAAATATTCTATGTTTCTATCAAGCATTTTTGGCATCAGAACTACTTTTTCTATGGCATAAGAAAGCTAATCAAAAATTATAATATATTAGGAGAGTGTCAGTCATGATTGTAACAACGACTTCTGGAATTCAAGGTAAAGAGATTATTGAGTATATTGATATTGTAAATGGTGAAGCTATTATGGGTGCAAACATTGTACGCGATGTATTCGCCTCCGTTCGTGATGTTGTCGGTGGCCGTGCTGGTGCTTATGAAAGTAAGCTAAAAGAAGCCCGTGATATTGCGATGGACGAAATGAAAGAACTTGCAAAACAAAAAGGTGCGAACGCTATCGTTGGCATTGACGTAGATTACGAAGTTGTTCGTGATGGAATGTTAATGGTTGCTGTCAGTGGTACAGCTGTACGTATATAAGTAAATAAAAAGAGATATTAATAAATCATTGTACGTCGAAAAAACACAGTTTGAGTGTAAACTGTGTTTTTTTATATAGAGGCCCCATCCCATCACTATCAAGCTAAAAATTTTGTGTTAACTTGTACAAAATGTCCATTTTTTCGCTTTGGGGTAATTTTGAATCCTTAAGTTTATGGGCATGTTGCGTTACCCTAATACTGTACAACTTTTTTATAAACGGTTGTAAGTTTCTACGTTTTTGACCATTCTGTACAACGATAACTTTGGTTTATTGATTTCACCTGTAATCTGGTAGCCTATCCTCTGATACAATTTAATGGCAAGTTGGTTCTCTTTCTTTACTGTCAGAGAGCATTTTGAAAAGCCTTGCAGCGAAGCTTGCTCCTCTGCAAACTCAAGTAATCTGGTACCTATCCCTAGTCCTCGACTTTCGGGCAGTAAGGCAATTGTTCCGACGTGAAACTCGTCATCTTCTCCCTCCTTCAAGGTAAACATGGAATAAAGCATTTTGATATTCAGAATGTTATAAACAACAAACCCCAGCTTTCGGAACGAAAGCAGCTGTTTAAAAGTGGGCCAGGTAAGACGATTTAAAACGGGTATGGGATAGCAAGTAATCATCCCTAAAGTTTTCCCGTCCATTTGAGCTTCATAGGCGTATTGATGACTAAAACGGTTGTTCTCCTGCCGCCATAGCTTACAAAATGTCCAATCGACTGTGTTCTTCTCCTCAGATCCTGCAAGTGGAAACGCCATGTATTCCAATGCCATTACATTTAGCTGGGCGCCGACCATGGATTGATGAACAGCCTTTACAATAGAAATTTTATTCATTATCCTATTGCTCCTTTTCACTTTCTATATTATTAATATTAATTATCATGGATGTGAATCAGTTCACTCCCCTCTCAATTCATCCTTAGCTTTGAAACCATAATAAAATGTATTTAAAACAAGCTCTGCAGCAGATTTTTTAGCCACATTTCCTTCATGTACCTGTTCCCAAGTATGGAAAAGCAGAGCATAAAGCGTATTCAAAATCCATTCGCTGCTAACCATTTGCTGAAAGTAACCTCTTTGTTGTAGCAGTTCAATAACGCGTCGTAAGGGTTCCCTCAGTTTCTCTTCTGCTTCACCTAATTCTTTGTTGTTAAATACAGATGCATCATGACCTAGAAAATAGATTTTGTCACCTAAAGGGATTAATGCTTCAATGAGTTCAGGGATATAGTTTTCGATTCTTTCCTCATCCAGTGGAATCTGGTTTACGGTATCACTTACTAGTTGTATAGCCCGATGGCCCAAGAACAGCATCAATTTCTCCCTGCTTTCGACGTAGCGATGGAGCGTAGCAATTCCAATTCCCGCATATTCCGCAATTTCATTCATCGAAGCAGTAGGATTTTCAACAAGCAATATAGTAGCTGAATCAAGAATTGCATTAAATCTCGCTTCCTTAAACGCTGACAAGTCTTTCTTCATCGTCAATCTCTCCCTTTGTCTGTATAAAGTCGTCATTTTTGATAGATAAATATATCATTTGATATTATAATAAACAATCTCAAATAAAGTGTCCAGCTGCTGAATGTAGCTTTTCAAAAAGAATTATATTACTGAAACTGATAGCACTTTGAATGTTTCATTTTTATCATTCCATTACTTAGATAACGATGAAGAAATTCAATTCTTTAATGCAATAAATACAAAAGCCAAAAGAAATGGTACGCGTTACTTTCTGCATAAAGTTATCGGTTTACTTTAAAATTCACTTCCGGGTATTTGGTCATCAGCCTTTTAAGGGTGGAGCCGTCATCCTTCTGTTTTACATACTGGTCAAAAAATGCCAGGCTGAATTCGTTAATAATACGATGAACTTCCTTTGGATTTTCACCTGGGCTCTCCAACAAAGGTGAGAACAAATGTAAATCGGTAAAGCTTGTATGATCCGTATGAGGAATGACCATTGACATACCACCGCCAGCTAACCCGCGTCCGTATCGCTCCCTCACTTCAAAGGGATCTGCTTCATCAGGCTCTTCTGCACTCATGAGCAGAAATGGTTTTCCAATGCCACTTTCAGGCAAGATTTCACCATACAATGTACCATCCATATTGATAGCTGCTTTGACACGAGAATCTTTTGCAAGTATTTGTGCTGCGGTAGCTCCACCGTAAGAGTGGCCAAACATTCCAATTCGCGAGGTATCCAGTCTTCCTGTAAAGAAACCGGTCTCATCGTTTTCGTTAAGTTTCTCTATCTGATTAAGGACAAAGCTGACATCTTCCTCCCATAATTTTATGTGGCTATCTCCTTCATCAGTTAAATTGATGGGCTGTACGTAAGCAGTTCGACCACCTGGAAAGACGGTAGCTGCAGCATCAAAGGTATGATCGATACTTAGAACAATATATCCTTGACTAGCCAACTCCTCAACTTGAAACGTGTTTTGATTACGAAAACCATTAAAACCATGAGAGAAGAGTAATATGGGATAGTGATTCTCTGAGTCTGAGAGTTGTAAATCCATAAACGAATGAGACTTTACCAATTCCATGTGGCTGAATGCAAATGCAGGAATAGACAATGTTTTTTCCAATCCCTTGGAGAGCTCATTTATGTTACGAATATAAGGTTCTGGATCCCCCTTGCTTTTTTCAGCTGCAGGATACCAAATTTGCACCATCAGTTCGCGCCGATCGTTTGGATTTTTCGAATATGGTTCATTTCTCTGATGATCAACCCAATGATATAGCTTCGTACCGACCCTATGTGGACCAGTTGGTTCTTCAAATGAAAATACTGGCATAAGTAAGGGTAGCGCAACTGCTACAGACAAATAGATACATAGTAACGAAGTCTTAACTATGAATATACCCGAACTTCTAAAGCCCTTTTTCCGCCCAGTTAATAAATAGCATAAAATTAAGATAACTGGGGATACATATGCCGGAATCATCTGCCACCTAAAACCTTCTGCCAATAACTGAACTGTAACCATTACAACGGCAATCAAAGTAGCTAATTTAGACCACTTTTTCGTTTCTCTGCCTATTAACAGTATCCAACTCAATAGACTAAAATTCACTACTATCAAAACAACTTCCCAGAAATTCATTGGCCTATCTCCTTTGCATGCATTTTACTTCTAATTAAAGAGGTAGTTTTCAGCCTAAGCAAAAGCAGATGAAACACCTATATAGTTGCACCAATTATGCTTAGTAACCGTTTCATTCATTCTACTCCTTTATTCAAATTAAAAACTTAAAATGCCCAGCTACCTTTACGGAAAATTGGTTCCACAGTTCCATCTGGTAGAATACCGTCAATGTCCATCTCACTGCTGCCAATCATAAAGTCCTCATGTGTTACTGAAATATTTGCCCCTAACGTTTCAAGCTGATCGTTTTCTAAATCTCTTCCATCCTCTAAGCAAGTTGGATAAGCTTTACCAATCGCTAAATGGTTCGATGCATTTTCATCAAACAATGTATTAAAATATAAAATTCCCGATGCTGAAATTGGTGATTCATGTGGTACAAGTGCTACTTCACCTAAATAGCAAGAGCCTTCATCCACATTAATAAGCTCCTGTAATAAATCATGTCCTACCTGTGCTTCAGCTTTAACAATTTTTCCTTCTTCAAATGTCAGTTTAAAGCCATCGATAATATTTCCTTGATAAACTAATGGTTTTGTATTGCTTACATAGCCATTTACACCTTGTTTCATCGGTAACGTATAAACCTCTTCTGTCGGCATATTAGCCATAAAGATAGTATCATCAGGAGTTTTACCACCTCCAGTAACCCATTTATGCTGTGGTGCTAATGCAATTGTTAAATCAGTACCTGGCGCTGTATAGTGAAGCTTCATATATTTTTTATTGTTCAGTAGGACCGCACGAGATTCTAAATTTGTTACATGTTCACACCATTTTTCAATAGCACTGCCTTCACCAATACGAACAGCTTTAAAAATAGCCTCCCATAATGCTGGTACTTGATCCTCAGTTGCTAAATCCGGGAACACCTTCGATGCCCACTTTGGTGAAGGAACTGCTACCATCGACCAAGCTATTGAATCCTTCATTACGGCGTTGCGATTGTTTCTCAGAGCAGCTCCTGCTACCTTTTGATAGGTAGCTAGACGATCAGATGAAATACCTGTAAATTTATCAGGATCTGCAGCATCTATCATTAATAGTGCTCCTTTACGTTCGAGCAGCTCATCATTCATTTTGACTATCCACTCTGGGAAGCGATTAAATTCTTCATCTGAGGCATAATCAAAGTACGCACGTTCCATTTCTTCATCCGAAAAATTAACATGAACACGCGCTGCCCCAGCCTTATAAGCCTCTTTGACAACTATACGGGCGAAATCCAGTGCAACTACTGATGTATTGACTAATAAGTATTGCCCTGGTTGAATATTGACACCGATTTTCACCGTAAGTTCTGCATATGCTTGTAATTTTTCTTCAAAAGTCATATTATTTACCTCGCTTTTATCAAATTGGTTTTGAATTCCCCTCACTAACCTGCTTTCATACCATACTTTCTAAACTTTGATTCAATTAATATTGGTTTGTTTTTCAAAAAATCTAATCGAAAGGTATCAAACACTACATCAAATTATAGAGTTCTTTATTGTGAAAGCTCACTCATTTCTTCCCAATCTTTTCAATGCTGCTGCACCTAAAGGTTTACCATCAATGGGGCGTTTAACATTCTCAATCACTTCTTTATCTTTACAAAAGTATTTTTGATAGATAAATATATCATTTGACATAAGATTAAATCATTTTAAACGAATTATCAAGTCGTAAAATTTAATTTTTAAAAAATTCGGTAAAAAAACTATATGAACATGGATTCTATCAAAGGGAGCGATAACGAAAAGATTTTTACGCACACATGGATAAAACACATGACAAACTTATATATAATTGCAAGTTCAACCCTTACAAAAAACAGGATAAAAAAATAAACAGCAGAACTAGTCCACTGTTTACTTTGCCACACCTTCATGTAATTTTTCTGTATAATCCTTTACATCTTTCCAGCTATCTTTCGCTGTATGTAAATCTTCTTTTATAAACGTAAACTCTTCCGGACTAATTCCTTTTACGTTTTGTAGTAAATTATTATATTTTGCACCTACTGTATACCATTGATTTGATATGTTTTGTAGTGCTGTAATTGCTGCATCAATTGTTTCTGTCATGTTTGTTGTTTTATTTTTTACATCAGTCAAAATTACGACTTCTGCTTGTGCTCCTGAAATTCTATCTTTTAAATTGGCGATTTCTCTTTCTGCATTTGCGATATCTTTTTTCGCAACCGCAATCATCGGCCCGCCAGCAAGACATGTTATTAGAGCTACGCAAAGTACGCCACCAGCAATGACCATATCATTACTCTTTTTAATCGAATCGTTATATGTATTTATTTGTTGCTCTAGAGCTGGAATACCAGCATTCGTACTTGCCAATATCGATGTTAACTGATTTGTATCCTCTTTGAAACTATTTGTATCTTTCGCCATTCTATCGCGAAAAGCTTTCAAATTTCCTAATAATCCATCTACCTCATTTTGATTCTTTACAATATCCGCATACAACTTTTCTAAATCCGCTTTTAATTTTCCGCTATCCTTTTGATCAATCGCTATTAACATGTCATTATAATACGATTGAAAAGTATTATTGTAATTTATAATATTTTGATCTGTTTTCATAATTTGAGGCTTCATATTATTTAACCAATATGCCGCATTAATTTTTGCATCTCTTTGATGCTGAATCATATTCCCTTTAAATTCACTATTAATCGAACTTATTTTACTTAAATCCGTCTCTTGTTGATTTTGAATTAATTTTGCATATGAATCCATTGCAAATATGCTTGATGTCGTTTGTGCCATTACATCTTGGAATCCTGCTGGTCCAAGAGAATAGTTTTTCACATTTTCTTGTAGCACCGTTACATTTTGTTCTGCTGCAAAAGGATGTAAAGGAAATGCGTTACTCGTTGCCACCCCAGCAATCATTACCGCTAAAAGACATTTTTTATAAAATCGTTTCTGCATATTTTTCACCTATTCTCTTTATAAGGATATCAAAAGCTCCTGCTCACAACTGAACAGGAGCTTCAAATCATTCATCAACACTTAACGCCCTAACGATTCGTATTCGATTATGCTTTTTTCGTATCTACTACTTTAATATCTTCAGCATAAATCTTTTCTGCATAGTCTTTAATGTTTTTCCAGCTATCTTTCGCAATGTTTAAATCTTCTTTAATGAAAACAAGATCGTTTGGACTAATTGAATCCACATTTTGAAGTAAAGAATTGTATTTTGATCCCATTGTATACCATTGGTTTGAAATGTTTTGCAACGCTGTAATTGCAGTATCAATCGTATTTGTTAAATACTCAGTTTGTGTTTTAATGTTCGTTAACCCAGCTACTTCTAATTGAGCAGTTGTAATTTGTCCAGTTATTTTTTGAATTTCAGCTTGTGCATTATCAAGTTCTTTCTTCGCTAATACGATACCAGCTGTACCACCGCCTACAGCTGCTGCACCACCTGCAATTAATGCGACTCCTAGCGGTGTTCCTGCGCCCGTAGCAATAACTACTGCACCACCGATAATTGCAATTGGTCCTAGAGCTGTCGCAACAGATGAACCGATAATAATTGCATTATATTTACTAATTGCTTCATTGTACGTTGTAATTTGATTTTGCAGAAGTGGAATTCCTGCATCTTGACTAGCTAATATAGATGTAATTTGATTTGCATCACCCTTGAAGTTTTGCGTATCCGACGTCATTTTATTTCGGAATTTCTTTAAGTCTTCTACTAACTGATCCACTTGTGCTTTATTTTCATTAATACTACTTGATAATCTAGTTAGGCCTTTCGTAAGAGTCGCTTTATCTTTTGCATCTACCGCAGCAACTAAAGTATCATAATAGTTTTGGAATTTCGTATTGTAGTTAATGATGTTTTGATTCGTTGAAATAAGCTGTGGCTTTAATACATCTAACCATTGCTTCGCATTTCCTCTAGCTATATCTTGGTGCTGAATCACTTTTCCTTTTAAAGCTGCATCAACAGTCGATACATTTCCAAAGTTAACATTACCTTGTTTAATAATTGTTAAAGCATACAGATCCATTACTAAAGCATTTGAACCTGTTCTTTCCATTGCATCTTTCAAGCCTTCTGGTCCTAATGAATATTCTTCATAGTCATTATAAGCTTTTGCTACCGCATGAACTGGAGCTTGTTTCACTGTACTTTCAGCTGCATACGTATGAGCCGGCATAATATTTCCTGCTGCAAATACTGCCATCAGTGCTGATAGAGCCATTACTTTATAAGGTTTTTTTGTCATTTTTCTTCTCTCCCTATATCGCTAATTATTTTTCTGTTTAATGTACTTCAACGTTTGTAACGTAATCTTCAAATTGATTTGTTTGCTTATTCATTTCATCACTTACTTTTTTAATTTGATTAAAATGTTTTTGAAGTAAACTACTGTCTATATACGTGCCTTCTTCAACATTTGTTTGAATTTGAATCATATTATTATTTAAAACTTTCCAATCCGTTAATAACGTTTCTAAAGTTGTAATTTGACGATCAATTAATTCTGTAAAGCTATTTACTTGATCTTCAACGAATGTAATTTGAGTCGCCTCTGCTTCAGTTTGTGATAACTTTTGAATAAGTGGCAATAACTCTTTTTGCTTTTGTTGAATACGAAGAGCTGCTTCTCTCGTTTGACTATCTGCGGCATTTACAATTTCATTACTTAAAGTACCGATAGAAACAAAATCGATTGTTTTCGTTTGTGCAGTTTGATTTGTGATTGTAAATACTTGTTTACCGATATTAATAGAACCTTTAATGATTTCTTGAGGTCTATTCAAAATAGTAGTTAGTTCAGCTTGAATTTCCCCTTGAATCCTTTTAATATCTTCTCTTAATTTCACAATATCTCCGCTTGATCCTTGCAGTGTTTTTATTGCTTCATCGGCTTTAATTGATAAGTTGTTACTATCTTTATCTAATACTGTTTTAAATCGATTTAACTCTAATAAATCTTGCTCCATACTCTCTTGGATGCTCTGTACTTGCAATTGTAATTTTCCATATGCACTCATAAAATCTGTTTTTGCTTGCTGATCTTCATTTACGTTTCCTGCTAGTTCATAGAGCTTACTATAATAGCTATTGAATCTAGTGCTGTATCTCATCATCTCTTGATTTAAGTCAATTAGCTTCGGATTATATTCATCAATCCACTCTCGTACATTCGCCTTTGCAAACTTTTGATGATTCGTTAAGCTACTCATCGCATTGACCTTAATGTCTGGCTGTTGCAAAATAATTAATCCGTATGCTTGAATAAGCGGTGATTGTGATCCTAACATTCTAATTGAGTTGGATAATGTATTTGGAGCAATTACATTTTGCGCATATACTGTTTTCACTTCCGTTTGCCCCTCCTTAGCGTAAGCGCTTACAGGAATGAAGCAACTCGTAGATACTGCTGTAACCAATAACCCTGTAATTAAAGTTTTTTTCACTTTAACTCCTCCTATGTATTAGCAACTATTACTATCGCATTTTATTATTCTATTTTCTTGCATATAATTTAAGATGGTTAAAATAGAGGACGTACTCACCGTGATTGACGTACGAACCATCTCTCCCAACTGTTATTGCTACAGTACTTACTTATTGTTATAAAACTTTTCATATGTGCTTAGTATGAATAACATTGCATAAATTTTCTATCGACCCTCATTTTCCACATCGATACAGTGAATATATTACATAAAAATATTATTCATTTTAAACTTAATAACGTAAGTAAATATGAAATTCCGTTTTGTTTTCATATAAGTTTTGTACTGTAAGGTCATTTAAACACAGCTGTTTATATATCGTAAAGAAGTATTTTCATTCCCTTTATTTTCAAGCTTTCATGTCCTTATTTCAAAATATAATCCGATTCGCTTTATCGATTGAAATATCTACATATCACAACAGAAAACACTACTTTCAAATAACCAATTAAATTATATCGGTATAATTTTCAAGCCCGTATGCAATTATGCATAGCATATACACAAAAAGGATAGCTTCATTTTCACAAAGCTATCCTTAAAAATCTTCTTATTTTTTCAAATGATATGGAACTGTCGTAATAACAACATTTCTTTTATAAAGTAAATACGCACGTATGAGTAAACTGGATTGATTATGAAGAATGTTATGCCAACCTTTTTTCGGAATAAACTGTGGTATAACGACCGTAACGCGGTAATTCGATTCACTCGCCTTATATTGCACTGTATCGATAAACTTCGTTAGCGGCTGAATAATACTTCTATAATGAGAATGTAATGTAACAAGCCTTACTTCAGGTTGCCACTTCTTCCATTTCTCTTCAAATTTCTTTTCCTCTTCTCTGTCAAAAGCAACATATACTGCGATAACTTGATCTGCCGAAAGAGATTTCGCATAGTTCAATGAATTTTCTACTACATGGGTCATACCTGCTACAGGAACGACAATTACATTCCCCTCAATTGGAATAAGAGGTTCGCAAGTTTTTAAACTTAATTGATCACCCACTGCATCATAATGCTTCTTAATTCGATGGAATAAGAAGATAATAACTGGTAAGAAAATAAGAATCGACCAAACTTGTGCAAATTTAGTTAAAAAGAACATGCTCATTACGATAAAACTAATAACTGCACCAATTAAATTAACCGCTAATCTTAAAGCCCATCCTTCAGGCTTTTCGCGAAGCCATTTTAATACCATCCCTGTTTGAGAAAGTGTAAATGGAATAAATACACCTACTGCATATAACGGAATTAAATGTTCTGTTTGTCCTTGGAAAGCTACAATTAAAATAATCGAAGCAACTCCAAGTATAATAATACCGTTTGAGTAACCTAGACGGTCTCCTCTAATCGTAAACATTCTCGGTATGAATTTATCTTTTGCAAGGTTAACCGCTAATAAAGGAAATGCAGAATAACCTGTATTAGCAGCGAGAATTAATATTAAAGCTGTTGTACCTTGTATGAAATAGTACATGAAATTACGTCCAAATGTTTGTTCAGCAATTTGAGAAACAACTGTTACTTCTTTACTCGGAGTCACTCCGTAATAATAAGCTAAAAATACAATTCCTGAAAATAACACAGCAAGTAATGCACCCATTGCAAGCAATGTTTTTGCAGCATTGTTTGGCGCAGGATCTTTAAAGTTCGGAATTGCATTTGAAATTGCTTCAACACCTGTTAAAGCAGAACTACCTGATGCAAATGCTCTTAGTAATAAAAATAAACTAATCCCTGCAACTGGTGTACCAATCGGCGAATGTAAAGTGGGTGAAACATGACCAGTTAAAATATTATATATGCCCACACCAATTAATATAAATAGTGCTAAAACGAATAAATAAACAGGATATGCTAAAACGGAAGCTGATTCCGTTACTCCCCTTAAATTTAATATCGTAATTAATATAACAAATATAACCGCAATAATTACGTTGTGTGCATGTAAGCTAGGAAACGCAGACGTAATTGCATCTGTACCAGCGGACACACTTACCGCAACAGTTAAAATATAGTCAACTAATAAAGATCCTCCAGCAATTAAGCCTGGATTCATCCCTAAATTTTCTTTTGATACAACATACGCTCCCCCGCCATGCGGATAAGCAAAAATAATTTGACGATAAGATAAAATAAGGGCTGTCAATAATACTAATACCCCAACAGCGATCGGAATGGAATACCAATAAGCGATCGCTCCCACACCTGCTAAAGCAATTAAAATTTGTTCTGGACCGTAAGCAACTGATGACAATGCGTCAGAAGATAAAATAGCTAAAGCTTTCGTTTTATTAAGCTTTTGTTCTCCAAGCTCTGTTGATTTTAACGGTCTTCCAATTAAAAATCTTTTAATAGATGAAACCAATGCTGTCCACTCTCCAATAATTTTGTACGAACTTTTCTGCTTGTTACAGCCAGTAAACTATTTCTTCAGAAAACAAAAAATGTCTACAAGCCATAGCGAAATAGACTTGTAGACATTATTTTTTTTGTCGCACAAGCTCCACCTTCCTTCTCAATATAACGCTTACGAGGTTAGCTGTCGGATTCGGGCCTATGAGTAGCCCTACCTTTTTCAAGGATTCACCCCATCGGATTATGTACTAATCCGTAAAAACGGGTCCCCCGTACCATGCGGTTTCAGCGATTTAGAAAATTGAAACTGTGGATTATAATACTCCTTTATTTTCAAAAAGTAAACAAAAATTTTTAATAAGAAAAAAATTAAAATGATTGCGCATAATCCGCTGAGAAATATACATAATGAATATTAAAAATCCGCAAAGGAGACCCATATGTCTAAAGAAAAGAAGCCTATTTTTTCCGATTCATATTTAGATGCAGTAGCAAATGAAATTAATCAGTTATATGGTAAACGTGAACAGGAAATAAATTTGACAGATAGAACGAAAAGAAATAAATAATTTGTCATACAAAAAAATAAAAAAGATAGCAATACACTTATATATTGCTATCTTTTTTATTTTTTCATACATCTAATTCTATTACAGATTTGTTAAAGGTCATCTCTTCATACACCTTTAAATTTTGATATATAGATTCTAATAATGGTGCCGCTATAGAAAATTTCTCTGCTACATCCAGTAAATATCCTTGCAAGTGCTTTCCTTCAATAAACGAACCCTTCTCCATATCACGTTGCATCGATGACTTCATATCATACGAAATTTTATCAATTGTTTTCATATGTTCCTCGGCAATATCTTCCTTTATTGGAGCTCCTAATACTCTCATGATTTGTACAGATTCCTCAAATACATTACGGATAAAATCACGGCCGCCTTCACTTTCACGGATTGGTCCAATTGGTGCACGCATTAACGTTGTCACACCGGACATTACAGTAATAAATAAATATTTATGCCACATATCTTGCGTAATATTTTCACTTAAAACAAAACTAGATTTCGTACCTGCAAATGCTTTAGAAATATGCTTTACTCTCTCTGAATTTTGAGACTTAATTTCTCCAAACACAAGTCTGTTGGCAGCGCTAGTTTGTACAATTTCTCCTTGATTGTTTAACGTCGTCTCGATAAAGCATAAACCGCCAATTACTTTTTCTTCGCCGAATTCTTTTTGTAATAGCGATAAATGAGCGATACCATTTAACAATGGAATGATTACAGTATTTTCGCCAACAAACGGCTTCAAATCTTGAATTGCCTCGTTTAAGTGATACGCTTTTGTTGAAAATAAAATGACATCAAATGGAGAAGTTCTCTCTTCTTTCGTTATTAATTTCGGTTGAAAGGAAAAATCCCCGTTAACACTTCGGATTACAAGTCCTCTTTCCTCTAATTGTTTTTTCCGTTTACTACGAACAAGAAATGTAACATCTGCTCCCTTTTCGACTAATCTGCCACCAAAAAATCCTCCGACTCCACCAGCGCCTAATACTAAAATCCGCATACAGCATCCCCCTTTTCAAAATAAAATTTTATAACTTTTAGTATACATAACATTATACATGTCCTCTGCTAAATAAGCTGAATTTTCACTCTCAATCGGGTATAAAACAGTGGTTATTTTCAAATAAATTTGGGCATGTTGTTTCTATAGCATATACGGAAAGGAAACAATGTAGATGGAGGCAATACAAGCAATTGAGGAAAAAGATGTAACAACAGCTATATTTCAATTTATATTCCCGTTTTCTTTTAAAACTGGATATGAACAAAATATGTTCCCTTTCTTACAAAAAAACGATTTTCGTCCTTTTCGGCTCGATCATCTCGATGATGAAAATACATATTATGGGGAGTTTAAAGTTTCACATCAAAATATGGAAGCATACTATCTTTCATTTACCAATAAAATTCTCTTTCCTCACTCAGAGCATCAAAAGGGCTTGCAACGTTATTCAAAGGACCTTAACTTAACTGGACATTTAACAACAAACCTTATTTCAATCCCATTCAAGATACACTCTATTGATGTAACACTTTGTCCTTATGAACTTGGCTTCTTAACAATTCGAACAGAAGTAAACACTGCTCCAAACATGACTTTATCTGAAGCAATCGAATTCGCTGCTCGCTTCCGTGTACTTGAAACTAAAAATGATACAAATGAGACTATTTGTATTGAATGTAACGGAAAAAAGTATTCCCAAGTTGAAAAATTCATTTTTGGTTATTTATTTCATGGTGTAACTGATTTCTTTGAAAAGAAGAGATTAAGAAGTTCATACTTTCAAACCTTCCCTTTCTTCGAAGACCAAAGAATGTACGTCCAAACTTTATTGTCACTAAAAGAAGGTATGGAACTTAATGAAGTGGATGTTTATCGTACTTCTAGTCTTTCCGGATTAACAAGTGATGGTAAGCCATATGTGAGTGCAAATAACCTTCCTTACATTCATGACTATTTAAAAAAACACGCTTACCAGAGATGGGCTCCAAATCGTTATTTCATAATGGAAGAACATATTTTTACATGTGTAACAAATGAAGGAGAACGCGAAATCGCTAAACTTGCTAGTCAAATGTACGGGGAATTTTATTACGCTTTATTATTAAACCTATTCCATAAAATTGTTTTATTAAAAATGGCGAACGCCTATGCTGAGCTAAATATTGAACAAGATACTAATGAAATAGAGAAATTAATTTATTCGATCAATTCGTTCACTGCTAATTATTTTTCTTTAGAATTAGTATCCCAATCACAGAGTGAAGATATTTTCTTTCGTTTAAGAAAACTTTTTAATATTGAGGTTCTATATTCGAACGCGAAACAAAATCTTGATAGTTTGTTTAAATATCAAGAAAATGTCGCCTCTAAAAAAGATAGCCTCTTATTATTAATTTTAACGCTCTACTCTGTAGTGGGCCAAATGTTAGGGTTTACTATGATTGACCTTTTAAGAAACACCGATTCAAACAAAATATCGTCACCTCTTGAATTTTTCGCTCTATTAATTGCGATTAGCGGCATTGTCATTTCACTTATTTTAGGAGCTCAAAGTTTATACCAATGGGGTTTACAGCATAAACGAAGAAAAGCTTGGGTAAAACAAACTGTACTTTCTGCCGTTAAAGAGAAAGAAGATAAAAATTAAAGAAAGTTATTTTCAAATTCTTGGTGCGCTGCAGTAAGTGAAATTTTTATCAGCGATTTTCCGATTATATCGGCGCAACTCGAAATATATCAGCGATTTTTAAGATATATCAGCGCAACTCAAAATATATCAGCGATTTTTTTAATATATCGACTTACCGACAAAAACCGACAAATAAAAGGGCCGGATAATAAAAAAAGGGTGCTCCAAAATTAAACTTGGAGTACCCCTTTTATTATACGAATTCAGTTTACTTCCCTGCTTCGATTTGCTCTAATGCAGCAGCTACTTGCTCTTCCGTTAATTCATGTTGTATTACGTAGCGGTTACGTGGACTTACACGACATTCATGAGAACATGCACGTAAATATTTCGCTTCGTTTTCTTCAGAACATAAAATTTTCTTATTACATTCTGGATTTGAACAGTTTACATAGCGCTCACAAGGTTCACCTGTAAAGTGGTCTTTACCAACGATAACATGTTCTTTTTGGTTTACTGGTACAGCAATACGCTCATCGAACACGTAACATTGTCCATCCCAAAGCTCACCTTGTACCTCTGGGTCTTTTCCGTACGTTACAATTCCGCCGTGAAGCTGACTTACATCTTCATAGCCTTCACGAACTAACCAACCAGAAAACTTCTCACAACGAATTCCGCCTGTACAATAAGTTAAAATCTTTTTACCTTCAAGTACTTCTTTATTTTCACGAATCCAATCTGGTAATTCACGGAATGATTCGATATCAGGTTTAATCGCACCTTTGAAGTGACCTAAATCAAACTCATAATCATTTCGTGCATCAATGATAACTGTATCTTCTTGTTTCATTGCTTCATAAAAATCTTTTGGTTCTAAATACTTGCCAGTTATTTCGTGTGGGTTAATGTCATCTTCTAGACGAAGTGTAACTAACTCTGGACGAGGACGCACGTGCATTTTCTTGAATGCATGACCATCAGCTTCATCTATTTTAAATACGATACCGTCAAAACGTGGATCATTGTTCATTGCTTCCATGTATTTCTCTGTTTGTTCTACAGTTCCTGAACAAGTTCCGTTAATACCTTCTTTCGCTACAAGAATTCTTCCTTTTAATTCAAGTGAATTACAAAATTCTAAATGCTCTGCCGCGAATTCTTCTGGGTTTTCAATTGTTGTGTACATGTAATATAGTAATACTCTGTATGGTTTTGTAGTTGCCAATGTATTTCTACCACCTATCTAATTTTTAAAATCATGTATAAGTTAACGTTCATATCAAAACATATATAATAAGAAAATGAATCCCATTTTCTTTTCTTTATACTATTTTCTATCAGTTAACAAAAATAAAAAACAAGATTACACATCAAAACACTATGGTTATGTTGTAATCCCAATATATTATATATCATACAAATGCAATTCCATCAATTAATATGCTGGATTATCGGCTTTATGTTCACATAAATTTCAAAATTGACCCTTTAATTTATTATGTTTCCCCACGTCATCCCACCATAAACTCCCAATTTATTTTACGTTATCACACCATCCATTGCATAAAGGCATATAATTTGCATTAAGGAAACTTTCGTGCTCAAATGAAATTATCATATAACATATTTAAATGTATTGAAATAATGAGTAAGAATAAATACAATAATTTCATCAAGTTAACATTTTAAAGGGGAAAACTACTATGAATAAAGATATAACAAAAGATGAACATCTCCCTTCTGAAAGTACAACCGTACAATCAGCTCACTTAGCTTTAAGTGGAGAAACAAAAGGCTGGAAAAGACTGTTACCATTTTTAGGACCCGCTTTTATCGCGTCCGTTGCTTATATTGATCCTGGCAACTTTGCTACAAATATCGCAGCTGGTTCACAATATGGATATTTACTATTATGGGTTATACTCGCTTCTAACTTAATGGCTGTATTAATCCAAACTTTATCAGCTAAATTAGGAATTGCTACAGGAAACAATTTACCCGAAATAGCTCGTGAAAACTTTCCAAAGCCTGTGTCTATCGGTTTATGGATACAAGGTGAACTAGTTATTATGGCTACAGATTTAGCGGAATTTATTGGAGCTGCATTAGGACTTTACTTACTATTTGGAATCCCGATGCTACCTGCCGCTTTAATTACAGCAGCCGGATCATTTATTATTCTTGAGTTTCAACGTAGAGGATTTCGTCCACTAGAAGCTATTATTACAGGAATGATTTTCATTGTAGTAATTGCTTTTGGGATTCAAGTTTTTTATGCAAAACCAGAATTAAGTCCCCTTCTTTCAGGACTATTTATTCCAAAATTCCAAGGCGTAGACAGTATATTACTTGCAGCAGGGATTTTAGGTGCGACAGTTATGCCGCATGCAATCTATTTGCATTCCGCCTTAACGCAGCGCCGCGTAGTCGGAACAAATGATGAACAAAAGAAAAAGATTTTCCGCTTCGAGTTTATTGATATTATTATTGCAATGGTTATTGCTGGAGCAATTAATGCAAGTATGTTAATTGTTGCTGCTGCACTATTCTTTAAAAACGGCTTGCACGTTGAAGATTTAGATGTTGCTTACACTCAATTTACCAACTTAGTAGGTCCTGTATCAGCTGCTTTGTTTGGAATTGGGCTCTTATCAGCAGGACTATCTAGCTCTTCTGTCGGTACAATGTCGGGTGATATTATTATGCAAGGTTTCATTCGCATGCATATTCCGTTATACTTACGCCGATTTATTACAATGATTCCACCATTAGTTATTATCGCTTTAGGTGTAAATCCAACTTACGCTCTAGTCATGAGCCAAGTCGTCTTATCATTCGGTATTGCATTTGCACTAGTGCCACTTATTATGTTTACAAGTAACAAAAAGATTATGGGTGCACTCGTTAACCACCGTATAACAACATTTATCGCTTGGATAATTGCAGCACTCGTTATCGTTTTAAATATCTTCTTACTGTATCAAACATTTATAGGGTAATGAAAAAGGGTATTCCAATTTTTATTTGGAATATCCTTTTTCAATTCATTATTTGTATTAATCCTATAAACTCTTTTTAAGATAAATTATATAATCTATTTCCAGACAATAATTCCCTTACGCCTTGAATAATCTTTATTTTCAGACTAGATTATATAATAACAACACATTCTAGTTTCAAAAGAAATGGAGTGAAAGCATGTTTCCTATATTGAAAACCGACCGACTCATTTTAAGAGAACTTACCGAAAAAGATGCACCACGTATACTACAATGCTTCTCTAATAATGACGTACTGCGCTATTATGGGCAAAAGCCATTACAGGATATTGATCAAGTAAAACAAATCATTCATAACTTTAAACTGAATTACAATGCAAGAAGCGGTATAAAGTGGGGAATTGAATTAAAAAACCAAAAAGAACTCATTGGTACCATCGGTTTTCACGATTGGTCTTCTGAGCATAAACGAGCCAATTTAAGTTATGCCTTTTTGCCTGAATACTGGGGAAAAGGCTATGCGACTGAAGCTGTTTCTGGAGTTATATCATACGGTTTCCATACGATTCATTTAAAGCGGATTGGAGCAATTGTATTTCTTGAAAATGAAGCTTCCAATAAAGTACTATTAAAATTAGGCTTTGAAAAAGAAGGCGTTCTAAAAAATTATATGTATCAAGATGATGTCCCATATGATACGAATTTTTACGCTTTATTAAAATCGGTTTAATAGAATTCATGTGTAAAAAACCTTACTTTTAAAAAGTAAGGTTTTTTGTATTTATTCATTAGCAATATAAGCATTCTTATAAGTATAAATACCACCAAATTGATGCTTTTCAATTCCTTTTACATAATCCTTTTGTACATATGCTGAGCCAATATGATAAAGCGGCGCCACCGCAGCATCTTCTAATAATACCTGCTCGGCTTCTCGCAACGCTTCCCATCGTTTTTCCGTATCTAGTACAAAATCCGTTTTCGCTTTCTTTATTAATTCATCGTAACGAACATTAGAATAATTCATTTTATTATTCGGATTCCCTGTCGTAAATAACTCTAAATAACTAATTGGGTCTTTATAGTCAGGTCCCCAATTTGCCATAGTTATATCGTAATCACCTATTTGTTCTAACTGTAATTTTTGCTTAAATGGCTGTTGTTTAATTTGTATCGCGAGTCCTTGCAAATTCTTCTCTAAATCACCTTTTATATATTCTGCCATACGTATTGCGTTATCTTGTTCGAACGTTAAGAACCCTAGGTTTACTTGTTCTACCCCAAGCTCTTTTTTCGCTTCTTCCCAAAGTTTTTTCGCATTTTGCAAATCATATGAGGAAATATCTCCATTTTCTTTTCTAAAATCTTTACCAGTCACTTCATTTACATGACCAACTGGTACAAGTCCACTTGCAGGTTTTGCTCCGTTATTAATAAAGTGAGCAACGAAATCATCTTTATTTAACGCTAATGAAATAGATTGACGCACCTTTTTATTTGCTAACGCGTTATTTTTTTCATTAAAACGAAGCATAGCAATTCCAGGATCACTCGACATATGTAATTCCTTATTCCCTTTATACTTGTCTACAACTTGCGAATTAATAGGTACTCGATCCAAATCTCCGGCTTCATATAAATTTACAGCTGTCATTGTATCCTTTAGGATATGAAAGTTTATTTCATCTAATTTCACTTTCTTTCGATCCCAATATGTAGTATTTTTCTTTAATTGAAACTCTTGTTCATGCTTCCATTTTTCTAATACAAATGGACCGTTATATATGAGATTACTAGGTTCCAATGCATAATTGTTTCCTTGTTCTTTCAAAAATGATTCATGCTGTGGTAAGTATATAGGTAGTGCTAACAACTGTAAAAAATACGGAACTGGCTGTTCGAGTTCAACTTCTAACGTATAATTATTTATCGCTTTAACCCCAAGTGCATCAAGAGGCATTGTTCCCTTATTGATCTCTTTCGCATTTTTTACATAAAAGAGCATGGACGCATATTGAGAGGCTGTTTCAGGGTTAATTGCACGTTTCCAAGCAAATATAAAATCATTTGCTGTTACATTATCCCCATTTGACCATTTTGCATCTTTACGCAAGTCAAATGTATATTTCTTACCATCTTCACTTCTTTTAAACGATTTTGCTATGGCTGGAGTAGGCTGATCTTGATCGTTTAATACATATAACCCTTCAAATATATTCTGCATAATGTGTGCTGATGTACCATCTGTTGTTTTCACAGTGTCCAGAGAAGGAATTTCTTCTGATACTGTTACATTTAACACTTGTTTTTTAACCTCTATGTCACTTTTATCCGCTTTATTATTACAAGCTGTTAATAATAAAGATGTAACAAGTGCCATTACCATTAAATGGCTCTTTTTTCGCTTCATGAGTTGTTCTCCTTAAATATAAAATATTATAAAGCGTAATATATTATAGCAGAAATACTAACAGAAAGATGCGACATTCTTTTGAATATTTATTCGTTCAAGAAAAAAGCTATCCTTTTAAAAGGATAGCTTTTTCAACTGCCACATAATTATCTATCTTTGCAGACCTCGTTTATAACGACTTGCTTCAAATATAATACGCTCTTCATCTAACGTTTTACATTCGCCATTCCAAACGACACGTTTTCCGTTAATAATTACATCGCTTATATCTTTTCCACTAGCAGCATATACAAGGTGTGATAACACTTCATCCGCTGGTTGTAAATGCGGCTTATTAGACGGGTCAATCGTAATAAAATCAGCACACTTACCAGCTTCTAGTGACCCTGTTTGTTTCATCCCGATTACTTCAGCAGCCCCTTTAGTCGCAAGTGTAAGAGCTGTTTCAACTGGTAATGCTGTTGCATCTTGGTGAATACCTTTTTGTAATAAAGTCGCTATGCGCATTTCTTCAAACATGTCTAAATTATTGTTAGATGCAACACTATCTGTTGCAATTCCTACTTTTATTCCTGCTTCTAGCATCGCTTTTACATTCGCTATACCAGAACCTAGTTTTAAATTACTATTTGGGTTATGTGCTACTCGAACATCATGTTCTGCTAAAAATGCACGCTCATCATCATTTAATACTACACCGTGTGCAATAACTGTTGGGCGTTTAAACAATCCGCAGCTCGCTGCATATTCTACTGGACGTTTTCCGTACTGTGCTTCAATATCACGTACTTCACGCTCTGTTTCAGAAAGGTGGATATGAACCATTGTTTGATTCTCTACTGCAATCCGTGCGCACTCTTCTAACAATTCTGTACTACATGTATATGGACTATGTGGTGCAACCATCGTAGTTAACATGCCACTTTCGTTATAGTAACGCTTCACATATTTCTCAGCTTCTTCAATCGCTTTCTTTTCATCGTCTTTCGTTCCGAAGCTAAATAAAGTCCTTGAAACAGCAGCTCGCATCCCGCTCCTTGATACCGTTTCCATAATTGCGTCTTGATCTACTCCAATTGGATTAAACATGTCAGAGAATGATGTTGTACCACTTTTCACCATCTCAAGTAATCCTAATTCCGTACTAGCGACCGCAATTTGGGGAGTAAATTGACTTTCCAGTGGCCAAATTCTCGTCTCAAGCCACGGCTGTAATAACATATCATCGCCAATACCTCTTAGGAGACTCATTACAACGTGTGTATGTGTATTTACAAGCCCTGGTAAAACCCACTTTCCTTTCATGTCAATTACTTCATCTACTTCAAAATCATTAGCGAATTCTCCGCTCTTTACATCTATAATTTGATCATTTTCTACAATGATATATCCATTTTCTATCACTTCGTTTTGTTCATTCATCGTTACAATTGTAGCGTTTACATAAGTTGTTTTCAAAAGTATTTCCCCTTTCAACTCTATGAAGTTCCCTTTAATAAGTTACCACCATTATAGTAACTTATTAAAGATTAAGAGTCAAAAGATAATTTTAATTCTTTCGTTATTTTTCCCTTCAAAATGCTATATTGTTTTTCATTTGTATCTGCAAATGCTTCTTCCCGATTTGACTTTTCATCCATATAATTCAATTTTCCATTGAATTGAGTCTCTGTAAAATCAAATCTCTGCCCATCTATAAAGTTATAAAAGTGCCATACCTCTCTTACTTTTGTCTTTTTAATTTCTCCTCCATATATGTCTTGAACGACAAGAGCTGTAACACCACATTGTCCCTTTGCTGGGTTTTCAATTATCCACTTTGAACTTGTTTCAATCGACCACGATTTTATTAGTGCTTCATATATTCTTTTTTCCTTTACATCATCCATTCTAATCTTCCCCTACTATTAATAGTTTTACACATCATATTTCAAAAGAGGCAGTACACGACCCTTAAAGACAGTTGATGGTGTCTCTCCTATTAACTGTGCTCCCATTTTCAAGTAATATCCTTTTGCATTCGGATCACTATCAATCGTAAAACTTTTTAATCCTAGTTCATTGGCTTTTTCTATTACATACTCCCAAAGTATTTTCCCGTAACCTTTTCCTTTGTAATCAGGATGAATGTACAAGAAATCGAGAGCTTTATCATTACGTAAAAATGAGAAAAAACCAATCTTCGCATTATCGTTTTCTAAAACATATACAAAATTATTTTTTATGTATTCTTCTGTAATTGTTAAATCTTCCTTACAAGCAAGTATGAATTCTTCACTATAATCCCACGTTGCTTTTGATTGTAGTGCGAGTTCACTTAATTCATTTGCTTCACTTAATAACACTTCTCTTATCTTCATGATTCTTTTTCCTCACCTTCGATATGTAAACTACTAAATTGATTCGGAAAGCACTTCAAAAAACCTTTTATTTTCATAAATTAGAGATTATTTTTATAAATCTTTATTATAACCAGTACAATTTTCAACAATTTTTTTAAAGAAAAAGAACGCCATCCCTAAAAGTTGGCGTTCTCTTTTTCTAAAATTTAATCTTCAAACTCACTCATTCATTTTACTATTTTGTACGATACAAACCTATACAGTTTCTACTACCGCTTCAAGCATTGTTCCATTTTTAGCATAATTCGTATGCCAAGAAAAAGCTTTTTCTAAAATATGAGGAGTTTGTCCACCTCTTGTTTTTGCTTCTTCGTAATAAGCACGTAGTTGATCACGATACATTGGATGTGCGCAATTCTCAATAATAAGTTCCACTCTTTCTCTTGGCGCAAGTCCCCTTAAGTCGGCATACCCCTGTTCAGTGACGATAACATCTACATCATGTTCAGTATGGTCTACATGAGAAACGAAAGGAACAATACTTGAAATGTTACCACCTTTCGCAATCGATTTAGTAACAAAGATAGCTAAGCGTGCATTTCTTGCAAAATCACCAGACCCACCAATACCATTCATCATTTTTGTACCTAAAACGTGAGTAGAGTTAACATTTCCGTATATATCTAATTCTAATGCAGTATTAATTGAGATTAATCCAAGGCGACGAATGATTTCAGGATGATTGGAAATCTCTTGCGGACGCATCATTAATTTGTCACGATATTTTTCAAAGTTAGAAAATACTTGTTGCATTTTCTCTTCAGAAAGCGTGATAGAACAACAAGAAGCAAAATTGACTTTTCCAGCATCCATAAGATCAAAAACTGCATCTTGTAAAACCTCGGAATATACTTCTAAATCTTCAAATTCTGAATCTAACATTCCATGCAATACGGCGTTAGCCACTGAACCAATTCCTGATTGTAACGGCGCTAAACGATTTGTTAATCGGCCTACTTTAACTTCTTCTCGAAGGAATTCTATTAAATGCTGTGCCATAATAACAGTTTCTTCATCCGGAGGAACAATTGTCGATGGCGAATCCAATTGATTCGTAAACACAATTCCCTTTACTTTTTCAGGATCAATTGGAATACCGATTGTTCCAATTCGGTCATCTGTTTTCACAAGCGGAATTGGAAGCCTCTCCCCTTGTTTACCTGGTTCATATAGATCATGTAGCCCCTCTAATTGCGCGGATTGAGCCATATTCATTTCAATAATAATAGACTTAGCATTTAAGGAAAACGCTAAGGAATTTCCAATTGAAGTGGTTGGAATAATCATTCCGTCCTCTGTAATCGCAACCGCTTCCAAAATAGCGAAATCTATATCCAGAACGTCAGCGCGGAGTAACTCTGCTGTATGAGACAAGTGTTGATCCACAAATAAAAAGTCTCCGTTATTAATTCCTTTTCGCATAGTCGCGTCAGCTTGGAAAGGTAATCTTTTCCCTAAAATTCCTGCCTCAGCAAATAATTTGTCTACATCCGAGCCTAAAGAAGCCCCAGTATAAACATTTACTTTAAAAGATTCATCATTCTTAACTCGGTTTACAAGCGCAAATGGGACTGCTTTTACATCACCTGCACGTGTAAACCCACTTAAGCCTAAAGTCATTCCACTTTGAATCCAGGAAGCTGCTTCTTCAGGTGTAACTACCCGATCTTTTAGACGTTGATCTCTGATTCTATCTAAATTATTCTCCATATGTAATCCCTCTCTCATTGAATATTCATAATTATTTTACACATTAACACTATCAAAATAGGGATTTTAGTATACAATGCCGAAAATTCAGACAGAACAGCAAATCTAGGTTCTAAAGCAGAAAAATTTAGAATCCTAGAAGCTTACGGAAATAACTAGCGTATGATTGACTAACTGGTACTCTCTCACCATTATCCATCGAAAGTACAAAAGTAGAATGGGTATCAGGATAAATCGCTTTAATATGATTAACATTTACAATAAACGAACGGTGACATCTAATAAATGAATCTTTCGGAAGCAAGTATTCGAATTCTTGCAGAGAGTATTTATGTGTTCCTGATAACTCTTCTGAATTCACGTACGTCTTTTTATCTTTAGCCTCTAAATACATAACCTTTGAAAAAGGAACCGGAATCCAGCCGTCTGTTGTTTTTAAAGTAACGACTGACTTTCCATCCGTTAAAGCTGGATAAATTGCCGTTACGCACCCTTCAAGCTTTCCATTGTTTGAAAATGGTACAGCCATTCCATGATAAGGAATACCAAAAACATCCCGATTCATAAACTCAGATGTTTTTTGATTCATCACCATCGCTTTATGAGCAATCGTTCCTTCCTTTATAGGATCCCCGACACTAATCTTTAAATCAATTCGTTTACTTGGCCGATAGTAAATATATTCTTTCGTATTCGAAACAGCAATTGAAATTTCATCTGAAAATAATTCCCCAACAACATCTAGTAATAAACCTAATGTTCTATCTTCCATTCTATTAACACCTCATTCACTATTATACTACTATTATGAACGAGCATCTGTTGCTTTATAAAAAGTTTGATTTTAGGTTACTTTTAAAATTAGTTTTATTCACTATTACTTCGTTACTACAAAAAACCTCACTTCAGAAAAGTGAGGTTTCCTCTCATACAATATTTCTTTATTTTTTGAACGACTATAGAATAAGATTTATTTTTTATTAAGTAAAGTGAATTTAAGAATTTATTGCCCCTATTTCTGTATAATAGATAATCCCAAACTACAAACAGTTTGGGATTATCTTTCTCATTTATTATGCGCATCTAACCACGAAATTAAATCTTTAAATACTTCATCCTTATTTACTTCATGAAACATTTCATGTCTACCATTTTCATATAAACGTAGTGTCACATCTTTCACACCACATTTTTTATAGTTTTCATATACTTCTTTTACACCTTTCCCCATATCGCCAACAGGATCACGATCACCAGAGAATATATGTATTGGAAGATTCTTTGGCGTCTTCTTGTATTCTTCTAGTTTATTTACTTCTAATACTCCAGAAAATAATTCTCGGTAAAAACTCGTCGTACAAATGAAACCACATAACGGATCCGCAATATATTTATCAACTTGATTATTATCTGAAGATAACCAATCAAATTTTGTACGATTTGGCTTAAAGTTCGAATTGAAGTTTCCGAAAGATAAAAAGTTTAACATTGGACTTTTCGTTTTTGCCCCGCGCAATTTCATTTCGATTGTTGCTACTTTATGACCAATAGCTCCTAAAAGCCCTGGATTTCCACCTGTTCCTGAAATCAGAAATCCATCGTATAGTTCACCCCTAAGTTGTACAGCACGTCTTGATAAAAAAGAACCCATACTATGTCCAAGTAAAAACAAAGGACTTGACTGCTCTTCTTTTATCCTTTCTGAAACAAAGATAACATCCGATACAACTTGATTCCACCCTATATTTGGTTCAAAATGACCATAATCTTCTTCTTTTTTTACTGTTTTCCCATGTCCTTTATGATCATGCGCATAAACACCATACCCTGCTTCCAATAAAGCATCTACAAATTCTGTATACACCCCTGCATGCTCTGTCATGCCATGTGCAATTTGAATAATTCCTCTCGGATCTCCTTCTGGTAACCATTTACGCAAATAAATTTCCGATCCATCCAATGCCGTAACGAAACTTTCCTGTACATTCATTTCGTCAGCCCCCAACTCTATTATGTATAGCTTTAAGAAAATGAATATCCATTCACTTTTCTTATTTTATATTATATGTAATTGCTTTCATTATGACAAATGATGTATTTTTCAGACTTGCTTTTAAACTAATCTCTTGACGAATTCAAAATAAAATTATATAGTTACTTACATAAAGTAACTATATAATTTTTAGGAGGTTTCTACTATTATGATGCCATCATTATTTTTAGCACATGGTTCGCCTATGCTCGCTATTCAAGATACAGACTATACACGATTTTTAAAAATACTTGGAGAAACATATAAACCGAAAGCAATTGTTATTTTCACTGCTCACTGGGAAAGTGAAGTATTAACGATTTCCTCATCAGATAACGAGTATGAAACAATTTATGATTTTGGAGGTTTTCCCCCTGAGTTATACGAAATCAAATATCGTGCGAAAGGCTCTTCTCATATTGCATCTATTTTAGAAACAAAATTTAAGAACAAAGGTATTTCAGTCCATCATAATATGACGAGAGGTTTAGATCATGGTTCATGGACACTCCTGCACCGCATGTATCCAGAAGCAAATATTCCTGTCGTGCAAATATCAGTCAATCCATTCCTTTCTGCAAAAGAACAATTTGAAATTGGAGAAGCACTTAAAGGACTCGGACAAGAAGATATTTTAGTAATCGGGAGTGGCGTTACCGTTCATAATTTACGAGCACTGAAATGGAATCAAACTACACCTGAAAAATGGGCAATTGAATTTGATGATTGGATTATTAAACATATGCAGAATAACGATAAAGATTCATTGTTTAATTGGGAGAAAAATGCTCCTCATGCACAATTAGCAGTACCAAGAGCAGAACATTTTGTTCCTTTATTTATCGCTATGGGAAGTAGTGAAAATAGCGGTGAAGTCATTCACCGTAGTTACGAGCTTGGTACATTAAGTTATCTTTGTCTTCGATTTTAAAGAAAAAGGATGAAGCACATGTTGCTTCATCCTTTTTCTTTTTCATTCACTTAGTTAACTAACTTCCAAACGTTGTTTCTCTGATACTTCTTCGTTCTTATTATGAAAATAAACCCAAATACACGCAATAAATAATAGTGATGATGTAGAGAGGAAAACATATTGGAAGCCTGCATGCGCTGCAATTTGTCCCCCGAGCACTGGCCCAATCATATTTCCTAAAAACTGAAACGACTGATTATATCCAAATATTCGTCCCGTAACATGGGTTGGTGTATGTTGTTTTAGTAGAGTTTGTACGGAAGGCAATAATCCTGCTTGTGCGATACCTAATAAAAATCGAAGAATTAATAGTTGCCAAGCTGAGGTTACAAATGCTTGCGGGATAAAAATAATTCCAGCTGCAAACAACGCTACAACTAACGTTTTTTGAGGACCGATATGATCTGATAATCTTCCTAGTCTTGGTGCTGCCAAAATAACTGCTAATCCTGTCGCTGACATAACTGCACCCGCAATTGTTTCAATATGTGCAGTATGAGGACCTACTAAATTTTTCACGTACAATGTAACAATTGGTTGAACTGACATATTAGCAAGTTGAATAATAAATGTTGTTACAAATAAACTAATAATTAAATGCTTCGCTGGGACCATCGTCCATACTTTTTTCGGCTGTGTTTTTTTTGCTTGAGCAGAGTGATTTTCTTCATGCAAGAAGAAAAAAACGATGAGAAAGGAAAGGAATAAAAAAGCTCCTGTAACAAGAAAGACATGACGCATTCCAATTAACTCAGACAAATAACCTCCAAGTAACGGGCCAAGTAACGAACCGCTCACACCACCAGTTGAAATTGTGGAAATCGCCCAACCTGAATGTTCTTTCGGAGTTTCTGCTGCAATAAATGTCATCGCTGTTGAAAGGAAACCAGATACTGCTCCCATTAAAAATCTTAGTGCGACTAGTTGATACACATCCGTTACAAACCCCATAAGCGTCATAATAATCGCCATACCGAGGCTAGCACGAATAAGCATCAATTTCCGTCCATGTATATCACCAAGCTTTCCCCATATTGGCGATACGATCGCACCCATTAAAAATGTTACACCAAATGCAAGTCCCGACCACTGTGCAATGCTTGAAGTGCCAGTTACTCCTAATTCCTCAATATAAAAAGATAAGAAAGGAATTACTAAACTCATACCGGCTGCAGTGGTAAAACAACCTAGCCAACAAATCATTAAATTCCGTTTCCAGCTGGCCATTTTCACACCTTCTTTCTTTAGATACCCATTCTACACCCTTTCTTGTAAAAAGTTTAGTAATTTGCTTTATATGCAAGATTTACTACAAAACCCGCTATTTTCTAGTAAAAACCACTACATCTCTACATCATTTTCATAATAAAACCAACTCCTCTATATGAAGTTGGTTACTTATTATCTATCGGTATTAAACGAGCATTACAATTTCTCTCGTAAAACTCAATGGGACCTGCTTGTCCAATACTCGCATATTCATATCCATCTTGCTTCATATTATATAAACAATGATGCAATAATTCTTTTCCTACACCTTTCACACGATTTTGTTTCGCTATGCCCATTGGACCAAACAAGCCTTTCTTTCCTCTCACTACATCGTAACAGGCGAAACCAACTATTACTTCCTCCTGCTGTGCAATATAGATAGGTAACTTTTCGTTATATGTCCGAAATCCATAATCAATCGACTGTAACCACCGTTCACCAAATTCATCCACTACAAATCGTGATAACTTATCAAAATCAGAAGGACTAACTCTTCTTACATGACAAAATAATGTATTATAAATAGCTTTAAAACGATTTAAATCAACCGCTAAGTCTCTCGGTGCAGCTGTAATACGTAATATATCTTTTTGCATTTGTGTATGTATAAATCCACCAATATTTGTATCTACACGAAATAATGCATACATAACATGTCCTTCATTTACTACTACTTGCTGAAAGCGTTCCATACGTTTCTTCGCTATTTGTAAAATTTCTATCGCCTTATAAGATAGTTTATATTGCCCTATTTTTTTATACTCTTGATTATGTAAATCGAATTGTTTTCGTAACGAAAGTTTTTCTAAAAAATCTGGACCGACTTTGTGAAACAAATACATAAATAACTCAGCGCAAACTCCTGTACCTTCTTTACACATACCTATAAACAGATGGACTGGGTGAATTATGTTATACTCACTCTCTTTTGCTGCAATCTCCAATATTTTATGCACACGTTTTGTAAATTGAAATTCCTCCATATGTGTTTCCATCCTCTACTAATTTACTAACAAACCGTAACCATAAATAATTGAAACAATTACACCCACTACCAATATACCTGGAAGTAAATTTGCCACCTTGATTTTAATAATACTAAGCAAGTTCAATCCAATAGCAGATATCATAATGCCGCCCGTAGCCGTCATCTCCACTATAAATTGGTTCATTAATTCTTTCGGGACAAAACTATTAATTTGTGTTGCAAAAACTGCAATACCACCTTCATATAAAACAACTGGAATCGCCGAAAATACTACGCCAATTCCTAGAGTTGTCGCTAATATAATAGAAATAAATCCATCGATAATCGCCTTTGTAAATAAAATATCATGATTTCCGCGAATCCCACTGTCAAGTGCACCAAGTATCCCCATCGCGCCAATTGCAAAAATTAAAGTAGCTGTTACAAAACCTTCTGATATGCTACCTTTCCCTTTCGATCCAACTTTATTTTCTAGCCAATCCCCTAAATGTTTTAACTTTTCTTCTAATTGTAACCATTCTCCAATTACCGTACCAATCACTAAACTCAGTATGACAACAAGAAAGTTTTCACTTTTTAATGCCATTTGAAGCCCAAGCACAGTAACCGCTAAACCGATTGCGTGCATTATCGTCCCTTTCATACTTTCTGGAATCCTACTAAATAATTTACCAAGTAAAGTACCAAATATAATACAAATTCCATTTACAACTGCTCCTAATATAACCATTTCTCATTCTTCACCCTTCGAATTCTTTATTTCTATATTTTGGTTTATACATTGATTTACAGGTCATCTATATGTTAACTTAATATTGAGAATATTAACAAATGTTTTCCACTGCATAACCCGCTATTTTTTGTAACTTTAATTACCTTTAATAGATTCAGTGTTAATTTAATTGCGGGATAATATTAAAAGGGAAGGTATACATGAAAACTTTACTAAAACGATTTTTGTTAATAGCCTTTTTCATTACACCGATTGTTTTATTAATCAATTACTCTTTTATTTCAAAAGCAAAAGACAAACCCGATTTACAAAACAAATCTAGTAAAACCGCTTCAAAAAGCGAAAAGAAAATAGAAGACCAAGAAATCACACTCACCTTCTCTGGTGATACAATGTTTGATTGGCAATTACGTCCTATAATCGAAAAGAATGGGGCTGATTACCCATTCCAACATGTAAAAGAAGAAATAAAAAAAGCTGATATTTCTTTTGTGAATTTAGAGTCGGCATTTACAACGAAAGAAAAGAAAGCACCTGGACAACTGTTTTGGATTAAAAGTGATCCATCTACACTACAAGCTATTAAAAACACTGGATATGACATCGTAAATATTGGGAATAACCACACACTTGATTATGGGCAAGATGGATTATTAGATACGATTTCTCACGTAGAAAAATTAAAGTTCCCTTACACTGGAGCTGGAAAAAATGCGAAAGATGCATATACAGCACGAGAAATGACCGTAAAAGGGAAAAAATTTAAATTTCTTTCCTTCGTTCGATTTATGCCTGATTCTAATTGGGTAGCTGGTGAAAATAAACCTGGCGTTGCGAATGGCTATGATTTAAATCTTGTAACAAAAACAATTAAAGAACAAAAGAAAGATGCAGACTATTTAATCGTCTATATGCATTGGGGCGTTGAAAAATCAAACCGTCCGGTAGAATACCAAAAGCAATATGTACCTAAAATGGTTGAAGCAGGAGCTAACGCGATTGTCGGGAGTCACCCACATTGGTTACAAGGATTTGAGTATTATAATAAAGTTCCTATCGCTTACTCATTAGGTAACTTTTTATTCCCGAGTTATGTGAATGGGAAAAGCGCTGAAACTGGCGTATTAACTTTAACTTTTAAAGGAAAGGATGTCCAAATGTCATTCAATCCTTATATCATTCGCAACAACCAAGTTTCCCCTGTAAATGAGGAAGAAAAGAAAAAAGCTCTTCAATATTTACAAACAATTTCAACTGATGTAGAAATTGATGATACAGGGAAAATAAAAAACAAACGAAACTAGACAGTTCAAGATCTATTTCTCTGTAATATACTTTACAGAATAGGTGATAAACATGCTGAAAGACTTATTAGAAAATGTAAGTTTGTTAGAGAATATTTATAAAATGTCTATAGCAGTTCTACTTTTATGTTCTAGTTTAACTATAAAAAAGATAGAACAAGCACTATATTTCCTCGCTTGTATCTATCTTTTTTATTTAGATGCTAACTCTTCCCTTCTATTAAATAAGCAAATCAAACAAAACAGGGTTTTTATTAAGCTCCATAAATTGAATATTATTTTCTTTAAAGCGAGTAATTAATTGCTCATAATCTTCTTTATGTTTTAATTCTACTCCGACTAATGCTGGACCATTTTCTTTATTATGTTTCTTAATATACTCAAAGCGCGTAATGTCATCTTCTGGTCCTAATCCTTTATCAAGAAATTCTCTTAGCGCACCTGAACGTTGCGGAAATTCAATGATAAAGTAATGTTTCAGTCCTTCATAAATGAGCGAACGCTCTTTCATTTCTTGCATTCTATCAATATCATTATTTCCACCACTTAGCGTACATACAACTGTTTTACCTTTTATTTCATCCCTGTATAAATCAAGTGCTGCAATAGAGAGTGCACCAGCCGGTTCAGCTACAATCGCATTTTTCTTATACAGTTCTAAAATCGTCGTACAAACTTTTCCCTCTGGTACTAAAACAATGTCATCAATTACATCTTTACAAGTTTCAAAAGTTAACTTTCCTACCTTTTTAACCGCTGCCCCATCAACAAAACTATCTATTTTCTCTAATGCGACATTATCATTTTGAAGAAAAGCCTCTTTCATAGATGCAGCTCCCATCGGTTCTACACCAATAACCTTTGTAGTAGGACTAACACCTTTTACATATGTACCAACACCTGATGCTAATCCACCACCACCGATTGCTGTAAAGATATAATCAACCGGTTTCTCCATATCATGCATAATTTCAACTGCCACTGTCCCTTGACCAGCAACGACATACGGATCATCAAACGGATGAACAAATGTCATTCTATTTTCTTCACAATAACACTGTGCTTCTTGGAAAGAGCTATCGAATGTATCACCAACTAATACAATCTCTGCGAAATCACCACCGAAAAATTGTACTTGTGATACTTTTTGTTTCGGTGTTGTTGTGGGCATAAATATTTTCGACGGAATCTTCAATAAATTACATGTATAAGCAACTCCTTGCGCATGATTACCAGCACTTGCACAAACAACACCGTTTTGTAACTTTTCTTTCGGTAAACTTTGAATCAAATTGTATGCACCACGAATTTTGAAAGAGCGAATTAATTGTAAGTCTTCTCGTTTTACATAAACGTCACAATCATATTTCTCAGATAAAACTGTATCACGTTGTAACGGTGTTTTAATAACGATATCTTTCATGCAATTATGAGCCATTAAGATATCTTCAATTTTCACTCTCTCCTTGACCTTTTGCACCATTATATATCATCCTTATCTCTTTTAAATTGGCTCAATCAAAATTTGGGATTTTCAGAACAGCCCCTGTATTCGCCGATGTTACCATTTGTGCATAACGTCCAAGCCAGCCAGTTTTCACTTTCGGTTCTGGTCGTTTCCATTCTTTTTTACGCTTTTCTAATTCCTCATCACTCACTCTTACTTCTAACAAACGTTCTTCAACATCAATACATACAATATCCCCTTGTTCAAGAAGTGCAATCATCCCGCCCGCTGCTGCTTCTGGTGAAATATGTCCTACTGAAATTCCACGTGAAGCTCCAGAGAAACGTCCATCCGTTAATAATGCAACCTCAGCACCTAATCCCATTCCAGCAATTGCTGATGTTGGTGCTAACATTTCTGGCATACCAGGGCCACCTCTTGGTCCTTCATAACGAATGACAACTACATCTCCTTTTTTCACTTTCCCAAGCATAATGCCAGCAAGTGCCTCATCTTGTGAATTAAAAATAACGCAAGGTCCTTCAAAACGCTTTACCTCTGTTGCACCGCTTTTAATAACCGCTCCATCTTTCGCAAGGTTGCCTTTTAATATACGCAATCCTCCTTCCTCACTATGAGGGTTTTCAAGAGAGTGAATAACTTCCTTATCTTTAATCTCTGCCTCAGCAATATTTTCTCTTAATGTTTGCCCCGTAGCAGTTATTCGATCAAGATGAAGTACTCCTTCTTTCCGGCTCATCTCTTTCAAAATTGCACTAATCCCGCCCGCACGATCAATATCTTCCATATGCCAATTGGAAGCAGGGCTTACTTTACATAAATGTGGTACACGTCTTGAAACGGCATCAATACGGTTCATATCGTAATCTAATCCAGCCTCTTGCGCGAGCGCCAATGTATGCAACACTGTATTTGTTGAACCGCCCATCGCCATATCAAGCGCAAACGCATCATCAATTGCTTCTTCCGTTACAATGTCTCTTGGTTTAATATCTCTTTCAATTAAAATTTTCAATTTCTCTGCTGCTTGTTTAATTAACTCTTCACGTCTTGGATCAATTGCTAAAATACTCCCGTTACCAGGAAGAGCTAAACCTAACACTTCACATAAACAATTCATAGAGTTCGCGGTAAACATACCCGAACAAGATCCACAAGATGGACAGCCATGATCTTCAATATCTTTTAATTCTTCTTCTGAAATTTTCCCAGATTGATAAGCTCCTACTCCTTCAAAAACGGAACTCAGATCAACAACTTCTCCTTTAGATGTTTTTCCTGCTGCCATCGGGCCGCCTGAAACAAACACAGTCGGAATATTAATACGTAGTGCAGCCATCATCATACCTGGTGTAATTTTGTCACAGTTTGGGATACAAATCATGCCGTCAAACCAGTGTGCATTTACAACCGTTTCTACTGAATCTGCAATTATTTCACGACTCGGAAGAGAATAACGCATACCAATATGCCCCATCGCAATACCATCGTCAACTCCAATTGTATTGAATTCGAATGGTACCATACCTGCCGCACGAACTGCCTCTTTTACAAGTTTCCCAAACTCGTTCAAGTGTTTATGCCCTGGAATAATTTCAATAAAAGAATTACAAATCGCTATAAAAGGTTTATCAAAATCTTCATCTTTCAAACCAGTTGCTTTTAATAAACTACGGTGCGGCGCTTTATCAAAACCTTTTTTAATCATGTCACTTCTCATCTTGTCAAATCCCCTCTTACATATTTTTCATTTATACTCTCTTACTCTATTTCTTTACTAATTCTTTCGGTGCATGAATCCAACTCATCATTTCACGAAGCTCTGCTCCCACTTTTTCTAATTGATGATTTTGCTCTGCTTTTTTCATTGCGTTATACGTCGGACGCCCTGCTTGATTTTCTAAAATCCATTTCTTCGCAAATTCACCTTGCTGAATTTCTGTCAAAACACGCTTCATTTCCTTCTTCGTTTCATCTGTAACAATTCTCGATCCTGTTACATAATCTCCAAACTCTGCCGTATCTGAAATAGAATGGCGCATATTCGTTAATCCACCTTCGTACATTAAGTCAACAATTAGCTTTAATTCATGCAAACATTCAAAGTATGCAATTTCAGGGCGATATCCACCTTCCGTTAACGTTTCGAACCCGGCCTTCACAAGTGCAGTTACCCCGCCGCAAAGTACAGCTTGCTCACCGAATAAATCCGTTTCGGTTTCTTCTTGGAATGTCGTTTCAATTACACCCGCCCGTGTACAACCTACACCTTTTGCATACGCTAATGCTACATGTAGCGCTGTTCCCGTCGCATCTTGATGCACTGCGACTAATGCCGGAACACCATTTCCTTCTTGATATACACGGCGAACGAGATGACCTGGACTTTTTGGCGCAACCATTGCTACATCTACGTAACTTGGCGGATTAATTTGGCCGAAGTGAATGTTAAATCCATGTGAGAAAAGTAACATTTGTCCTTCACGGAGATTCTCTTCTACTTCTGATTTATATACATGTGCTTGCTGTTCATCTGGCAATAACATTTGTACAACTTGTGCGGTTCGAACCGCTTCTGAAACAGACATTACTTCAAACCCATCCGCTTTCGCTACTTCATACGACTTACCAGGACGAACACCAACTACTACTTCTACACCAGAATCACGTAAATTTTGTGCTTGCGCATGCCCTTGTGATCCATAACCAACTACTGCAACAGTTTTCCCTTGTAATAACTCTACATTTGCATCTTTTTCATAATATGTTTTCATATTCCATACACTCCTTATAATTTATTTACTTGCAGAACATCAATTAATTTTTTCAACTGACTAACAAGTAATGTCGCTTCATTTTCAGTACAAACTGCTGTGAGTTTCATTTCAGAAACACCACTAGTATCTCTTTCATTTAAATGTAAAGAAGAAATATAATAACCACGTCGAGCAAAAATCCCACTTATACGTAATAAGACACTTGGCTCGTTATGAATAACGAGTGAAAAAGTATGACTCATTCTTCCCACCTCTTCATAATCATTTCGTTATTTCCTTTGTTTGGCGGAACCATCGGAAATACGTTTTCACCTTCTTCTACACAAAAATCAACTACGACAGGACCTTCGTGAGCAAATGCTTCTAACATCACTTGTTTCGCCTCGGTTGAATTTGTTGCTCTTAATCCCTTTACTCCATAAGCTTCTGCTACTTTCACAAAATCTGGTGATCCAATTTTTGACTCTGATAAACGATTTTCATAAAACATTTCTTGCCATTGCCTTACCATCCCTAAAAATTTGTTATTTATGATAAATACTTTTACAGGGATATTATTTTCAGCAATTGTTTGTAGTTCTTGAATGTTCATTTGAAAAGAAGCATCACCTGCAATACAAATAACAAGTTCTTCTTTTTTAGCTAGCTGAGCACCGATTGCTGCTGGAAAACCAAACCCCATCGTTCCTAATCCTCCAGAAGTAAGGAACGTCCGAGGTTTTCTTGCTTTATAGAAGTGAGCAGCCCACATTTGATGCTGTCCTACTTCTGTTGTGACAATCGCTTCACCATTCGTTAATTCACTTACTAAGTTGATCACATGCTGTGGTTTTAACTCAGATTCTTTTTGCTTATAAGAAAGTGGATATTCTTCTTTCCATGCCTTTACTTTCTGAAGCCATTCGTCTGTTTGGGTATAAATAGACATATGTAACAACATGTGTAACGCTTTTTTTACATCACCAACAATCGGATGCTCTACAGTTATATTTTTATGAAACTCAGAAGGATCAATATCAATATGTACTTTTTTCGAGTGCGGAGAAAAAAGTTCTAATTTTCCTGTTACACGATCATCGAAGCGAACACCTAATGCAAGTAATAAATCACATTCTGTTACCGCCATATTAGCAGCGTATGTCCCATGCATACCAAGCATCCCTAGAAACAATGGATCTCCCGGTGGATATGCACCAAGTCCCATTAAAGTTGAAACGACTGGAATACGGTTCTCCCTTGCGAATTCGAAGAGTTCATCGGATCCACCTGAATGAATGACACCTCCTCCAATATAAAGAAGTGGACGCTTTGATTTTGAAATTGCTTTAGCCACCTCTCTAAGTTTCATGCTGTCTGGTACAAGTTCTGGTTTGTACCCCGGAATATCAACTTCTTCATTAAAGAAACTGGTGACTTTTGCATTTTGAACATCTTTTGGAATATCGATTAATACTGGTCCCGGTCGTCCGCTTTTGGCGATGTAAAAAGCTTCTTGCACAACTTGTGATACATGATTTACATCACGAACTTGGTAATTATGCTTCGTAACAGGTACTGTAATTCCGACAACATCCGCTTCTTGAAATCCATCTTTACCAATTAAAGGCGTCGCAACTTGACCGGTAATGACAACTAAAGGAATCGAATCCATATAAGCGTCTGCTAAGCCCGTAACTAAATTTGTCGCCCCTGGGCCAGAGGTAGCAAAGACTACCCCGACCTTTCCAGAAGCTCTCGCATATCCTTCAGCCGCATGAATGGCAGCTTGCTCATGACGAGTTAAAACATGTTTCAAACCACTTTCGTATAACGCATCGTATACTGGTAAAATCGCTCCGCCTGGATAGCCGAAAACGGTCGTTACACCCAATTTCTTCAAACATTGAATCACGTGCCCAGCGCCTGTCATTTCTTCATACTGTAACTTCTCATACGCTGTATACTGCTGCTTCATTTCCATTAACTCCTCTCCTTATTTACGCTAAGCTTTCCGTCAGCCCGGGAACACGTACTCCTCTTTCTCTCGTTAATTTTTTAAATTCTTCGGTCAATTGTTTCGTTACACTTCCTGGTTTCCCATCTCCAATTTCTCTCGAATCAACTTTTACAACTGGAATTAACTCCGCTGCTGTTCCTGTTAAAAATACTTCATCCGCTACATATACGTCATGGCGAGTGAACGGTCTTTCCTCACACGGAATACTCAGTCGCTCACATAGCTCGATAACACTATTTCTCGTAATACCTTCTAATGCTCCTAAATAGGATGGCGGGGTTAATACTTTTCCATCTTTCACAACGAAAACATTATCACCAGAACCTTCACAAACATATCCTTGTTGATTTAACATAAGAGCCTCTAACACTCCTGCTTGTGCTGCTTCAATTTTTACAAGTACGTTATTTAAATAATTCATTGACTTAATACGTGGATCTAACGCATCTGGCGTATTACGTCTTGATGCAACAGATACAACGCTTAGCCCATTATCATAAAATTCTTGTGGGAATAACTTTAATTGTTCTGCAATGATAATTACGCTCGGCTTCACACAACTTCTCGGATCGAGCCCTAAGTCACCTTTTCCTCTTGAGACAATTAAGCGAATGTAAGCATCAGTATATTCGTTTTTTTGGAGTGTATGTAAAACTGCTTCTTCCATTTCTTCTACCGTCATTGGAATTGTTAGTAAAATAGATTTCGCTGATTCATACAATCGTTTCACATGTTCTTTTAAACAAAATACATTTCCACCGTAACTACGAATCCCTTCAAATACACCGTCTCCGTATAAAAAACCGTGATCATATACTGAAACAACTGCCTTTTCTTTTTCTACAAATTCCCCATTCATGTAAATGTACTGGTTTCCCATCTCACATCGCTCCTCTTTTTTTCTCTATTTTTTGCAATCTATTTCTACATCGATTGCTGAGATGAGTATTTTTAACAGAATATTCAGTATATAAACCTTAAAAATATACTCGTCTCAACAATCGATTACTTACATACTTGTAGCAATCCATTACTGAGACGAGGGAATCGTGGTACCACTCAGCTTCCTTATACTTCTCACGAAATATAAGCTCTGCAAGTCCAATTAGACTTTTGTTTTTCTATCGGGAACAACCCCGCTACTTTTTACTAGTTTTCAAAAGTAGTGCTCCAAGGTGATTTTCAATGAGTGAATTGTTACCACCCTCACAGCCTCGGGGCAGCTCTCTGAAACAATCTTTATCATTTACTCTCCTCTTCTACGCATTCTCTTCTTCTATTTTTAAAAATAAAAACTCTCGCCTCAGCAATCAACTACTACAATTTAGTAGCTTTGATTGCTGAGGCGAGAGTTTCGCGTTACCACTCAGCTTCCTTATACTTCTCACGAAATATAAGCTTTGTAGGTCCAATCAGACCTCCGTCCTTTTACCGGAGACGATGCCGCCGCCCTCTACTCAGTTTCCCTTTCGCAAGCGATGCTCCGAGGTGATCTTCAATGATTCGATTGTTACTACCCTCACAGCCTTGGAGTAGCTCTCTGAAACGATCATAATCATCTACTTTCCTCTTCTTTGCATATACAACATGTAAAGTTAGAAAATTCTTAATTAACTTTTATTTGTTACACGTATTATAGGACGTTGTTCTTTTCCTTGTCAACATGTTTTTTCAAAAAAATCAAAATTCATTCTATTTATTTTTTCTCAAATCAAAATTGGAATGCATTACTTACATACACTCATATATTACTTAAGTATGTTTGCATTACTACATAAAGAAAAACTTATAAAGTTTATGGGGAGATGAGGAAACTATGTTAAAAGGGAAAGTAGCGTTAGTTACAGGAGCAAGCCGAGGAATTGGACGAGCAATCGCTAAACGTTTAGCAAATGACGGTGCATTGGTTGCTGTTCATTACGGTAATCGAAAAGATGACGCTGAAGAAACTGTTCATGAAATTCGATCAGATGGTGGCCAAGCTTTTTCTATCGGCGCAAATTTAGAATCCTTACACGGTGTAGAAAACCTTTATAACGCTTTAGATACTGAATTACAAATGCGCACTGGTGAAACACAATTTGATATTTTAATAAACAATGCTGGCATTGGTCCTGGTGCTTTTATTGAAGAAACGACTGAACAATTTTTTGATAGAATGGTTTCAGTAAATGCAAAAGCTCCATTCTTTATCATTCAACTAGCACTACCACGTTTACGTGACAATAGCCGAATTATTAATATTTCATCCGCTGCCACCCGCATTTCTTTACCTGATTTTGTTGCATATAGTATGACGAAAGGCGCTATTAATACAATGACTTTTACGCTAGCAAAACAGCTTGGAGCACGAGGAATAACGGTGAATGCAATACTTCCAGGGTTTATTAAAACAGATATGAATGCAGAACTCTTGAGCGACCCAATGATGAAGCAGTACGCTACTACTATTTCCGCTTTCAATCGCTTAGGTGAAGTAGAAGACATTGCCGATACTGCTGCATTCCTTGCTTCTCCAGACAGCCGCTGGGTTACTGGACAATTAATTGATGTGAGCGGAGGATCTTGTTTATAAAAAACATATATTTTCAAATCTTTTTTATTGCGCAATAAAACAATTTATATAATACTATATAAAACATATACATTTAGGAGGATTACAGCAATGTCCGAAAAAACATACGAACTCGCAACCTTCGCAGGCGGTTGCTTTTGGTGCATGGTAAAACCATTTGATGAACTTCCTGGTATTCATAAAGTACTTTCTGGCTATGCAGGAGGTCATGTAGAAAATCCAACATATGAACAAGTAAAAGCTGGAACATCTGGACATTTAGAAGTTGTTCAAATTACATTCGATCCTTCTATTTTTCCTTATCAGAAATTACTAGACTTATATTGGCCACAAATCGATCCAACTGACGATGGCGGACAATTTTTTGACCGTGGTCCATCTTATCGTACCGCTATTTTTTACCATAACGAAACACAAAAAGGGCTTGCTGAAAAATCAAAACAAGCTCTTGCAGAAAGCGGTATGTTTAAAGATCCAATCGTGACTGAAATTCGTCCTGCTGCACCTTTTTACGAAGCAGAGGAATACCACCAACATTTCTATAAAAAGAATCCAGAGAAATATGCTACTGAGCAAAAAGAATCTGGGCGTGAAGACTTTATAAAAGAAAATTGGCAAAAAAAATAATAAAAACGCATCGTGCTTTTTTAGTACGTTGCGTTTTTATTTTTGATAAAAGTACCATACAATTAACAGAACAATTGCTGTTAGTGACCAAAGTATTATCTCGTTTTTCACTCTATTCTTTTTCTTAGTCATTTCATTCCCTCCTAATAACTATTAAACATATTCAATTTTTTCTTTGTTTAATTGTCCATCTTATATACGTGAATACATCCTTACAAATTCTAATAGCAAGACCACCAATAATTCCGATTGCAATGGAAATTACTAGCATCTGTCCAAAACTAAAAGAATTTGTGTACATTATGTAGAGAACGATACATATAAGTAAAACATCCGGTAAAGAAAGTAAAAACCTTTTAAGCATTCCTTTATCTCCTCTATACTTTTTAATTTATATCTTCTACTGTAATTTTGAAATAAAATTTGTTCAAAAATTCCATTTACACCCTCATTTTATGAAAAATAATAAGAATCCCTTTTCAAAAGAGATTCTTATTCAGCAGATTTAAGTTTAATTATTTTCTACATATCCTATTCCATAATTACTCCTAAAATAGAATAATATTACTAATGATTTATTGTAAATTGACTATTTGCCAGGTAACCGAATGTCGCGCCAGCTAACTACATCGCATTGGCCAAATTCATTATTACCTACCGCGATCACCGTGCCGTCTGATTTTAGTCCGACTGTATGTGCACAACCAGCCGCTATCGCTACAATATCTCTCCAATCACTTACGTTACATTGACCATACTCATTCCAACCCACTGCCACCACGGTACCGTTTGATTTAAGTCCGATTGTATGATTCGTACCAGCCGCTATTGCTACAATATCTCGCCAGCCACTTACATCACACTGGTTATGTTTATCATTCCCCACTGCTGTCACCGTACCGTCTCGTTTAAGACCAACAGTATGAAGATACCCAGCCTTGACCGCTACAATACCTCGCCAGCTACTTACATTGCATTGACCATATCGATTATTCCCCACAGTCGTCAATGTGCCGTCCAATTTAAGACCGACTGTATGCCAGTCACCCGCTGTGACTGCCACAATACCTTGCCAACTGCTTACATTGCATTCTCCTTCTTTATTTCGGCCCACCGCTACTACCGTGCCATCCGATTTCAGGCCAATAGTACGACGCCACCCTGCCGCAACCGCTACAATATTATGCCAATCGTTTACATCACATTGTTCATGCTTATTCCAACCCACTGCTACCGCAGTACTGTCACATGTAAGACCGATTGTATGAGCATTACCCGTGTTCGTTGCCATATGAACATTGCCCACTGCGACTGCTTCAATATCTCGCCAGCCACTTACATTACATTCCCCTTCTTTATTCCGGCCCACCGCTACTACCGTGCCATCCGATTTCAGGCCAACTGTATGACAACGCCCCGCCGCTATCATATCTTTGGGCCATCGCTTCACTTTTTCTTTCGATAAAAGGTAATCCATGTTTTACCTCCTTGCATATAAGCAACTGTATCATAATAGATATTTTTATCAAATTTCATTATAAATCTACATTTACAAAGAAAGCTTATTGTACTTCTTCAAAAAATAAAAACCTCCAGTTTAAATACTAGAGGTTTTCTCGTTATTTCTTCAAGCGTTCAATAAAATCGTTCAATTTATCTAGCGATTTCATATTCTGATTGCAAGCTACACCATCTTTGCAAATGTAGTTTCCCTTTTTAACGAAAGTTCCTGGTACATCGCCTTTAATTTCAACTAAAAACATTCCTACTTCTTCATGTCCATGACATAACGAACAAATGCTTTTTTTATTTAAACTTTGGAACGTTCCTTGCAGACCAACAAATTTATTTTTATCATTTTTCGCTATAATAAATTTCCTGCTTGACCCCTTATCAATCCAGCTTAAATAAGATATTTCTTTCATATCCATTTCTTCCATATCAGGAAGTTTTAACTTTTTCGCTTTAGGAAATAATTTTTTTAATGTTTGTGCTGTAACTTCTTGAAACGGAATTACATACGGATTTATTTTCATTAAAAATGATTCTGCATCTTCTCTATTTTGAACTGTTAATACCGTATCAATTAACTCTTTCTGTTCATCCGTTAAATTCTCAAATACATGTATTATCTTTTCAATCGCAAGCGATTTTAACGCTTGAATTACACCTCTATCATTTGCCGTTGCATGCCCGTTTGCTAAAATATAAGCTTGTGATTTTATAAAATTATATTGATCACTTCTAATAAACGCTTCCATCTTTATCACTCCATACAAATTGTTGATCTAGTTTTATTGTATACAATGATTACGTTTTTTGATATGTAAAAGATAACTTAGAAACAAACATTACATATATCACTTATTCTCTACCGCTGCATTTCCTGACAAAAGAAGCCATCATCTGTTTTCCATTCCGCATATAATACGTCTTCAAATTTAGTAATTCCTTTTTGCTTTATTTGTTTATAAAGCCATCCTTCATCAAATCCCGCTTCCCTCAAATTATCCTTAACTACTTTTCCATCACTAATTAATGAAATTGGTAAGTATACAGGCTTATGTTTTAAACTTAAATCATTTATAGTAGGAGATTCGTATTTACTTTTTTTCAGAACGCTTATGTTTCCGTTCGGTTCCAATATCATATATTCAACTTCTCGGATTGAAAATATATCTTTTTGTTGCCTAAGCATTTGTTGTAATTGGTTTATATCCAAATGATTTACGCTTAATTGTTCACGATCAATCTTTCCATTACGAATAATAATTGAAGGATATCCTTCAAAAAACCTTCTTGTTCCTCTTACTTTTTGTGTTATCACTTCTATAGTATAAATTAAAATTACCCAAACAAATACTGAATATAAAATAGACCATACTTTAATTTTAGGATCATATATTGAATTTCCAACGAGCTCACCTAGGACGATTGCAGAAATAAAATCAAATGGCGTTAGCTGAGATATTTGTGTTTTCCCTAATATTTTTGTAGCAATTAATAGAACAAAAAAACCAACTAAAAGCTCTATCGTTATTTGTCCAATATGATTCATATATGTTCACCTTTCTACTTTTCAAATGCTCTGTATACCATTTAATAAAAAAACGGCACATTTTTTCTATTATCATGCCCATTCACACCTCATATATCCAATACATATAAAACAAAAAGAGTCTGATTCAAAGTAATATATGAATCAGACTCTTTTCCTCTTATTTAGAATACACAATCTTTTTAATCGTTTCCCCAGAAAGAAAATATTCTTCTGCAAGTTGATGAATAGCAATCCCACTTTTAAAAGCTTCTTTAATTGCTTTATTTCTTTCATCTAGTTGTTTTCTTCCGCCAGATCGTGTACCCCATTTATAATGTTTCGTTTCTTGTTTCGGAATGTAAATTGTTTCACCTTGTATATACTTTTGAATTTCAGTAATTAAACTCTCCGGTAAAACAGCATTAGCTTTTACGTATTTCATTTCTGCTCGCCCCTTATTTTTTATGGTTCATTTCAATAAGGTGCAAAGCCAAATATAAAAAATGATACGAGCTCATATAGGCGATTGTATATTACTTGTCTACCTCACGCAAAGTATCGCCATTTCCATACTTGGCTTTGCATGAGACGTTGCAGTGTCTGGCAATTGAATTATAATCGCCATATAAACACCTCCTAATATACCTTTTGTATTTTATTATATGATAAATTCCTTCTCCTTGCATCCACACCCTTCTTAAAGCACGAAATTACTTAGTTTGATATAATACTTTTTAATTGAATCAAAAATCATTGTGAGGTTACATTATGAAGAAAAAAATTATCATTACAATCGTTACACTATTCTTTATTATCACGGCATTATTCGGAACATACAAATTGATGAACGCAAGAAGCTTTCAATTATTTGGATATTTAACACAACGTGTAGAAACAAATGAAAAAGTGATCGCTTTAACTTTTGATGATGGCCCTACTAACAATGTAAAACAAATATTACCGCTACTAGATAAATACAACGCTAAAGCTACTTTCTTTTTAATTGGAAATGAATTAGAGAAAAATCTATCGTTAGGTGAAGCTATCGCGCAATCTGGGCACCAACTTGGAAACCATACATATTCTCATAATAGAATGGTTTTCAAAACACCTTCTTTTATTAAAGGTGAAATAGAAAAAACGAATTCATTAATCCGCCAAACAGGATTTACAGGCGAAATTGATTTTAGGCCCCCTAACGGTAAGAAGTTAATAGGGCTGCCATATTATTTAAATAAAAACAATATCGGAACAATCACATGGGATCTTGAGCCCGATACTTTTTATAAATCTGCGGCTGATAAAATTAAATACGTTAATAAAAATGTAAAACCAGGTTCTATCATTTTACTGCACTCTATGTATGATGAGTCTAATGAAAATTTACAAACGATTGAAGGTATTTTAGATTCTTTATCTAAGAAGGGCTATCAGTTCGTAACAGTAAATGAATTGCAAAAAAGAGCAAAATAAAAAGGTAGCGTATCTTTGTATGATACGCTACCTTTCTTTTTATATAATGCCAAGTACATTTAAGAATACGATAATAATCGCAATTGGTGCGATATAACGAAGTAAGAATAACCATAATACGAATAGTTTATAACCTTTATTTTTACTTACACCTAGCTCTTTCATTAATACATCTTTCTTCATTTTTAAAGGAACAAAGATAGAAACTAATAATACACCAAGTGGCATTAATACGTTACTTACTGCATAGTCCGCTAAATCAAAGACTGTCTTCCCGAAAATCTTCAGATCACTTAATATACCGAATGATAATGCTGATGGTACCCCAACAACGAAGATTAATAACCCTACGATTAAGGCCATTTTTTCACGTTTCCCTTTACCTTTTGATGTTAACGATGCAACACTAATTTCTAACATCGAAATTGCTGATGTAATCGTAGCGAAGAAGAATAGTAATAAGAAAACAATGAAGAATAATTTTCCGAACGCCATTTTACTGAAAATAGCTGGCAACACGATAAATAATAGTCCCGGCCCTTGAGATGGTTCCATTCCAAATGCGAACACAACTGGGAAAATTGCAAGTCCTGCAAGTAATGTAATAACAAGAGTTAAGGCTACGATAGAAAATGCTGAACGTGGTAAGCTTTCTTCTTTCGGTAAGTATGAGCTATACGTTACCATAACGGCTACCCCGACAGATAATGAGAAGAACGATTGCCCCATTGCGTATAATATAACTTCTGATGTTACATGTGAGAAATCAGGTTGTAAGAAGAAACGAACGCCTTCTCCAGCACCATCTAATGTAAGTGCACGAACGATTAATACAAAGAATAAAACGAATAATGCTGGCATGAAATATTTATTTACTTTTTCAACACCATTTTGTACACCTTTACTTACGATGAAAATAGTAATAAGGATGAATAATAGCTGTGATCCAACTGCTAAATATGGATTGGAAATGATTTCACCAAACGTAGCTTCGTATGCTCCATTTCCTTCCCATAGTCTACCTGTAATTGCATTCCATAAATATAATAAAATCCAGCCTCCTACAACACTGTAGAAAGAAAGTAATATGAAACATGTTACAATTCCTAATTTACCTAACCAAGGCCATAACGTTTTAGGAGCAATCTCTCTATATGCATCGACAGCCTCTTTTTGTGTACTTCTTCCAATAACAAATTCAGCTAATAATAGCGGTAAACCAATTAATAATGTGAAACCGATGAAAATTAGGAAGAACGCTCCGCCTCCTCCAATGCCGGCCATATATGGGAATTTCCAAATCGCCCCAAGACCAATTGCCGAACCTGCTGCAGCTAATACGAAACCTAATTTCGATGTCCATTGCTGTGAATTCATTTGTTAATCTCCTCTCTATCTCTTTTTCTTTGTTACAATTCGGTATTTATATTGTTCTATCAATACTCTTTTCTAATACGTTCACTTCCTCCCTAATAATAAAAAAACGCCCCTACGTAAATACGTAGGGACGACAAAATTATCGCGGTACCACCCTAGTTGTGAAGAACACTAAGAAACCACCTAAATAAAAACGCCCCTACGCAAAAACGTAGGGACGATAAAATATCGCGGTACCACCCTAGTTATGAAGCCACACCAAAGTTAGGACCTAAATAAAAAACGTCCCTACGTAAATACGTAGGGACGATAAATATCGCGGTACCACCCTAGTTGTGAAAAAATCTTCACCACTTTATTTGATAACGGTATAAACTACCGTCTTTCATTTCCTCAAAATATGAGATTTATGAAAGATGCTCCAGGACGAACTTCATGAATAATCTATATACTGATTCACACCAACCATCAGCTCTCTGAAATAGGGAGATATTCACTACTATACCCTTTCATTGCCCAAATATTATTTTCCGAATTGATTACTATCATTTTTATCACACATTAAAAATAGTGTCAACTTATATTTCGAATTTTTATGTATTACAATCTATTTGAAAATTCGAAATATAAGTTTTAGTTTAGAAAACAAGTAGCTTAGTACATAACGAATTCTAACAGGCAATAGAAAAAGAATTACGTATTATTGATACTTATTCAATAATACAAATCATCTAGAAACATAACCTGTCTCTCTGTATTCATTTTTTAAGAGTTTGATGGATACCAAGAAAATTTCGCATCACTATCCAGTGGTCTATTTTTCGTTTCTTCTTTAATTACACGAAACCATTCATTTAGAATTTGAGTTTTGGGCAATTGAGCAGCAAGGCTATCTTCCCAAATTATATGTGAGAACCAGGCTTTCGTTTCCCATTCAAACTGCAATTGTGCGAACGAAATTATAGGGTGATCAGCTCCACGAAATTGCTCATTTACTGCATTTGAAACTTCTGGAGCTTGCGGTAACAACTCGTTCTGAATTCTATTTCTTATCGTCTCATTTTCTAGCTGATCCCAGAAATACAATTGCCCATTTATTTGATAAAAAATATCAAATGAAGCCTCACCTTTCTTCAAATTCAATAACACGAAGGCACGTTCCACATCATTGTCAGCCGCTTTTACAGCATTAACAATTATATTTTGTGCCATTGATACCCAGTAACTAGTCGCTTCCTCTACCGGTGATTCAACATACAATTCTTCACTTAATTCATGAAGAGTAGCTTCTTGCTCATTTACTTTTTCAACTTTTTTAAAAAACCTATTAAAAAACCCCATAACTTCCCCCTTATTACTATTTTCTATTTCACAAAATAAAAAATAGATTTTTCTTGCTCATCCACATTTACTCCTGGCGCGTATGTATGAACTTGTTGCAACACTTCTTCTATTAGCAACTCTAACTCCTGCACACTTTTTTCTGGATTCCCTATTAATGTGTCCGCCATACGTTCATATAATTTTTCAGGTTTAATAGTCATTCGTTCCACATTATTAGGCATCCATTTAAACGCTGGATGATGTACGTACATTTTATTCAAACCAAATAAAACACCGAATATGTTCCTTTGTACTTCGCAAATAACGTCATAAAGCATAAGCCAATCTTTCCGTTTTAAAAGCGCCTTTCGATTGTGCCAACGATTACTTAACCATAGATTTTCTGAAATCATCCGTTTTGCTAGTTCATCTGGATATGCCGCTACTTTTTCTTTTAATTCATTCACTTTCCCTTCTCCATACAAACTAACACCATCATGAATGGATGATACAATACATTGTTTTTCATAACTTATATCATATTGATCCACCACATCCGAAATCACTTTCTCTACTGTCTCTGTTAAAAAGTTACTAATCTCTAATTTAATTCCCTCTTTCGTTAAATACGTTTCCGACCATTCTTCTTCCTCATACGGATGATACGATAATATTTTCCCATCAATATGATAAATAGGGGCCCTACGATCCTCATCTTCCGGCGGTGTTGACCATAAAATATGTAATTCTATATCTGAATGTTCATCTTCAAGCCTTCTAGCTACTGAACCCGCTAAAATAATAGCTTCTACTTTCGGATTTTTCCTATAAATCTCTGACATCTCTATCGCTTTCTCTTTTAATCCCATTTCATTTCCCCCTAAAATTGCAGTAATCCCCTATATTTCATTTATCTATTTCGATATTACAGCTTGCATTACCTTTTCAAATTCCTACTTAATCATATTTCTATCCAATAGCGCTGAATAACTTCACCAGTACGAGAAGAAACTACTTCATTTTCTAACACACCTCCAACCTTTTGAATCGTTTTAGCAGAACCGATATTGGATTTATCGCAAGTTATTAATACTTTCTGCAATCCTAATTTTTGCGCTTCAGCTAATGCAAGTTGTAGTTGTTTCGTAGCGTAACCGTGGCGACGTTTATTCGGATGGACACTATATCCAATATGACCACTTTCCCGTAATAATTCTGGATTTAATCTATGTCTAATATTCACAAAACCTATAAGTTCCCCTTTTTCAAAACTTAAAAACTGACTAGATGACACTCGATTAGCTAGTAAGTTTTCTCCTAGTTCTTGTTTACTCACTTTTTCAAACCATTCATCAAGAGAATCAAAGTTTTGTAAAGAACTACTTCCATGTGGTTGTTCCCCTGAGTGTAAAAACGCTCGTCTATACGCCGTAATATGCTCACTATATTCATGGATTGGTTTTAATAGTTTCATTGTTCTTCTCCCCCTCTTCATTCCATAAAACAAACACCTTAATAGCAGCTATTCACTATTAAGGTGTTTCTATCCTTTTTATTCAAATAACCCCATGCTCAAATAACGTTCACCTGTATCAGGCGCAATACATAAAACTTTTTTACCAACGCCTAGGCGTTTCGCTATCATGATTGCAGCGTAAACAGATGCTCCAGAAGATGGCCCAACTAATAATCCTTCTTGTCTAGCTAAGTTTCTCATTGTCGTTAAAGCCTCTTCATCTGCAATTTGAATAATTTCGTTATACACTTCTGTATTTAAGTTTTTCGGAATAAATCCTGGGCTTGTTCCTACTAGTTTATGAGGACCTGGTACACCACCGGATAAAACGGGAGATCCTTTCGGTTCCACTACTGCAATATATAAGTTTGGCAATTTCTCTTTTAACGTTTCACCAGTCCCTGTAATCGTTCCGCCTGTTCCTGCCGTTGCAACAAAAGCATCAAGCTCTCCATCCATTTGTTCGTAAATTTCAAGTGCAGTCGTATAACGGTGAATATTCGGATTAGCTGGATTTTCAAATTGTTGCGGGATAAAACTATTCGGTATTTGTTTTTGCAGTTCTAACGCCTTCGCAATTGCTCCTGGCATTCTTTGTTCTGCTGGTGTTAAAACTACTTCTGCTCCGTATGCTTTCAATAAATTAATACGCTCTTTTGACATATTATCTGGCATAATTAAAATCGCTTTATACCCTTTAGCTGCTGCATTCATCGCTAAACCAATCCCTGTATTCCCGCTTGTCGGTTCAATAATTGTATCTCCTGGTTTGATGAGACCATTCTCTTCTGCAACGTGAAGTAAATTATAAGCAGCACGGTCTTTCACACTGCGCGATGGATTAAACATTTCTAGTTTCACATACACATCTGCTGCGTCTTCCGGAATAAATTTAGATAATCGGACGACAGGTGTATCTCCTATTAATTCCGTAACGTTTTCACACAATTTCATAGCGCATCCCCTATTCTATCGTTTTCTTATCACTTGGCAGTAACCATGAAGTGAGTCCAATTAATGGTAGACAACTACATAATAGCATAATAAATTGCAGGCTATATACATCTGCTAATTTCCCAAGAACTACAGCACCTAATGCTCCAAGTCCAAATGCAAGACCTACGATTAATCCTGACACCATTCCCACTTTTCCAGGCACAAGCTCTTGTGCATATACAACAATTACACTAAAACTACTTGAACTAATAAAACCGATACATAAAAATAACGGTACGACCCACACAAGTGAGACATGTGGTAATAACAGTGCAAGTGGCGCTGAACCTAACATTGAAAATACGATGATATTTTTCTTACCAAATCGATCTGCTAACGGTCCTCCGAAGAAAGTGCCTAACACACCAGCAATCATAAATGCGAATACGAAATACTGGGCATTTTTTATAGATAAACCGTAATGCTCTATTAAGTAAAATTGATAGAAATTCCCGATACCAGCACCGTACCAAGAGCGTACAAAAGTAAGAAAAACAAGAAGTATAATAACGAATTTAATGTGTGTACTTACAATTGCATTTTCCGCCTCAAGTGCAGCCCTCTTCTTCCTTCTTACAGCACCGGTTGCTAATTCATTTTTGTACCAATTCGATACGAAAATTAATAATGCAATTCCTACTGCTGCAAATGCTGTAAAACCCAATGAACCAATTTGACCGAGTGGAACGAAAATTAGCGCTGTAAAAATAGGAGCTAAAGAATTCCCCGTGTTTCCCCCAACTTGATAAATCGCTTGCGCTAACCCTCGTTTTGCACCTGCCGCCATATACGCAACACGAGCGCCTTCTGGATGAAAGACTGCGGAACCTAAACCAATAAATAAAACAGAAATAATAACAATAATAAAGTTTGGTGCAAACGCGAGTCCAATCATTCCAAGCATACTTGAAAACATGCCGAGTGGTAATAAAAATGGTGACGGCTTCTTATCTGAATACATACCAAACACCGGTTGCATAATCGATGACGTCATATTTAACGCAAACGCAATCCACCCTACTTGCATATAGGATAAATTCATCGTTTTTTCCAAAATAGGAAACAACGCCGGCACAACTGCTTGCATCGAATCATTTAAAAAATGTCCAAAGCTAATCGCAAATAATATTCGATATATTGTCGGTGTTTCTACTGTGTTTTTTTGCGAAACTGCCTGCATATGTGAATCGCTCCTTTCTGTACAAAAAATATATTTATTACAGTAGGTGTAATAAATTCTGACTTTTGAAACATTTCTATTCTATACTGCTTTCATTTCTTTTTCCAGAAATATAACTTAACTCCCATCATTGACTTGCATCCTTGTAACTTTCAGCAGTAAAACATTATAGAAAAAGGCAACCCAATCACAAACTGGGTTGCCTCTTACATTAAATTGCAAAACGCTTATACTTCTCGTAATCGCTCGTCTTACATTCCACTTCTAGTTTCGTACCTTCATTTTCATAACTCGTTGATAAAACGTGCGCATGATTATTGAAATACGAAACTACCTGTCCTTGATCATACGGAATTAACATTTCACATTTCGTATATTCTTTATAAATATGGGAACGAATCATTTCTACAAGCTCTTCCATTCCAACATGTTTCTTCGCAGATAAATACACGCGGTCTTCTTGTACTTTCGGAATTTCAACATCCACCATATCTGATTTGTTATAAGCATAGATCGTTGGAATATTTTCTACTCCAATTTTCTTTAACGTTTCATTTGTAATATCAATTAATTGTTCATAATTTGGATTTGCGTAATCTACGACGTGAATAAGTAAATCTGCTTCCGCTACTTCTTCTAACGTTGAACGGAACGCCTTCACAAGATGATGTGGTAATTTACTTACAAATCCAACTGTATCTGTTAATAAAAATGATTTATTATCTGGCAAATCAATATTTCGTACAGATGTTTCTAACGTCGCAAATAACATATCTTTTTCAAATACTTGCTTTTCTTCTGTACCATTATAAATTTCAAGCATTGCATTCATCGTCGTTGACTTTCCTGCATTCGTATAACCTACTAATGCTACAACAGGTATTTCATTTTTCTTACGTTGCTTTCGCTGTGTTTGACGCTGGGCAACGAGCGCTTCTAAATCTTTATTTAAAACTGAAATTTGTTCTTCAATTTTACGACGATCTAACTCTAACTTTTTCTCACCGACACCTTTATTTTTCGTACCAACGCCGCCGCTCTGTCTTCCTAACGATTCACGAAGACCGATTAAACGAGGCATCATGTACTGAAGATGTGCTACTTCTACTTGTAGCTGTGCTTCTTTCGTTTTCGCACGTTGCGCAAAAATATCTAAAATTAAAATGGTACGATCAATTACCTTACAATCTAAATCCTCTTCTAAATTTCGAATTTGTGAAGGAGATAATTCATCATTAAAGATGACCATATTCGCATCTATTTCGCGTACATACGCTGCTACTTCTTCAATCTTTCCTTTTCCGATATAATGCGACGGATTTACTCGTTGTAAATTTTGCGTTACTTGCCCAATTACCTCTACATCGCAGGCTTCCGCAAGATTTGTTAACTCTTCCATCGAATACGCAAAATCATCTTCATTACCTACATTTACTCCAACTAAAACTGCTCTTTGTAATACTTCTTCCATATATTTATTCCTCCATTTCGATTACGTAAAATAAAAAACACAGGTCGCTGCCTGTGTTTTCGTAAACGGATAAGGGTTCACCAAAGAAATAGAAGAAAGCTATGCTTTCATCCTATTTTATAGTCAAAAAGTCCCAAGATTGTATACGTATCCACAATAAGCGTTCACCTATACAATCCCATTCTATTTATAAAGGCAAAACAAAAAGAGGGCGTATTCGTCCCTCCCTCTTTTTCACATATAAGCTTAATAAAGGGTTCCTTTAAAATAGGCAGACCAATCCCGTTCACTCTGTACACAGACAGAGCCTTTGAGCGCTATTCAATTATTGGCACAAAGTATTGAGACGTAATCTGATTAAGATCAAAGGAAGCCCCTCCGTTCATTTTAAGTTACATAAAGTGTAGCATAAGTAATTCGCTTTCACAAGGTTTAACAACCTATATCACACGAAAGAAAATCTTTATATTTTTACTTTAATCGTCATTTTTTGCGAGTTTTTCTCACAACAAAAATAAAAAAAACAATCATCAATAACAAACCAATGGAAATAATAACAACTTGCCGCCAATTTAAACCGCTCACCATCTCACCTTTTAAATCCACTTTCTTCGTCGGAACAGACACTTTTGCAATTTGACTTAAAGCCGCTTTGTCCGCCCCTGCCTCATCCAATCTCTTCGTTCCACTACAACTATTTGTGTGTAATTGTTTTTCTGATCCTCTTTGAGTAGAAAATACTAAGTACTCTCCTCCTTCTACAAAGCGAAACATACAATCACCACCATTTGTATATAAAATAATTTGTGAAGAAGTTGTCCCTTTCCAAATTTTCTTCACCTCAAATAACACTTCAGTGCCAACCTCTTCTTTCCTTCCAATCTCAATTACTTTCCCCTCAAACACTACATCATTTTTTGGAAATGCATCTTCTGTTGATACTTTAATACAATCACAAGCATAAGATTTCTCTGGAAAAATAATAAGAATAAAGCTACAAATGACGACAACAGGAAACATGTGTGAAATCCTTTTCAAGAAGCTCAACTCCCTTCATTATCAATTTTAGAAACTTCTCGTATATTATTTTTACAGCACTCGCCAAATTCCTTCATAGTAAGTTAAGTATTATCGTTTTAATACAACAAAAATCTTTATTGACATTTTTATAACCTAATATTAGTATCAGGTTATAAAAAATAAAAGTTAGGAGATGTTCCTATGCATTCTAAATCTCGTATTACTGCAATTGGTACTTATGTTCCAGATCAAATATTGTCTAATAACGATTTAGAAAAGATGGTCCATACGAATGATGAATGGATTGTACAAAGAACAGGAATAAAGGAAAGAAGAATCGCTAGTGACGAAGAATACTCCTCAAACTTAGCCATTAAAGCAATTAAAAATTTATGTACAACATATAAGAAAAACTTAGAAGATGTCGACTGTATCATTGTCGCTACTACTACTGCTGATTACGTTTTCCCTAGTGTTGCTTGCCAAATACAACAATACTTCAACATACCTCATACACTAGCTTTTGATTTAAATGCAACTTGTGCTGGTTTTACATATGGACTACACGTCGGTAATAGCTTAATCACTTCTGGATCACATGAAAAAGTACTTGTCGTAGCGACAGAGACATTATCTAAAGTTACTGATTATAGCGATAGAACGACCTGTATTTTATTCGGTGATGGTGCTGGAGCTATTTTATTAGAAAGAGATGAAGACACCCCAAGCTTTATCGCTGCTCACATGGGAACAAACGGTGATGGCGGCATTCATCTATATAGAACAAACTTATCTACTACTATGAATGGCACATCACTGCAAACAAATGAAAAAATCGTTCAAAATGGAAGAGAAGTATATAAATGGGCAACACGCACAGTGCCAAAAGGCATAAAAGATTTAATACATACCGCAAATATGCAAGTAGATGATATAGACTGGTTCATACCCCACAGCGCTAACTTACGAATGATTGAATCTATTTGCGAAAAATCTCAAATTCCAATACAAAAAACATTAACGAGCGTGGAATATATGGGGAATACCTCTTCAGTCACCATTCCACTCGCTTTAAATTTAGCTATAAAAGAAGGAAGGTTAAATAACGGAGACACACTTTTACTATACGGATTTGGTGGCGGACTTACGCATTTAGGACTTATTGTAGAGTGGAATTTAATTTAAGTGTATAAAAAGAGGTTCTAGTCAGTAACTAGAACCTCTTTTTCATTTAATTTCTTGCCCCTTTTCGAGACCATATCACAACAGGAATAAGTAATAACGCTAACACGCCTCCAGCCAATGACAATGCCGCATAACTTGAATTCGCTACTACCATACCTGACATTGCTCCACCAGAAGCTCCAGCTAGCGCAATAAAAACATCTATTTTCCCTTGTGTTTTAGCACGTGTAGACGGTGTTGTGGAATCAACGATTTGTGCTGTACCACTTATCAATCCGAGGTTCCATCCTAGCCCAAGTAAAGACAGAGCAACGATTAATAATAATAAAGAATCACTTGGCGCTATCGCAGCTATGACACCCGCTGCAAGTAAAATCACTCCACCAGCTATGCTCATTGTAGTTCGGCCAATTTTATCAATTAACATTCCTGTAACGAGAGATGGAAGATACATTGCACCTACATGAAAACCTATCACAAGTCCTACTGCACTTAAACCGTGCCCATGGTGTCCCATATGAACTGGCGTCATCGTCATAATCGCAACCATCACTATTTGCGTAAGTATCATTACGATTGCTCCAACTGTAATACCTCGTTTATTTTCTTTCGCTTCTTCTGTTATTGGTTGTCCTTTATATGTATGTTCCTGTTTATATCTTTCTATTATGTTAGCAATAATCAAAGGATCTGGGCGAAGCATAACAAAAAGAACTAGACCCGCCAGTATAAATGCTGCTGCCGATAGTATGAACGGACCTGCAAGTTTAGGAACTCCAATTGAATGAGCAAAACTTCCCATTACCCCTACTAAATTTGGTCCTGCAACTGCACCGAAAGTCGTCATTACCATCGTAATACTAACAGCCGTTGCTCTCTGCTTCTTATCTGCTAAATCTGTACCTGCATAACGAGCTTGTAGATTCGTGGCTGTACCGGCACCATATATAAGTAAAGAAATAAGTAAAAGAATAATACTATTTGTTAAAGCTGCCATTACAACACCAATTGCTCCAAATCCGCCTACTATAAACCCTGTTGCAAGACCTATCCGGCGTCCATATCGTTGCGAAAGCTTCCCTACTATGAAAGCTGCTAATGCCGATCCCAATGTAAACATAGCAGTTGGTAATCCTGCAAATGCATCTGTTCCAAGCATTTGCTGCGCAAGAAGTGCACCTACTGTAATACCAGCAGCTAGTCCTGCACCGCCAAACATTTGTGAAATGCTGACGATTATTAACGTTCGTTTGTATAGTTTTTGTTGCTCTTCTTCTGTGTACACATGATTATCTATTAAAGCCCCTGCCTTATCTAGCAATTCCCCATCCTCCTTTTAAAATTAATCCCTCTTGTTAATGTACTATGTATAACGTTACATATTCAATGGCATTTTCCATTCATCCCTTTCATTCTAAAAAACTTTCTAATCATACTCGACTTATCCCATGCTATATTAAAAATACTACTATTCACAATATGCAAGGAGAAAACAATGAAAAAACAGGCTAATAGCAGTCTGTTTTTCTTTACGCATCTTCTACTAATCTTCCCCTGCTCTTTTTACTCAAAGCTCTTCCTTCCCAAAACAACAAACTTACGAAAGCACAAATTAAAATAATTGGCACACTTGCTTTATATAAATCTGTAAAACTCATTGCCATCTGATTCTTGGCATAATGATTCACATCATTCGAAAATGTGAGTACCTCTTTCTTTATAATTTCCTCATGTTTTTCAACTTCTTTTGTTACTTGCCTCATAACTTCTTCTCTTTTTACATCTCTATATTCTACTGGAACTTTTCTTAATATTTCATCCGTCTTGTCGCGAATCAATTCTTCCTTTTTCTCTTTACTTAATCCCATTGTCATTGCATTTTGTTTCTTATTTATATTCGACTCTAAACTTTGATTCTCTATTTTTTCTTTAGTCATTTGTAAAATTTCAGTTTGCTCAGTACTATTCACATGAATATTCCGCACCTTTTCTTCTGCATAACGATATACTTTTTCTTTATTTACAGTTAAATTATGAGTTAAGTTAGAGACAAATATTGCGACCGCCAATACAATTCCAACCTGTCGTAACATTGATACAACACTTTGAGAAGCAGTTAATAATTCTCCTTCAAACGAAGACGCACTTAAAACTGTAATTGGCCCCACTACTAAGCCATATCCGACACCTAATATCATACACGGAATAATAATTTCTATATTTGTTGAATGAACATCAATCATTTGCAACCAATAGTAGGAAAGCCCCATAATAAGAAATCCTGACAAAATAATAGTTACTTTTCCGAGTTTTTTAATTAAAGTTGCTGCAACTGGTGAGACAAAAAATATCATTGCTGAAATAGGTGTCACTAAAAAAGCCGCTTCAATTTCCGTTCGACCTTGTAGTTTCGTCAAGAACGTTGGAAGCAATACAGTAACTCCAATTAAAAATAAATTACTTAATATAACAACGATAGACGCTCCGACAAACATTCGATCTTGAAATAACTTTAAATTCACCATTGGATTATGAATCTTTCGTTCTACTAAAACAAATAGAATAAGAGAAATAGTGCTAATTGCATAACAAGACAAAGCAATATTACTTTGCCATCCCCATGTATTACCTTTTACTAATATGAGAGTAAATGAAAAAATTGCTGTGCTACTTAATAGTAGTCCTATCCAATCTATTTTTGAGATAATACGTTCTTCATTTTTTATTTGTAGCATGATGCAACATAACACGATTCCTATTATACAAACCGGAACATTAACGAAGAACACCCATCTCCATCCTAAATTTTGCGTAATAATTCCACCTATTACTGGTCCCATAGCAGCTGACAATCCTTGTGTTACTCCTAAAATCGCAAGCGCAACATGCCTCTTAGCTAATGGCATAGCTGATACACCAATTACCATACTTGTTGGAAATAAAATCGCTGCCCCAATACTTTGTATAAAACGAGAAAAAATAAGAAAATCACCTGTATTAGCAAAAGCGCAAAGTACCGATCCACCACCAAAAATCACCAGACCAAGAATATACATCTTTGCTTTTCCAAAAATATCAGCTATCCGCCCTAACGGAATGGCAAGTACTGCAATCGTCATTGTATAAACATTTAATACCCAAGACATCTTTTCTAATGAAGTATTTACACTCGATTGTATTGCCGGTAAAGCTATATTCATAATTGTCGTATCAATCATACAAAGAAAGATACCTAGACACATTAAAAAGACAATCTTAATACCCTTTGATTGCTCCATCTTTATATACCCCTTTATTTATTGTGAATGCGTTTTTCATTCTTCTGTTTTATTGTTTTCTTTTGCCTCTAACTCTTCTAATTTTCTCTTCAAAGTCTCCACTTGTGCACTATACGATGCAATACCTACATCTAGTGAAATTTCTTCGACGAAAGTAATACCTACTCTCCACTTTTCATATTTCAATCGAAGATCTGCAATGTACGCTTCTTTTCTTTCAATTTCATCTTTAATCCATTTTTTTATTGTCACATCATCACTATAGTTGCCAAAATACATTCTCATTAAAAAATCCGAACGTAAAACATCCTTCTCTACAGGCGTCTGCATGTATTGATAAAATTCTTCACGTCCTTCATCTGTAATAAAGTACATTTTCTTATTCGGTTTCCCCTCTTGCATGACAACCTCTTTTTTTATTTTCCCTTCATTCTCCAATTGTCGTAACGTTGGATAAATCATTCCAAAACTTCCATCAAAAAAATGAGTAAATACGTCTTCAAACACAATTTTAATATCGTAACCAGACAATTCCTTTTCCATTAATAAACCTAAAACAACATCTCTTCCCTTCAAAGTAAAACCCCCACATAGTATATAATCAACAATCATATTAACATTGTTAATATAATTGTTGATTATATACCTTATTCTGTTAATTGTAAAATGTTTCTAAATAAAAAAGCCCCATAATTTGGTTTCACCAATTCACAGGACCATTTTCTTTTTTACTCTTTCACACCTACATCTTGCAAAACTTCAATATCCTCTTTCATTTCATAATAATAAGAAGGCAATTCTATACCATGTTCTAAGAAATAATCCTCAATGAATGAAATAATGATTTTTAACGTTTTCACACGGGCATACAATTTATCGTTACTTTCAATAATATGCCACTTCGCATTTGGCTTACTTGTTTTTTCAAACATGTCTTCCATTGCTTCAACATATTCATCCCATTTTTCACGATTACGCCAATCTTCGTCTGTAATTTTCCATCTTTTCAAAGGATTTTTCTCTCTATCTTTAAATCTCTTTAACTGTTCCTCTTTACTTATATGGTAGAAGAACTTCCCTATTATGTAATGGTCATCTGTTAGTAGTTTTTCAAAATCATTAATCTCATCATATGCTCTCATCCACTCTTCCTTTGTAGCAAATCCTTCAACACGCTCAACTAACACACGACCGTACCATGAGCGATCAAAAATGGTGATTTGCCCGTACTGTGGAATTTTGCGCCAGAAACGTTGCAAATAATGGTAACGTTTTTCATGAGGTGCAGGCGCTCCAATTGGATTTACTTGGAACCCACGCGGGTCAAGATGTTCCGTCACCCGCTTAATTGCCCCACCTTTACCAGCCGCATCCCATCCTTCCATAACAAGCATAACCGCGATTTTTTCTTCTTTCAAAATTTGCTGTAATGCTAATAAGCGCCTTTGATATTTTTCTAATTTCTTATTGTACTTAGATTTTGATTCAATTTTTTTCGTTAAGTCTACTTTAGCAAGATGTCCATTTTCCATAAAACAAATCCCCCTTGTTGTATGACAATGTTATTTTAACATATCCATTGGGATTTTTTTCAAATCCAAATTTATTTTGACAAACAATCGCACCTCTTCTTTATATCGATAAATTAATATTACTGATATACTTTTAAGCATCCTTAAGCACATCTATTATTAATTACAAAAACAAAAAAGGAGACTATGCAAAAAATCTCTACACAGCTTCCTTTTTTTAATATATATGTCGCTTAATTAGAAAGATTAACAATAAAAAATAGGAACTCCATCAATTCACTCATACTACAAACGAATGACAGGCGGAATACCTCCTTCTGGTAAAAAATAAGCGAATACTGTAAAGCCAATAATTAAAATTGAAAATAATGTTATTATAATTCCACCTGGTAGTGTTAGAAAAAGGGTATTCGGCCTTCTCTTCATAGAGAAAATCATCGAGTATACCCCCAGAAGAAGACTTATTATAGCAATAGTTACATAAGCAACTACTGCATACCATGGATTGAGTTCTAATAAAACACCAGAAATAAATATATACAAAAATAATAATTGTAAAAAAATACTGCTTCCCATACTTATGAGTTCTTTCAATATATCCTCCCCTAAAATCGTATGGTATATTATCTCAAAAAGAGAAGATAATAACAAGTAAATCCATTAAAGAATGGGAGCTCTCAAAAAATGAAACGAAAAATATTAACTCTCTTTATGCTTATATGTTTAGCACTACCAATGCAAGCTAATGCTTACACATTTCAGTCACTGCCGATTGCGTCAAAGTCTAAACAATGGTATGTCGAAATTGATAAATCTCATAACTCAAACAAGCAAGCAATTCAGCCAAAACAAGGTATATTTGATACGTATAGTTTACTCGTAAAAAACATCGGTCATGATGTATCAAATGTATCTGTGGAAATACTTGATAACAACCCTACCTCTAAAGCTACCTTTAAACCTACTACACCTAATGAAAATATTTCTAAAAGTCATACAAGCTTTGACTACATGGTATTCCCATTAGACTTTAATAGTCATAATTTTAAAGTTGTAATCACGTGGGAAGACAAGAATTTCTCTTATAACGGCCATCCGGTAAATGAAGGTAAAAAAATGAAACAAACATTTGTATTTAATGAAGAATAAGTCCTAATTTCTTTAGGGCTTATTCTTCATTTTTGAAACCTGCTTGTATCGCTTCCGTCACTTCTTTTGTGATTTCTAATTTTTTTGCTTCGATACTAATTTTTTGCGCCAAATATGTATGGAAGGCTTTTCATTACAAAGTTGTTTTATTAATACTGGTTGATTATATGCTAGGTTATTTTCTATATAGGTCTAGCCCTCTTTTCCCATATAATCAATTAAATCGACGAATACTCGGTACAGACAATGCGATTCCAATTGTTAAAATTACTAAACTAGCTAGTGTTATAATAGTTATCTCGCCACCTATGACAGTAGCTAACCAGCCTACAACTACGTATCCTAATGGCAATAAAGCAAAAGAACCCAACATATCAAGGCTTGCCACTCTTCCGAATGCTTCTTCTGGTACAAGCTCCTGTAAACTCGTTTCCCAAATGAGTCCAAATATCATCATGCCAAATCCTTCAATTGCCATTAAGAATATTAAAGCGGGTGCCCAAGAAATGAATGGCATAATTAATAAAGCAATGCCACTCATCAAAACACCTCCATAAGCCAGTAATCCTCTCTTATGCCACAGCTCTTTCCCACCAAATATTAATGCGGCAATTACAGCCCCACCACCAGAAAAGGCCATGCCAAGTCCATACACGTAAGCTTCAAAATGATGATGAACATTAAATAACCATGGAATTAATACGACGATAATGCCGGCATAACAAATATTTATAAAAGAAAAAACTAAAATTGTAATCCACAGCCACGGATGACTTTTTAAAACGAAAACACCTTCCATAAACTCTTGTTTGTAATTAAGCTTACTCTTTTCAATGGGTTTTACTTTTTTAAACTTAATTTCTTTTAAAAATAATAAACATAAAAATGATACTAAGTAGGTTGCTGCATCTAGTCCGAAACCTATCCCTGCAGATGCAACCGATACGATTAACCCACCAAGTGCTGGCCCAATTAATCGTATACCTTGATTACTCATTTGAGTGAGTGCGTTAGCTGCATTACGAATTTCAGGGACGAATACTTTCGCCCTTACAGCAGAATATGCTGGTTGGAATATCCCTTCCATAAGTCCGTATATGGCAACGAGAATATATAAAATCGTAATTGTTAATAAATCCATAAATATAAGCGATGCAAGTAATAGCATTAATATACAGCGGATTATATCCGTAAATAACATTAACCTAACCCGATCAATTCGGTCTACAATTAAACCCGCAAACGGTAAAGCAAGAATATTAGGTAGCATGTACATTGCCATCGTCATCCCCATTACAACTGTTGAACCAGTTAATGAATACACAACAACTGGAAGTATGACCATAGTTATCGAACTACCTAAGGCCGAGAGTAATTGTCCAATCCATAAAAACTTAAAGTGCGTTGATACTTTAACTGGTAATAATAATTTTCCAATATAACCTAAACTTTTTTCCTTTTGTATTTCCCCTTGCATGTCTCTCCCCTCTTTTCAAATGACTATAGAATACAAAATATATGACTGAAAATTTATAATATTATATTTCTAATTATATAAGAAACAATTATGTTATGGTAAAATTATCAAAAAAATATAAAGGAGAATACATCATTATGCCTCTAAATTCACATAACATCGAACACCAGATCTATACAATGTGTATGATCCAACGTAACAATGAAGTTTTACTCATAAAACGCCCCAACCATCGAGGTTTCCCTGGCTACATCGCTCCTGGCGGCAAAGTAGATTTCCCCGAAAGTATCGTTCAAGCCGCTATAAGAGAAGTAAAAGAAGAAACTGGACTACTTGTTTCCAATTTAACTTTTAAAGGATTAGATGAATATGTAAATCCGAAAGGGAATGTTCGGTACATGGTATTCAACTATTGGACAGACTCATTTGAAGGTGAACTTCTTTTGAATCCTCCTGAGGGTGAATTATTATGGATACCAATCAATACAGCACTAAAGCTACCTATGCAAACTTGGTTTAAAGAAAGATTCCCATTATTTTTTGAAACAGGCACTTTTGAAATTCAACGTGTTTGGGATAATGAGCTAAATAAACAAATTTCTATGACAATTACCCATACATAAAAAAGCTTGGAAACCCATCCAAGCCTTTCTTACTTCTGTGCAATTTTTTCAATCTTATAATGAATATGTAAAAATTCAAGTCCAAATAGCCACATGCTATGATGAGCTGTTAACATTTTATCCTTACCCTCTGTAATGATGAAAGTCTCTGCTAACGGTAAACGGATTGTTAAGAACCGAGTATGTAAATAAATCCCCTCATCTCCCTGGCCATTTTCTCTTAACTTACTAGTAATGGTTAAATCATGATTATCATTATATAGTTTCAAAATACCAGTCATATTCGAATAAGGTAAAGGTAAGGCGATATTCATATATGTCTCATTCTTATTTGTATGCTTTGAATAAAGAGCTACAAAAATAGATTCACCTGCTTCATTTTTCCTTATCCAAGCCCTTACATTCTCTCTTCCATCTTTCTCATCTATTACACTAATGATAGAGCCATGCATCGTTTCCCAATTGCCGCCCATCCCTAAATGTATTTGTCCTACATGCTTGCTCATTTTCTCATAACAAAATGCAAATAGGCGGAACCAACGAGCCCATTTAATATTTGATTGCAACTCATACTCTGTTGTATTTTCATAAAAACGAATCATACTTAAAGGTACCTTCGTCACGTCAAATGACTCACTATGAAAATCAGTTATTTGATCAACTAAACCGTTGTATTCCTTACTGCCTACTAAATTGCCGCTATATAAAAAAGCCTCACCAATTGCCACACTTCCTCTTAATTTACTCATTGGTTTCCCATAGTATTTATAATTCGGAACACTCTTTTCGATCATCCAGCCGACAAATGCCGGTAACGCTACTCCAATTCCGTTGACAACACCGTGAATCCAAACCATTTGAGCAATTGTAATCGTCATTACATGCTTCAAATTTCCGTATGAATATATAAGTGAGAACATAATTGTAACCATGAGTGTACTAGACAAAACGATTAAAAGAATCTTTGCACTGATAGCATTAAATTTTGCTCTCCAAACGTAAAATCCATATCCATAAATGGCACATAAATATAGGAGCACTGCAAAAAATTCAAATATTCTCGAGTATGTAATTCCTATTGCAACTGTCATAGGTGAAATCATGATGATAAACATAATAGCATCATATACTTTACTTCTCTTTTCTCTTTTTCTCCCTATTAAACCAGCTGATAATGGCAATAGAAACGCCGAATAATGAAAATGCGCTGCTGTGAGTAAAACAATGTCAGAGCTAAAATGCATAATTGAAAGTTTTGCTACTGAAGCAAAAAACCAAAAACCACCTAAAAACAAATAAATAAACGCACTATCTATGGCGATTTCTTCTAACGGCTTCCATCCTCTTTCTAGCAATCTACTTACACCAAATAACGCAACAATTCCTGTATATACAAACCAAACTAGCGCAAATACATTGTAATTTGTGACGAAAGCTAGCATTGCACAAATTGCTGCGATTGGATATAAAAACGATACGAATTTATAAAATAATAAATACGATCCATCTCTTTTTCTTTTATCAATAATACAAAGTGACATTGGTATAAATAATAAAACAGACAATAATATAATTGCTTCAACAGGATTTATATTCGACCACTCATATATTAGAAAAACAACATAACAAGCAAGCCCAAATATTATATTTTTCATATCGTTTATTTCCTTTCCACAAATGTTCCCTTATATGAAAAAAGCGAGCCAATTAACGGGTTTCGTACTTGTACATGAATTCGAAAACACTGTAGTGTTGCATCATAACTTTCAACAATTTTTGCTTCACCATACAAAAATTTTGGTAACGGCATTTTTCTTCCAAACATATAAAACCATTGTTTCTTTGAAGAAATATGCATTGCCCCTAACTCATCGATATGAAAATGCAGTGTAGAAACGAGTAAATGTGGTTCGCCAAAATAATCTACAATTTCATTTTCGTTTCCATCCAATTGCATAACTGCATTAAAATATCTTTTCTTATTTCACCTATTGATTCCCCTTCTCCAGCTATTTCAAACCCAAATCGAATCTTTGTTTTATACAAAAACTTCTGTGGTTCTCCTTCTTTTTTCTCTAAATACGAAATTTCAGTAAAGCGAGCATCCCACTCTGTATGTATAGCTGGTTCTTGCGTATATTCCCATAATTTTCCCATCGTCGTGTTCATTTTTGTCGCAACATAAATAGGCTGTTTCCTTTTCATTCTCCCACCTCCTATGCACTATAAGTTTAATGTACATGCAATGAATTTATTTTGCTACATTTTTCACAAACTTCCTCAGAAAAAAGAAAGAATTTTTAAAATATATATAAAACACTTGATTCCCCGAAAAATTTAAATTATTATAAAACAAATGTTACCAACAACTTCATAAATCAAACACTCTCGCCTAAAACGTGAGATAGAGGTTGCGATACTTATGAGTATTCTAATGGAGACACAGAGATGTCTATGAACTTAGATGAAAGGAAGTATTGCCGAAATTGATAAGTTTCTCTGCATTTATCAATTGGGGCTGTTTTCGAATAGAAACAGAACTGTCATATGTACAGACGTGTACGTATGAAGAGCTATCTACAAAAAAGAGATATCATTTTTTATGATATTCCTTTTTTGGCGGTTTTTTTATTAGCTCCGTTTTCTGTTTCCCTTTTCCTGTAACAGCACCATCCTCACTTATTTGAGATGGTGTTTTTTGTTTGTCTTTCTGGTAACTACAGGAGTATTGGGGATTTATATATTTCCTAATCTATTCTTAAAAATAGACGAAAGAAGGAATTTGTAATGGAAACAATTGTTCAAAAATTTGGTGGCACTTCTGTCGGAAGCGTCGAACGCATTCAACATGTAGCAAATTTAATTATTGAAGAATATGAACGAGGTCATAGCATTGTCTCTGTCGTTTCAGCAATGGGAAAAAGCACAGATGAACTTGTCGCACTCGCTAACGCTATCACAGAAAATCCAAGTAAACGTGAAATGGATATGCTTCTATCTACAGGAGAACAAGTAACTATTTCATTATTAACAATGGCACTGCAAGCAAAAGGCTATCATGCAATTTCATTAACAGGGTGGCAAGCTGGTATTACGACAGAATCTGTACATAGTAGTGCACGGATTACTGACATTCATACAGATCGTATTCAATCTTATCTTGCTGAAGGTACGATTGTTATTGTAGCTGGTTTCCAAGGAGTCAGTGAAGATTTTGAAATTACAACGCTTGGACGAGGCGGTTCTGATACAACTGCTGTCGCATTAGCTGCTGCACTAAACGCAAAAAAATGTGATATTTACACAGATGTGACCGGCGTATATACGACGGATCCACGAGTTGTAAAAGATGCTTATAAATTAGATGAAATTTCTTATGACGAAATGTTAGAACTTGCAAACCTCGGTGCTGGCGTATTACACCCGCGTGCTGTTGAGTTTGCTAAAAATCATAACGTAGTTTTAGAAGTTCGCTCAAGTATGGAACAAGAAAACGGAACAATTGTAAAAGGAGAATGTAACATGGAACAACAATCAATCGTTAAAGGTATTGCATTTGAAGATAATATTACACGCATCACAGTGAAAGGATTAGAACAAGGTTCACTTTCAACTGTTTTCTCTACATTAGCAGCGGCACATATTAATGTAGATATCATCATTCAAAGTATTACAAATGAAGGAACTGTTCATCTCTCCTTCTCCATTCACTCGAATGATTTAAGAGAAACATTAGAAGTATTGGAACAAAATCAAGAAACTCTTCACTACGAATCTGTAGAACATGAAAATCACTTAGCAAAAGTATCAATCGTAGGATCTGGCATGGTATCTAACCCAGGTGTCGCTGCAAATATGTTCACTACTTTAAAAGAAGAAGATATTCATATTAAAATGGTAAGTACATCAGAAATTAAAGTGTCTGTCGTTATTGACCGCCTTCATTTAGTAACAGGCGTTGAGGCGCTGCATCAATCATTTATGGCGAAAATTGAGCCTTTCGTGCAAATGAGCTAATTTGATATGTTTAGTAACGCTTATAAAAAAAACATATCAATCTACTTCCTTCCTATTAAATAAAAAGCTATTCGTTAACAAGATGCTATATGATATATTAAAAAACACCTTGTCACATTTTCCTATACTGTGACAAGGTGTTTTTGACTGAAAGGAATTTGTAACTACTTAGTAGTATAATTATGAGGATAATTAAATAATAAACTTTTATACATAAGGAGATAAGACTATGGCAAAAAACAAATTACTACGAATGGACAATGTCAGCATCGTTGTAGAATCCCTTGATAACGCAATCTCTTTCTTTGAGGAGATTGGCTTGAATCTCGAAGGTCGAGCAAATGTCGAAGGTGAATGGGCTGGTCGCGTAACTGGACTCGGTTCTCAGTGCGTAGAGATTGCTATGATGGTCACTCCAGATGGCCACAGCCGAATTGAACTTTCGCGATTTCTCACCCCTCCTACTATAGCAGATCACCGAACAGCTCCTGTAAACGCCCTCGGTTATCTACGCGTCATGTTCACTGTCGAGGATATTGACGAAATGGTATCGAGACTCACTAAGCATGGTGCAGAGCTCGTTGGCGAAGTAGTTCAGTACGAGAACTCGTATCGTCTCTGCTACATTCGTGGAGTCGAAGGAATTTTAATCGGTTTAGCAGAAGAACTCGGTAATAAATAAGTAATGTTTTATAAAAAAGAGGGAATAGCTCTATATTTAAGCTATTCCCTTACTTCTATTAAAACAGATGAATGTTTTCTTTCTTGCAAGCTTCACGTAAATCGTCAGGCCATACAGAAGATTGAACTTCACCGATATGTGCTTTACGTAAGAAGTACATGCACATTCTTGATTGTCCAATGCCACCGCCGATTGTTAATGGTAGTACGTCTTCTAGTATACCTTTATGGAAATCATACTCACGTTTGAAGTCTTCACCAGTTTTCGTTAACTGCTCATCAAGTGATTTACTATCAACACGAATTCCCATTGATGATAACTCAAATGAAGATTGTAGTACTGGGTGCCAGAATAAAATGTCACCGTTTAATTTCCAATCGTCATAATCAGCTGCGCGTCCGTCATGCTTTTCACCTGAACGAAGTGCATCACCAATTCCGATAATGAAGACTGCACCGTGTTCTTTTGCAATTGCATGTTCACGATCTTTCGGTGTTAATTCTGGATATTTATCTTCTAATTCTTGAGAAGTAACGAAAACAATTTCTTCCGGTAAATACTTTCCAAGGAACGGATATTTTTCAAATAAGTGATCTTCTAAATCTTTGAATATTCCATAAATTGTTTGTACGGTTTTTTGTAAGTATTCAACAGTACGCCATTCTTTTTGAACGATTTTTTCCCAATCCCATTGGTCAACATAAATGGAATGCGTTGCATCAAGTTCTTCATCACGACGAATCGCGTTCATGTTTGTATATAAACCTTCACCAGCTTCATATCCGTATTCATGTAATGCAAATCGTTTCCATTTCGCTAGTGAATGAACAATTTCTAATTCTTCTCCTGAATGTAACATATCAAATTCAATTGGACGTTCTACACCGTTTAGGTGATCGTTTAATCCTGATTTTTTCGTTACGAATAATGGTGCAGATACGCGGAATAGTTCAAGGCGTTTTGCTAATTGGTCCTCGAAAAATGTTTTAACTTCCTTAATTGCAATTTGAGTCTCTCTTACTGTCATTAATGATTGATACATGGTGGTTTCCTCCTAAAATGTTTGGATGTTGTGAAAAGAAGCCAACAAAAAAAGCCCTTCTTTCCCAAAAAACTGGGACGAAAGGCTTTGGTTCCGCGGTACCACCCAAATTAGCAACAGAGGTTGCTCACTTATACAATACGGAGATGGAATATCTCGATACTGTTCTTCTTGTAACGGCGAAGTTCCCGGCTAAGTCTACTTTCCTATAAAGGATTTCGGTTAGCAACTCCAGGAGGTTCTTCATAATAGGCTTCGTATCAGGCTCACACCACCCCTGACTCGCTTAAACTACGTCCTACTACTACTCGTCCTTTCATAGTCGTTTTGTTGTCACATCTCTGAAACATTTTATTAATGATTATTCTATACAAAAAATAAAGAAAGTCAACAAAAAGTTTTAAAATATTTTTCAATTCTTTATTTTACGGCTTTATTGATTGTTGTTAATTTAACATCTTTACTTTTTCTGCCTCGTCAATCCAAAAAATGTTTCACTGACCGAAACTAACGTATACACAACAATTAATGTGATCGTTCGGAATATAGAATCTGCAGTATTTCTTATTATTTTCATTTTCTTTATAATTCCTTTCAGTTTACTTGCAAATTCATGTTATACTATAGCATTCAAGCAGTTTATTTTTACTTAAAGCAATCATAGTCATTTATAAAGAGTATTTTCTAAATCATTGACTATTATCAAATAAGATTTTTATATAACGGAGTGATCATATGAGTAAAACGAAAGCAAAACCGAAAAAAGGTGTAGGACAAGGTACAGGAAGTAAAGGATGGAACCGTTGGCAATCAAGTGCAAAGAAAAAGGCAGCTGCCAAACCATACAAAAGTAAAGGTACAAAGAAGTAATTTAAATAACATTTGATTTCTTTACTTTGTACAAAACAAAATATAATTATTACAACAAAAAAGCTATGCCCTCATAAATTTGAAGGCATAGCTTTTTTATATTAAATCATTAAAATATCTCGAATTTCTTCCTCTGTGATTGAGGACAATTTCTCTTCTCCCGGCTCAATCACTTCAGCGATTAAATTTTTCTTACTTTCTTGCAGTTCATGCATTTTCTCCTCAATTGTACCGTGGGCTACTAGCTTTATAACTTGCACTGTATTTTTTTGTCCCATTCGATACGCCCTATCGGCCGCTTGTTGTTCAACAGCTGGATTCCACCATAAATCATATAATATTACTGTATCTGCACCAGTTAAATTAAGTCCGGTACCACCAGCTTTTAAAGAAATGAGAAATAGATCTCCTTCTCCTTCGTTAAACCGATCGCACAGCTCTACACGATCCTGCGCTGGTGTACTCCCGTCTAAATAAAAGTATGGAATTGCTTGTCGATTTAACTCACGACCAATAATGGAAAGCATCTTCGTAAATTGAGAAAAAATTAATATTCTCTTCCCTGTACTTCTACATTCCTCTAAAATCTCTAACAGTTGTTCAAATTTAGCTGAACTTCCTTTGTAATCATCAACAAATAAAGCGGGATGACAACAAATTTGTCGCAATCTCGTTAAACCAGCTAAAATTCTAATTTTATTTTTACGTAACGTGTCTTTGTCTAAATGCTTTAACGTTTCTTCCCTTAACTTCGCTAAATAAGCAGCATAGAGACTCTTTTGATCGGGTAATAACTCCGATGATTGTAAGTGCTCTATTTTCTCTGGCAACTCATTTAATACGTCCCCTTTTAATCGTCTTAATACGAATGGTTTCACTCGCTTCGCTATATCTTCACGCCTTAAATCACCGAACTCTTTTCTTCCTGGTAATAATTCCGGGAAGACGACATGGAAGATAGACCATAGCTCTTCTAATGAATTTTCTACAGGTGTACCAGTTAGTCCGAAACGGTATTCAGCTTGAATTGTTTTCACAGCTCTTGCCGTTTGCGTTGTAGGGTTTTTAAACGCCTGTGCTTCATCAAGAAATAGTGTATGAAATGGTCTTGCATATAATCTTATATCTCTTCTCAGTAATGGATATGACGTGATTACGACATCAAATTCCGTTATATCTTTCAAAATTTTCCGGCGCTCTGCTTGGTTTCCATCTGCAATAACTGCTCTAATATGCGGGGCGAATTTTTTCAATTCACTAAACCAATTATAAACAAGAGATGATGGTGAAACGACTAATATAGGCAGTTTCTTTTCTCGAATCTCAGGCAAAACAGAATCTATAAAAGCAATGCTTTGCAACGTTTTTCCAAGTCCCATATCATCTGCTAAAATACCGCCAAAACGGTAATGAGCAAGTGTTTTCATCCATTCGAACCCATATACTTGATACTTTCTCATTTCTGCATTTAAAGTATTTGGCACAGCAAACTTTAATTTTTTCGGGTTTTGAATGTTTTCTACTAACTCTTGAACAGAATCATCCAAACTTAAAACATTGCCTTCATGAAGTCCGTTCATCCATTTTACACTTCGAATAAGCGGAACATTTACCTCTTCTCCATGTAAAAATTCTTTCCGAATACCTGATTCTTTTATAAACTGATTAATTTCATTAAACTCTTTACTCTCTAGCGATAAAAACGAACCATTCGCCAATCGATAATATTTACGTTTCTCTTCAAGGGCCGCTAATACACCTTTAATTTCTGCTTCTGGTATTCCTTTTATATCAAAACGAAATGACAACCAATCAATTCTTTCTTTTCTTCTCACTCTAATAAGAGGAACTGCATCCCCTTTACTAATTCGCAATTTGATTGCTGTTGTCGCATAAATATCAACTAAACCTTTTAATGTTGGCACGACGTGATATAAAAAGTTATACTCAGCTTCTTCATTATGCATAAAGTAACCGCCTTCTGTTTTTGCAAAAGCACTTTCACTCATAATGTCTAAAATCTCTTTTTCTTTTTTCTCATCACGATTAAAAACAGACGGCTGTCCATCCTCTTCTAGCGGATTAATCATGACGTTCCCATAGTGAAATTCAAGACCTGCTAATAAGCGATTTTTCACGCGGTCTAAATACAATTTCGCTTTTAGCGAAGGTGTTTCAACACGATCCGATATTACTTCATCAATGTGTACAGTTCCGAGCTTCATTAATCCTGGTACAACTTTCGCGACGAAATGTTCCATCTTACTTTCTGGAATATAAAACTGATTACTATTTGAGCGACTCATCATCTTTTGTAATTCAATAAGTCGCATACAATCTTCAATGTGTAAGTGATATAATTTCCCATCGTAAAGTGCATTGTTATACATATCCATAACTTGTACACGATTTAAACCATCTATGTGAAGTGTAAATCCGCCATTATTTCCCTTCGTAAATTCAAAGTGTAACGGCAACAACCCTTTTGAAACTTGTAATCCCTGAAACAGTTGTTCATTTTGTTTCAGCTGTACATATTCAGCTTTAGAAAGTGAAAAGAGCATATCTTTCCATGAAGCTGGTGGTATAAATATCATACTTTCATCTTGTTTCGCATGTACTTCTAGCGTATCTTCATACATTTTTTCGTTATGATACATTTTAATGAGCTGCTGAATAATTGCATCCGTTTCTTGTTTAAAACTATGTACATCTGGTGTATATGTAAATTCATTTGAACAATGAAAAGACTCTCTTTTCTCCACCTTAGAAAGAAATTCTCTAATATGATTTATGAAATACACTTTGGCAAGTTTCAATTGAATCCCAAGAAGAGCCCCACCACTTCTCGTAGCAACTGGTGTACATATAAACTCAATATCTAATATTTCACGTGTATCAAAACGGTGTTGTTTACTTTTTGGCCTCAGTGGTTTGTCTGCAAACAGCTGAAACATACCACTTGTCAATTGATCATTTCTGCTACTAGTGGAGCTCATTCCACCTGTTTGTTGATTATAGTTTATTTGTATTAATACTGCTGCAACATGTTGACAGTACGTTTGAAAAGACGCTAATGAAGGACAACTACATTTTGCAACAACATCACCCTTTTTGGCTTTTGCTACTGTAACATGGAAATCCTCGTTCCCTTTTACTGTCGCCTCACAAATTTCTTTATTTTCATCGTAATGATCTATTATCACTTTATTTGATTTATAATAGGCTTCACCTCTTTTATATGAGGTCTCTCCGCACACTTCTTTAATAATCAATTTATTCAATGTGAAACTCATCGCTTTGACACTTCCTTAATATAAAACCATTTTCTCTTACTTAACATTTTACATGCTCCACGAGAAAATATAAAATGTTGATTTAACAAAAGAAGATGCTTATTTATAAGCATCTTCTTCACTCTATCTCCATCAACCTCTTCGCCTCAAAATACAACACTTGAATAAACTTCTTCGTATTAATTCGCGTATGACCAGAAGATGCGAGTTCATCTTTCGTCATTTCTGTCATCCGTTTTCTAACTACGGTAAAATCGAAAAATTTTGGAGCATAGCTTTCAAATTTTGGATTTGAAAAGTCTGTTAATCCTAAAGAAGCCAAATGATTTAACGACTGATAAATAGCTCGACGTACTCTTTGTTCAGACGCTTTTTTCTCTTTATCAATATCCACCTCTAAAGCTAGATCCCCTAATTTCCTTATCGTAATATGATGAAAAATTTCTTTTAACGCAGGAAAGCCAAACTCAAATGTCTGTGCCTTTTCTTGACCATATAAATATTCCAGCATACTAAGTAAATCTTTACTTCCATTCTCTCCGGCAATACCGAGTTCTGATAGTAAAAAGCGCCCTAAATCCCCTATCTTTTTTCCTTCTTGCACTGGTTCAGTACGCAATTGCGGCTTTTCCCACTGAAACACGTTATTCAATGATTTTTGAATATCATGTATAGAACGCTCCAATCTAATACGCTCCATCACTTTGCGTACAACAGATACAACTTCGATTTTGTTTAATGGTTTTGTAATATAATATTCTACACCAAGTGTATATGCCTCACCTATAAGCTGCTTCGATTCCACTTGAGAAATCATAATGATTTTCCCCGTGAAAGTTGACGCAATGTGACGAACTGTTTCAATTCCGTCCCTCATCGGCATCAACAAATCAATAAATAAAATATCTACTTTTTTAAAATTTAGTTGATCCGCTTCAATAAAAGCTCCGTCATCCGCCTCACCAATTACTTCTCCAAGATCTCCATCTTCAATAATTTGCGAAAGCATCGAACGGAAAACTTCATCATCGTCTACGATATAATAAAACAAATCTATTCCCCTTCCTGCTTTAAACTATCCTCTGGTAAACAAACGATAAACTTACATCCTCTTTTATTTTCTCGGTCTTCTAATTTCACTTCTCCGCCTAGCTCTGTTACCATTTCATTTATGTAAGAAAGCCCAATACCAGTTGACGGTGTTCCCGTTTGATCATACTTGGAAGTAAATCCTGGCTTAAATACTAATTTCTTATACTTTTGTGTAATACCAGGCCCATCGTCAATTACTTCAAAAAATATATGCTGATTTCTTTTATATAGCTTAATAATAACGAAACCTTTATCTTCAATTGCTTCAACTGCATTTGCAACTAAGTTATTAAAAATTGATAGCACTGTATACACGTGGTATGCAGCATGCTCACCTTCTATATGTTTAGAAAAACGTATATCCTTTTCTAGCATTTCAGCATACTTCTCGTTTATTCTAACAATCATCTCTGCTAACTCATGTCCTTCTACATATTCAGCCACATTTTTATCTAATAACAGTTTAGATAATCCTGCAAATATCCTTTGATTATCCTTTTTTATTTCATGCACTTCCCCCGCTATTTTCAATGCTGTTTTACTACTTGAATCAGCGCTTACTTGTAAATTTCGATATAGTTGATATGCTTCTTGTGTAATTAACTCCGCATTTTGTAACGTCTTTTTCAAATGAACAGATTCCACATATAAATTAGAAAGATGCATTAACATATTTTCATTTTCTTTTCGAACTTGCGATTCTTTTAATTTCGTTTCATATAAATTCATCATATTTAAAAAACCAAGTGCAAAGAAACTACGAAAAATAGCAATAATAATAAGTTTATTCACTTCAGAAATCGTTATTGTTGTACCTAGTACTAACATGTGATAAAACGCAAGTTCTGACATACTTGCAACAATTTCAATTGAAATTCCAAGGCATCCAATAATGATTGGTTTCTGATGGAACTTATTTACCCTACAAAGCGAAAAAAAACTGCCATAAATAAAATAATAGAAGAACACAGGATAACGCAAATAAAATGATTCTGTCATATGAAATGAACCTTGCATGATCCAGTCAAGACATACTCGGAATAAGACTACAGATATACCAACAAGAATACCTGCAACTCCTGCTGGTACTCTTCTTAAAAATAATAATAAAAAGAAGAATAGCGGTGTACCGAAGCTAACTCGAAACGTATCATTAAAGGGATGAAAGTTCAGCTCCCCAGCAATCGGAACAACGACCATTAATATAATTAAAAGGGACATATCTTTCTTCCATAATTGATTCCAATTCAAAGGTGACACTTCCTATACTTTTTTTCAGTAGTAAAAGTGAAAGCCCGCTTATTGTTATAAACGGGCTTTTTTTCTATATTCTAACCTTTTCTACCGCTTTTATTTGGCGATACTCTGGCTTCCACATTGCTTCTTGCACTGCCATCTTGATATCGTTATCACTTAAGTTCACTCTTGCAACACCTTCTGCAACTGCAACTTTCGCTACTTCAATTGCAACCATTTCTGAGATATTACGTAATTCTTCGACCTCTGGTAAAATAGGTGCTCCTGGCTGACTTGTATCTACCATACTTGCAACTGCTTCAGCAGCCGCTGCGAACATTCCATCCGTCATGACGCTTGCTCGTACTACAATTGTTCCAAGACCAAGCCCTGGGAAAATAAGTGCATTATTTGATTGTCCAATCACATACGTTACACCGTTATATGTAACTGGTTCAAATGGACTTCCTGTTGCAACTAACGCTCTTCCTTCTGTCCACTCGATTAAATCTGCTGGTTTTGCTTCAGCAAGTGGCGTTGGATTCGACATTGGTAAAATGATTGGTCTTTCTACGTGAGAAGCCATTTCTTTAATAATCTCTTCTTTAAATGCACCTGCAACAGTAGATGTACCAATTAAAATTGTCGGTTTTACATGTTTCACAACTTCAGCAAGTCCGATCACATCATTTTCTTTCCACTCACTTACTTCTGCTTCTTTTCTTGCGTACGGAATTTGGAAATCAAGAAGATCTTCCATATTATCTGTAACTAACCCGTTACGATCAATACACCAGAAACGCTTATATGATTCTTCTTCAGATACGCCTACGCGGACCATCGCATCTCTAACTTGATCTGCGATACCGATTCCAGCCGTACCAGCACCAAATACAACAACGCGGTGTTCACTTAGCGGTACACCAGAAGCTTTCACTGCCGATAATACTGCCGCAAGTGAAACTGCACCTGTACCTTGAATATCATCATTAAATGTACAAACATCATGACGATATTTATCTAAAATTTTTCGTGCGTTACGAGAGCTAAAGTCTTCCCAATGTAAAAGTGCTTTCGGGAATTGTTTGTTTACCGCTTGTACAAACGTATCAATAAATTCATCGTAAGCTTCACCTGTTATACGAGGGTGACGATTTCCAATATAAAATGGATTGTTTAATAGCTCCTCACGGTTTGTACCTACATCTAAAATTACTGGTAATACACGACTAGGATCGATTCCAACTGCAGCAGTGTAAACAGCTAATTTTCCGATTGCGATGTTAATACCACCAACGCCCCAGTCACCAATTCCTAATATGCCTTCTCCATCTGTTACAACGACTAAATCAATGTTCTCAGCTGTTGCACCGATATTGGTAAATGCTTCTTCGATACCTGATGAATCGTTAATTGATAAATAAACACCACGTGGTTTACGATATTCATGACTATATCTTTGAATTGCTACACCGACAGTTGGTGTATATACAATCGGTAACATTTCACGTAAATGATCTGTTAATATACGATAAAATAATACTTCATTTCGATCATGTAACGCAGTTAAGTATACATTCTTTAATAAATCATCCGGCTGAGAACTAAATTGTTCGTATGCTCGGCGTGCCTGTTCTTCTAACGTTAAAACCGCTGGCGGTAATAACCCTTTTAAACCTAACTCTTCTCTTTCATTTTGTGTGAAAGCTACCCCTTTATTTAAAAGTGGTGTTGATAATACTTCTGCTCCTCTTAATGTTGTTTCTAATGCACCATTAGAAGCTACTGTAAACTTGCTCATAACATCCCTACCTCTATTCATATATAGCATTTCTATATTGTAAACAAAAAAGAGGGGCTTGTCCCCCCTCTTCTTTTAATTTTTCTTTAAAAGAGTTGCTCCTGCAATCCCTGGGTGTGTCATCTCGAATGGATCTAGAATTAACTCTAAGTCTTCTTGTGACAATACACCATTTTTCACACAAAGTTCTCGAACGGATTGGCCTGTTGCAATTGCTTCTTTCGCAACGCGAGCTGCTGCTTCATAACCGATATGAGGGTTCACGGCTGTAATAATTCCTACACTTTTCTCAACATACTCTTTTAAGCGATCTTCATTCGCTTCAATTCCTTTTAAGCAATTATCTGTAAAGGCACGGAAACCGTTATTCATAATGCTAATCGATTGCAGTAAGTTGAAAACAAGTACTGGTTCCATCACGTTTAATTCTAATTGTCCTGCTTCTGAAGCAAGGCAAATTGTATGATCATTACCTATTACTTGGAACGCAATTTGATTAATAACTTCTGGCATAACAGGGTTTACTTTCCCTGGCATAATAGAAGAACCTGGTTGACGAGCTGGTAACATAATTTCCGCTAAACCAACACGTGGACCTGATGCCATTAAGCGAAGGTCATTTGCAATTTTAGACATATTCATCATACATACTTTAAGCGCTGCAGATACTTCAGTATAAGCATCCGTATTTTGTGTCGCATCTACTAAATCTTCTGCACCAACAAGCGGTAATTCACTAATTGCAGCTAAATGTTTTACAACTGCTTCAATATATTCTGGGTCTGCATTTAAGCCTGTACCAACTGCAGTTGCCCCCATATTTACTTCATATAAATGTTGACGCGATTGTTGAATTCGTTTCATATCACGTTCAAGTACGCGAGAGTATGCTTTAAATTCTTGTCCAAGACGGATTGGCACCGCATCTTGTAAATGTGTACGACCCATTTTAATAACATGGTCAAACTGTTCTGCTTTTAATTCAAATACATCATGCATATAACCCATCGTTTGTAATAAGCCTTCTAATGCATTTAATGTTGCGATATGAATCGCCGTTGGGAATGCATCATTTGTTGATTGGGCCATATTTACATGACTATTTGGACTAATATAATGATAGTCTCCCTTTTCCATTCCTAATAATTCAAGAGCACGATTGGCAATGACTTCATTTGCATTCATGTTCATTGAAGTACCTGCTCCGCCCTGAATTGGATCTACGATGAAATGATCATGCCATTTTCCATCAAGAATTTCTTGAGCAGCTTCTGCGATCACACCGCCCTTGTTTAATTCCAATCTTCCTACATCTGTATTCGCAAGCGCTGCTGCTTTTTTTACAATTGCGAACGCTCTAATTAAGCCTTCATGGATTTTGTATCCTGTAATTGGGAAGTTTTCAACTGCACGCATTGTTTGTACGCCGTAGTATGCATAGTTTGGTACTTCTTTTTCACCTAAAAAATCTTTTTCAATTCGAACACCATTTTTAACTTCAGTTAATGTTGCCATGATTATTCACTCCTTAACGATTTCTTATGCTGCTTTTGTTTCTTTGACTGTTTCTACATATTGTTTTGCTTTCTCATTATCGAATTCGCCTTCCCACTTCGACATAACAATGGCCGCTAATGCATTTCCTAATACATTGACAGATGAGCGAATCATATCTAAAATGCGGTCAATTCCCGCAATTAACGCGATACCTTCTAGTGGTAGCCCCATCGAACCTAACGTTGCTAATACAACAACGAACGATGCACCTGGAACTCCCGCCATACCTTTGGATGTTAACATGAGAACGAATAATAACGTTATTTGCTCCGTTAGTGACATGTGCACACCGTACATTTGTGCAACAAATAATGCCGCTAACGCTTGATAAATAGCCGATCCAGTCAAGTTAAATGTATAACCTGTCGGAATTACGAAAGAGGCAACTGCCTTTGGACAACCGAACTCTTCCATTTTTCTCATTATATTAGGTAAAACAGCTTCTGAACTTGCTGTCGTAAACGAAAGAATCAGTTCTTCTTTTAAAATTTTCATTAATGTAAAAATGTTTACTCCAACCATTCGTGCATTAATACCTAATACAATCACAACGAATAGTATAACAGTTACGTATACAGCTAGCACTAGTTTTCCTAGCGGAAGTAATGTTGCTACACCAAATTTTGCAACCGTAACGGCAATTAATGCGAATACACCAAATGGTGCAAATTTCATAACTTGATTTGTAACCCAAAACATGGCTTCGAGTACACCTTCAAAGAAGTTAAAGACTGGCTTTCCTTTTTCTCCAATTGCTGCAACTCCTAAGCCGAATAGTACTGAGAAGAATATAATCGGTAATAGGTCACCTTGTGCAATCGATTCAAATACGTTTTTCGGTACAATGTGAACAATTGTCTCAGCAAAACCTTTCTTCTCTGTTGCATCTGCAGTTTGTTTATAAGAAGAAATATCACTTTGCTGTAAATTACTCATATCAACGCCAGTACCTGGTTGGAATATATTCGCTGCAAGTAATCCCATTAAAATAGCAATCGTCGTAATAATTTCGAAATAAAGAATTGTCTTACCACCCAGTTTCCCAAGCTTCTTCATATCTCCTACACCAGCTACTGCAACAATTAATGCTGAAATAACAATTGGTACTACAATCATCTTAATTAAGTGAATAAATATATCCCCAATTGGTGTGATATAAGAAATCGCCGTTTTATTGCCATAAAAGACTGCCCCTACTACAATCCCTAAAACAAGCGCGACAAAAATTTGTGTTGCCAATCCGAATTTTTTCATTTATGTTCATCCCCTTCATGCGAACGCTTTCAATTTGAATTTATAAAAGCTACTCACACATCTTATAAGCGAACCTACAAAATCATACAAAAACCTACAAGTTCGTCACAAAAAATTCAAATATTTTTCTTCTTTTTTTCATTGACACCATTTTGTTAAAAAACGATAAAATAAACTTGATAAGTAATCAGATTGTTTCGTATAATCAAAAAGATATATACTTAAAACAAATCAAAATGAAAAGGAGTGGATGTTATGAAAAACTATACAAAGCACTTCGTCCTATCTTCTTCTTTTCTTTTTCATTTTCTTAAAAAGGAACAAAGGCATTCGCCTTTGTTCCTTTTTTATTGCGATCTATATAGGGGGAATTGTTATGAGACCATATAAACGTGTCTTAATTAAATTAAGCGGCGGTGCACTTGCCGATCAAACTGGAAATAGCTTTAACTCCAAACGATTAGAACATATCGCAAACGAAATTTTATCCATTGTTGATTTAGGTATCGAAGTATCCATCGTCATCGGTGGCGGTAACATTTTTAGGGGGCATCTAGCTGAAGAATGGGGAATCGATCGCGTAGAAGCTGATAATATCGGTACGTTAGGTACAATCATTAACAGCTTAATGCTTCGCGGTGTTTTAACAAGTAAAACAAATAGAGAAGTACGCGTTATGACGTCCATTCCATTTAATGCAGTAGCTGAACCATACATTCGCTTGCGTGCAGTCCACCATTTAGATAACGGTTATATCGTTATCTTTGGAGGCGGAAACGGGCAACCGTTCGTGACGACAGATTATCCAAGTGTACAAAGAGCCATTGAAATGAATAGTGATGCCATATTAGTCGCAAAACAGGGTGTCGATGGCGTTTTTACAAGTGATCCGAAGCATAACAAATCAGCAAAAATGTACAGCAAACTAAACTATAATGATGTCGTTAGACAAAATATACAAGTTATGGATCAAGCGGCATTACTGCTTGCCCGGGACTACAATTTACCAGCACATGTCTTTAACTTTGATGAGCCTGGAGTCATGAAAAAAATATGTTTAGGCGAACATGTGGGGACGTTGATTAATGATGATGTTACGATGTTGGTGCATGAAAAATAATGATTTCCCACCAAAAAAGGGTGTCTTTTGTAGGCACCCTTTCCTAATTCATCATCACAAATAGAAGTCAACCAATCCCGCCACTTTCTCCTTACAACGCTCCCAAAAAGATAACTTTTCAAAAAACTCTTTCGTCATTTCTTTCGAATCATGAAAATCCTCTGTTAACGCCTTATTAACTTGTCCTACAATAGGACCACCATAAATATAAAAATTCATTTCATCATTTATATTGAAGCTACGCGAAGTAAAGTTTGTTGTACCAATAACGGTTAATTCATTATCAATAAGCATTAATTTGCCATGGAACATTCCTTTTTTATACCCATATACAGTAATCCCATTATTAACAGCTTGACGTATGTATGGATACGCCGCTTCTTTTATAAGAGGTAGATCTGGTTTATATGACCAAAGTATTTTTACTGTAACACCACGCTTTTGTGCTGCGATTAAAGCATTCATGGACTCTTTATTTTTTGCTATAAAATACGGCGTTGCAATTACAATGGAGTGCTGAGCTTGTTTTATGAGCTCTATATATTTTTCAGCAACGTAATGCCCATTGTAACTAGTCATAGTATGTAATGTATTCCCTTTACTAGCTTTATTCGTACTTCTCTTTATCTCTTCTTTCGTATCTCGTTTCCAGTCTAAAGCGAATTGCTGTTCTAAATCTTTTGCTCCTTCTCCTTTAAGTCGTACATGATAATCACGCCAATATCCAAATCGCTTATCTTTCCCTAAGTACTCATCTCCTATATTAAATCCGCCTGTATAGCCAATCTCCCCATCAATCGTCGTAATACGGCGATGATTACGATGGTGAAGTGAATAAAATCCGAATGGCAATGTAGGTTTTCTACTATATGTAAAATGTACACCACTTTTCCGCAATTCATTTATCACCTTTCTTTCAAATGATAAATCATTAATGCGATCAACTGATAAATAGACGTTTACTCCTTCTTTTGCCTTCTCTTTTAATAAGTTTAAAAAAGTATGACTACTTTTATCATCCGACAAAATGAAGAAATAAGTGTAGATGGAGCTTTTCGCTTCTCTTATATCAGTAAATAATTGTTTATAAAAAGACTTCCCTTCTACATATAATTGAAAGTCACTATAATGAGGCGCATACTCTGTCGGCATGTTTTTCCCGGCTTCCATTTTCCTACCTAAGGTAACATCGATATGCATCCAAATTAAAATAAAAACGAAAATAGCAATAATAATAGAAGTAACTCTTAATATTTTTTTAATCATTTTGGTTTCCTTCCAATCATATTCCTTACTATTTCGTAGTGTTTCATTTAAATATGTTTTCATACGAAATGTATTTCTTATTTTTATTGATACTAAACAGTTAAAGGAGATACGAATATGAGAAAAGGGAAAACTCCTATTGTTTTTATCCCAGGTCTTTTCGGTTCAATGAGCAATATTATTATTCCCGGCACTGGTAATTGGAGTTTTGGACTTTCTGCATTTGTTTACGAACCATTCATCATGATGCTAGAAAGTATGGGGTACGAACGAAATAAAGATTTGTTCATCTGTTTTTATGACTGGCGGCAGCGTATTGTTTTTTCTACACAAAAATATTTATTACAAACGATTGCTTATGCTAAAAAGATTACAGGTTGCGATAAACTAAATCTAATTTGTCATAGTATGGGCGGCCTTCTTGGACGTTCTTACGTTCAAAGTGCAACATATAAAAATGATGTAAATCAGCTTATAATACTCTGCACACCAAACGCTGGATCTTCACCAAATTATAGTTATTGGACTGGAGGTACTCTCCCTATCCATGCCTCTTCTAAAATAAATATCGTTCATTTTTATGTGGAACAATATATTTGTTACTTAAGCATCTTACATAAAATGAATAAAGTTGAGGCGATACACATTTACTTTCCAGGATTACAAGATGTTATTCCTTGTAAAGATTACGGAAATTATTTATTTATAAGATCCGGCTCTTCTATTACATTTCTTCCTTATAGTAAGATGAAAACGAAAAACCCTTTCCTCGATACATTAAATGAAAATAGATTTATTATACAAAAAAGAAATATTGAAACGACACTCATTGCCGGAGATGGAGAGGAAACAATTCAATATTTACAAGTCGTCCCTTCACATTCCAAACTGAAATGGACAGACGGCAAAGTCGTCGGTGATTTACTTACAAAACATGGTGACGGTAACGCTGTTCTACATAGCGTTTTTCTTCTAGAGGGAAATAAATATGTTTTGTATGCTTCACATAACGAAGTGCTCTACAAAAGCATTCCTATACTACAAAAGATACTCTAAATTTCAAAAAAAGGTATGGCATTAAGCCACACCTTTTCACATTAAACAAAATTCCTCGCATCATTATTTCTTCCAAACTTATAAATAGCAATTAAGAAGAATGCAATTGCGAAAGCGAATAAAATTAAAATGTTTAAATACAACTCCGAGAATGGTATTCCTTGTTGTAGTTTCGATACTGTGTCTAACAACCAGCGCTGTGGAAGAAAATTAGCTACTTTTTGTACTGCACTTGGCATAATGTCATATGGGAAATAACAACCCGCTAGTAAGCATGTTGGTACAATGACCATGTTTTGCATCGCATTTGCCGATGCTGAGTTTTTCGAAAAAGCTACAAGGACTAATGATATTCCAATTGCGATTAATGCAAATAGCATTAGTACGCCCATCATCACTATGAAAGGCATATTGATATTCGTATGAAAAACATTCTTTAGGAATAGGATTGTAATCAAAATTTGTACTGTTAGTATTATCATATTTACCCCGACATTAGATAATATGAACTTCTTCCCATCTATCGGCGTTGATAATAGTCTAAAGTACGTTCTATTCTCTTTTTCTTTTAAAATATGACCTGATAAGTTCGCTGCTGAAAACAGCATAAACATAATAAGGTAACCCATCGTTTGATTTGTCATATCTTTATTTTTCGAAGTATCTTCTAGCGTCTCAGTTTTCATTTTAAATGAACTTTTTTGATACCCTGCGTACATATTGTCGAATATACTTTGATCTGTTCCTGCTACTTTACTAATAGCTGCTATATTATCAATATAATTATATAAATATGATTTTATAAATCCTGTTACTTGATCACCTTTAATCGATGAAATTTCAATATGCTCTGGTTTCCCTTCTCGAACACTTTTTGAAAAACCAGAATCTAATGTAATAACTCCATCAAGTTTTTTGGAAGTGAGTTTATCTTCTACTTCAGACTCCTTAACCTTACTCACATTCACATGATTTAATCCTTCTAAAAACTTTATCGTATCATTTGCTATTGGCTCATTTTCTTTATTTACAATCCCGATATTTAACGTTCCTTGCCCTGCATTTCCGTATATCGAAAAGGAAATGAGCGTCCCTATTATCGGCAAGCTAATTATAATGAGTAAACTTTTTTTATTTTTCAAAAGCACAGATAACGTTTTTTGTATGAGCCATAAAATATCCTTCATGCTATAGCCCCTCCCGTCTACGTAATGCAATAATTGCAATTAATAAAAAGAGTGCTGAAATTCCAATGTTTAAAGAAATGACTGGTAGTGCTGCCCCTACATCATTTGCATAAATAATTTTCATAACAGCTGTATTTGCCCAAGTTAATGGCGATAAATTCGTAACGAAATTTTCTTCTACTACGAAATATGCACCTCCAAAAATAGAAGCTAATTGCACAACAACCATAATAATTGCCCTAGACGCTTCAGCTGTTTTCGTGATATATCCGATTCCTAAACCGAAGCTAATTGCTAGAAAGACTTGTGTTAATAAAATAAGAAATATGATTCCAAGATGGTCGCCCCAATTCGCTTGAAAAACAAATTTACTAAATAACATGACGAGTAATATGCACAGGGCATTTGCTACTAGGCTACCAAGTACTTTTCCAATGAATATTTCAGCTTTACTTATAGGTGCAGCAATGAGACGATCTCCTGTTTTACGTATTCGTTCTCCTCGAATTAAAGAACTCGCTCCCATCGCAGCATATAGTGCAATCATCGTTGTCATTACAACCGCATAGTAATCCATAGAACCTGGTTTTTTCGCAGCTTGTAAAGATGTTTCTTTTATATAATCATTATGATTTCCGTTTGAAATAACCGTACTAACCTTAGTAGGATCTACTTTTGCAACTTCGACCGCTACATTGTACTTATCAACAAATGTTGTAAGCATTCCCTCCACAATACTTCCCTCAATACTACTTTTGTCACTCCCATAAAATTTTGCACCATCTTTATTTAACTCTACATAAGCAGCATATTTATTTTTCTTCACTTCTTCTTTCCCATCTATACTGCCGGAAGCTTTTTTAAAATGAATACCTGATTTATCCACTTCTTTCGTAAATGCTTCAAATGATTGAGAAAACGTGCTACTCGCTTCATCTTTATATAGCACTTGTATATCTTTAATCGAATGACTATCACTATTAAATGCGTTGGTTAACGCTGTTCCTAACACAAGCATAAGCACAATCGGAAATGCTAACATAAAAACTAAAGTTCTTACGTCTCTGAAATCTCTTTTAATATGCATAATTGCAATATTGAAGATGTTCAATTGATGAACCTCCCTTTACCTTTTCTTCATTTACTTTTTATTTATCTCGTAAGTTTCTTCCCGTCAATGTAAGGAATACTGTTTCTAAGTTGGGAGCCTGCTCCTCTAATGAACGAATTTCAATATCATGATTGATACAGTGTTGAATGATTTTATTTAAATTATTTAATCCCGCATCAGAATTCACTTTAATTACGTTTTCTTCAATTTGAACTGCTTTCACACCGTTTATCTCTTTTAATTTTTCCACGTCTAAATTTTCCACCGACTTCACTTCAATCCAAATATCTTTCGTATCAGTAATAATTGCTTTTAACTGTTCTTTCGTACCTTCTGCAATCACTTTACCGTGATCTACAATCGCTATTTTCGTACAAATCTCTTCTACCTCTTCCATGTAGTGACTCGTATAAATAATAGTGCTTCCCATTTCATTTAACTTCCGGACAGACTGAAGAATATAGTTTCTTGACTGTGGATCAATTCCAACTGTCGGTTCATCCATAATAATTAACTTCGGTCTATGTGCAATTGCACAAGCAATATTCAATCTTCTTTTCATCCCGCCAGAAAAGTTTTTCGGATAACTTTTCTGTTTATCACTAAGTCCTACAAATTGAAGTGCTTCCTCTACTCTCGCTCTTAGTTCGGCCCCTCTTAATCCGTACAATCCAGCAAAGAACTTCACATTTTCATAAGCAGTTAACTCTTCATAAATCGCAATATCTTGCGGAACAATACCAATATTCATCTTTGCAAATCGATTATGTTTCTTTATATTTTTTCCTAGTATGCTAATTTCACCTTCATTACTTCTTAACAAACCAGCAATCATATTAATTGTCGTACTCTTACCAGCACCATTCGATCCTAAAAAGCCAAATATTTCTCCTTCTTTAATAGATAAAGACATATTATCAACTGCGATGAAATCACCAAATTTTTTCGTTAAATTTTTAATTTCTAATGTATTCATCATTTCACCCCTATTTCGGTTTCTCTGCTGTTATTATAAACAAAAAGAATGAACCTGCTCAGTGCAGAAATTCATTCTTTTCACATGAGAATATTCACTTTTTTCATATGAGATGGTTCATCTTCATCCCATTCTCTTATATCGGAAACAACATTGTCACTGAAAAACCACTTGTTCCATCTACAATAATTTTTCCGTTTACTGATGCTGTTCGCTCCTCCATCCCCATAATACCGAGACCTTTCTTAACAAAAGCTGCGCCTTTCCCGTTATCCTTCACTTGCACCTTAACCATCTTGTTAAGCACATGAATATCTATAGAAATAACTGTCGCATCAGCATATTTCATTGCATTTGTTAGTGCTTCTGTAACATTCTCACCGATAATTTTCCACTGAATGGGAGAAATCATATCTAAGTTCCCTTTGTATACAAAAGGAATATTCACATCATTCTTACCGGCAAATTCCTCTATGAATAATTTCATACGATGAATACCAATTTGCTCAGTTGGTGGCTTCATATTTTTTAATGTAATGCGAATACTTTCAATTCCATCTTTTGAAATGTGAATTGCATTTTGTAATAGCTCCGCAGATTTTTCTTTATCTATTTCCATTAATCTTTTTGCTGCTTCCATTTGAATAAGTGCACCCGTCATCGAGTGACCAATTTTATCATGAATTTCTTGCGATAACCGATTTCTCTCTTCTAGCTTAAATGTGTATTCTGATTGTCTTATGTACTCTTTATTTTCATGTAAGCTTTTCGTAAGTCGTTGCATATCTTTTCGCATCTTATCATTTTGTGATTCAAGCTTTACTACACGCGATATATATCGATCTGCCATAGTTAAAACGAGAAAAGAAAATGCAACAATTAATCCATAAGTCATTCGAATACTTTCATCTGCAATCGTAATTGGGAGCATCATAACGACAAAGCGTGGCCAATTCTTTTCTATGTAATGGAATGTAATTTCGTATAAGTTCAAAGGTAAAAACAAAATAAAAAATGGATGAATCCTCCATGTAAATAACATAACTATGCCAATGGACATACAGATTAATATTTTTTTATACATATCTTTTTTAAATATAGAAATCATTACGTTTACAGAGAGGTAAATAAGTAATGTAAATATAACCCATGGTAAATTTGCTACATTTGCGTAAATATAACTAAACACAATATATAAAAAGACAATTAATTTACTTACAGTTAACCAAAACTCCATATCATTAATCTACTTTCCCTGTTAAGTAATAAATCGCAATTTGTGTGCGATGTTCAAGTCCAGTTTTCCCTAAAACTGACGTAATATAATTTGCAATTGTTCCCTCAGATATAAAAAGCTGTTTCGAAATTTCTTTATTTGAGAAACCTTTTGCAATTAATGCGATAATACTAAGCTCCCTTTCTGTGAAAAGGCTCTTATCAATTTTACATTCTTCCTCCTTACTTTCCATTAAATTAGACTTAATTTTATCGAGGACAACATCTTGCATAACAGTTTGACCATTATATACTCCTTTTATCGCATCACGAATACGCTCCGGATCGTTATTTTTTAATAAATAACCTTTCGCTCCGTTTTTTACTGCATCCAAAATATACTCATCATCATCAAACGTCGTTAAAATAAGCGGTTTTGTTTTCGTCTCTTCACAAATGAACTTCGTCGCCTCTACACCGTTCATATTTGGCATACGAACATCTAAAAGAGCAATATCAACTTCATGCTTTTTACAATATGCTACAGCTTCTTCCCCATCATTTACAGTATCTACCACTTCGAACTCTTCGTATGTATTTAAAATAATTTTCATGCCTTCTCTAATAAAAGAGTTATCATCCGCTATTAATATTTTAATTTTCATGTTTGTTAGTATGGCCCTTCCCCTACTAACATTCACATCCTTTCTTCCCGTAACATTTCCTACTTGCTCATTATATACTTCTCTTTACCATTTTTTCACACCTTTTTTCATCTAGCTCTCCTACAAAAAATATATTATTCTTTTTTTACAATATGTGTAGGGTGACTTATCATTCTTTACGTCTATATAATAGAATGCGTCAAAAAGGAGGGAGAGACCGATTGAGGAAAAACAATTAATTGAAAAAGCAAAGCAAGGAAGCGAGCATGCTTTTCGTATCCTTGTACAAACATATCGTCATTATATTTTTCAAGTTATCTTTTCTATTTTAAGACATGAAGAAGATGCGAAAGATGTTACACAAGAAGTATTCGTAAAAATTCACACCTCTCTCCCAAATTATCAATTTCGCGGATTAAAAACGTGGATGGCACGTATTGCCACCAATCACGCTATTGATTATAAGAGAAAGAAAGCTAGAGAAAACGAAGAACTCTCCTTATGTAAAGAAACAGAGGAAAATATAAAATCCTCTCATAACATTGAAGCTTTACTATTGACGAAAGAGCAAAAATTACTCATTGCTCAAAAACTGAGAGAACTTCCCGAAAATTACCGTGACGTCGTTCTCGCACATTACTTAGAAGAAAAAAGTTATCAAGAAATTGCTTTACAGGAAAACATCGAAGTAAAAACAGTCGAAATGAAACTGTATCGGGCACGAAAATGGATTAAAAAACATTGGAAGGAGGAAGAGTTTCTATGATGCATTATTCAAAAGAAGATTGGCGCAATTATACATTAGATTTTATAGAAAGCAATGAACGTGAATCTATGGAAGAACATCTTTATGAATGTGATGATTGTTTAGCACTTTATATGGAAAGTATTGATGAACAACATGAAAACCTTCCAATGATAAATGATGATTCATTTACGAACGAAGTTATGACGCAAATTAATTTTGAAACACTACAGTCTAATAAAAATATAAAAACAAACTCACTAAAGCGCACAATCATTCACTACATAATTGCGACTGCGGCTACAATTATTTTTATGGTAAGTGGTTTATTCCAATATATTTTTACAGCGACATCAAATTTCGAGAAATCTTCAAAACATAACGAGTCTTCTATTTCACAACAAATTGTAAACAAATCGGTAGACACATCCAAAAAGAACGGAGGTTCAAAGCATGAATAAAAATCCCTTTTTAGCACTTGTATTAGGGCTAATTCCTGGGCTTGGACATTTATACTTAAAAAAGCTAGGACGGTTTATTTTATATAGCGGAGGATCTTTATTTCTATTCTCCTTTGCAGTATTTTGTACAATAGTAGTAAGAGAACGTGATATTGCTTTTCTTTCTCTATTTTTACTAGCCGTTCTATGGGCAATTAACTTACTAGATTTAGTTATCACCATTATAAAACAAACGAAAAAACAAGAAGCTGGAGAATTGATAAATTCCTCTAAAGAGAGCGAACGATTTTATATCATTCTCCTATCTATCATCCCTGGACTTGGCCATTTCCAATTAGGACTTATGCAACGCGGTCTTACGTTTTTAGTCGCTTGCGCTGGCTTAGGCAGCATGATTATATTTGTGACTTTATTAACATCTCAAGGAAGTTTCCTTATCTTCCTTATTACGTTACCTGTTTTATGGATTTATAATTTCTTTGACGTTGTTCAGCAACTACAGAAAAAAGAACGCGACGAGCAATTAATTGATCGTACTATTTTCGAAGATTTTGAAGAACATCAAGAGCAGGGAAAGAAAAGTAAAACATTTGCTTCTATTTTAGCGATGTTCCCTGGAGCAGGTCATATGTATTTAGGCTTACAACGCCGTGGTCTTCAGCTTATGGCAGCCTTCTTACTATCTATTTATTTACTCGACTTATTAAGACTTTCTGCATTTTTGTTTTTAGTACCAATCATTTGGTTCTATAGCTTTTTTGATGCGTTACAGCAAACAGCAAAATACGGAAAAGAACGAGTTCAAGACGAACCCATTATCGATTATTTTATAAATCATCAAAGATGGATCGGTATCGGATTAATTACACTCGGTGGTTATTATTTATTAAATCAAACAGTCCTTCCTATTTTGAATGATTATTTTGCAACTATATTTAATATTCATCTTAGTGAACTATATTATCGCTATTTCCAAACATCTATCGTTGCGCTCCTTTTAATTGGCGGCGGCTTTAAATTGTTACTTGGAAATAAAGAAAACAAAGGTGGGACAAACGAATGAGGACTTGGCGTGTTGGAACATTCTCAATGGGGCTTTCTATTATATCGTTAGGATGCTTTTTACTATTTTCAGTCGTAAAAGGAATTCAAGTATTAGATACACTAACTGCATGGTGGCCAGTTTTACTTATCATACTTGGAGCCGAAGTTTTACTATATCTTCTATTTTCTAAGAAGGAACAATCATTTATTAAATATGATATTTTTAGTATTTTCTTTATCGGCGTTTTAGGAAGCGTCGGAATTGCTTTTTACTGTTTATTATCAACTGGATTACTAGAAGAAGTTCGTCACTCTATTAACACAACGAGGCAAACGAGTAATATTCCAGACGGACAATTTGATATACCTGAATCTATCAAAAAAATCGTAGTAGATGCAGGACATCAGCCTCTAACGATAGAGGGAAATAATACAAATCAAATTCATCTTTTGGGAACTTATGAAATGACAACGAAAGCAAATGAAAAACTCAATTTAAAACGAGATGATTTCCTTTCAGTTCAAACGGCTGGAGAAACGATGTATATCACTTTAAAATCATTACCTGTTCAGCATACGTTATTTAATTCAGCACCACAGGTGAAACCAACGCTTGTTCTTCCGCAAAATAAAAATGTGGAAATCCGCGCTTCAAATAACGAACTATCTCTTTATCCAGGTCAATTACAAAATAATTGGTTTGTACAGGAAAGCTCAAGAGTGTCTGTCCATCTTGCAAAAGAAAGTGATATATCTTTAACAGCAGTAACGAATCAAAAAGAAACACATGGAAGTACACCTTGGGAACAAGTAGAAGATTTAACGAAAAACGAAAATACTTCTTCAGAAGAACATCCAGAATTAAACAACCAAGAACATTGGTATAAAAATTCGATTAAAACTGGAAATGGGACGTACAAGTTAAATATTGAGAAAGCTTATAATTTGAATATGAGTGTTCTCGAAAAATAAAAAACCTTCCGCAATTGCGGAAGGTTTTTCTCATATAATCGCTTTAATTCCTTCTAACACTAATCCAATCATAAATCCGCAAACAGCCCCGTTTACTCGGATCCACTGTAAATCTTTACCGACGTTATTTTCAATCATTTCGATTAACGTCTTATCATCTAACTTATCAAGGTTTTCTTGTACAAGCTTACCAATTTTCGAATGGTTCTTCTCAACAAGACTTACAACTTGTTTTTGTAACCAATCTTCTATTTTTTGAACTGTCTGTTCATCTTCTTTTATTTTATTCATTTGTTTTTGTAAAAATGGAATAACATATTTATCAGCAAATTCTTCATTATTTACAAAAGCAACTGCTCTTTGCTGTACTTGCTCTAGCATCTCTTTTATTTTGTCAGTAGCATTCCAATTGGCAATCCATTTTTCTTTCCAATTTTCTAATTCTTGTAGTAACGCTTCATTTTCTTTTACATTTATAATTTCTTGACGAATTTTCGCTAATATAAGTTGTCTCGTGCTATTATCTGCATCTTGTAAGCTGTTAATATTGCTAATAATAAACTTCTGCAAAATGCCGCCAATTTTATCTTCATCTACAATATTCATAAACGATTTCAATGTAAACTGTAAGAATCCATCTACTTTTATATTTTCCATCGCCTTCATACCTAAACTTCCAAGCTGGTAGCGTGCTTCATCTTGCGCTGTCCAATCTTTCACTTTTACTAAAATGTAATCAAGTGTCTTCTCATCATATTCTTGCACAACTAATTGATCAACAAGCACTTGTAAGATGTTACTTGTATTAATTGTATGTAAATACGTCTTTAATTCTTTTTCAATAATAACCGCTAATTTTTCTGTATCGATTGAAACAATCGCCTTCTCAGCAATCGTTACAATGCCTTTTTTCACAGCATCAGACTGTATTTCTCTCTCTGCAATTTGTAGCACCATTTGTGCTAGCTGCATTTCTTTTACTTTATTCGTAATACTTTCTTTCGTTAGCCACTCATTTTCTAACGTATTGATGAGCCCTTTCGTTACTCGTTTACGGTTTTTAGGTAACAAAGCTGTATGCGGAATTGGAATTCCCATCGGGTGACGGAATAATGCTGTAACTGCGAACCAATCTGCAAGCCCGCCAACTAACCCAGCTTCAAATCCCCCTTGTATAATCTCTCCAGCTATCGTTCCTTGAAAAGGGATAGAAGCCGCAAAGCCTACACCCATAACCCCAAGCGAAATACCCGCTATATATTTAGTCTGTAATGACATCGTATACACATCCTCTTATTATGTAAAATAAAGCTTTTTGTTGTATTTATTCAATATTAGTTATCCTTTATATATACTATAAAGAACTATTGTGAAAATAACAAAGATTTTTATGTACATGAAAAAATGAGGCTACAACTAGCCTCATTTTTCTTATACCGTTAATTCCAAACCTTTCCTATAATATTCATTCATTACATCTTTTGGAACCATACTTCCACCCGTTCCCCACACAATATGAGTACCTTTTTTCACCTTCTCTGTTAACTGTTGCTTTTGTAAATACTCATCTTCTTTACATACTTTCACTGGCCCTATCATACCTGCTAGTGCAGAAGGCTCTAAATAAATATTCTCCGTATCAGCTAGTTCTTTTAACAATCTATATAACTCTTCATCGCTTACTGTGTAATTCCCACTCAAAAATGGTTCCATCGTTTTCCCGACAAATCCAGACGGTCTTCCTACCGCTAGTCCGTCCGCGTCTGTTACATTATCAATTCCGATATCTTGAACGGCAATTTTGTCATGAAGGCCTGTCATTAAGCCGAGTAACATACATGGAGAGTGCGTAGGCTCTGCAAAGAAACAATGAACATTGTCTTTATACAATAACTTTAAACCGAATGCTACTCCACCCGGTCCTCCTCCTACTCCGCACGGAAGGTAAACAAATAAAGGATGATCTTTATCTACTACAACCTCTAACTCTTCTAATTGCTTTTGTAATCGTGATGCTGCTACTGCGTATCCTAAAAATAAATCATGTGAGTTTTCATCGTCTACAAAATAACAGCTAGGATCCGCATCCGCTTGTCTTCTTCCTTCTTCTACTGCTTTACTATAATCATCTTCATATTCAATAACGTTTACACCTTTACTTCTTAATAAATCTTTCTTCCATTCTTTTGCGTCTGCTGACATATGAACAGTTACATTAAAACCTAGATTCGCACTCATAATCCCTATGCTAAGTCCTAAATTCCCTGTAGAACCTACTGCAATTGAATGTTTGGCAAAAAACTCTCTACATGTATCACTATCTAAAATGGAATAATCATCTTCTTCTGTTAACATACCGTGCTGCAATGCTAGTTGTTCAGCATGTTTCAACACTTCATAAATGCCGCCCCTAGCTTTAATTGATCCTGATATCGGAAGATGACTATCACATTTTAATAATAATTCTCCTAAAATAGGTTGCTTGTAAGTTGTCTCTAAAGCTTCTTTCATAGAAGGTATTTTTACTAAAGGTGATTCGATTATGCCGTTCGTCCCTTTCGTTTCAGGAAAAACTTTCGCAATATATGGTGCAAAACGCTTTAATCTCTCTTCCGCATCTTTTACATTCTCTTCATTAAGTGGTGAATCTTTTATTGCCCTTTCATACTTTTCTATGTGTGGGTTTATCCAAAATACTTCTTCTGTTGCAATAAGTTTATTCACTAATGGGTATTCTGCTTGTAATGCCCCTATTTCTTTCATTTTGTTTCCTCCTTATATCCTTGTAGCTCACCATATAATAAATTATAATTAAATTAATTTTAATATAGTTTAACACAAATCGTTCACTTTAGTTAATTTTAATTTAATTTATTTAAATATAATTTAATAACCCTTAAGGAGATTTTCATTATGGAAAATATAGATATTGGTAAAAAAATTGAAAAACAAAGAAAAGAAAAAGGTTTAACTAGTAAAGAACTAGCAAAGATGGCCAATATTACACCATCTATGTTAAGTCAAATTGAACGTGGGTCCGCTAACCCTTCTATTCAAACATTAAAAGTGCTTGCTAAAGCTCTTGATGTGCCAACATTTAGCTTTTTACTTGAAGATACAAATACAGACGATTTAATTGTACGTTCCCATAAACGAAAGAAAATGATTATCGATAATTTATCATATGAAATGCTTTCACCTGATTTCACTGGAAATTTAGCAACAGCAATTATGACCGTCCCGCCTAATACAGCTTCATCAGAAAATGTGCTAGAACATAAAGGAGAAGAATTAGCATTTGTCTTAGAGGGGAAAATCACATTATATTTAAATGAGGAAGAATACGTATTAGAAACTGGTGACAGTGTAAAAATACCTGCTTATTTAAAGCATAAATGGGTGAATCATTTTGAGAAAAATGCGGTAGTCTTATTTTCTGTTACTCCGCCGATTTTTTAATATATGTAATAAAAAAATAGCCATGTACGGGGAATATCCGTTAATGGCTATTTTTTATTTTTTAGGCACCAACAAAATCCCTAAACTAATAATACAAAAGCTCATTATTTGCTGTGCTGATAGACCAAACAGAACCGAATTTTGTTCACTAACAAGCGAAATAATAATATGAGCAAACCCCTCAACAATTAGAAAAATACTTATATTCCTTCCATTTCCGAGCCTTTCATTTTTCATCCATAACAAGCCCATTATACAAAGAGCAAGGATGATCTCGTATACGAAAATAGGGTGATATAATAGTTTAGATTCATATATTTTCATTCCCCATGGTAGTGTCGTTTGTGCACCTACTTCATGATGAAATAGAAAATAAAAGATAATGCTCACACACAATCCAAAAGGCAGTACATCAAGTAAAATACGAAGCGAAAATTCTTCCTTTTTACTTTTCCAAACAATGTATACACTAGCAATTACGCATCCTACTACAATATGTTGCATACTTCCAACAGCTAATATTGCTTGCACTGGCGATCCAAAAGCCCATACAGGATTTAAAATTGCTGGTGCAAACTTCCATACAAATACGATGATAAGAAACGCATTTGTTACGGCATCCATCATTTTTTCATATGATACATTTTGATGCCTCATCTTTCGTTTCATCAACATAAATCCAAATAGACTTCCAATTATAAGAGATACGGGTTGTAATCTCACGATCCACTCCATCATCACGAAATCCCCTTTTAGCTCTCAATCAATTTCTTAAATTTCTTTTCTAATTGATCTGGTGGCAATACACCTCGTACATGATCTACTATAATTCCATCCTTATTAACAAAAAATGTCGTCGGTAAAGAGAATACTTTATAATCTAGTCCAGCTACTCCGTCCATATCTAGTAGAACCGGAAACTCAAATCCATAGCGATTAGCAAATGCGCTTGCTTCTTGTACTGGGTCACTAACAGTTGCATTCACCGCAAAAATTTCAACATCCTTTTTATATTTATCATACATATGAACTAAGTCAGGTGCCTCCATTTCACACGGCCCACACCATGATGCCCAAAAATTAATAATATATGGTTTTCCCTTGGCATCATTTAACGACTGCAACTTTCCGTCTAATCCTTTTAATGTGATGCCAGGTGCTTTAAAACCTACTTGTGGTAATACTTCTTTCTCTTGTAACTCTGCTTGCTTTGCTTTTCTTTCCTTTTCTTCTTTCTTTGAATTATAAAAGTTAACCCCCGCCCAAGCGAGAGCACCTACTAGTATAATAGCAATTAGTTTCTTCACTTTTCTTCCTCCTCATTTTTAAAAACCTGTAAATCCACCGAATAGACGAATAAAGAATGCTGTAATTTTCGTCATTTGATTTGTATACAATAAAATACCTGTTACAATCATCATTCCACCGCCAATTTTCATCATGACATTGGCATATGTAACAATCCATTTTACCTTCCCAATAAAGAATGCCATCACGAAAAATGGAACCGCAAACCCAAGAGTATACGCTGTAATATAAAGAAGCGCCCCTTCAGGATTCGTCGCGCCAAGCATGAGTACAGCTGAAAATATCGGTCCAACACATGGCGTCCAACCGGCTGCATATGTCATACCGACTAAAATCGAGCGAATATATCCAGTCGATTTACTTCTATACTGCACCTTTTTCTCTGCCATAAGCCACTTAGGCTGAAACAAGCCCGTCATAAATAGCCCCATTAAAACAATAAAAATCCCACCAATTTGTTGAATCAATTTTTGGTTAGATGAAAATGTTATTCCAATCCAACTTACCGATAAACCTAACGCGTAAAATATAACCGAAAATCCGATCATAAAAAATACTGTATGTATAATCGCTGATTTTTGCATAATCCCACGATTTTCTTTTAAATCTTGAATAGACACACCTGTAATATATGATAAGTAAGATGGATATAGCGGTAAAGAGCACGGTGATATAAATGACAATACTCCCGCCCCAGCCACAAGCCAAATTGTTAAATCTGCTGCATTCATTTTATTCCCCCTAAAACACTACAATGAGTAGTGTTTATTCTTAAAAAAAGAGGCTATATGCACTCTCCGACAATAAGTACAACCGACATACAGAATAAACCTACTGTTACATATACCGAATTCGTATGTAACGGAATAGTAAGCTTAACAACCTTTTCATTTAACACTTGCTCGATTCGTAAATTTATTGCTGTTTTTGCAAATGAAGCTGTAACACATCGATTTTCCATTGTCTTTATTTTAATTAATTTTAATAACGCGCTACCTAACTCAAATGAAGATTCCATTTTTTGCATCGCATATTTATCAGCAGCTAGCTCCTGATACGTATGATATCGCTGTAACAACCCTTTTAATATCGGTATGTACATCATTCCTTCTGCTAATAGCGTAAAACAAAATAATTTTAGCGGATCCCAATTCTTTTGATGATATTCTTCATGGAAAATAATCGCATCAATTTCTTCATTTGAAAATGTTTGAAGCAACCCTTCTGACATGACAACTTTCGGACGAAATAGCCCAATTGTAAATGCCGCAACTTCCTTAGTCGGCAATATATATATTTGTTTTCTTTTTCGGACGAAAGGGATAAGTACTTTTTGTAATTTTTTACTATAGAAAAATTGTCGCCAAATTCTTTTGCACACGATTAATACAGTAAGTAATAATAATCCAGCGATTATAATACGAATCAGCGATAATTCTTTCATATGTTTTTCTAACTGGAACAAGCAAAAATTTGAAAGAAGGAACATCTTATTTTGAAACAGAAATGGATATGTAACGTAATACACTAACATACTGAAAAAGAGGATACTAACAATTACTGCTAACAATACGATTTTACGCATTTGCCATTTCATTTCATTAATCCTCTCTTTTTAACTGACTCAATTTGTCTTCTAACTTTTTTATTAAAGTCGGATCAGCCTGCTCTAACTCATCTAACATATGATTTACAACTAAATCTCCAAATTCCCCCATCAATTCCTGTGTCATTTTCTTCGTTTGATTGGATAAGAATTCTTCTTTTGTTTGTACAGCACGATATATACCACTTCTTTTCACAGTCTGTTTTTCTAAGTGTAATTTCTCTACTAACCTGTTCATAACTGTCATAACAGTGTTAAAATTCACAGGTGATTCTTCACTTAATTTCTGCTGCACTTCTTTAATAGTAATACCATCGCTAGACCAAACAATCTCCATAATTTTCGCTTCAAGCGGTCCAAAGAAATGATTTAACCCGTGCTCATTTAACTTATAGTTTTGAGTAAACATTGTACAACTCCTTTCACACTACGAATTGTAGTATAAATTAAATGAAAGGTCAAACGTAAATGATATATATGAAAATTAACTACCCATAAATACATAGGCTATTCCATTCATTTTAAACCTAATTTTTCTCCAAATGTATCAAAAAGATACTGCTCTAATATTTGTACACTAAACTTCTCATTACGTCCAAGTGCAAATAATTCCCGATCTTTCGCTACGATAGTATCTAACGGAATAGCTACATTATCCACTATTTTTGTAATTTCAATTATATTACTTTTTACATTTACTTCTGTTTTAAATTCAACGTTTTCTAACACTATATGTGAACGTCTTCCTGATGCAAAAAAAGTAAAATTAGGATTTTTAACAACGCCAATTTCAGTCTCTAACGCATATAAATAGTGAAAAATTACATCTCTGTGTCCATCTTTTATTATTTTTTCATCCTTCTCATCGTCTAAGTATTCTTTCAGCTTCGTTGTAAATTCAAATCGAAAATCCACTTTTTTCACGCTCCTTCTTTGTATTTCATATTAAATAAATATATTGAAATAATTTTAACATATTGTAATACAACTTCCTATTAAAAGTAAAAACTGTTTTAAAAAATCGCTATTATTTCCGATACCCTTTTAAAATATAAGTATAAATTCAATATGAATCCATGCGTCATTATATCTATTTAAACATATTTTTTCCATATTTTGAAACATTAGTACGAAATATTATATATCAATGTATGGTTTCTAATGCATTGGTATATATAGTCAGTAGTTTCTTTACTATTCCGATATACTTAAGCTACATTTTCTAATTATTGATTACATTACGGAAGGAATGTAACTCTCTTCTATCGAATTTTTATATAACAAAAATAATTAGGTGGTGCTTTACTATGAAATTAGCTGTCATTGGTGGCGGTGATTTACAAGATTCAAATCACTTGCCTATTAATGAACGCCTTATAGAATTAACAAATAAACAGTACCCAAAAATATTGTTTATTCCAACGGCTAGTCATGATGATGAAAGCTATATAAAATTATTTTTAGACACGTTTGAAAAACAATTACATTGTGAAGTACAAATTTTACGCATTACAACAGATTCACCTTCTAAGTATGAAATAGACGAGATGATTCATTCAGCCGATTTAATTTATCTAGGTGGCGGGAACTATATTCACATGCTTACGCAATGGAAAGAACATAGACTCGATGAAAAATTATTATTGGCTCTGCAACAAGGAACACTTATTGCTGGTTATAGCGCTGGTGCTATGTGTTGGTTCACGTCTAGTATCCGATCAGATTATGAGGGTTCTGGTTATATAGAGAGTAACGGTTGGGGAATTGTTAATAAAAGATTCTGTCCACATTATAATCAATTAAACAGAATGAACGCCTTCCATTCCTTTTTACAAAATCATCAAGGGAATATAGAAGGAATTGCACTGGAGGATAATTGCGCTTTATATATTACAGAGGAATCCTTTGAGATTATCGGTGAATCGGAAAAAGCATGGGAGTTTTATATGAGTGATAAAACACTCATTAGACAACATTTTGATATAACTTTAAAAAGCTATTTGTAAACCTGCACTTACGAAAAAATGTCCCTAAGTCTAATAACTTAGGGACATTTTTCTATTTAACTAACTAATCGTGTAATTCGTTTCTTTTGCCATGAAAGCTTATAATATGCATACTGCAATAGTAAGCTGACAATAAATGCTGCTGGATACCCGATCCAAATGCCTTCTATTCCAAGACTTGTATGGTAAGAAAGATAATATGCTACGGGTACTTCTACAAGCCAAATTGAAACAACTCCAATAACAGTTGGCCAAAGTACTGTACCGCTCGCTCGCATTGTCGCACTAATAATTTGTGCATGACCGAAAATTAAATAACTCCATAACGTAATCATAACTAAGCTATGAGCAATTTCAATTGTAGTTTGACTCGTTAAAAATAGTGATAAAATGTCTCTTGAGAATAAGTAAATAAGAGATATTAACACACCACCGATGACGTAGTTCATAATAATTCCGGCCTTCACAACTTTTTGCAATCTATCAAATTGATTCGCACCAATCGATTGTGCCGCAAAAATAGAAACTGTAATACCAAGGCTAACTGCTGGCATTTGTACATAACTTGCAACTTGATTCACAACGCCGTAAGCAGCTGTTGCATCCGAACCGTAACGATTTACAAATGCGATTACGGCAATTTCAGATAATGAAACTAATATCATATTAATACTCGCTGGAATACCGAGCCTTAGTAATAGCTTTAATAACTCCCCATCCATTCGAAGGTATTTTCTAACCGTTCCATCTAGTTGTAATGGGTGATTTTTCTTCTTTAAATACACAAGCATGACAATAAACGTAATAACTGTAGATATAACAGAGGCATAGGCTGCTCCATACACATCTAATTTCGGAGCCCCTAACCATCCAAAAATAAGAACTGGTAATAAAATCATATTTAGCCCTGTACTTACAATTAAAAAGTAAAATGGCGTTTTAGAATCTCCTGTACCTCTCATAAATGTTGTATATGCGAAATATAAAAATAATACTGGCATCGATATAAATAAAATCCGTGCATAATGTACACTTATTTCAATGATATTTTCTGGCGTTCCCATTAGACGCATAATATCCATCGCAAAAATACTGCCTATTATCGCCAACACAACTCCAATAATAAAGGTAAATGTCAGCGTCGTACCAACGATAGCTTTTAAACGATCTTCGTTTTTAGCACCAAACGCCTGACCAATTAAAATAGAGCTTCCTGAACCTATACCAATTACAAATGAAACGAGCAAGAAAAATAATGGGAAGAATGCTGATATAGCCGCTAAATCATTAACTCCAAGCCATCTTCCTACTACTACCATACCAAATAATTGTCCAACCGATTGTAGTACATTACTTAATAATAACGGTACTAAAAACATCGACATCGATTTCCAAATCGGTTTACTCTCACTTTCCAACTTATGTGACTCCGCACCTTCTTTATTGTTATCTGCAGGTGGTTTCAAATGTCATTTCTCCTTTTATTAAAAATCTATTTTCAATCTCTATCTCTTTGTATAGTTGTTATAATACTGTGCTTCTATTCATTTTCTTTTCGTATGATTATAACTTCACCCAATATTGACTTCCATCGGCTGTTCGATCTAAAAATCCATATTCGATTAAATATCTTCTTAAAGTTACAAAATCAGGGTATACATTTTCTATCACTGTATTTACTTCTTTTTCAGTATACTTTTTATTACTATCAAACTTCTTCACTAAATGGCGCAATATAATTAATTTACGCTTTTGTTTCTTCGGAAATTTAGAGAGAGGTCCATCCAATCCTTCTGGAAAATGAGCTTTTAATACTTCATTATTTTCTTCTTCCGTAATATTGTATCGATCATCCACCATCGTTGCTGTTCTATGAATTGGCACAAATTTCGTTTGTACTTTTGATTTTTCTTCTGATAATTCCATTAGCGCTAAAAATACTTTTGCTTGCTTCATTTTCTCTCGCAGTGTAAATCGATGATTACGAATTGTTGATGTACTCCCGCCATCCAACTCTTTTACAATTTCTTTATCATTCAGTCCCGTATAGAAAAACTGAACCATTTTCTTTTGTAAATCCGTTAATCCAGTAAATTTCTTATCCATATTTAGCAAATAATCAAACATAGACGTATGCTCATTTTGAATATGCAATTGGACGAACTTCTCTGCTTCATACAAAACTTGATTATCTTGATAAATAACACCTTTAATAAATGTTTCACCACAAGCTAAGCAAATGTACCCCTCTTTTTCTTCATCAAACACATACCCTTTCTTTAATTCCTCTATTGACGCATCCCAAAACTTCTCTGAAATATCGCTCACACTAAACACTCCTTCAAAATGTTTATTTAAAAACCAAACAAATCACTATATCGTTTATTATCACTTCATCATCTTATCACAACACAAACAAACATTTCAACGTTTCGTTTGCCCATTTTATAAACTTTTATAAAAACATCTATCGAAAGGATTTAATACAACGAAAAGCGAATATGTTTATACAAATTCATTTTATAGGATGTAAAATAGAACATGAATATTCTTCAAGACCTATGGTTTACCGTTAAGTAAATTGCACAGAATACATATGCGATTAGTGAATATGAAACCGGTATTCACTCATTCCAAAACTTCAGTATTCAATTTTAACTACAAAAAAGATGTTTCCGTATAAGAAAACACCTTTTACTTTTTATCCCGCTATTTACCGGGCAGTAAGCCTCCCACTGATTAACGTTTCACTTTATATATTCTATTTACAGTCTCTACTAAAACCTTACTTGCTTGTACAAATGTATGCTTTCGATTTCTATCTTCAACAAATTTATTAGCACAACTACTCATAATCATCATACAACTAATTATGACTAACGCTATCTTTCTATTCTTGTAAGTCACTTTATGCCACTCCACTATTACAAAACTTCTTTTGAATTTATCCCATCAAGAAATTTTACATGAATAATAAAATGTATGAATATGCAATTCTGCATATTCACACGTTTTATCACAATGTTATGATTTAATTTAGTTAAAGGACAAGTATACTGAGGTGACTAACTTGAAGTTTAAAGCGAAAAAAAATCCATTCCACGTCATTTTTATTACATTATTTATAATTATTTTTTTCATTTCGCTATTCTTCCAAAATGAAAATTCTATTTTTTTCACCCTCATGATGCTATTAAACATCGTGAATCTTTCTTCATTCTATTTCTCTCACTACAACATAACGGAATCATCTCTTGTTGTAAAACACGGTTTCATTTTTCATACTGAAATTCCATTTGAAGATATTCGTCACGTTAAATACTCTGGTAAAAAACTTCATTCAAAAAAATGGACTAGACAACAATTAGAAATCCATTACAATTTATTTGACTCAGTGACCACTTTCGTACCACTAGAAGAAGAAAAATTCATTTCACTCTTAAAAGAGAACTGCCCACAGATGAAAGTAATGAATACGCCTGCTAACAAATAATATATTTTGAAGCTTGTAGTATTGCAAGTAAATGAAACATAAAAATGAACATCAAAAAAGCCAAGATTCTATACTAAGAACCTTGGCTTTCTCTATTACTCTTTTGGAGCAATCATTTTCTTTGGATCTACAATTTCATCAAATTGCTCTTCTGTTAGTAGCCCAGATTGCAATGCTGCTTCTTTTAAAGTTAACCCTTCTTTATGAGCATGCTTCGCAATTTTCGCTGCATTTTCATATCCGATATGTGGGTTTAGCGCTGTTACAAGCATTAGTGAACGATTCACATTTTCATTAATTACTTCTTCATCTGCTTCAATACCAACTGCACAATTGTCATTAAACGAAACAATTGCATCCGCTAATAAGTGAGCTGATTGTAAGAAGTTATAGGCAATAACAGGTTTAAATACATTTAACTCAAAGTTACCTTGGCTCGCAGCAAATCCGATTGTTGCATCATTCCCCATCACTTGCGCTACAACCATCGTTAATGCTTCACTTTGCGTTGGATTTACTTTCCCTGGCATAATAGAGCTTCCCGGTTCATTTGCTGGAATAATAATTTCTCCAAGACCACTACGTGGACCACTTGCAAGCCAACGTACATCGTTAGCGATTTTCATTAAATCCGCAGCTAATGCTTTTAATGCACCGTGAGTATATACAACTTCATCATGGCTCGTTAATGCATGGAACTTATTTGGTGCAGAAACAAATTGTTTACCTGTAAATTGACTAATTTCCTCTGATACCATCTCACCAAATTTAGGATGAGCATTGATACCTGTTCCAACCGCAGTTCCACCAATTGCTAACTCTTTCATATATGTATTACTCTCTGCAATCATACGCTCTGTTTTTTCAAGCATACGGTGCCATCCGCTAATTTCTTGCCCTAAAGTTAACGGCGTTGCATCTTGTAAATGTGTACGACCAATTTTTATAATATGTTCAAATGCAGTTACTTTTTCTGCTAAAGTTTCTTTTAATTTCGTAATTGCTGGTAATACGTGATTTTCTACTGCGATTACACAAGCTACATGAAGCGCCGTTGGAAATGTATCATTTGAACTTTGTGACATGTTCACATCATCATTCGGATGAATATGTACCTCAGATCCCTTCTCTTTCAAAATGTGATTCCCACGATTTGCAATTACTTCATTCACATTCATATTTGACTGCGTACCACTACCTGTTTGCCATACGACAAGCGGAAAATGTTCATTCCATTTCCCTGCAATGACTTCGTCAGCTGCTGCAACAATTGCTTCTGCTTTTTCTTCTGATAGCTTTCCTAATTTTTGATTGGTAAGTGCTGCACTCTTCTTTAAAATTGCAAATGCTTTTACAATTTCAAGCGGCATTTGCTCTGTTCCAATTGGAAAGTTTTCTTTACTACGTTGTGTTTGTGCTGCCCATAATTTATCAGCTGGAACTTTTATTTCTCCTAATGTATCTCTTTCAATTCTGTACTCCATGTTTTCATCCCCTTGAAAATATAATACCTACATCTCTTATAATAACAGACTTTCTCTTAAATGATAAGAATTCTCACTCTTATATATAGATATTCTATATTTATTTTAAAAAATTCCTCTTGACCTAAACTTAAGTTTAGGCTGTATCCTTTCCATTGTAACCTACTATAACACTACTGGAGGAATTCAAAATGAAAAAATATGCTTTTATAACAGGTGCAAATAAAGGAATTGGATATGAACTTGTTCGTCAATTAGCAGAAAAAGATTATCACGTATTTTTAGGTGCTCGCAATGAACAACTTGGACAACAAGCCGTAGAATCTTTAAATGTTTCAAACGTTTCCTATATTCAAGTAGATATTTCAAATTCACAATCCATTCAAGAAGCAACAAAGAAAATTTACGAAACGACTGACCACTTACATTTATTAATTAATAACGCAGGCATAGCGCTAGACTTCAATATACTACCTAGTGAATTAAATATTGAAACTTTACGCCAAGGATTTGAAGTTAATTTTTTTGGAACTTTCCAAATGATGCAAGCCTTTTTACCATTATTAAAGAATTCGAGCAACAGTAAAATACTAAATGTAACAACTGACATGGCCTCACTAACAATGTTTGCTAATGGTGAAACACATCCAATTAATACACTAGGATATAATTCTTCCAAAACAGCTATTAATGCTTTAACATTAGCTTTTAGTAAAGAATTTGCCACTAACGGTCCAGAAGTATTTGGGGTAACTCCTGGTTTTACAACTACGGATCTTAATGGAAATTCCCCCGGTGGCCATACAACCACTGAAAGTGCTAAAATTATTATTAAATATGCATTAAGTGAAACAAACTATAATGGTAAAATACTTAACAAAGATGGCATTATACCTTGGTAATAAAAGGATGAATGATATGTATTATACAATTGGGCAAGTCGCCAAAATGCAACATTTAACTATTTCTCAAATACGTTATTACGATAAACAAGGACTGTTTCCTTTTCTGCAAAGAAACGAAAAAGGAGATCGAGTTTTTGATGAAGAAGCACTGAAATATTTAGAAATGATTTTGTGTTTAAAAAACACCAGTATGCCAATTCAAAAAATAAAACAATTTATCGACTGGTCTATGGAAGGAGAATCTACCATCCTTCAAAGGTTAGAATTAATGAAACAACAGGAGACCAATGTCTTACAGCTCATGCAAGACACTGAAAAAAACTTAAAAAAGATACAACAAAAAATTGCTAAATATGAGAATGAAATTACTTTAGCAAATGCTATTAAAAAATAAAAAAATCACCTTCTACATATTGTAGAAGGTGATTTTTATTTTATGATGCTTGCTTTCCTTTATCTGCATCATCTACATACCAGATGAATTTGCCTGTATATCCGTAAATAACTGCTAAAATTAACGATACGAAGCTTAACCACATAAACGGAACGTATGAGAACGTTGCTACACCTAAAATACCAGCCATAAAAATACCATTATCAGACCATGGAACCATACCTGAAGTTAACGTTCCACCTACTTCTGAGTTACGCGCTAATACACGACGGTCTATTTTTAATTTATCATAGCTATCTTCCATAATTTTTGGTGTTAAAATTAGTGATACATACATCGCACAACCAAATATATTAGCTAAGAATGCCACGATTAATGTAGACAATGTTACATTACCTGCAGAATTTAATTTCTTCTCAAATTTTGATACGATTACTTTTAAAACACCTAGTTTTTCAAGTAATCCACCAAATCCTAAACCGAAAATAATAACGGCTACTGAGCCAAGCATGCCGTTAATTCCACCACGGTTTAATAACTTGTCAACAAACTCAACACCAGATTGAATTGAGAATCCGTTATAAGCTGTTCCAATCGCCTCTCCAAAGTTCATCCCTTGGAAAAGAGTTGCCCAAATTGCACCAATTAAAGCTCCCATTGCAATTGTTGGCATAGACGGTTTCTTCATCGCTAATAGAACGATAACAATGACCGCCGGAACAAGCATCCATATTTTAATATCAAATTGCTTTAATAAAGCTTCTTTTAAAAATTCTACTCGATTCAAATCTACATTATCGCCGCCATACATCCAACCAGCTACAGTAAACATAATACTAGTAATAATATAAGCCGGAACATCTAATACGAGCATAGCTCGAACGTGAGCAATAACATCTACTTTCGCCATAGAAGCTGCAAGAACTGTGCTATCAGAAAGTGGTGATAATTTGTCGCCGAAATAAGCTCCTGAAAGAACTGCACCAGCAACAAGCGGAAGTGGTAAACCAAGTCCTTCACCAATCGCCATCATAGCAATACCTGCTGTTCCCACTGTTCCCCAAGACGTTCCTGTTGCGATAGAAGTTATAGAACAAATAATTAATGTTGCTAATAGGAATATGCTAGGGTGAATAAATTCTAATCCATAATAGATTAATGTTGGTACTACCCCACCAGCAATCCATGTTCCAATTAAAGCACCTACTGCAACTAAAATCAGTATTGCTTCTAATCCGTTAGAAATCCCTTTCGTAATTGCATCTTGCAATTCTTGATAACGAAATCCTAATCTTAATCCAAGCGCAATTACTAAAAACCATGAAATAAATAGCGCTAATTGAATTGGGAGATCAAAAATCGTTTGGAAGGAAAAGACAACAGCAAGAAATAGTAATAAAAGAACTATGATTTCTAGCATCGATGGTAATCTTACACTTTTCATTTTTTTCTCTCCTTACAAGTCGATAACATGACGTATGTCGTCTTACATGTATGTAATATACAATTAGCGAAGACAAAACAAAATTTTCATATTATTTCGATTTATTTTTCCAGTATAATATATTCACAACCCTTTCTATTGTAAAAGTAGATTACGTTTTTCGCAATGAAAAATATAAAAAATGTTGTATTTTTATTTATCCCGATATTTCCGGCCAATAAGACCTCCGCCTTAAAATTCAGTAAGTGCAAAGCAATTAGTTAAGAAATTAACTACTGTAAAATCCCGGATTGACATGAACGTATTAAAGCTTCACTTTATTTACAAAGAACAATCCCATACTAACTTTTTTAATATTTGCTGCAACAAAACTTTTTACAACTATCTTAACTTTTTAATTAACACCATAATTTCCCACACAAAAATAGGGCACACATCATTAAAATGATGCATGCCCTACCTTTATTTATACATATTTTGTATTTCTTCTTTATTTTTAAGTATTTCCTCAAACTTATCACTACAACCCTTCGGAAATAACACTCCCAGTCCATATGAATGCGCAAATTGAAAATGAGGGTACTTCGCTTTTACCTCATCCCAAAACTTATACACGCCGAAATCACTACTTCTAACTTCAATATCATGAAATAATACAATACCGTTTTTCGCGACTTTCGGTATCCATGTATTATAATCGTGAGAAACAGCTTCATACGTATGATAGCCATCAATATGCAAAAGATTTATCGTTTCATCTTGAAACCGGTCTACAGCATCATCAAAAGTAGATCGAATTAAATTTCCTATATTAAGGTAGTTATCGCTCACTACTTTCTCTACTATTTGAAAAACCCCTTCTCCATATGGACCTGTATGCCCATCTCCAGCCCAAGTATCTACTGCAAAGCATTTAGTCGATAACCCTCCATCTTTTACTCCCTGGCAAAAACTAAAAAAGGAGGCTCCTAAATGTGTACCTAACTCAACTAAAGTTTCTGGTTTTTCAAATCGTACTAAGTCATATGCAAAATCTAAATGTCCACTCCAAGCAGATTGTGACCGAATAATAGGACTAAATGTTTCAAATTCAAATGATGGTTTATGAGTAACCCAGTTCATCGCATAACTCCTTCTGCACATATTTTTAACAAACCAAATTACTCTTATCTTTATTTTTTTATTGCCATGATTATGATTCTATTTCATGAAAATATGAAGAATTTATTCTTTTCTATTGAGGTAAAGCATCATATACATATGGATCAGTTGGCTTATTAATTTTCTCGATTTTGTTTACTTTTACAAGTGGAAAGACTGTTCCTTTATATGTCGTTTCATCTAATAATCCTGTTATTTTCACCCATGTTTCTTCTGGAATTTTTTCAATATTTTTCCCGGTAACAATCATCCCCCAGACTGATGCATCCGCAATACAACAAGTTATGCCATATCGAGCCACTACTACTTTATTACCCGTCACATCTTTATCCTTATATATAAACCCTAAGAATGTAATTTCTTTCCCTTTAAACCAATTAACATTTTGACCAATTACATTCATTGTTTGAACATAGTCCTTATCCTTTACTTGTAGTTTACGCTGTCCTAACATACTTTTTACTACTTGCTCTTCCGTTTTATAAGTCGTTGATAAATTTGATGTTTCTTCTGGATCAACGGATACTTCTCGCCCATCAAAATTAACCTGTTCCCCCTCTTTTTCATTCCTTTCCAGACTTCTCGACTGTACACTTTGATTCATACCCCTTTTTCCTGCTAAACTTCCATCAATTGTTACACTTCCAAAGAGAAAAGCACTAACTATCGGAACAACAAATAAAACATATACAAAGAAACTTTTTATCCCTGATTTTGATGTTGTATGATGTTTACAACAATTACAATCATGCTGTTTTTCTCTTCCATCTCCCCAAACTTGTACAATACCAAAAATTAAAATTACTACAAAAGCTATATACGTAAATTTAATCATTTTTGGAGCGATAAAATTATAAATATTCCCTGTTACAAGTAGTTTAAATAAGAGCATTGCTAAACCAATTAAAATAATGCCACGTATATAGCGATGATACGCCTTCTGCTCCTCTTTCTCCATTCTTTCTCACCTCCTATAACATTATGATTTGCAGAATGGTATACACAGATACAATGACAATTCCTATCAAAAAGAATACAAATCTCTTTTGAAAATACGCAAATAGCATTAACGTATTTTTCATATCAAGCATAGGCCCAAACACAAGAAATGCGAGAAGTGCCTTTACCGAGAAAACATGTCCAAAAGATGCGGCTATAAAAGCATCGGCTGCAGAACAAATTGATAAAACATAACCAAATCCCATCATAATAACGGGAGCAATTACTTCGTTATGTGCTACTACATCCAGTACATTCCGATCAAAAAACGTTTGAAATACACTTGCTAAAAAAGCACCTATCAATAAATACTTACCAGTATCAAAAAACTCATCTACAGTGTGATTCATAACATCTTTCCAACTCTTTTTTTTGCTTGTTTGAACTGAAACCTCTACGTCTTTTAAAACATTTCTTTCGCGATAGCAATAATACACAATTAGACCTATGAATAGAGCAACTAGAATTGTTATCCCAAAGCGTGCATATACAACGTAATCATTTTTTGGAAACGCATATACAGTAGATAAAAGAACGACTGGATTCATAATGGGTGCACTCATTAAAATAACAATGCCTACATGAAGTGGTAACCCCTTTTGAATGAGCCTTCTTACAATTGGTATAATGACACATTCACACATTGGAAAAAGAACTCCCACAAATACTGCTGGAATCATTGCAACAATTGGAGATTTCGGCATTACTTTTTGAATCATATCTTCCGTCACAAACACTTGAATACATGAAGAAACAATGACCCCTAATAAAATAAAAGGTATTGCTTCAAAAATGATACTTAAAAATACCGTATTCACATTCAACCATTCCTGCGGCATATTTTTATGCAAATTTACTAGACTTGTAAAATCTACAAAAAATAATAAAAAGAGAAACATAGCGATAAGAGCTATGCCTACTACTTCTTTTGAAACTCTATTAAAGACCAAGCTTCTCGCCTCCATTTTATTTATATGTAAACATGTGCTTGTCCAAATGCTTCATACTACAGCACAAATTTTATAGTCTATTTCTATTCTTAAATCGTAATCATTATGATTTATTATTGATTTTTCTTTTCCCATCGTTTATTATAAAACGTAATCATTACGATTTAAAGGAGAGATCATTTCATGAAAAAAGTACCTATCACTGTATTAAGTGGTTTTTTAGGATCTGGAAAAACTACCTTACTACATCACATTTTGACTAATAAGAATAACTTAAAAGTAGCTGTTATCGTTAATGATATGAGCGAAGTAAACATTGATGCATCTCTTATAAAAAAGGGTGGTTTTTCACGTACGGAGGAAAAACTAGTAGAAATTCAAAATGGCTGTATTTGTTGTACACTACGAGAAGATTTAATGATAGAAGTGAATCGTCTTGTGGAAAATGGTGATATTGACTATATTATTATTGAATCTTCTGGTATAAGTGAGCCTATTCCAGTTGCTCAAACGTTTACTTATACAGACGAAGTTCTTAACATTGATTTAACGAAAAATTGTCGCCTCGATACGATGGTTACAGTTGTAGATGCAAATAGATTTTGGGATGATTTTGCAGATGGAGAAAGTTTATTAGACCGAAAACAAGCAATCGATGAGAATGATACCCGGGAAGTTATTGATTTATTAATAGATCAAATTGAGTTTGCAAACGTAATTATTCTTAATAAGATAGATTTGCTAGAAAAAGAAGATGTGATAGAGCTTCATCATTTACTAAAAAAATTAAATCCTAATGCAAAAGTTCTTGAATCTTCGTTTAGCAAAGTACCATTACAAGAAATTTTAAACACAAATCTATTTAATTATGAAGAAGCCAGTCAATCGGCCGGCTGGATACAAGAATTAAATAGTGACCATCATACACCGGAAACGGAAGAATACGGTATCAATTCCTTTGTTTACCGCCGCAAATATCCTTTCCATCCCAAGCGCCTTATGAATTGGCTAGAAAAATGGCCTTTAGATGTTGTAAGAGCGAAAGGATTCTTCTGGCTGGCATCTCGTAATAATATGATAGGGCTTCTATCTCAAGCAGGTTCCTCTATTACAATTCAAGGAGCCGGTGAGTGGATAGCGGCATTACCTGAAACTGAAAGAAATCAAATGATTACAGAAGAACCAGAAGTATTGAAAAACTGGGATAAACAATATGGAGATCGAATAACCGAACTCGTATTTATCGGAATTGATATGAACCGTTCTTTAATTGAACAATCATTAGATAGTTGTCTATTAACAGAGAAAGAAATGAAACAAAACTGGAATACATTTATTGATCCTATCCCGGCTTTTACTTATACTTCATAATAATTAATAAAAGGCTTCAGTAGAATGAAGCCTTTTTACTTTATAGCACTCTTATTTAATAGGTTTGCTTTAATTATAAATACAATTGTACCTAAAACAATTAATATAGCATATACGATACCAACTACCCCCCCTATTTTTTCTAAGCCAAGCGGTAATATTATAGTAGCAACTCCAACTATATAAGAAAATGCTCCTGAAAGCTTCGCTAATTTATTTTTATCTCCAACAAACGTTTCTTCTTGATATCCTGCTAACAAAAACAACCTCTTTTTCACATGTATTTGATACCCTAAAAAAATGATAAGTAACCCAACAAATAAACAAACTAAAAATCCAGCTAACATATCCTCCCCCTCCTCTACAATATTTTACTATACATAAAAAAATAAAATCAGAAATTTCAGTTTATTAATGAGTCATTCTGTGATATATTGCATATTGTATTCAATTTGTATTTTTAGAAAGGAGAATTTTAGATCATATGGATTCAAATCGATTAAAAGGAATTATAATGGTCATAATCGGTGCTTGTTTATGGGGCTTGTCTGGTACAGCTGCACAACAACTTTTTCAATATGACAATGTTTCAACCGAATGGTTAGTTACGATCCGTTTACTTATATCTGGAATTATTTTGCTCATTATTTCCTCATTCGGAACGAGAAAAAAAGAGATATTTGGCATTTGGAAACAAAAATCTGATGCTATTAAAATGATTTTGTTTGGTCTATTCGGTATGCTTGCTGTACAGTATACGTATTTCGCTTCAATTAAAGAAGGAAATGCTGCCGTGGCAACATTATTACAATATTTAGCTCCTATATTCATCACTGTATACTTACTTTTCAAATGGAACGTTCGTCCATCAAAAATTGATTTCATTTCAATTACCCTTTCATTAGTAGGCACTTTTCTCTTACTAACAAACGGGTCTGTTCATAACTTGGCTGTTTCTACACCAGCTATTATTTGGGGTATTTTATCTGGATTATCTCTCGCTTTTTATAGTTTATATTCAAAGGAATTGTTAGAAAAATGGTCTTCCTCCGTTATCGTTGGATGGGGCATGATTATTGGGGGTATTGGTGTAACGATTGTACACTTTATTTCTACAAACGAATTCATTTTATTATCAACTATGAAATATGTAAAACTAAGTACCCTACCGCTCATCACATTTGTCGTCATTTTCGGGACACTTATTGCCTTTTATTTATACTTAGACAGCATACGATACCTGACTCCGAAAGAAACAACATTATTTGGTTGCACAGAACCACTCGCAGCTATTATTTCTTCTGTACTTATATTGCACGTGCCATTTCAATCTTTTCAGTTATTAGGCGCTTTTTGTGTCATTGTAATGGTGCTCATCTTAAGCCAAAAGCCGGATGAAGGGAAACAAAAATTAAAGCTTGTTCATGCAAAAAAGGAAAATATACAATGAAAGGATTGAATTCACTATGCCTGTCCCTCAAAATTATAAAAAACCAGGAAGAATTTCAGCAAAATCACTCGTTTTAAATCAACTACAAAATTGGATTATTGAAGGTGTACTGAAGCCCAATGAAAAAATTAATGATGGGGAATTGGCTGAGGCACTAGGAGTAAGCAGAACACCTGTAAGAGAAGCACTTCAAATATTAGAGCTTTCTGGATTAGTGGAAATGGTACCAGGGCAAAAAACAAAAATTGCTCCTATTAAGTTAGACGACGTATCTATCATTTATGAAACGATGGCTGGTCTTCACTCTATTATAGGAAAGCAAGCTCTTCAAAACATTACAGACGCTGATATTCAACTACTTTCTGAAATAAATGATCATTTTCAGCACTCTATAGAGAAAAAAAACGCAAAACAAGCTTTAGAATTAGATATACAATTCCACAATACAATTTCTTCTATTGCTAAAAACCAATATATTGAACCCTTTTTAGAAAATATGCAACTTCACGTTTTACGTCTTGAATATTTGTTTTTCCAAAACTTTGTTCCAGCAAGTCAATCTATTGAAGAACATCACTCTATCATTCAAGCATTACAGAAGCAGGACGAAAAACAAATGGAACAAATAATGACCCAAAACTGGCTCCGTCCCATGAAAGAAATACAAAAAATAATTTCTACGAAATAAAAGGAGAGCTGGTTACACAAAATCGTAACCAGCTCTCCTTTTACTAATCTATATAGCTATGCCTGAACATTTGCATAATCTTCCATATCTTCGTACTCTTTTTCCAATTCCTCTAAAGACAGCTCGTATAATTGTCGGTCGCGAATCTTAAACACACCTGCCCCAATTAACTCATCAATTAAATGCCTCTTACGATTTTCAACAGCAAAACGGAGTTGACTACTCATCTTTTAAAAAACTCCTTTCTACAATCATTGAAAATGATAATCTTTATCAATTACCACTTTTGATTATAAAAGATGACTCTTTATAAGTAAAGTAATTTCATGAAATATTTACCTTGCAAAGTATTTGTGGCCACATTATATATATGTATGCCGTGCGAAAAATGTTATGACACTTTTTCTTATCCTTTTTCTTTCATACTTTGCAAGTTGTCTCATCGTGATGAAATTCACCATCTATTTCTACTTGAATGGTGACATGTTCTACATGAAATTTCTCCTTTAATACATACGTAGCCTCTTTTAATACACTTTGCGTTTCATTCCCTTTAATAATAAGATGACATGTTAATACTTGAAAATCTGATGTGACAGACCATATGTGCAAATCATGAACTTCTTTGACAATCGGAATATTTAATAACGTACTTTTTACCTCTTCAACATTTATGTGCTGTGGTGCACCTTCCATTAATATATGAACCGTATCACGTGTTACACGCCATCCACTAATAATGACTAAAATAGACACAAGAATACTAGCAATCGCATCTGCAGCAGTCCATCCGAAAAATTTAATAAGTAACGCAGCAATGATTGCTCCGACGGAACCCAATAGATCGCCTAGTACGTGCAGGAAAGCACTTCTTAAATTCAAATTACCTTTCACATCTCCGCCTCTCATTAATATCCAAGCTGATAAAATATTAATAAGCAGACCAAGGACTGCAATAATGAGCATCCCATTACTAGCAATCTCAACTGGTTCTTTAAAACGACGGATTGCTTCAATAAAAATGTATACCGAAATGACAATAAGAACGACACCGTTACATAATGCTGCTAACATTTCGACCCGCTTATACCCGTATGTTTTCGCAGTTGTTGCTGTTTTTTCTCCGAGCTTAAACGCAAGTAAACTTAAAGCTAAAGATACTGCATCACTTAGCATATGCCCCGCGTCAGATAGTAGTGCTAAGCTATTTGTTACAAATCCACCAACAACTTCTGCAATCATAAAACTTGTTGTTAGTAGGAAGGCAATTAGTAATGCCTTTTTATTTTTTGAATGACCATGATCATGCGAATGTCCCATACTTATACTCCTTTAAGTACAATATCTGTATGTTAGTATGAAACAAACTCCCCATCTTTATCCCGAATCGACTGATTGTAAACGCCCGCTTCCTCTGTATACACACTTCGCTACTTTTTAGATAATCCCTTTTTCTCAAATAAAAACAAGACTACTTCTTTTTTATTTTCATATTGTTTACTAATGAAAGAATTTTTAAGGAGGTTACTAAAATGAAACGTTTATTTCTCTGTATGGAACGTGAACTTGTTGTAGTGAAAGAACAATATGATAACTATGAAACGACTTACCACTTACAAAATATGCAACCTACCTGTATCGCTGTTGATCCGTTCCGCCCAAACCGTGTATATTGCGGAACATTTGGACGAGGTCTATGGTTAAGCGACGATAGCGGGGATTCATGGAGACCCATTGGAGATTCTTATCGTTACTTTGATTTCCCTAAAGAAGATGGTATTTTGCACTCCTCTATCACTTCCATAACAATAAGCTCAAATGAACAAGTTAACGGATATGGTGTCGTTTATGTCGGCACAGAACCGAGCGCTTTATTTCACTCTGAAAATGGTGGTGAAACGTGGACTGAACTTAAAAATATGAAATCATTATTATCTTCTTATACGTGGGCTTTCCCGCCTAGACCTTTTACCCATCACGTACGCTGGATTACAGTTGACCCAAACAACCCTAATACAATACACGTTTCAATCGAAGCTGGTGCTGTTATTCAAAGTAACGATAAAGGGCATACATGGATTGATAAAAAATTCGGTGCCCCTATCGATGCACATCAATTGCTTATGCACCCTGAAGCACCAAATCGCCTTTATGCATCATGTGGTGACGGATTTATGGGCGGACCTGATCGTGCATATCTTGAAAGTTATAACAATGGAAACAGCTGGATCTCATGTAGTGAAGGACTTGAACATCATTATTTATACAGCATGGCAATTGATCCAGCTGATTGTGATACGATTCTCGTTTCTGCCGCACCAAGTGCTGATCTCGCTCATCATCGTATCCCTTATGAATCTTATATTTATCGAAAAACGAAAGATACTCCTTTCCAGCAAGTACAACAAGGACTACCATCTGCAATCGGTACAGTCATTTCGATGTTTGCTACAAACGAAGCAGAACCACATACATTTTACACTTTAAATAACAATGGGTTGTTTCAATCCAATGATAGCGGCGAATCGTGGGAACAACTAAACATTCCGTGGAAAGATGAATATAAAACGCAGCATCCGCATGCACTACTCGTCACTAGTTCTTAACGAAAAAAGACTGCCTAAATGATTTTAGGCAGTCTCTCTTTTATTTCTTTAAATCAATGACAATATCATCTAATACAATACCCTTATTGCCTCCCAATCTTCGAGGTACAAAACGCTCCTTTACTTGTCCTTCAACTATTGTTACCGATCCATAATTTTCAGGATTGTGGATTCTTAAATTAACGTGAGGTGTTATTATTAACTTAGTAGCGTTCTCATTAAGTTGTTGGAATGTTTTACTCCAATTAAAATTATAAGAATCTTCACCTGAACCTCCATTTCCTTCTCCATAATACTGATTACCTAAATCATCTCTCACTTCTAAATCGACATCCACTCCATCCCATACACCCCTTATCTTTTGAGATACTTCTTGGTTGTAATATAGAATAAACGAAATTGGTGTTATTTCCATTCTCTCCATATTTACTTTGACACCATCTTTTTCTGTACTACCTCCAATCAATGTCTCTTTATTTTCTATTCCTTTTAGATTAATATTAAAATTCCAATCCCCTTTTATCTCTTCTTCAGTTTCTAAAATGGCTATACTTTGTACATTCCATTCAACATTCACTATAGTTTCTTTACTACCAACTAGATCGCTACTTGTTTTTATTAAACCTGTATATTTTCTATCTGCGACTTTAGTAATTTTATTGCTACCTGATTGGGTACCTGCTCCTTTAATAGTTAAAAAATCCAACGTACTTGGATTTTCGCCAAGATCTCTGTTACTTTCTATAGAATAGTTTATTGATACTGTCTTCCCATCAAAAATGGCATCATTAATCGTTATCTTTATTCCCTTGCTTTCTTTTGTCATATTTAGTATTGTAGTGTATTGTTTATAATTATAATGAGACTCCATTATCTTCCCTGCGTCAGTTTTAGAGTTTTCATATAACCCCGTTCTACCATTATCTAAAAATCGGAATATGTCACCTACAATTGGCAACCCTCCAGCATATGTAGGAAAACCGATACCAAGAGTTGCAACTGATAATCCTACTAAAATAGATGCAGCAGCGACACCTTTTTTCCAACTTTTCATCTTTTTCTTCGTACGTATCGATTGTTTTACATTTCGTTTTACTTTTTCCTTTTCAATTTCAGAAGCCTCAATTTCTTCTAGTTCTTTTTCGTCTATATCAATATCATTTAATAGTTCATAAATGTCTTTCATATTGCACTACCTCCAAAACTAATATTCGTAGCATTTTGTTGTAGTTTCTTTTTTCCCCGGTACACTCGATTATCGATTGCTGCCCGGGTTAATCCTAACTTGTCACCTATTTCCTCTGTCTTCATACCAAGTAAATATTTCATAATGAACACCTTTTGATCTAGCGGTTCTAATTGATTAATGAGCTTCAATAATTCTTCCCTATCTTCCATAACGATTAATTCGTCTTCTGCTGATTTTTCTGTACTAATATAAAACTCATCTGAAATGATTTCTACTGTTTTAGTCGATTTCCGGTAATAATCAATTGCTTTAAACTTCGCAATCGCTGCAATCCACTTTTTAAAATCACTCGGCTCTCCATGAAATTTATTTGCGTTATTCCAAATGGAAAGAAATATATCGTTTATACATTCCTCTATGAGTCCATCATTTTGAATTGGGAGTAGAACTTTATGCGTGATCCCCTTTATGAGTGGTAAGTATGTATCGACAACAAATTCTAACGCGTCTTCTTTTTGCCGCTGTAATCTTTTTATAAAATTTTTCTCATTTGATTTCATGTAGCGATTCCCCTTATTGTTTTGTAAAAGCTTTTACATCCTATATAACGTCTGAGAAAATTTTTTCTCTCATCTTTTTTATTTTTTGTATGTAATGGAATACTTTCCCTTAGCCATTGTCTCATATAACTATGCGTTCAAAGAAAATTTTCTCAAGTCTGTAATTTAATTCATGTAGTACACTATTTATATAGTCATTTTTTAACTTGGTGTACATTTTATTTCGTTAATCTACTATTTTAATTTAGGAGATGAGATGTGTATGTGTGGAATTACAGGTTGGGTAGATTGGAAGAAAGACCTTTCAAATCAACATGTTATTTTAAAAAAGATGGCAAATAGTATTCAGCATCGTGGTCCAGATGCTGAAGGATTTTGGTTTTCACCTCATGCGGCCTTTGCACACCGGCGTTTAATTGTAATTGATCCAGAAGGCGGTACACAGCCGAAGACATTCCGTGCTGGTGATTATACGTATGCTCTTACTTATAATGGAGAAATTTATAATTTCCGTGAACTTAAAGAGCAGCTTCAAAAATGTGGGCATGCATTTGAAACCCATTCAGATACAGAAGTGTTACTACATGCTTATCTAGAATGGAAAGAAGACTGCGTACGACATTTAAACGGAATTTTCGCTTTCGCCTTATGGGATGATCAGAAGCAACAATTATTTTTAGCGCGTGATCATTTAGGTGTAAAACCACTCTTTTACACAGAAAGAAATGACAGCATTATTTTCGGATCTGAAATAAAAGCATTATTAGCGCATCCATCTGTTCCTGCTGAAATTGATGCGGATGGCATAAATGAAATATTTGGATTAGGCTTATTTCGAACTCCTGGATGTGGCGTCTTTAAACATATTCAAGAAGTGCGTGCTGGACATTGTATAACGTTTACACGTCATAAAAAAGTAGTTACGAAGTATTGGAATTTAGAAAGTAAGTTCCATACAGACTCTATAGAAGATACATCTTCGCATATTTTATCTATTTTACAAGATACAGTAAAAAGACAATTAATTGCCGATGTCCCTCTCGTCTGTATGTTATCAGGTGGATTAGACTCTAGCGGGATTACTGCACTTGCGGGGAAAGAATTTGCTGCGGAAAATAAAACACTTCATACGTATTCCGTTGACTTTGTAAATAGTGCAAAAGATTTCGAGCTGACATTTGCTCGCACTGGTTTAGACGCTCCTTGGGTAAAACGCGTTTCTGAACATGTCGGGACAGCGCATCATGATATTATTGTGAATGCTGAAGAATTAGCAAATCACTTATTCGTTCCCCTTCATGCGAAAGATTTACCGAGTGCTGGTGAAATGGAAACTTCACTATATTTACTATTTTGCGAAATGAAAAAAGATGCGACCGTAGCTTTATCCGGTGAATCGGCTGATGAAGTATTCGGTGGATACCCTTGGTTTCATCAAGAAGAATTACTATATGTAGATAAGTTTCCTTGGCTAACAAATTGGAAAAATACATCTCCTCTTCTACTAAATGAAGTAAGTAACCAATGTAATCTAGAAAACTATATTGATACACGATTCCAAGAAGCGATACTTGAAGTACCTACTCTTGAAGGGGAAAGTAAAAAATCCGCGAAACAACGCCAAATGTTTTATTTATTTTTAACAAGATTCCTTCCTTTCTTACTTGACCGTAAAGATCGTATGAGTATGGCTGTTGGATTTGAAGTTCGTGTACCGTTTTGCGATTATAGATTAGTTGAATATTTATGGAATGTTCCTTTCAACATAAAAAGTATTGATAATATTGAAAAAGGCATTTTACGTAGAGCACTACAACCAGCTTTACCTGACGATGTACGTAATAGAAGAAAAAGCGCTTATCCAACTTCACAAGATCCACACTACTTACAAACAATCCGTAATTTAACACTTGATATGTGTAGTAATAAAAACAATCCTATTTTCTCACTTATTAACCATTCCATCTTACTTTCAATTGCTGATCAAAGTAATAAAGAGATTAACAATTTTGAGGCAAGAAGTGCCATGGAGTATATGCTACAAGTAAATGAATGGTTAAAAACATATCATATTCATATTGTTTAACAAAAAGGAGTTCAAGGATAAAAGCCTTGAACTCCTTTTATATTAATTAGCACATTGTTTATTATCAGTATCAATAGACCACCCAATAATCGTGGCACAATCTCTACCTTTCCACTGCAGTACATTTGTTAATACTGGCTCAATCTGCAAGCTATTCCCGTCATGTAATATTTCTACTAAAGATTGATCATCATCAAACCTTCGTTTATCACACTCTAAAATACCGTCCGTTGCCATTACAATGTGATTCATTCCTTTTTCTAATCCTCTTACACCCGACGTAAAGCAAGGTGTATTTGCTGCAAAAATATTTTTCCTGCCAATATATTCGTAATTCTTCCGTTTATTTAATCGTCCTTTTCCATTTTTCGTTTTCTCAGAATGGAATAAATACGCGAAACAATCACCAACTGATAACCAATATAAAAATTCGCCTTTTCGTAAACAAATTAAGCAAGCGAGTTCCTCATCATCTTGATCACACTTTTTAATAAATAACTCATCTGTAAATAACGCTAATAAGTACATATGTGTATGATGAAAAGCTAAATGTATTGGATATGAGAATAACTCTTTTAGTTTTTCTTTTCTTTCCGAAATCGCTTCTATTATATAATCTATATTTTTTGTTTTGTGATGTGTATCAAAAATCATAACAAATTCAAAGTGTAATTCAGGATCCCACCAAGCCAGCACCGCATCTCCTCGTTCATATGCATCACTCTCTTGATTTCCCCCATATACGCCGACTGAAAGAGGACCACATTTTTCAACATGTATTTCATCTACATACATCTGTTCATGACTAATCCATTTGAATGTATTCACAGCTATCATCCTCTCTCTTGCTAAATGTATACCTTTACACATAGATTACCTTATATTTCAATAAAAATAAACTTTTTCAACATTTTTTATCCAAATAAAAGGGTTTTATTTCTAAAATGACGAATATATCTTACTATACGATATAAAAAGGGGATTTATTATTATGAACAACATTAATCAACATTGGGAGAGCATTTATTATCACTTACGATACGAATACGAGGACAATCTTTCCCACCAAGCAATTCGTATTTTACAAATCGTTTCTCGTGAGAAAGATATAACAATTGGAAAAGTCGCTACTGAGCTTAGTCTTTCTCATAACACAGCATCTGAACATATAAAACGCCTTATTCAAAAGGGTTTCATCGTTAAAGAGAGAAATAAAAAAGATGAAAGAGTGGTAAACCTTACATTAACAATTGAAGGAATTGAAGTATTAGAAAAACATACTTTACTAGATAAAGAAAAGATAAAAATATTAGAATCACAGTTATCAAAAGAAGAACAACAATTAATTGAAAAAGCATTTTCCTTATTAGCGAAGGAGGCAAAATATGCATTTCCTCGTTAAAGTAATCGTTTCGGCACTTATTATCGGCGTTATCACTGAAGTCGCTAAACACTACAGTACGATAGGTGGCTTTATTGCTGCCCTTCCTCTCGTGAGTTTACTTAGTCTATTTTGGATTTCATTCGAAGGCGGAAATAAACAAGAATTGAGTCAATTTGCTTTAGGGGTATTATATGGATTCCCCGCATCAGCACTACTATTATTTATTGTCTATATTGGTTTAAAAAATTCATTTACACTTAGTACATCTGTCCTACTTGGTATAGGTGTTTGGTGTATCGTTTTTGCTTGTCAAAAATTATTTCAAGCTTAGGAGGAATTAACATTCATAAATTTGTAGAAATAATGGGGCAAAATATAGAAGTACATATAAAAGGAGATGGTAAACAAACTGTAGTCATTCAAACCGGAATGACTTGCTCATTTTATGATTGGTTTCCTATTATAGAAAAGCTTTCAGAGCACTTTACAGTTGTTTCATACCATCGCCCAGGTTACGGAAAAAGTGATTTAGGCAATCAGCCGCGTACAATAAGGCAAGTTACAAAAGAGCTACATATGTTACTAAACAAACTAGCTATTCAAGAACCATTTATTCTAATCGGTCATTCCTATGGAGGATTATGTGCACAACATTTTGCGATGTTACATGAAGATAAGCTGCAAGCACTTATTTTAGTTGATTCTACTTCGATGAACTTACACCGTTTAGATGAACTTCATTTACCAATTTCTGATCAAACTGATTCTGATGATGTTTGGTTTCAAAAATATAATATATATTCCAAAATGGATGTAGACACACTTTATAATGAACTAAAACCTATTCTCACCGATCAATCAAAACAGCAAATTGAATTCTCTACCTCGCCTTCATTATATAAAGCGACAGCTTCTGAACTATCGGCGTGGAAAAACTGTGCTCTCTCACTAAAAGAGCTATGTAAAACATTAGAAATACCATTAATCGTTATCGGTAGAGATCCTCAATATTCTATTACTCAATTGACTAATGGTGGCATGCCAAAAGAGGAAGCAACACGACTTGAAGCAATGTGGCAAGAACTAATTCACGAACAATTACACCTCTCAACTAACAGCCAATATATTCTTGCCGAACATGCTAGTCACGGCATAGAAAATGATCGACCAGATATTATTATTGAGGCGATTCATTTCTTACATATCAAAAAAGGAAGCAACTAAAGCTGCTTCCTTACTTATCTATTCATAATCTTCTTCATCATCGATTTCTTCGTAATATGAACTTCCATTACTTACATATATAGGGCCATTCGCAACATCAATACGTAGTACCCACGCCCATGGCACAGCTAAACGTTTATGTATCGCTCGCCAAAAGCTCATTGATTTTCTTTCGTACTCCTGGAACTCCTGAAGTAACTCTTTGTAGGAGGAACCGTCTAACTGAATATTTGCTTCTAACAAACGAGAATGGGCATAGTACTGTAACTCTAGTTCAGCAGCAATTTCCATTTCTTCTTCCGTTGCCATACCAATGATTGTTCCATCTTCTGGTGCAATTTCATATACGTTTTGAACTTCAATAAGCCCTTCTTTCTCTTTCTCAAACATGTAAACAGCCTCCTTTAACATATATTTTTTATGTTACAAAGTCATACTTCTACAATAACTTCTCTCTTTCCTCTTTTTTTGATAAACTTTTACAAAATATTTAACCGATGACCTGTTTTCTCTATTCTTTCAGCAGAAATGAAACGATTTTTATCAAAATTTAATTTATACACATCAGGCATATGAAGTGTTTTCCAAAACTCAAAATCATATTTCGAATTAAAATAATTCATGAGTAATACCATAATATTTCCATGCGTACCTATTACAATATTCTTACCTTCATATTGTTTTAATATATTTTGCATACATATTACAGCGCGCCTTTGTGCGATATCATTCGATTCTCCGCCTTCGTATGCAAAACTCCAATCTTCCCACACATTCTGCATAGCATCATTAAAATTTGATACTGGCTCTGTGCTCAATAATCTTTCACGCAAATCTTCTTCTGTTTGTATTGATAATTTATATGTATTCGCAATTCCTTGTACAGTTTGGATTGCTCTTTTGTACGGACTAGAAATAACAACATCAATATGTTTATCTTTTAATAAATGTGTTACATTCTCTGCATCACAGTGCCCTTTTTCAGATAAAGGTCGTTCCCGTTCTTCTTTTGTATATGTAGAATGGGCATGGCGAACGAAATATATTGTTGTCATTTTTCAACCTCCTTTCTTATTTTCAATTTATATTCAATAATAAGATTAGAAAATCCTGTATTACAAAAGAGCACTTTGCATAAGCGCTCTTTTGTTTACATAATAAAATTATTTCATTATAATTTATTTCTGAATTCCTCACTTATGACAATATCTCGAATAAAGTAATCCATATTACTTAGAAGTTTTTCAAATGCTTTTTCACTCAAATTGTTCATCATAAAGACAATCTCAATCTTATTCCCTTTTTTATCAGTACCATAGAAACTATTTGTTAATACAAATGCCGTAGAACCACCTTTCTGTCCAGCAAATTCGAACATACCCTCTCCTACGGTTCCTTTAAATATATTCTCAATCTCACCTTGCATTTGTGGTGTAAAATAATTTCTGCTATTTATCTTTTCCAGTAAACTCATGTAATCCTTCGCATTTGCACTTATAAACCGATCTGACCAAATACGCTGAAAGTCCATATCGGCTTTTAAAGATATCTCGCGTTTTGTCCATTCTTTCTCGTCTTTCATCCATTCATGTATTTGCCATACATGCTTAACATATTCATCATTAGACATATTACGTAGCTTGTCCAATGCTTTATTTTGAGGAATATGCAGTTCTTTTTCAACATAGCCCCTCATATATAATGCCCCTGTATACGTTGGATAAAATTCATCGTGACTATTTAAGCCTAACTCTTTCAAACTTTCATTTATCCGCGCTGCTCCAAGCTTGTCCAATAAATATGATGCATTCGCATTCGAACTATAATGGATCATTCCTTTCACTACTTCTTCTAAAGAAGTTTGACCACCCTTCACTAACTCTTTAACTTTTACATCATCTAGCCATGCAGGGTGTGCACCACCATCAGTATTTTTCACATAGTATTTTTCTAATTCTTTCAATGAAATTTGCTCGTCTTTTCTTATTTTCCCTTCAGCTACTTGCTTAGCATATTCAATTGCTATAACGATTTTCGACATACTTGCTAGCGGTAGTTTTTCTTTTTCATTTATTGATGTCAATGTTTCACCATTTCTTTTAACAATTAAAGAAGTTGTTTTATCATCCTTATGTTCTTTTATATAATTTAGCACATAATTAGAGTCTTCTTTGGAATTGACATATTCCTTCACTGAAAAGAAAGCTATACAGCCTACTATAGTAATTCCAGCTATAATTCCAACAACTTTTAATCCCCTCATGATACTCCCCCTAGAATAAACATATTATATATTATACTAAATAAATTTCCCTTTTTAAGTAATAATTAGATTATTTATACAAAAACACTTCTTTTCTTAAACAACAAAAAAACATGCCTTCATTAGGAAAGCATGTTTTGTGATATCCTTCACATTGTTTAGTTAAAAAATAAATGTTTACTTACCATGATGTAACATTAAATCACTAAGTTCTTCTTCAATGTGATTTAATTTCGCAACGCCTTCTTTCCATTTATGAATATAACGTGAAACCCCAACAAAAAACAAAACAATAATTGTGGAAAGAATAATACCATATACGATTGCTACAGTACTCATAGTTACACTTCCTTATAATTAGTAATGTGGTTATTAGTTATATTTTTATTATAAACCTTTTTCTTTTAAAATACTTCGATTTCAACTTTTTGTAACAAAATTGATTTTTCTAACATTTCGTTCGTGAAAATGGCATATTTTTCACAAATTATACAAAACTTCACCATATGTACTATTACCATATGAGTTATATTATTAAATAGAATAAAGGGGATGATATACTATGACGACTTGGTTTATTGTAATGTTAGTTGTATTTGGAGCATTTAAAATTATCGTTTCTAGCCTTCCTAACTCTGTTATTGAATCCATTATTAGTCGCTTTGAAACACATCCACAACTCGAAGAAGAGAATGTGACTGTTACAATGAACGGAAATAACTTAGTAGGCGAACAGAAATCAAAAATTATTCATGATTTTAACGAAGGTTTATTTTTAGATCGCTATTATGCACCACCCCATAATGAAGGCACACCTTTAATTATCAATGCAAAACGTGGTAAAAAAGATTTTACATTTTATATTTATAGTCATGAAGAGCATGTTGATGTTGTAAAACAATATAAAAAGAAGGTAGTTGCTTATAGTTTACGCTCTAAAAACCTTCAAAATAGTGATATGTTCGTGTCAGCTGATTTAGCTTAATACTCATGTATAAAAAGGAATCCATGGCATATGGATTCCTTTTTACTATTTACTGAAAAATAAGCTCTGTCTTTAAACTATCTTTCGGTAACAACCAGCCTTTTTTCTCTAAACTCGCTATTAATAATTCCCTTTGTTTTGTCGCAATACTTTCTTCATTTGTTTTAAATGACACTTCTATTACGAAGTCATCTTCTAATTTCCCAGTATTACTTAATGGCCAAATTTCAATATTTGCTTTTATGTTTTCAAAATCTCCTGTATATCGCTTCATTAATACAGGACCGTAAATACGGGAATTCTTTAACATCTCTTCTCCCCAATTTGTATACAACCATTTGTTCATTTTCCCTGGTAATTTTTCTATTAACATGTTTTGAGCAGCTTGTTCATTTGGTAAATCAAGTATCCCATATCCTTTAGCACTGTAGCTTTTCTTATTTGAAATGCTTAATGTTTTCTTCTCAAATCCCCAATCTATTTCCGCCTCATAACTATCCGTATTACTATCGAATCCTTCTTTTTTAGCTACTTCTAGTGCATCTTGAATTACACCATTTTGAATAGGATATCTTTTTTTATATGTTAGTTCAAAATCTTTACTAAATTCTTTCTTTCGAATTCTAGCAAACCAACCTTCCTCGCTTAAACTTTTATTCGCAGTATCTAAAAATTGCACTTGTATTCTTTCATATTTTGTACCAGCCTGGAAATGTTCTAGCACCTCTTGCTTCATCTCTTTGTTATCACCTAATACTTGTTCTGGCTTCAATAATAACTTCACTTCAAAACTAGGTTTCATTGGACTAGCTGCAAACCCTTCCTTAACGTTATAAAGGAAACAACAAAAGAAAATGCTTACGAATACAAATACTTTTTTCATATACCTATCCCCTTTACATTTCAAATGACTTCTACACGTTCCATTGCAAGTGAATATACATTTTCATATCCTGCTGTACTTAGCTTTTGTTGTAATCGATCCGTATCCTCTTTCAAAGCGTGCACTAGCACCGTATGTTCTGGTAATAATGTATTTAACATCTCTTTAACGTCTCTTATACTTTGGTGAACTTTATACACAACTCGATTCACCCTACATGTATTCCTTACATGCTCTTTCATAACTTTTTCTGCAAAACTCCCTTTCGCAATATGCCCAGTAAAAATAACGGCATTCCGTTTTTCATTCCGAAGTTGTTCATAATATAACTGCGCTCGTTTCGTTTGCATATTCGCATCACTCATTACAACTATTCCGTAACTATTTTGCATACTAATATCATTATCCATCACTATTATGTTTCTTTTTAAACTCTCCATAACCCATTTAAGTTCTTCATTATTTTTTATCCAATCTTTATATACGAACATCTCTTTAAACCCAGCCAAAATTTCTTTATCTACTATAAGCGGAAATTCTTTATATCGTTCATATAAATACAATACTATATCTTGTGCCCTACCAAGTTGTGGCAGCGGTAATAATGCTATTCCTTTATTTTGCATAACTCGTTCAATTTCTGCACATAGATCGTATAATCTTTCATTTTGCGAAACATCCTCTGTGTGATAAGCGGCATCTACAATTGCAACTTTTATATTGTGGCCCAATTTCTCAGGTAAATTAGCTCGTAGTATATTAGACTCTGCTGAATAGTCGCCTGAATAAAATACGTATGTATTACACATATCAACTAAAAACCAAACAGCTCCTAATACATGCCCACTATATCCCCATTGAAACCGCAATGTAGGAGTAATTTGTACCCATTCATTTGGATTGCTAATCTCATCAATACATACATAATTTAAATCTTTTATGTGTTGGTCGCTATAAGGTAAATTCCACCCTTGCATCACATTATAGTTTCTCCATTTTTCATAATATAACGGCAGTTTCTCCTTCGTATAACGAGTCGTCCAAATTTTTTTCTTATATCCATACTTCGCTAATAAAGGTAAACCCATCGTATGATCTTCATGAATATGTGATAAAAATATCGCATCTAAAAATGGAGCAGCTTCTCTCTCTATTTTTGGATAACCATCCTCATAAGATCGATTAATACCACAATCAAATACTATTTTCGTCTCTTTATTTTTTACAAAATAGCAGGAGCGACCGTACTCTCCTGCTCCTCCCCATACTTCTCCCCTCATCATGCTACCCCTTTTCGCTTTTGCTCCATATGTTGCAGCAATAATAAGCACATTGTTGTAAGTCCAACAGAAACAACAGCCATCGCCATGCCTATAGATACTTCACCCTGTTCAAATTGGGCAAAAATAAACGTTGCTGACGTTTCTACTGATGGAGGTAATACGAGAAGCGATGCTACTAACTCTCTTATCGAAATTGTAAATGTCATCGCCCATCCAGCAAGAATACCCGGGATAATAAGAGGTAATATTATTTTTCTAAAAATATACATATAATTTCCAGAAAGAATACTTCCTGCCTGCACGAGAGAATCATCGATTTGTCCGAGCGATGCTTTTACATACTGCACCGTATAAGGTAAAAACAGAACAACATACGTTACGATAACCATGATTGGTGTATTATAAATTGACATAGGCATATATGGTGAATTCCAAAATAGAATAAGACCTACAACCATAACGATTCCTGGTACCATATTCGGTAACATACCGCACATATCAAGCCATTTTTCAGAGGTTTTTTTCCCCTTTCGAATCATAAGTGCCAAAAAGACTCCAATCATTACCGCGATAATCGCTGTTACGAGTGAAAAAAGAAAACTATTCCATAAAGCCTCTAATCCCGGAGATCCGATTGTAAATAATGCTTCATAATGGCTCGTTGTAAAGTTATTTACATGTAAGCCGCCGCCTCTTAATTTCGATAATGAAGCAATCAGTATAGAAAAATACGGGATTCCAATTGATACAATTAATAAACCAATTACATAAAACCATGCTACAACGCGCGTAAATATAGACAAAGTATATCTTTTAGATTTCACACCTTTTCCACTAACCATTGCATATGAATACTTTCGATTCAATACATTTTGCATATACCAAATAAGCATACAAGCACTAAGTAATAAAGAAGATAATGCTGTTGCACTACTAAAATCAATTGGCCAACTCGAAATAAATTTATGGATTTCTGATGTTAACACGTGGAATCCTATTCTACGTCCGAATGTAGCCGGTGTTCCAAATTCAGCAATCGTCTTTACAAAAATGAGTAAAGCACCCATTACATAACTTGATACTAATAACGGCAATATTATTTTTCTTAAACGATAGAAAAAACTTCCGCCATGAACTGCTGCAGCTTCTTCTTTACTACTCCCAATCTGAAGTAACGTGTTTTTCAGCATGAAATAAAGGAATGGGAATAAATGCAGACTCATAATTAAGACCATACCTCCTAAACTAAAAAACGATGATGAAACTGTCTTTAGCATCGGAAAAAATTGTTCAAAATAGCCGTTAGGTTGCATGAACAAAATCCAGCCCATTGATCCAATATACGGCGGTGTCATAAATGGAATCATAAAAACAATATCTAACTTACTATACTTTCCTACATCTGTTTTGCTCATAATAAACGCCAATGGAAATGCAAATATTGTAGCTCCTATTACAACGAGTACACCTAGAAGCATCGAATTCAGAAAAATCCCAGCTAATCCACCACTCTGCATCACTTCAAAAGGCTTTAAAAAGTTCCAACTACTATTTTCATATATACTAGAAAACAAAATAAGAAAAAGGGGAATGACGATTAACATCGCCACAAGCAATAACGCTACCGTCATTCCAACTTGTCTTACTGATACGAATCGATTTACCATGGAATCACCATCTTATTGAAATACTTTCTTAAATTGTTTTCCTATTTCATCTTGCTCTTTCTCAACTGTTTTCCAATCAATATTTAATACTGGAATCTCTTCTACATTTGGTCTATTTTCAGCTTTTATATCTGTTCTACCAGGCAATAAATACGCTTTAGAAACTTGTTTTTGTACATCATCGGATAATAAATAATCAATAAACTCTTTTGCGCCTTCTACATTTTTACTATCCTTCATAATCCCCGCTGCGCGTGGACTAATAACTGTTCCGCTTTTTGGATATACGATATCAACAGGTTCACCCTTTGCTTTTGCGCTGTACGTCATATAATCAACACCCGCAATTACCATATCTTTCGCACCTGTTACAACTGGGTCTAACGCTTCCTGATTTGCTCCTGCTACTGTAACTTCATTTTTCTTAAGCTGCTCAAATAAATTCCATCCATCCTTTCCATTCTTTTTCACATATCCTGTTACAAAATCTAAAGCTGAACCTGAAAGTGCTGGATCTGGAAGATTCACTTTCCCTTTCCATTCTCCTTTCGTTATATCGCTCCAATCTTCAGGCGCTGTCTTCACATTTTTTGTATTGTACACAATCCCTAATGCTGAAGCACTATACCCGAAATAATGTCCTTTATCATCTGACCATTCAGAAGGCAGCTTATCAGCTTGTTTCGCTTCTTTATAAGCTAACGTTTGACCCTCTTTCTTTAATCCTTCCATCGCTGGTAATGATGCAAGTACGACTACATCAACGACTGGATTTTTCTTTTCAGCTTCCATTCTCGCTAAAATTTTACCAGTTGTCCCTTGAAACATTTCCACCTTTATACCAGTTTTCTTTTCAAAGTCTTTTTGAATTTTTTCTGCTAACCCTTTTGGCCCTGCACTATATACAACAATTTTCTTTTCAGTCGTATTTTTACTTTTTGCATCTGCATTGCCTGTCTTTGAACTACACCCTGTTACTACAGCCGAAAATAATAAAGTACATACAAATAAAGACTTAAGCGAACTGAATTTCTTCATACGATTCTCCCCCTATATGATGAATACATTTTTTTGGCACATATAACGATACTGGTTTACCGATGCTTAATTTACTATTGTGATAAGCTGTCCATATTCCGAGTGCCCCCATGTTTACTTTTATTTCATACCGTTCTCCTACATATGTAACGTGCTGAATTTCACCTGTATACATTTCGCACACTTCATTTTTCGTCCAGCTCACATGCTCTGGACGAACCATTTTTTTACCCTCTACAAGCCAATTCGCCTTACCAACAAATTTGGCAACAAATTCATGAGACGGTTTCACATAAATATCTTCCGGTGTTCCTTTTTGTAATACTTCTCCTTGTTTCATGACAATAATTTGGTCTGACATTGACATTGCTTCTGTTTGATCGTGAGTGACATACAGTGCAGTTAAACCAATGGAATGAACGATATCCATAAGCTCTATTCTCATTTCTTCTCGCAAAATTGCATCGAGTGCACTTAGCGGTTCATCAAACAAAATAAAATGAGGTTTTGTTACAATTGCTCTAGCGAATGCGACACGTTGTTGCTGTCCACCAGAAAGTTCGTGTGGATACCGTTTCTCCATACCTTGCAGGCGAACTCGCTTTATCGCATCTTCTACTTTTTCTCGTAAATGATTCGTTTGCTTTGTAGCTCTTAAACCAAATGCAACATTTTCAAAAACAGTCATGTGCGGCCATAAAGCAAAATCTTGAAATACCATACCGATATTCCGTTCATGAGGAGATGTCTTTATCTTTTTGGTAGCAGAATACATGCACTGGTCTCCAAAATATATTTCTCCTTTATCCGGTTCTTCAAGCCCTGCTATCATTCTAAGTAAAGTCGTTTTCCCACACCCCGAAGGCCCTAAAAGTGTAGTGAATTCCCCTTGTTTCATTACAATCTGCAACGGCTTTAACGCCTGTGTTTTTCCAAATGTCTTTTCTAATCCACTAATTTTAATATCCATTGCTTCACCTCTCTCCCCTCATTCTTAACCTGCTTTCATTCTATATGGAAGATTTATACTGAATGTTAATGTACTGTAAAGACTAAATTAAAAAACTTCTAATAAACTATTTATTTCTATAGATTTTTTCTATATTTAAAATAAAAAAGGCGGCAATTCATAATGAATCTCTTAAAATTAGAAATTGTAGTACTTATTAAGAAATACAAAAAGCTTACAATCGTTGCAGAAAAACTTGGCGTTAAACAACCAACTATTACTTTTCATATAAAAAGCTTAGAAGAAGAACTCGGTGTGTCTTTATTCGAATTACGTTCTGGAAGGTATTTCTTAACAGAGGCTGGTGAGGCTTTGCACCATTATGCTTGTAAAATAGATGCGCTTATGAAAGAAGCTAGACGTGTCACGCAAGAGTTTAAAGATTTTCATAAAGGTGCTATAACAATCGGCGCTAGTTATGTACCAGCGACTTATCTTTTGCCAGAAGTCGTTCATCAATTTCAATGCGAATTTCCCAATATAAAAATAACGCTACTAGTGAAAACAGCCCCTGAAATTCGAATGATGCTACAAAATCACGAAATCGATCTTGGGATAATTTCCGCTGCTCCATTTGATGAACCTCTTTTAAAACAAACGAATATAATGCCCGATACACTTGTTCTTGCCTTTTCCAAAGAACATCATTTTTCAAAGAAAGACAATGTATCGTTACAAAATATCGAAAAGGAACGCATACTATTGCATCGTAATCCATCTACAACGAGAGATTTACTTACACAATGGACGTTGGCGCACAACATTACATTCCAATCTGAAATTGAATTAGACTCATTAGAAACGATGAAACAAATTTTAAAATATGGTAATGGAATTGCCTTTATTTCTAAACTTTCTATCGAGCAAGAAATACAACGAAATGAGCTATGCTATATACCAATCCCTGAATTTGAATTTCAGCGTAATATTTATACGATTCATTATGAGGACAGATGGAATTCTAAAATCATTTCTTTTTTACTACAGAGCATCACTTCATTTGCAACAAAAAATTAAAAGACTGTCGTTATGCACGACAGCCTTTTAAACTATAAATCTATTTATTTTTCTTTGCCTCAATTTTTGCTTGCGCCTCTTCAGCCTTATCTAATGCTTCTGATACTTTCTTCTCTTTTTCTTTCACTTCATCTATACTATCGACAGCTTTAATAATTTTATCGATTCCTTCTTCTTCTACCTTTCTACGCTTTGCCACTCTTTCATTTACTTTCTCTTCCACATCTTTTGCTTTTTGAAGCATATTCTCTGCATTTGATGTTACAGCTTTTTCAAGTTCATCATCTTTTTTCTTTTGTAACACTTCATTTGCAATGTCTTTCGCTTCTAAATACTTACCGTCTTTTAATGCTGTTGCTCCGTGATCCATTTTCTCAGCAACTTCTTTATATGATTTCGCTTCGTTTCCTGATTTCTCTTTTTCTGCTTTTTCGAACCACATTGTTGCATCACTATACTTTTCATCTTTCAATGATTGCATACCTGTTTCAATATATGTGTCATAATTGCTACATCCAGCCATTACGACTAATAGAAAAAGCATAACAAAACTTAATTTTTTCATGCTGTTGTCTCCTTTTCTTTGCAAGCTCACTTTACTTTAACATACATGAAAAAGAGTTTCAAAAACTAAAATACTAATTCGGTCACTTTTATAATGATAAGTCGAATTTTCATTATTTTCTTATTTTTAAGCGGACACATCTACTTGTTTTTTCGCCATATGTTGCTTTACTCCAACTAATACAACTAACAATAACCCTCCGCCTATTGTCATCATAACAATGCTAGTTGGCAACATATCTAATAGTAGTCCATATACAATCATACCAAGTGGTGCGATTGCAGTCGCAATTGTTTCAAGTAGGCCAAACACACGCCCTAGGTAGCTCGGATCTGTCGTTTTTTGCATATGTACTTGCATTGGAATGTTTACAATCATAATTGCTATACCAGTTAACATCATAAAAGCAATATAGTAAATAAAACTTGCTACTTTTGGAATGATAACTAACAACGGAAAGACTGTACATAAACTTAAACCTGCAAACAAAAACAGTCCAGTATAAATAGAACGAAACGGAGTATTTACTTCTTTACGCACTGATAAAGCAATCGCTCCCATTAGCATCCCGACTGCTAACATTCCTTCTACAGTACCGAGTTGCTTTGAAGATAAATGCAATGTATGGACGATAATGTAAGGAAGTGCAACTGTTAGACCACACGCAAAAAAGTTTACCCACAATGCTATTTTCATTAAACCATATATTTCATGTTGTCTTTTTACATATAAAAAACCTTCTTTTATACTCGTCAAGAAATGCTCTGTACTCTCAGCCACTTCTTTTTTATATAAATCAAATACGATAAATAATTGCAAAATAACCGCTAAAAAGAACGTAATACTATTTAATAGGAAAAACGATTTAATTGAAAAGAAACCATATACAACTCCGCCAATAATCGGTCCTAAAATATTTGATAAAGAAGCCGCCGTTTGATTTAAAGCACTCGCTTTTTGAATACGTCCTTCATCTACTAAACTCGGAATAGACGAAGTTAATGCAACAGAATAAAAACTTGCACAAATTGATAATAATGCTGCTGAAATATAAATAAAAAGAAGTGATGGTCCAAATATAGTAGCAAGAATAAACATACTAAGCATCGTTAAGCTACTTAATAAATCAGTACCAATGACAAGCCATTTTCGATTCACACGGTCTGCTACAGCACCAGCAATTGGGCCACAGATCATCCTTGGAAGTGATCCGCAAACGAGCGTAGTTGCAAACCCCATCCCTGAACCAGTAGTCTTTAATACATATAACCCCATTGCGAACGTATAAATACCTGCGCCTAATAAAGACGTCATTTTTCCAATCATCATTAAAATGATATTTCTCGTTGCAATCTTCATTCTTGAATCATGTTGTCCTATACTTATATCTTCCATTTTTGACTCTCTCCCCTTAAAAGTTAAATTGTGTTAAACTTATTATATAATCAACTTTCCAATTTTCACAACAAAAAGTTAAATACAATTAAACTTTTTAAATATAAAGGAGCAACAATATGGCAACTCTCGGCGAAAAAATTAAAGCATTACGAAAAGAAAAAAAGCTTACGCAAACAGCACTGGCAGGTTCGGAACTGACAAAAAGTATGCTTAGTCAAATTGAAAATGGAAAAGCTACACCTTCTATGAAAACATTACAATATATTGCGGAAAAACTTGAATGTGAAACGAGCTTTTTATTAGAAGAAGATGAAGGAGAAATTGTAGAACTCATTCAAAAAATGGAGCAACTAATAAAGGCAAATAAATGCGATGAAGTATACAAGACTTTACTACCTATCGTTCAAACAGAGCTACCTTCTACTTTAAATACAGCTCGCTTATATAAACAGTTCCTAACAGGAGCAACTATTATGAACGATTATCATATTGAATATTACGTTGAAACTGCTGTTTCTATATTTGAAAAATATACTTTATATCGAGAAAGCACTGAAACGAAACTACTGTTTTACTATATGCTCTTCAAACGTAAAAAATATAAAGAATGTTTACAGATGATTGCTACAATTCGTGATGAATATAAAGCGAAGAATTTAGAAATGGATCTCATTACACATATACAATTATACTTAAAAGAAGCCATTATTTTACTCGCATACGGCAATTATGAAAAATGTGAAAAAGTCATTTTAGATGCACTTGCATTTTCAAAAAAACATCAAGTGTATTATAAAACAGATGAATTTTATCGCATTTTATCTTACCAAAAAGTCATTACAGCTGATAAAGAACAGTATTTATATTACATAAAAAAATCGGAGCAATTTGCCATTTTTACAGAAGATATTCTATCCATTGCGATTATTGATATTTTAAAAGCTTACTACTACAACACAATTACTAATGAATATACAATCGCATTAGAACATCTAGAACAATTCCGAGAAAAACTAAAAGATGAACCAATCTTTCAAGACGATGGATTATATTATCTTGAAAAAGGAAAATCTTTGTATGGCTTAAAACGTTATAAGGAAGCTTTGGCAATATTAAAACACGCTACCATACCAGATTATATGAGTCATCCACTTGATCAATCGTGGGTATTAACAGCTGGGTCTTATCGTGCCCTGTGTCATATAAAACTTCAAGATAAACCAGCTGCTCTGAAAGAAGCAAAAGAAGCAGTTCAAACGATAGATGGTTATCCTGATTCCATCTTTTCTTCATTTATTAAAGAAACATTACAAATAATACAAAAACTTTAAGAATGTCTCTAAATGGTATATTATTCCTCTTTTTTAGCAAAGATAATAATGATGGGAGGAATATAAATGAATATACAACGTGCAAAAGAGCTTTCTATGTCAGCAGAACAAGCCAATGTCAATTTTCAAGGCATGCCTGTTATGATTCAACACGTCGATGAAAGCAATGAAACCGCCCGCATATATGAAGTAAAAAACCCAGGACGCGAATTAACTGTTCCAGTTAATAGCTTAGAGGAAATATAAGAAATGCCACTTCTCTTTTGAAGTGGCATTTTTCTTCTTTCAGATTACTTATTATAAATTTCTTCAACCCTTTATTTTACATGAGCTGAAAAAATAAGAATTTTCTACTTCTTTTCTTTTTGTGACCTGCTAAAATACAAACTATGGATTAATTATTCGTACTATACATTAAGGAGGAAAAATAATGGCATCTACTTTAGAAAAAAACAAGCCTTATTATGCAGTTATATTCACTTCTAATTTATCAAATGATACAACAGACTATAATACCGTTGCCGAAGAAATGGAGAAACTTGCAAAGCAACAACCTGGATTTTTAGGTGTAGAAAGTGCAAGAGGTAATTCTGGACTCGGAATAACAATTTCTTATTGGGAATCACTTGATGCGATTGAAAATTGGAAAAAGAACACCTTACATAAAGAAGCGAAAAAAAGAGGTCGTGAGCAATGGTATGAAAACTTCCACCTGCGTATTTGTCTTGTTGAGAAAGAAATTAAGTTTCATAGAGGTACTTTATAACTATGAAGGAAAAATTAGCTCTCGTTATTGTTCATGAAATATATGGTGTGAACGACCATATGCATCACGTTACCCAGCACTTTACTTCATCTCATATAGATGTATTCTGTCCTAATCTGCTACAATCGCAACCTGCATTTCATTATATTGATGAAGAAAAAGCATATCATTTTTTTATGAATCATATTGGATTTGAAGATGGAAAAAAGCAAATTGAAACATTCATTACTCATCTTTCTAGTCGTTACACACATATTGGACTTATCGGCTTTAGTGTTGGAGCTACCATCTCATGGCTATGTAGTAACAATCCGAAAATAGATTTTATTATCGGATGCTACGGTTCCCGTATACGTGACTATGTTCACATAAAGCCTACATGCGCTACACTACTTATATTCCCTGAAAAAGAAGCTAGTTTTTCAGTATCCGCTTTCATTCAAACATTGCAGCAACAGAATAACCCTTTATTAGAAATAAAACAACTACACGGTGAACATGGATTTCTAAATCCGTACACTGAAAAATATAACGGGCACTCTACAAAACAAGCATATAATGTAATAGATTCATTTCTTGTAAAAAACACTCTTATACAGGAGATGTAAATGACACTTACATTACTCTTACTTATTTTCATATTCATTGCCTTTTTCTCAGTGCTAACTATTATTTTCGTAACCGTAAAAAAGGGGGAGTTTTCCAAACGGCCCTACTTACAATCTATTATCGTTTGCATTTTTTTTTACAAATTGGATTTTATATTTATCAACTTTTTATGCGTTACTTCCCGAGAAAATTAGTGAGTTCCTATTCCTACCCATTTGGTTTTTCCTTTGTATTTTAGGTTTTATAACTTTCTTGCGCGAATGGAGAAATAATCGTGTATTTTCCATATGTATCGTTCTTCTTTCCTTTATTAGTTTTTTATTTGGGTTATTGTTGTTAGTTCTTTTGGGGATGTAATAGAAGAAGGAAGAAAAGCCAACTTTCAACTTTTCTTCCTTCTATGTTTACCTTTAGTTTTCACTGTCACTGATTCACAAGGTGTATAATATATTTGAGGTGTCGCCTTATCAACAAACATCATAAACGTAACGAAACCGATAATAAAGAAAATAAACAACGTTAACAAAATTGCTCCTATCGTTAAAAGTATCATAACACCACCCCTATATTTTCATGTTATTACACCTTTCGCTATTATATGAGCGTAATCCTTTTTAGAAAAAGAAACGTAACAAAATAATCACAACCACTCCTGTTAATACTGTACCTAATAAACTACGAGTATATATGGCTACAAGAAATGTTGGAATTGCTGCGATCAGGTAATCCCATTGCACCGTCTCATGCATAAATAATACTTGTGCTAAAAGTGCTGCTAATATTGCAATTGGTATGTAATTTAACCATTTTAAACCCCAGTCTGGAATTTGTAGTTTGCTAAATACGAGTAGAGGTAAAATACGTGGCACGAGTGTAACAGCTCCTGCTGCTAGTAAAAGTAATAATACATCTAATCTCATTTCCATTTTTCAATCACCACTCCAATCGTCGCAGCTAGTAAGGTTGCGATAATAACCGCTATACTATCTGGCATAAATAGGTGTGAAACGTATGCAAGTATAATCGCTACAATTGCAACACTTAAATGAATTGCTAGCTTTGGTTTACTACTTATGAGCTGAAGTACAAATAATCCGATAAACATCGCTGGTAATGCATAATCCATCCCGTATGTATGTGGATCTGGTATCCACTCACCAAACAGACCACCAATAATGGTAGCAAGAATCCAGTTTAAATAAGCCGTTACATTTAGCCCAATCATCCATCTTTCGCCTAAATATCCTTTTTGCGCTGCATGCTGCACTGCGACGCCGAACGTTTCATCTGTAATTTGCGAACCAATAATGACGTTTTTTAATAGAGGTAGTTTCGTAAAGTACGGTGCGAGGGCAGCACTCATTAATAAATGGCGTAAATTAACAAAAAACACAGTAAAAATAATTGCGGAAGCAGGAGCACCGGCTGCATACATACCAGCTAATATAAATTGGGCAGAACCTGCATAAATTAAAGTCGACATAAATGCAATTTCAATGATAGAAAAACCTGCTGTTTTTGCAATTACACCAGCTGCTATACCGATGCTCAAATAACCAAATACAGTTGGTAAACAATCTTTTACTCCTTGCTGAAATGTATCATCGCTCTGCAAAGCTACATGTGCCTGAGCTTTACTCATCTCTATCATCCTCCATTCCTTCTAAAGTTCGTTTTCCTGTTACGACATGAACTAAATCTATATTTTCACGCCATAACGTATCTAACTTATCAGCTCCAAATTCCTTTGTGATTTCTTCAACCATAATATCGTGCCGCACATACTCTGTAGCAACGAGAACTAGCGCTGGGTCATACGTTGTAACGGCCCATGAAGTGCTATCATTTGAGAAGTTCGCAATTAATACTTCCTCTCCATCACGAGCAATAACAGTTAAATGACCACCCATTCTCTTTTCAACAACGTGGGGCGTCATATAATTATGATGAAACGTCGCTCCTATTTTTGTTTCTGGAGCTCCAAATAAGATTGAAAATATATGTACGCCTTCCTCTTTCTTTTGATGAATGTATGGCTCAATTTCATGCACTTGATCTTCCCATACAGAAATCCATAATTCTTCCTTTGCCCTATTAATTATATTGCATATTTCTTTTAAAACACGATCATTTGAGCGAATATGCGAAATTACATCTATTTGTCGCTCTTGTTCTAAACAATTTAGTTTCTCATCTAAAAATTCAAAGGATTTTTCAAAGTCTTTTCGCATTCGATTCATTAATTCGGTAGCTGGTACTGGTACATATTTAACTGGTTCAGAAGGTACAATATGCACCGCTCCTTTATCCATTAACTTACCGAGTACCTCGTAAATCATAGAACGAGGTACTCCTGTTTGTTTACTCACTTCATAGCCTGTTACTGGGGAATGTTTTAACAATCCAATATACGCTTTACATTCATACTGGGAAAATCCCAACTTTTGTAACTCCTTTATAATTTCATCCATCGGTAACCCCTCACAATCTAAATCGCCCTTACTTCAAAACGACGATTTTGCTTCCCTTTACTTTTTACTTTATCAATAACAAGTGTTCCTATTTCACTCGTATTTTTCACATGTGTGCCTCCACAAGCTTGTTCGTCTAAATTTTCAATTGTAACAATGCGGATTTCTTGGATAGTAGTTGGCAGGAGATTTATTGCTGTTTTAATCATTCCTACAGCATTTTCTGCTTCTTCGCGGCTCATATAACGAGTGGAAATTTCTTTATTTTGCTTAATAAGTTTATTCACTTCCTCAACAATTTCTTCTACTTCCACGCTCGATAACTCTTGTAACTCATTAAAATCGATACGTGCTTTATCAGGATAAATTTGATTTCCGGTGCATAGAGCTCCATACTTTTCATAAACAACAGCTCCGATAAGATGCAGTAAAGAGTGATGACGCATTAAATTATGACGTCTTTCCCAATTTATCTCTAATTTAACTGGACCTAATTTTACTTGAGCTTCATCTTTTATATAGTGAACTATTTCTCCTTGCTCCTTCTTTACTTTTTCAACTTCAAATACAGACCCATCTTGTACAATGACACCCGTATCACATTCTTGCCCTCCACCAGTTGGATAAAAAACTGTTTCCTTTACAAATACTTTATTCCCTTCTACTTTTATCACTTCTGTTTCGCAACTCGTTTTGTATGCATCTTCTAAATATAATGCCGTTGTCATACTCTCACCTCTTTAGTAGTTATAGTTATACCTACTAATATAAAAAAGAAGCTCCACAAAGTCAATTGATAATTCTGAAATTTAAAATTAATAAAAGACTCCTTTATTAGGAGTCCACTATCTCAATATTTCATTTGCTTCTTTTTCATAAATTTTATCAAATGACGTCATAACGCGCTGTGATGCTTGAATCATCTTTTGATCTGTCATAAGATCGGCCATCTCTTTCGTCATATCTACATTTGAATTTTCTAGCATATGATTTTTTACTATTCCTGTTCCGTTCGGTAAATTAGCAATGTTTCCTTCTGCTAGTGTAAAGCTTTTGTTTTCACGTTGCACGAGACGAGCATTCGTTTCTGCATCTACTGTTTTTGTTTGTAACTGTGCAATTACTATTCTCTTAATATCTGGTTTTTGCAAAGTTCCATCGTTAACTTCTCTATAAATTTCTCCATTATTAGATACGAAGAACTCAACATTTTCAGGAATACGAATACGCTCATTATTGACATCCATAACATAAGCACCTGAAGATGTTTGTAAATATCGATCACTATTTAATGTGAAACTACCATCTCTCGTTAAAAACGTTTCATCATTTTTAGAAGTAACAAAAAATGATGTTGTACCGGCCGCGCCGTCATCTAAAAAGAAATCTGTAGCGCTATTTGTCATTTGTATATTTCCTTGTACTAAATTCACATGCGTTGCAGCTGGTACTACAGCGTAATCGACCGAACCGATATTTGTTACCGCCCCATCTCCGCGGCGATATGTGTCTTGTACATCAAATACTTTAGACGTCATATTTTCTACTTTAAATCCTGTCGTTTGAGCATTTGCAACGTTATTCGAATGAACATTAATGCGCTGCATGTAATTCATCATGCCCATAGAACCTATATAAAGACCGTTCATATTCGTTTGAATAAGGCAAGCGCCTTATTCTTCACCTCTTTTCTACGATGTTTGTAACATTTGTTTTGCTAAATGTTCAGCTGTAGCGATATGTATATTTTTCTTTATGTCTTGGCCATCTGTCATTAATACAATAGGAGCTGATGATACTGCTGGAATTTTCAACAATTCGCCACTACTTGCTGTTTCATCAAATTTCGTAAACACAATACCATCTATATGAATATCTTTAAAGTTTGTAATAATTTCAATCATATCTTTACTTTTCATTGAAGCTGATAACGTTAAACAAATATAATCTGGTTCTACTTGTCCCATCGTTTCAATCATTTCTTCCACTGTTTCTGACGTACGATAATTTTTCCCTGCTGTATCAATTAAAATATAATCGACGCGTGCTTCTTCTTTAAAATACGTAAGCGCTCTTGTCATTGCAGCTTCATCACGTACAGCAATTACTTCCGATCCAATTGTCTTTACGTTATCTTGCAATTGCTGCACTGTCCCTATGCGCGAATGATCGGTCGTTATAAAACCAACTGTTTTGTTCTTACCATGAAATTGCCATGCCATTTTCGCCAGTGTCGTCGTTTTACCAACGCCAGTTGGACCGATTAATGCAATTGTTTGTACTTCTTTTTCAAAGACGTTTTCCGTATTAAAATGAGATTTCATATCTTCCAATATGTACCTGATAACTTCTTCTTCCGTAATCATCGTTGCATTTTCAAACTTTATTTTTAACTTTTCAGCATATGCATGAATGAAATATTGTTCCACATCGTTTTGTTCTAGCATCCGAATTACTTTTTGAATAATAAACGGTACAGATTCTTGGTTTTCTTTCTTTGTAACCACTTCTTCTTTCTTTAGTGGAACGACTTGTTTCACAACTTTTTTCTTTTTCGTTACTTCCGTTTCTTTCGTCTGTTTCACCACGACAATTCCTTTTTCAAACAGCTTTAATAGTTTCTCTTTTTTTCTTGCCCATTCTTCACTATTTCCTGTTTGCATCGCCGCGTATGACATAGGAGTCGTTACATTTTCTAAATTGTGCAGTACTGATTGAATTCCATTCGCCTTCACAATTTGTTCTGAAGGATCATTCACAACATCCATTAACTGTTCATGAAATTGAGCTGTACCTTCATTCACTTCTTCCTGTTTTTCTTCTGGAAAAGCAACTAACATTTCATAATCCTTTTTCCAAAAAAACGGTATATTTCGTTTTACACTTTCATCGACAACGTAATAATAATCTGTACCATATTGGTCAAATAACTTTCGATACAATTCATTTTTCGAAGCTGCTTTTATTCGCATTAACGCTTCTTTCTTTTCTGTACTTTCCATTACTTCACCCCCTACTATTCAATATAGGCAATTTGATCCACAACAATTTCTGGTGCTAATTCGCTAATACAAAGTACTTGTGCTTCCACTTGATAACGTTCTAGCAGTCTTACAATCGCAAATCTAAAATCTTTTCTACGTGTTAATAACACTGGTTCTCTTCCCATTAAACGTGCTTGTTTAAAGACGCGCTGCACTTGCTCAACGACACGTGTTTCTAAATCTAAATCCCAGTTTAATAAGTAACCTTGATATGAATTATTCACAACATCCGCATCTAACTCGATTGAATCAGAGAAGAGCGCTGCATATATTTTTCCGTCTGGATTTTTCGCATTTTCACAAATAACTTTTGAAATACATTCACGAACAAATGATGTCACACCGTCAACGTGGTTTTGATAAATTTCTTTGCCGTCAATAATACCTTCAATAATTGTTGGTAAATCACGAATAGAAATACCTTCTTTTAGAAGTTGTTTAATAACATTTTGAACGAGTGATAAATCAATTTCTTTCTTCTTAATCTCTTCTAATAGAACGCCATTATCATTTTCAAGCGAATTAATTAAATCTTTTACATGTTGGCGCTGAATTAATTCGTGAAGATTACGTCTAACGACAACATCTAAATGTGTAATTAATATGCTAAGTGGCTCTAACACTTGATAGCCTTTCATTTGTGCATCTTGCACCATATGCTCTAAAATCCAATATCCATCTTCACCGAAAATTGGATCTTTCGCTGGCTCTGCATCTAAATCAGCCATTACGTTTGGCGTTTTCAATGCTAATAAATAACCTGATTTTAAAACACCCTCAGCCGCCTTCGCACCTTTAATACGAATAATGTAACGTCCGCGTGGTCTAAAACTCGTATTATCTTTAAAGTTAATTCCAGGAACATTAATACCGAGGTCAGTAATAATCGACTTCCTCATAAGAACAACTTTATCACGAGCTGTTTCCCCGTTAATTTTCTGCTTTACAAGTGCTGCTAAATCTAAACCGAGTTCTACTATAATTGGATATTTATCCGTAAATACTCCAAATGAATCTTCCACTTGTTGCAGTTGCTCATCTTCGCCTTGAATCATTTCTATTTCTTTTTGAAGCTCGTCTTCTTTTTCTTTCTTTATTCGATTTTTATTACGAATGCCCAAGAAGATAATCGTTCCGCCAACGAGTGCGAATGGTAGAAACGGTAGCGGAGTAAAAATACCCATTGCGATAAACAAACCACCGAGCGCATATACAACAACTTCATGTGCTAATAACTCTTTAAAGATTCCTTCCGTTACCGTATCCGGTGAACCATCAAATACACGCGTTACGATAATACCAGTTGAAATCGCAAGCATAAGCGATCCAATTTGGTTTACGATTCCGTCACCGACAGTTAACTGTGTATAATGAAGAGCCGCATCTGCAAAGCTCATTCCTTGCTGCATCATTCCGACAATTAAACCGAAAATAATGTTTACGAATAAAATGACAATCCCGAAAATAACGTCCCCTTTAATGAACTTCCCGGCACCATCCATCGCTCCGTAAAACTCTGTTTCCATATTTAATTTTTTCCGTTTTGCTTGTGCATCTTTTTCTGAAATAATACGCTGGTTTAAATCAGCATCGATAGACATTTGTTTCCCTGGTAAAGAATCAAGTGTAAAACGAGCTGCTACTTCAGCTGTACGCGATGCACCGTTTGCAACGATAAACTGGAATATGATTAATACTGTAAAAATAACGATACCAATTAATAAGTTTCCGCCAATTACGAACTGGCCGAACTCTTCAATAACATGACCGGCATTTCCGTCTGTCAAAATCGCTCGCGTCGTCGAAACGTTAATCGATACGCGGAAAATCCCGATTAATAACAACATCGTCGGAAATGACTTTAATTCATCCCACTCGTTAATACTTGTCGCTCGCATATAAATAAGTACTGACATACTTAGTAGAAAAACGATAATGATATCAAGTATAAATGGTGGAAGTGGAATTAAGAGCGCCACTACGAATGACGCTGCTAAAAAGATAGAAAAATAGGTTCTTGCAGAATCTATCTTAAACAAAGAGATCTCCTCCAAACGCGCTATTATACTTCAAGTTCATTCGTCTGAATTAAATAGCGCATAACTTCAATTACAGCTACATATAAATCTTCTGGAATCGTCTCATCTTCCTCGACTTGATAATATAAAGAACGAGCAAGCGGACGGTTTTCCACCATTGGTATTTCTTGTTCACGGGCAAGCGTTCGTATATATAACGCGAGCTCATCTTCCCCTTTTGCAACGACAATTGGTGCTGCATCAACGTGTTTATTGTAACGAAGTACGACCGAAATATGAGTCGGGTTGTTTACAATAAACGTTGCGCCATCCATCTTCTTCGCAATTGTTCCTTGCAAGATTGCATGCATAAAGTTTTTTCGTTTCCCTTTTACTTGCGGGTCCCCTTCATTATCTTTATGCTCTTGTTTCACTTCTTCTTTTTTCATCTTAATATCTTGTTCGTACTCCCATTTTTGATAAATAAAATCAATAATAGAAAGAACGATTAAAATAATTAAAATTGCTAAGAAAATAAATTTAATTTCCCTAATAATTTCAGTAAGTGATGCAGTCCAGTTAAATCCAATCATACTGACAATTTTCTCTAAATTCTTTTTAAAGAGAACGTAAGCGACGTAACCGATTAATCCCATATAAAATAGTGATTTCAAAATATCTACTAAACTTTTACGACTAAACAGTCTCGTAAAATAGTTTTTCGGATTAATACGTGACGCTTTCGGTTTAATGACTTTAGAAGAAAATAGGAAGCCGACTTGAATCATATAATTGAATAAATGAAAAGCGTATACGAGTATTAATATCGGAGCCGATACTTTCAGTAATAAAATCCCCATTAAATAAAAATACTCGGTTGAATCTGTATTTTTTCCAATTTGATCAAACAGCACCGCTACGGAATTTGCAATCTCATACCCTAGCCAATCTCCGAAGAAATAAACGACAACTGCTAATACGAGAATGGAAAATAAATTATTTAAATCTTTACTCCGGGCAATATTCCCTTCTTCACGCGATTTTTTACGCTTCTGCGGGGTGGCCTTTTCTGTTTTATTATCCTTTGCCATGCGCGTCCCCCTACTTCGTTAAGAAAAAGTTAAATAGTTTCGTATACTCTTCAAGTAATACATCCGTCATATTTTTAAACACATAACCGAGCATCGGTACACTCATCGCAATAAACAAAATCCCACATGTAATTTTAATTACATATGCATTCATAAAAACGTTTAATTGCGGAGCGTTTTTTGCAATTAAAATTAGAACAAAGTTAATGATGAATAAACTTCCCATAAGCGGAAGAGCAATTTCAACCGCTGATGTGATCGCAAATAATAGCGTTGCGAGTAGACTATCTAAAAAACTAGTCGTCAGCAATTTTGAAATCGCCTCTGTATATTGAAACGACTTTAAAATCGTGGCAACGAAATAATTAATGCCGCCAAGTGAAATAAAAATAATGAGGAAGAACATATCAAAAAGTGTTGAAAGTAAAGTAGACTGTGATCCTGCATTCACATCAAACAAACTCGCCTGTGATAAACCGATATCAAAGTCTAAAATATGTCCAGCCATTTTCGGAATGTTCCACAGCATTTCTACAATTTTTGAAAGAGATAATCCAATGACAATTTGCGTCGCTGCATAAGCAGCTACATCCCAAACCGTCTTTATATGAGAAACATCAACTTGATCGGCAACTGTAATCGACAGACCGAGCCCAAATGTAACCTTCGCCATAGCTGGAATAGATCGTCCTGAGAAAAACGGTAAAAAATATAAAAATGAAGTAATGCGGCAAAACGCAAAAAACGTCGCCGCCCATAATTCCATATTCATTTCAGTTCACCTATCTTAGTACGAACGCAATAGCGATGGGATTTTATCAAATAAATCTAAAATAAGCGTCGTTAACTCTTGGAACATCCACGGACCTAAAATGATAATAACGAGGACAATACTCGCCATTTTCGGTAAAAACGTCAGCGTTTGCTCTTGAATTTGCATCATCGCCATAATGACAGCGATGATAATAACGACAATCATACTTACGCCGGCAACCGGCATTAAAATCATAACCCCTTTATAAAAAAAGGTTTGAAAAATATCTATAATTGGTGACGTATTCATTTATATGACTCCTATCACATAGCATCAAACGCTTCAGGCGACCGTTTTAAACATAATGTCGACGATTTTTGTATATCCACCTAAATATACGAAAACGAGTATTTTAAACGGTAAACTTAAAATCATCGGCGGTACCATCATCATCCCGAGGTACATTAAAAGTGTACTAATAATCAAATCTATAAATACAAACGCTAAATAAATGAACATCCCTGTTAGTAAACCTTTTTGAATTTGCGTTAACGTAAAGGATGGTACGAGCGTAAATAGTGAAAGATCTTTCAAATCTTTCGGCAACTCTTCTCCGCGTACTTTCAGCATCATTTTTAAATCATGCTTATACGTATGCTTTGACATATATTCTTTCATAATAGGAGCTGTCGTTTCCGCAGCTTGACTTACTGTTATTTTCTCTTTCGTCATCGGATCCCACACATCGCTCTTCAATTGCCCGAGTACAGGCTGCATCGTAAAGAGTGATAAAAATAATGCAAGTCCAACAAGCACTTGGTTTGGTGGTAAATTCATTACCCCAAGTCCTTGACGTGTAATCCCAAGAACGATCATAAAATAAGTAAAATGTGTAAATAATAGAACGATAGAAGAAGATAATGATAAAAGGGTAACGAGCGCAAATAGTTGTACACTTGAATTACTCGTAAACTCTTTTCCATTTTCGAAATTAATAAAACCGTTCGGGGCCGCATACGCTGGATTTACAAAAATAATTGAAAAAACGATAGAAAATACGAAAATAACGGCTAATAATGATAACTGTTTCTTTATTCTCATGATGGATCCTCTACTTTTTTCGTTTCAGTCTTTACCGCGTCTTCTAGTGCTTGTTGAAACTGATTTCCTGTTCCGGTTAATTGCACAGACTGCACACCGTTATTACTAATAACAGTGAACACTTGCTTTCCGTCCACTTCAAATAAAAAGGCACTCGTTTGATGATTTAAATACACGCCGTCTTTTACTTGAATATGTCCATTTTCACCCTGCTTAAAAAACTGCTGTTTGCGCGTCTTTTTCGTCATATAATATGCACCGTAACCGAGCGCACCAAACAGTAAAACGACTTGAAATAAGGTCGTCATATACGACATATGACTCCTCCTCTACTCTTTATCTTGCATTTGACTTTGCGCTTTCATAAGCGCCGCTTGTTTTTTATCAGCTTCAATTTCAGAAATGATAATACCGAATTTCTCGTCCATTACGATTGCTTCACCGATGCCGACTTTCATATTACTTAAATACACATCTACTTTATGTCCTAAGTTTTTCTCTACTTCCAGAACATCGCCAACTTTTAACTGCTTTACATCACCAAGCGTAATAGATGACTTTCCAAGCTTTACACCAAGTTCAATCGAAATATCTGAAACAGTATCGATATGTGCTTTGCCTGCTTCATTTCGCTTTCCTGCAAAATCTTCTAATCCCATTAATGACACGGGAGATACTTCATGCTTCATATGGATCCTCCTACTCTACAAAACTTTTAAATAGGAGCGCCTTACGCGTTCCATCTTTTCCAATAAAACAATTAAATTTATGCTTTCCATCTACATAACCAAGTAATTCATCCGAAACTTTCGTATGAAGCGGAATAATATCGCCTTCTTCAATTTGTTCAATCTCACTCATTGTCATTTTCTGCTCACCAATTGCAACGTGAACAGGTTTGTACACTTGATTTACTTTCATTTCCACTTCAGACGTATACTTTTTACGCTTGTCTGAAGAATGTTCGACAATATTTTCAGACGTTAACTTATCCATAATTTCTTCAACAGATAAGAATGGAATTCCGATACGCACCGTCGTATTCCAAAACTCTGTTTTCATATTTACGTTAAGTAATGAAATGATATCACTCGCTGTCGTAATCTTTAATGCATTCGGATCTGTTTCTGTCGTTACAAATTTCGGTTCAATCGCAACAACACTTTCAAATGATTGCTCTAAATTTTTACAAAGAAGCAAGAATATATTATCAAGCGTTAAAAACTCAAATGCTGTTAACGGTCTGCGCATCGTAAAGTTACGCTTACTATCTCCGCCAAGCCAACATTCATGAATATAAATAACGAATGCTAAATCAATCTCAATAACAATTTCTCCAAGCTCTGGCAAACCAAGATCAATTACACAATATAAATAATAATCTTTCGGCATTTTCTCCACATACTCACTCGTAAATGGAACTTGCTCAACCGTTGAAGGCTCTAGTTCAATTGGAATACGCATACGCGCTGATAACGTCTGTGACGTCTGTTTCCCAAACGTAGAAGCAATCGCTTGCAAACTACGTAAATGCTCAACACCGAACTTCTCTGGTCTATTAAAATCATACTCTTGAAATTTCTCTTGCTTTCCTGCTTCTTGTGCGAAAGCTGGCATTTCCTCGCCTTCATTTACCGCCTTCAGCAGGGCATCAATTTGCTCTTGGCTTAATTTTTCGCCACTCATGACAATCCCCTTCCCTACCTTTTCAATTCAACGATTTCAACGTACATCTTTCCATTCTTCGTCAAAATCTTTCCGGTTCCAATCTCTTCATTCTCAAGCATAAGACGCACCGTATTTTTCGTTGAATTTTCAAGACGATACAATGTACCTTTCGTAATATGAAGCAGATCTTCAATTTTCTTTTTCGTATTTCCGATTTCAAAATAAATTGTTAACGGAATATCATCTTGTAATTTCAAATCTAGCCAACTCCCATATCATGTTCACGAAAATTTCATGTTCTCTCTATATATGAAACTTCTTATTTTGAAACGTCGATATTTAATATTTTTTTAATATATCCTTGCGTTTCTTTAAATGGCGGTACGCCTCCGTACTTTCTCACATTACCAGGACCAGCATTATAAGAAGCAAGCGCCAATACTAAGTCGCCGTTATTTTTCTTTAAATAACCGCTTAACTCTTTCACGCCACCTTCAATACTTTCAGCTGGTGAAAATGGATTCTTCACACCCATCTCCTTCACATTCGCTGGCATAAGCTGCATAAGACCCATCGCACCTGCATGTGATACCGTTTTCGGATTAAAATTAGACTCTACTTCAATCATTTTTTGAATTAACGTTTTTGGAATTCCATATGTACGACTTACACGATCAATAATATCCTCATACTTCCCTTCATTTGAAGAACGTATTTTTTGAATATTATACTTCTTCGTTAATTCCCACGTATCAGCAGCCTCATTTTTCGTTTCTGGGAAACGTCGTTCAAACTCTTTTTGCGCAACTTGCACTTCATCTGCTTTCTTCGTTTCAGCCTTTTCTTCAGACTTACTCGCTTCCTCTACTTTATTAATAGTTTCTACCGGTTTATTAACAACCGCTTCTATTTTCGTAGATTGTACCGGCTGACTCATATCTTCTATGTTTGCCGGTTGCGTAGTAGCCTTCGTCTCCTTCGCAGGTTCACTCTGCAACTTCTCTTGAAAACGACTACTAACGAATGCTTGTGGACTACTTAGCCTTTGCTGAATTTGTCCTTTCTTATATGCAAGCACTTCTTTTACTATATTTCCAACTATCATAATATCACCTTTTCGGTAAACAAAGATAATCTAATATTAGAGTTTTTTTTTAAAGTTTGCAATAATCCTTTTAATAATTATGTAATAAAAAAATGAATATATTGTTAAACTGTTATTTTTTTATATTTATTAATTCGAATTTTTAGTTGACACCCGTTGTGGCAAGGATTACAATAAATCTCGAAATTGATTTTTTCGCATATTACCGTTTTTCAATTTGCAGAAAAGTCAATATAAAAAAATGGGGGTTTCTTAACATGAGAATTAATACAAACATTAACAGCATGCGTACGCAAGAGTACATGCGCCAAAACCAAGCTAAAATGAGCAACGCTATGGACCGTTTATCAAGCGGTAAACGTATCAACAACGCTTCTGACGATGCAGCAGGTCTTGCAATCGCAACTCGTATGCGTGCACGTGAAAACGGATTAGGAGTAGCTGCTAACAACACACAAGACGGTATGTCATTAATCCGTACAGCTGACTCAGCTTTAAACTCTGTATCTAACATCTTACTTCGTATGCGTGACATCGCTAACCAATCTGCGAACGGTACGAACACTGGCGATAACCAAAAAGCATTAGATAAAGAATTTTCTGCATTAAAAGAACAAATCGATTACATTTCTAAAAACACAGAGTTTAATGACAAAAAATTATTAAATGGCGATAACAAATCTATTGCTATTCAAACTCTAGATAACGCTGATACAACTAAACAAATCAATATCAATCTAGCTGATTCATCTACTAAAGCATTAAATATTGACAAATTATCAATTGAAGGTAAGGGTAATCAAACAATTACAATTACAGCTGAACAAATTGCTGCAGCTAAAACAGACATTGATGCAGCTAAAGCTGCTGGCGGAACAACTGGATTAGGTGCATTGACAGCACCTACAGGATCTCCTGCCACAGGAGGATCAACTGCTGAAGAAATTAAAACTGCAGTTGATGACTTTAAAACAAAATTCGAAAAAGTTAAAGGTTTCATGTCTGACACAAATGTTAAAGCTGTTGAAGAGAAAATTAAAGCATATGAAGAAGCGCCGGATCTTGCAAAGGCCAAAGCAATCGGTACTACTTTTACACCTGATACAATGATTAAAGAAGGTGATATTACAAAATCTGGGCCAAACGCTTCTGCTGCAATCAAATCAATTGATTCTGCATTAGATACAATCGCTTCAAACCGTGCAACTCTAGGTGCTACATTAAACCGTCTTGACTTTAACGTAAACAACCTAAAGAGCCAATCTTCTTCTATGGCTTCAGCTGCTTCTCAAATCGAAGACGCTGACATGGCGAAAGAAATGTCTGAAATGACTAAGTTCAAAATCTTGAACGAAGCTGGTATCAGCATGCTTTCTCAAGCAAACCAAACTCCACAAATGGTTTCTAAATTATTACAATAAGCCATTTGAGCTAGTTTCCAGAATAAACCTCTCTGCTTGCGGAGAGGTTTATTTTTTCTATATAGATAGATTGAAAGATTTTTTTAGCTTAAAGAGAAGTTCTAGCCATATTTAGTAGCGGTCAGGGCCTATTTTATTCTCGTTCCGTGTATGAAAACAAAAAGATAAAGTGAGCATAAGTCTCTTTTTCTCTTCATAGCCGTTTATTAGCTTTTGAATATTGATTATATCAATCTATAAGGAGTGTCTATTATGCGTATTGGTACAAATGTTTTGAGTATGAATGCTAGGCAGTCGTTGTATGAGAATGAGAAGCGTATGAATGTTGCGATGGAGCATTTGGCGACTGGTAAGAAGTTGAATACTGCTTCTGATAATCCCTCTAATATTGCAATTGTGACTCGTATGCATGCGAGAGCGAGTGGTATGCGTGTGGCGATTCGTAATAATGAGGATGCGATATCGATGCTTCGCACGGCGGAAGCTGCCCTTCAAACTGTGACGAATATTTTACAGCGTATGCGTGATTTAGCCGTTCAATCCTCAAACGGTACAAATTCAAATGCAAATCGTGATTCGCTGAATAAAGAGTTTCAGTCTTTAACAGAACAAATTGGCTATATTGGCGAGACGACTGAGTTTAATGATTTATCCGTATTTGGTGGTCAAAACCGCCCTGTTACATTAGACGATATCGGTCATACAATAAATATGACGAAACATATTCCCCCTTCCCCTGCACAACACGACATCAAGATTTCAACAGAACAAGAAGCAAGAGCTGCAATTCGTAAAATTGAAGAGGCTTTACAAAATGTATCACTTCATCGTGCTGATCTCGGTGCTATGATGAATCGTTTACAGTTTAATATTGAAAATTTAAATAGCCAAAGTATGGCCCTAACAGATGCTGCATCTCGAATTGAAGATGCGGATATGGCGCAGGAAATGAGTGATTTTTTAAAGTTCAAATTATTAACTGAAGTTGCGCTTAGTATGGTTTCACAAGCAAATCAAATTCCGCAAATGGTTTCTAAACTACTACAATCGTAAAAGTTCATTTTCCATCTTTGGAACGATTCCATACAAAATAAAAGGGAAATACATATAAACTATGTATTTCCCTTTTATTTTGTACCCAAATTTTATTACTGTGTTACGGTCATAACTTGTCCACTACGATCAACCATTATTTTCATTTTACCGTCTTGTGCATTATATAGCCCTAGTTTATGTAATTCCATTTTACAATCTTGTACGAAAGTTGGTAATTTACGAATTTGATCGATATCAGAACTTGTAATGAAATGAATTAAAAGCTGCGTCATGCCTTTAATGTCTTGTACAAGCTCTTCTTTCTCTCGTTTTAGCCTTTCATTTTCTAGTTGTAACGACTGCAATTCACCTTCTAAGCTACGTGTATTCTTTGCTTCTCTAGAACGCCCTGCTGCCATGCTAGAAAGCTTATAAATACCTTCCATAAACTGATGTAGTTCGTCTTCTTTCCTTTCACTACATTGATTAATTGTTTCAAAGTTATCAACGATACCAGATATAACTGTTACAAGATTTTTTTCATCCTCTTTATGCTGGATTTCTTCTTTTAATTCGTACTCATTTTTTTGTTTTCTTGCAACGATTGTTTCTTTTACTGGTATATATTTTCTCTTTCGTCCTGGTTTTTGTTTTTCAATATTTTCAAACGGTATTTCACGTTTTTTCAATTTATAATACGTATTTTGCAATTGACTTTCTGTTTTTGGAAAAAGATTTAGTTCATTTTTACTTACGTATTTTGAAATATTTAAAATGTTTAAACCGTGACGCTGACAAAATTGATACACTTCATACAGTAGCTCTAGTTCAGATTTCAGCCATGTAATTGCTGATTTTTCATATGCTCGCATCCCGCCATTTTTTTCTATATCTATTTGAAATAATACCATTCTATTATGTAAATCAACTAATTCTTCATACTTTACTTGGAATTCTTTTTCTATTTTTTTAAATTCCACCTCTAGTTGCATATCGTTCATTTTATTATTTGACATGTTTTGTAAAAGACCTAATACATTAATTGCTGTGTGGTGATACATAATCTGTGCCACTCCCCCTCATCCTTTCACAATTCTCATCTGACTCCCATGTCTTTTAAGAAAATAGCAATTTTTACATATCCATATTATAACAGTTCGAAATTATCTGTCAAATAATAAACATACAAAAATGTATAGAAAGTATAAAAATTTGGAAAATGTTTTTTATTAATATGCAAAATTGCATATTAATTACATTTAATTATATTATATGGTATTTTGAATATTTTTTCACCGAAAAAATTTGCGCTACCACGAAATATTAATAAAATAACCATTGAAAATGCGTTTGCTTATATTTTTAAATCAAAAATCTTCAAATGAAGAATTTTCATACATACAGCACCAAACATCCCAGAAACCTTTCATTTTTCTACCAGCTTAAAGTATAGAATACTAAAAAGGAATTAGCCATATGTAGCATTGGCTAATTCCTTCCTCTCTCTAACAGAATAGAGTTATAAACCCAGTCTTCAAATCCTCAATCGAAGTCTCACTTCTTCTTACCTAAAACTACTTCATACCTCTGAACTCACATCGCATGAGACTCTATTAAGCACTGAAAAATTCCTTACATAAGTAGTTCCTCTATTCCTACTAAATAGAAAAATGTTATACACCAGCTCTTCTAGTTACCTATATCTCAACATCGCATAGGGCTCTATTAAGCACTGACCGCTCAACACTTGGCTAGAGCTTCTATTCCGGCTAAATAGAAACTTTTAAAGTACTAACTTATCAACTAAACCAATTAGCTCTTGAATATCTGGCTTACTTACTTGAGCATTTGCTCCTACAGCTTCACCTTTATGGAATAATTCATTTGTAATTAATGAAGAGAAAATAATGACTGGTAAACGATTCATTACTTCACTATCCTTAACCACTTTCGTTAAATGATGTCCATCCATTTTTGGCATTTCAATATCCGTAATTAGCAAGTGAATATGTTCAAACATTTTTTCGCCTTGCTCTTTCGCTAATTTTTCAATTTGTGCTAACGCTTCTGCACCATTGCTGAAGAAGTTCATTTTCGTATATCCAGCTGATGATAATGTTTCTTCTAATATTTGGCGAAGCATCGCTGAATCTTCTGCAATGTAAATTACTTTTTCAGCTCGATCTGTTTTTTGTTCTAATCCTGCAATTGATTTATTGTCATAACCAGTGCCGCTAATTTCACATACAATTTTTTCATAATCTAATAGTAAGATGATTTTTCCATCTAGTTTTACAATACCAGATGTCGTTTCTTCTAGTCCCATAGATAATGAAGCAGGTTCATCAATTTGTTCCCACGAAATACGTTGAATACGATGCACTTCATCAACACGGAAAATAACTTTCATTTGGTTTAATTCTGAGATGATAAATTTCGTTTGATCAAGTGGCTTTGTTGACTTTAAATTAAGAGCCATTGCCAAGTTAATAACAGGTAAAATTTCACCACGTACTTGAACAACACCTTCAACTGCATGATGAGATTCTGGCACAGTTGTAACAGGGAATGGATTAATGATTTCACGTACTTTCATTACATTAATACTAAATAGGTTTTCACCAACAGTGTACGTAACAATCTCTAATTCATTTGTTCCGCTTTCTAATAAAATACTTTGTGCTTGTGACATAAAGGTGTCGCTCCCCTTCCATTAATTCCGTATATCTAATTATTAAGCTTTATAAAAGCGAAAAAGTCAACTACCTATATAAAAAATATAGATAGTCGAACGATTCATTTTATTAAAAAACAATTAATCTTGTATAAACGAAGCAAGTGCCTCTAATAACACTTCTTGTGCTCCTACAATTTCGGTCGGCATTGCTTCCCATTTTTTCGAAAGCTCCGTCTCTACTCTTATTCTCAGCTCAGAATTCATTTCTGCTAGCACATATTCTTTCGTTGCTATATCAACATCAAGTAGCGCAAGTGCATATAATTCCGGGTCATTTATTTCTTCGAATAATCGTTTTAATACTACCGGTGCTATATGTTTTAATTTTTCAATATGAATTTCCTTATCCGAAAATAGTAACTCATATTGAATAAACGTAACATTTTCTTTAATCACTTTAAAATAACAATTATTTTTTTTATCATTCACAAAATAACCGTTTGGATCTGCGATAATACTTTCTACTTTACGAATTAAATCTGGCAAACTATTCGCCGCCATTACAGTCCGCTGCTCAACCTCACTCGGCGAAATGAATGTAACGCGATACTTATTTTGCGCCATCCTCCTCACCTCTCCTTTTATAGAAATTCAGTCTAATTGTATACTACAACTACCTTAAATTAACTTAAAACTCTTTTATATTACCACTTCTTACACTACCATACTACTCTAGTAACTCTACATATCTCTGGTCTTACACATCGGTCGGGACTCTATTAGGCACTAACCGCTCCAAAACATCGCCAGGTCCTCTCTCAAAACCTAAAAAGTGCTTTTAAGAACCTTTCAATAACTCTATGTTATTAAACCAAAACGCTATTTGCTGATCCGTAATATTTGGCAACATAACAAAAAACTCACGACACTTCATCTCATCCTTAAACAGTTGATACTTCCAAACAGTGTCGCTACCAACACTTATGAAATAAAACTCATGGATACGGCCAATGATTGCTTGTTTTTCACCAAATGAATACGGAGGCACTTGCTTAATTTCAAATTGATCTGGTAAATATACATGCTCTTCTCGTTCTATTTTTAATACTTGCTCAGCAAGCTCACGTTTATTTTCGAAAAAAGGCAATTGTAAAATTCGCTCTTGTCTTGTCATACGAATAAAAAACCCTTTCTACTCCATTACATTTTTTCCATGCGATATATTATCGAATTAAGTTTACAACTTCATTTAATACTTCATCTGAAACTTTAATAACTTTCGCATTTCCTTGGAATCCGCGTTGATATAACATTAAGTCAACGAATTCTACAGATAAATCTACGTTTGCACCTTCTTGTGCACCACCGCGTACTTTACCTGCACCATTTTGACCAGATGCACCAAGAGCTAAAATACCTGTTGTATTCGTCGCTGTATAGTTACCATTACCTGTTTTCATTAGTCCGCCTTCGTTCGGGAACATCGCAACAGCTAATTGACCTGCAGATTTCATACTTCCATCAGAATATTTTACCATTACATATCCACCGTCAGCAATGAAGCAATCTTTAACCGTCGCTGCTGCTCTACCATCTACGTCTGTTACTGATAATGTTTTATCTGTTGGATGATTTGTTAAATGACTTAAGTCTAATCTTATAGAGCCACCGTCAAATGGAATATTGGCTCCTTGCTCTTTCGGATTTGGATTTCCGACAGCATCAAATGTCATATTACCACCTGCACCTGGAACATCCTTAAACTCTGTTTCTTTTTTCGAGTCATTACGCATTTGTACTTTATATGTATAGTTATGTTCACTCGTTTGTTTAAACTCTACACGCATTGTCCATGTATTCCCCGCATTATCATATACAGGTAAATCTTGTGTAATTTGTTTTTCACCAGTTGGAATATTCCCTTTAATTGTCCCTTTCGATGTTCGAATACCACCAATTGCTGTTCCCATTGGAATTTGCAACGGTCCTGGAATTCCAGATAAATCAACTTCACCAGTTGCCTCATTTGCAGGGTATGCAAATACGTATTGACCTTCAGTATTCGTAATATAGTAATCTGAAGATATCCCAAACGTACCTTTACGAGTAAATTCCATATTTCCGCCTTTTGAATCACCCACAACGAAGAAACCATTACCTTCCATTGCCGCTTGTGTTTTACCACCTGTTAACGTAATTGTACCATCACTATAATCCGTAACCGTACCACTCATTTTCACACCGTTACCAATACTTTTCGGATTTGTTCCGGCGTATTTACCGTCACCTTTTGCACCAATCGAATTGTTATATAGTAAATCATCAAACATTGCTTTTTGTTTTTTATAACCTACTGTTTGTGCATTGGCAATATTATTTGAAGTTACACTTAATGCATTTTGTGTTGCATTCATTCCTGTAATACTTGTATATAACGCTTTAATCATAACGTATGGACACTCCTTATGAATTTGTAGTTTTTACTTCTTCAGTTACTTTTTGATCGTCTTTCTTTGCGTCTTCTGGATTCGTTTCTCCAATCGGTTTATCAGACACTCTCTCAACGAAACGAAGAGATACAACTTTATTGTTAATAACGAGCTGCACATCGTTATTTTCTGCAAGGCGAACTGTCTCTACTTGACCAGTTACTTTGTTTCCTTCGCCGTCAACACCTCTTACGTATTTCCCTAAAAACTTCATTCCACCATCAAGTGCTGTTGAATACATCGTTGATTGCAGCTTATCTACTGCTTTCGTCATATTCTGTACTTGTTCCATAAGAGATAACTGCGCTGTCTGATTCATCATTTGATTCATATCCATCGCATTAAATGGATCTTGATGTTGGAAACTTGATAAAAATAATTTTAGGAAATCATCTTTCCCCATTACCCCAGGAGTCTTTTGCGCTCCTGCCGAAACTCCATTACTTTGTTGCACTGGCGATTGTACACCATTAACAGGTACATTACTTTTTTGCGCTCCTGCTTGTAACGGAATATGATTTGTACTCGTTGTATTTAATCCAACTGTTGGCACGCTTTATTCCTCCAATAATCCCGCAAATTCTGTTGATTGTTGTTTTTCATGATTTGTATTTGCTAATTTTTGTTTTTGCCTTTGCTCTTGTTCTCGCTGTTCTTTACGATTTTCATCTTTATCTGAATAGCTAATTTGAATATTGATTTCTTTTTCTTTTAACTTTAATCTCAATTCATCAAAAATGATTTCAACACGTTTTTTCGCATCGTGTTTTTCCATTTCTACGTGAACGTCAATTTGATCTCCGTGTTTTTTCATAAACACTGTTAATGTACCAAGTTTTTCTGGATTTAACTGGAATAAAACACGTTCTTGTTTCACTACAAATTTTTGCAGCGCTTCTACTTGCGCTTCCATTTTCTTTCCTAAGTCAGGTAATGAAACTTTCTCAGCACCACTATTTGATTTCCCTACTTGTTCGGTACTCGTCGTTTTATTTAATAATTCTGCACCTGCAGAGCTCGAATCGTTTAATGCATCAACTTCTGGCAACTCTACCTTTGCATCATCGCTCTCAAGTTTCGGAAGATCTACCTCTTTAGACTCTTCTTGTTCCTTTGCAATATTACAAGTTTCTGTTTCTACAACCTTCAATGCTTGCATCGTTTGCTCTGGCATCTTCATTTTGTCTAATACCATTTGTATTGTATCTTCTAAACATATAGCATTTTTGATATTCATATTTGAAAGAAGTTCTTGTAATTGTTGTAATTCAGCTGCAGGTAATTCATTAAGTTTAATATTGCCATATTCTTTATATAGCTCTTGTATTTTTTGTATGTATTGATATAACAATTCCGGCTGCACATGTAATTGCTCAATTGCAACCATTTGCTCAGATACAGCTAATAACAACTGTTCTGTCTCTTTTTTTTCTTCTTTCTTTACAATTGGTTCTTCTTTCGTTACCGATGGTTTAGAAAGGTTATATTCTTTTTTCTCTTCTTTTGGTGCTTCTTCTCGTTTCGTTTTCTCCGTTTTCGGCTGCTTTTTATTTTCGATTCTCATCGTACGATCGAATGAAGAATCTTCATTTTTCGATTGTACTTCTAGCCCTTTTTCTTTTTGCGGAGGTAAACTTTGTTGCACCGGTAATACAGACTGTATCACTACATTCACCTCATCCATTCATACACATTTTCAAATCCAGAAGCATTTTTTCTTCCAGCTTTTCTTGTGCTTTCGCAAGCTTTCTGCAATCTTCTTGATACATCTCATCAATGACACGTTCTTTTTCTTTTACTTGCTCTAAAAGGCTTTCATTTTTTTGAATAAAACCTTCTGTTTTTTTAATTTTTCGATTCCATTCTTCTATTCTTTCAGGTGAAAACGTATGTGAAGAAAGCATGCCAGCCATAATACGTTGCCCAGTTTGTACGACTTTACTACGCGATTTCACAACATATAAATCATATTCTTTTTTTTGTTCTATTTTTCTTTTTTCAGCTGTTAATTCATACACTTCTTTTAAAATATGCTCTTTTTCTTGATTTATTTGCAATTTTATTGTGTCGTACTGCTGTTTATCCACCTGTTTTCATAGCCCCTTCCTATTATAACGTTCTCTTTTTCTATTATATAGTTTTTTTCCAAAAAAATCTGTGAAATATTAAAAAACAAAAAATAAGACCTCTTGGGCAGAGGCCTTATACTATATGGTGTATCGCTTCAACGATATCATCAAATGGGAAACTATCCGATCGGCCTTGCTTTAAAAATCTATTTATGCCTTCTACTTTATTTTTACATTCAAAAATATAAGCATTTTCTTCATTTTCTTGAATCGTTCCTAACTTAAAATACAATTCATTTTCTTTATAAATTGATAAAATCTTTCTCATTTCATTTGCAAGTTGCCAATGATGTGGTGAAACGATTTCTTCCATAATCCTACTTACTGAATCTAATACTGAAATTGCAGGATAATGACTAAGCGTTGCAAGCTCACGCTTTAATACGATATGTCCATCTAAAATACCACGTGCTAAATCTGGTACAGGACCATTTAAATCATCCCCATCAACAAGTACCGTATAAATACCTGTTATAGATCCCTTTTGTGTTTTTCCAGACCGCTCTAACAACTTCTTCATATAACTTTCCATTAACAGTGTTTTACCACCAATCGGTAACTCTTTAACAGCAATATCAACACTTCTTCGTGCATCGGCAAAACGAGTAACAGAGTCCATCATAAGTAATACGTTATTGCCTTGATCACGGAAGTATTCAGCAATAGACGTTGCGAGTTTCGCTGCACGAAGTTGCATAAGGTGACTTTCATCTGACGTCGCTACAACAACGACGCTTTTTCGCATCCCTTCCTCGCCTAACTCTTTTCGAATAAAGTCTTTTACTTCCCGGCCACGTTCTCCTACTAAACTAATAACGTTTATATCAGCTTTTGCATTTTTTGCTATCATTCCAAGTAAAGTTGATTTACCAACACCTGAACCAGCAAAAATACCAATCTTTTGACCGATACCAATTGTTAGCATAGAATCAATTGATTTTATTCCTGTTTCAAATACATCGGTAATCTCTTCACGTTCAAATGCATGTATAGGCGGTGCATCTAGTTTTATTTTCTGTAATGGAATGTTTTCAGCTTCCTCATTTAACACTTCACCATTTGCACTTAACACTTTTCCGAGCAAGTGATTACCACGTGGTACAACAACATCTTCTGAAACTAGTGTCACTGAATCTCCATAACATACTTTTTCTGTCTGTTCAAATGGAAGTAGCATATTATTTTCTTTTTCAATGGCAATCACTTCACATAAGACGTTATGTTCTCCAACGAAGCAAACATCTCCGATCTTCGCTTTCGGCCCTTTTGCTACGAAAAACTGTTCTTGTACACTATGAACTTTGCCTACTTTCGTATACAGCGGTGTTTCAATGAACTTATTCCATTTTTCGTTCTCATTCATTAACAGGCGGCTCATACATTTTGCTCCTCAAATAACTTCTCTTCTTCCCATTTCTGACGAAGTTTCGCAAATATAGGTGCAAATTTAAATTCAAAGAACTCTTTCTCTTCTTCCAGAACAAATTCACCAAACTGCAGGGAGAAATCATATTTCCATTCTACTAATTGTAGTAACCAATATTCTTTCGTATTCTCCTTCTCTTCTTGAATACGTTCAAACGTTTCTGGATGTACTGTAATGATTAATTTTTCAAACGAAGTTGGCAATGTTTGCACGATGCCAGTTAAAATAGGTAGCACATCAAGCAATCGTGAATCTACCGCTTGATTCACAATTTTTTCTGCTAAATGAAATGATTGATCCCATAATAACTCTGTCCATTCATATGCTATTTCTTGTTGTTCTTTTTGAAACTGCACACGCGCTGCTTCCATCTGTTCCATTTGTTCATGAATATGCATTTGAAATTGTTCTTTATCTTGTAATAACTGCTGACGCTCTCGTTCTAGCATTTGCTGCTCTTGCCTTAGCTGATTCATTTCCATATGTAATGATTCTTGCTGGGCGCGAAGCTCTGCATGATCTGCTTGTAATTCTTCCTCTTCTATTTGGACTGAAGCTGGTTTTGGAAATTGTAATTCATACGTTTCTTCAGAAAAAGAAACAGAATTCTTCGGAATTCTGTTTTTAAATAAGGACATCCTCTTCACCTCTTTGAACGATAATTCTTCCTTCTTTCTCTAGCTTTTTCACTGTACCAGTGATCGTTTGCTGCGCTTTTTCAGCATCCGTCATCTTAAGCGGTCCTAAGCCATCTAATTCTTCTAGAATCATCTCTTTACGGTTTGAAGACATACATGTAAATAATTTCTCTTTAATTTCTTCTTTTGCAATTTTAAGTGCTTTCGCAAGAACACCGTTATCTGTAATTTCTTCTAATACACGGCGAAGCGCAAGATCTTCAAGACCAAGTAAGTCTTCAAAGACAAACATATTTTCTTTAATTTTCTCAGATAACTCATAATCGACTTCATCCAGTTTTTGAAAGACTGTTTTTTCAACACCTCGTGAAACATTATTTAAAATGTTTACGATTGTTTTCAAGCCATCAGTTTTATTAATTGCACTAAATGCCATATTATTTAATTTCGTTTTTAACAACTCACCAATTTGATTAATTAATTCACCATCAACTTGTTCTAGTTTCGCAATACCCATTACCGTTTCTACTCGCTTATGATCTGGCAATCTCTCAATTAATTGAGACGCAAGTTGCGGTTTAATATAAGAAGCGATAATTGCAATTGTTTGTGGTGACTCATCATTAAGCACTGTAAGAAGTGGTTCTAAATCTGTAAGTGAATTTAAGAATTCAAATGGATTATCTTTGTTATACCAAAGGTCTTCCAATAATTTTTCCAGTTCGTCTTCTGGCATGTTTTTAAATATACGACGAATATACTCTTTATCTGGAGTGACTAAGTTCAATTCTTTTACATTTAGTTCATATAAGAACTCTCCTAGTACATTCTCTAACGTTTCTGGTTTATATACACGAAACTTCGCAATTTCACGAAGTAATACTTCTTTTTCCTCAGCTGTCATATATTCAATGACTTTTGCTGCCACCCCTTCGTCTAATGTACGAATGAGGATGGCAGCTTTTTCTTTGGAGGAGATTTCATCTAACATCGTTGTTCCTCCCTTACTGTCCGTTTAACCATTTTTTAATTACTTTTGCAGTACCTTCTACATGTTCTTTCGTAGCATCCTGCACTTGTTCATCTAACGTTGGTTCTTTCGGTTCTTCTGGTTCAGGTTTTGGCTCTGGCACTATTTTTTCTTCAGGAATTTCCAAGATACTTTCATTACTTGCAGCAATTTCATCTTCTGCTAAGTATTCTTCATATTCCTCTTCTTCTTTCTTTCTCTTACGTCTTGCTAATAAGAACCATACTAGACCACCGATTGCTAATAAGCCAGCTGTAATTCCACCGAATAACCACCAGTTCATACCACTTTTTTCTGGCTCTTTCTCTTTTTCAGCTTTCGGCTGATCGAACTGAACAGTTACAACGTTAACTTGACCATTTATAAAGTTACCGTTCGGATCAGCTTGAAGTCCTGCCGCTGTTCCAATTGCTTCTTTGAAAGTAGTCATATCAATTCTTCGTTTTACTAACGTATCATTATCTACCCATACAACAACATTTGTTTTCGTTAATTCTGGGTGTTTCTTAATTGTTTCAACTGTTTTATCTATTTCATAGTTTTCGATTTTGTTGCCATTTTTATTATCGTAGACAACTTTACCATTTTGATTATTGTTCGTACCGTAGTTTGGCACTTCACCGTTCGCTGTAATACCAGCACCTTGCTTCGTATCTGCCCCTTCTTGCGCAGTAGAGCTTTCTTCTTGCTCTTGTTTACTACGAAGTACACCTTTATCACCATACTTCTCTGACTGACGTGTAACTTCATCGTAGTTTACAGATACTTTCGTATTCACTTTATATTCATTCGGTTTAAACATCGTCATTAACGTTGCATCAATATCTTGCTTTAATTTACCTTCAAGTTGGTGCTGCATCTCTACTTCTTTCTCATAAGAAGAGGAACTACTAGAATGTGCTTCATCTGCCCCTTTTGAGATAACACCTTTTTTACTATCAATAACACTTACTTCTTCTGCTTTCACACCAGGAACCGCTGCACTAATCATTTGCTGTATACCTGCAACTTGATCAGCCGTTAACAATTGTCCACGTTTCACTCCAACCGTAATCGCCGCTGTTCCTTTCGCTTTTTCTTCATCAAAAATTGTCTCTTTTTCAGGCAATGTAATTTGAACATTTGCCGTTTCAACTGTCGCAAAGTTTCTTACAATATCTTGTTCCAATTGCTTCTTCGTACCGACAATTTGCTTCATTTTTTTATCTTGTTCACTTGAACCGAGAGAGCTTTCTAATAAAATTTCTTCACCGCTTTTCGAATTAAACGGTAAGCCCATCCCATTCATTTCTTTTCGAACCCATGGAGCATCATTCTTTTGCACACGAATTGAACCATCGGCCGCTAATTGGTAATCGACACCTAACTTCGATAATTCTGCTGTAATCTCTTGTTTATCTGCATCATTTAAATTTTGATATACAACAACATATTTATCTGGCAAGGTGAAGTATAAAAGTGCTCCTGTTACAATCGCTAAAAGCGCAGCACCGATTACTAACTTATGCCACGTTTTTAACGATTGGATAACATTTTTCATCTTTTCCATTTAAACACACCCGTCCACTTTCCTAAATTTGCATATTAATTAGTGACTTATAATTTTCAATAAGATTATCACGTACAAGAGCAGCCGTTTTCATTTGAGACTCAGCTTTCTTTTGCTGAATTAAAACGTCATGTGTTTCTCCTACCCCTTTAGTTAGTAAATCATATACTGCTGTTTGTGCATTGTTTTGCGTTTGATTCATATCTTCCAATAAATCAATAAACTTTTTCTCCGGAGCTACAGATGTTTGAGAAGTTTTCGGTGCACCAATTGACTGAATTGCTCCAAATGGTTGTGTATGTAACATTGGTTGAATTTTCATATTACGATTTTCCCCCTTATCCTCGGCCGATTTCTAAATCTTTATCAAGCATTTTTTTATTCGCATTTAATACACTCGTATTCGCTTCATACATTTTTTGAGCAACCATTACATTCGTCATTTCAGCAGTTACATCAATATTTGGATAACGTACATATCCTTCTTCATTTGCGTGCGGATGCGTCGGATCATACACTAAATTTTCCGTTTTGTCTGCTTCAATACTTTTTATTTTTACTCCATTAGTAGGAGCCCCATCTAACATACTTGCAAAACTATTGTTTGATTCTAACACCACACTACGACGCTCATATAAATCTGCCCCCGGAGCCGCCGTCGTATTTGCATTTACAATATTGTTAGAAGTAACTTCCATCCACTTTCTCGCTGTCGTTAGCCCTGAGCCACTTGCATTAATTGCCTGAAACATCCGTTGTCTCTCCTTCTACTTTTAACGTCCGCGTGCCGCTTGGTTAATTGCATATTGTGTATTAATTGCGTTAATTGAAATACCGTATAACTGATTTGCTTTCATTAAATCTAGCATTTCTGTCGTTACATCCACACTATTTCCGTCTTTATTCGTTTGCATTGATTTTGTTTGAATCTTTGCATATGTATTTTTCGTATTTACTGTCGGTAAGTGCATTTCATTCGTTTGATATAAATCTGGATTGCTCTTTAAATCAGCCGCATTATTTTTATATAAGGCACTACTTTTATTCATCTGCTCAGCAAATGTTACATCTTGTGCTTTATAGCCAGGTGTATTCGCATTTGCAATATTACTAGAAACAGTATTTCGTTTCGTCACTAAATAATTCATATAATGGCTTACATCACTCACTAAATCTGGCATATTCCACACCCTTCCTTTTCTAACGTAATGATCCACTGATAGAAGTTTCACTTCATTATTTATTTTCTTATATGCGTTTATTAAAATATTTACTATTATGTACCCTTACATATTTTATTCCATTTTTTCATTGTTGTCTTTAGAAAAATACAAAAATATAAAAAAGAATGCAAAAAACTGTATACACATAGTAATCTATAGAACATTTCAATAGATAAACTACAAACTAAAGTCCATTTTTCTATTATTTAGATTACTATTATTTTTTCATCACAGTCATAAAATGAAACCTCAATCAGCGGCGTTCTTTATGTAAACGAAGGAATAGACCCCCTTTTAAAAGGGGAATCTGTTTCCAAACGTTATTATTAATATTTACCGTAAAATGAATTAGCCTTCATTCGCCCATCATTTGTCATAATCATTTCTTCCAAAATCTTTTGCCTATCCCGAATATGCTGAGCTGCCTTAATAATGAACGGGCTTACTTCTGCTGCAACTTGCGCACGCGTTTCTTCATCCAATGTCATCATCCAGCGATTTAACATCTCACTCTTCTCAGCAAACTCTCTGTCTGACACTTGCAATTCACCGATTTCATTAAAACAGCTGACAAACGTCCGATAAATATCATTGTTCATTTTCAAGTGCTCCGCGGTAACCGTCTATTAAATCTTGTAACACTTTCACAATTGCATCAATATCTTTCGCTTCACGCGTTACTTTCATCGTTTGAATTTGAATGCTAATCCAATCATATAAACCATAGAGACTATCATATAAATCTTTCGTAATTTCAGGATTTAATTGAAGTTTTAGTTCTTCAAAAATACGTTCTAATTTTTCAAGAAGTGCGTCCCCTTCTTGTAGTTTAAAAGTATGTAAAAGTTCTTCTAAATTACGAAACTCTACAATACATCTTTCATAAATAAAAATTGTATTTTTAATCGGATTACTCGTCATAATATCATTTTGCATATAACGTTGCCATGCTTGCATACGATCACTTCCTCAACTTTCATTAATCATCACTTTTTTGTTTTGTCATTGCTTTAATTGTTTTTAGTTGGCTATCAAGCGCTGCTAATGTACTCTCTAGCTTTTGATACTTCTTCACAATTTCATCTTGTTTTTGCAAGTTTTGCGTCTCAATATCTTTAATCTTTTTATCTAAATCACTTACACGTGAGTCAATGTTTTTAACTCTCTCGCCGACTACACCTTTATCACCAAATAGTTTATCAAGCGGTTCTTCCATCATTTTTCCTAAACCGTTAGAACTAAAGAAAAATTGCTTCGCTGCATCTGGCTTCTCTTTTAATGCTTTCGTTAACTTTTCGTCATCAACTTCCATCGTTCCATCTTGCTTTAATTGAATACCAAATGTGAATAAATAATTACCATCTTGAGAAAATGTTACGACATTGTTCATTGCCTGACGCACACTTTGCATAATAGCTTGACCTTGAAAAGCTCCACCTTTTCCAGCAAAGATATCTACTGTAGAAACAGCTTTATTATAATCAGCTACCATTTTTTTAATAACATTCGATGCGTCTGTTACGTTTGAGTCATTTACTGTAAACTTTAGATCTATACCTTTTGCTTTTGGATCTGTTGTTGCACCAGCATCTGGCGCTCCTTCTACTTTCGGCTCAGTTACCTTTAACAACTCAATTTTCACACCAGGAAGAGCTTCAATTGTATTAGTAGAACCTTCCCCTTTGATACCATTAATAGTATACATAGCATTTTGTGCTTCATTGATTGTATTGAGCGCTGTGCCATCCGCCTTAGCTAAACCCATATCTTGAAATAGTGTAGATGTGCTCGCCTCAAACTTAATCTGTCCATCTGTTCCCTCTTTTTTCGAGGTCATGAAAATTTTATTTCCAAGTGTATAAGCTGATACGCCATAATCTCCATCATTAATCTTATTAATTAAATCTTTATATGTCATATCAGTTGTTACTTTTAGTTCTTTACCACCTAGTTTTAATGTTTCATCTTTAGGAAGCTTTGCATTTATATCTTTAATTTCATTTGAAGCTATTTGATGACGCTGTGCAAGCTGTGTAATTGTCATATTAAAAGTACCAGCAATCGCACCACCATCTGCTTTTACATTAATATAACCGTCTTGTGATGTTGTTACCTTTTTCTCATTCCCTTTAAAAGCCGCTAAGTTTTTAAAAGTTTGTGTAAAAGAACTAAATTCTGATTTTAAACTTGTATATAGTAGTTTATCATTTGTAAGGTCATTCTTTTCTTTCGTATATGGTGTTTTCCTCATATCTAAAGCATTCATTTCTAATTCGACGAAGTTAGAAGTATCGATCATATTATTTCCGAGGTTCCAAATTTGTTGTCTACCACCAATACCTGTCATCGTTGTTCCTGCCATTTTTCTCACTCCTTATAGATTACATGTAGTCTAAAATACTCGTTTTACTCATCGTACTAACCGCTTTAAGCGTCGCTTCATATGTTGCATTTATATATGCCAAGTCAGAAATTGCGACCGCTAAATCAACATCCTCAATTTCTTTACGGTTTTCTTGAAGCGCTAAGTTTTGCTCACTTAAAATTGTTTTAAACGTCTCCATTGTGTTCATTGTTGAACCAACTTCAGTCGTACGGTTAATGATGCCATCTAAGTTTTTCTTGTTTTCTCCTAATAACGGTTGTAACGCTTTTTGGTCACCTTTTTGCATCGCTTCGCTCATCTGTTTTAACGTTTTTATTACCGGGGATAACAATGCTTCTCCATTACGGAATGCTTTTAATTCATAACCATCATTTAGTTGCCAGTTCACATCATTTTTTCCGCCCTGGTACGTACCATCTTCTGTAAATGGTGACTTTTCTGCACTATCACCACCGAAAATATAACGACCTTGCTCTTTCGTATTCGCTAAATATACAACTTGTTTTAAAATTTGATCAATCTCTGCACCGATGGCTTTCAATTCTTTTTCACCATTCGGCTCATTTAATGCCTGTACCGTTAATTGATCTGCTCTCGTTAAAGATTTAAAAATACCTTGTAAAGTATTCTCAGTTTGTGTTAATACATTTTTTGAGTCAGCTAAATCTTTTTGCATTTGTTCAATATTCGCCAATGAATGTTGAATCGCAAATGATTTACTCGCTGCAAGTGGATCTTCACTCATAAGAAGATTTTTCTTCCCTGAAGTTACTTGGTTTCTATGGTATTGTTGTTGCACATTCAAATCCATTAACTGATTCTTTGCCCAGTTTGCATTTTGAAATGTAGATACTCTCATTTCTATCTCCTCCTTATATATTTCCAATCAATTATTATCACTTATCGAATAATCGAAAATAGACTATCAAACACTTCATTCATCGTAGTAATAGCTTTAGAGTTTGCGACGAAATATTTTTGGAAGGCCATTAAATTTACCATTTCCTCTTCCATATTTACACCTTCAACGCTCATTTTTTCTTGTTGAATACCTTCTAGTAAGTCGCCATGAATTTTTTGATAACCATTTACTGCACTTTTATCAGATGCAACACGAACTATAAATTGGTCTAATGCTTGTTTATAAGAAAGACCTTCTTTATAATCGTCATCTGTAACTGCTGCTAGTTTATTTGCTGTTTCAGCAGACATTTTCATTTTCGAAACATCTTTTTGGAATTCTGGATTTAACTTCATCTCTTTCGCATAATCTCCAACGAAGAAATCTTTTCCCATCACTGTATTCACTTGATTTTTCATTGAACTCATTAAGTCTTCGAGATTTTTTTTATAATCAACAATCTTCGCTTTCGTATCAATCGCTGATTTTATCGCTCCGCTAGTTACAGAGATTTCTGAACCGTAAATCTCAACTGACATTGGGTCTTTTTCTTTATTTAATTGAAGTGGATATGTATCTTGTCCATTTACTGTTAAAATACCATTCATTCTAACACTCGCGATATTAGGATTCATAGATTCATAAGATACTTCGATGTTTGCATACTTAGACATCTCTGTAACGATGCGATCTCGTTCGTCTAAAAGTTGATTCGGCACTTGTGTACCCGCTTGTCCAATTTTATGATTCGCTTCTGCTAAACTAGCAGCCAGACGATTAAATTCATTAACATGCGCTTCAATATCTTCTGCCGTCTGCGCTTCCACTGTATCTAAGTTTTTCGCAAGACGATTTACTTGACTAGTGAACTTCCCAGTTTCAGAAATTAATGTATCGTAGTAGTTTGGTTGTTCTGGATTTTTTGCTACTTCACGAAAGGCATTAAAGAAACCGTCCATTAAACTAGATAATGAATTCTTCCCTGTCGTTCCAACCATAGACTCTACACGTGATAAAGTCGAATTCATGTAGTTATAGTAAGAGAGCTGAGATAATTGATCATTAAACTGCTTCGTTTTTACCTCATCAGTAATACGGTCAACACCTAGCGTTTGTACACCGTAACCAATTCTCTGTTCTGGCGTATGACCATTGCTTGCTCCAACAGATCCGTAATTCACCATTTGACGAACATAACCCGGTGTATGAATGTTAGACAAGTTTTGTTTCGTTGTTTGTAACCCCATTTGAGCCGCTAACATCCCCGATAGCGGTGTATTATAATCAGATAATCTCATAAAGCTTCACTTCTCCTTTACAATAGTTCATTCATAAAGATTTGCGAATTATTGTTTCGCTCTAAGTTATATTCAGAAACAGAATCCACAATACTTTCTGTAGTTTTTAATAGTACGTTTAAGTAATATTGATTTTTCAAAAGAATCATTTTTACATTCTCTTCTAATTCAGTTACGTTTTTTTGTAATTCTTCCATTTTTTCAATTTCTTCTTGAGAAAAATACGAAAATAACGCACTTACACGAAACGATTCAACTCCTTGTTCTTTACAGAACTGAACAACCATTTCTTCAAATGAGCTTGATAACCCTTTTAAACCATCAATGTACTGCAATTGCTCTACTTGCAACTTTTGAACTGCATTTACATTTTTATTTTTTAAATTCTCATATATTTGCTCTCCAAGCGCTTGAATATTTTCATACGCTTTTTGAATAATAACGAGTTTTTCATATAATTGTATGTACATATAGCTTCCTTCCTTTTACAAGACTAAATTCACAATTAAACCATGGATTTCTCCAATTTGATTTAACATTTCTAAATGTCCTGTTTTCGTATTAATTAAGTTCATCACATCTTCTAATTCATTCAATCCCATTTCTGCCTGTTTCACAATCGTCATTTTCTGTGAATATCCGTAACGTGGGTGACGAGACATGACATCTTTATACTGCAATACATTATCAACGTAAAAATTCAAAAATGATTTTACTGTATTTTTGTATTCCATTACATTATCAAGCGTTAATTCCATTTCAATTTTCTCTTTAATTTCTCCAATATTATCGACAAACGCTTCCATTTGTTCTAGTAATTTATCTTTTTTCGGATCTGCATGCAAATTATCCGAAAATGCAAGTCCTGTCCTGACATTTGCTTCTTTCGGCATTTGAGTAGCAGGTGGTATATGCGATAAAATTGGATTATGCGAGATAGAACGTAGCATATATATCACCTATTTATTTTTTTATTTCTTCCTAAACTTAATCGTAAAATCCAGTTATTTATAATTATACTCTGAACAGTAATATTTTGCAGTTATTTTTTATAAAAGATATGTTACAATTTAGCATGAGGTGGCACAATTCTATGAATATTTTCCTTTGTGGTTCAAATCAATTAACAGCATTAGATCAAGAAGAAATTAAAAAATTTTTAACTGACTATGCTCACAAACATAAAATTTACATATTATGTTATAAATCTATTGAAAATGAGGTTCTTCGTTTTTTCGTTGAGAATGAAAGACTCGCTCAAAATTTATGCCTTTACACGCTGCAACCATTGCAAGCAATTACAGATGAATTCCAAGAAGTCGTTGATTACTTAAAAAAACACGGAGCCGAATATGTTGCTTTTGATCATCCTTCTGACTCCATTTACCGATCAGATTATATGTTTTTTGTTAAACAAATTATTGAAGACACTGATTTAGTTCTCTGTTTTTATAATGGGGACAAACATACATCTGTCATCCCTGTCGATGTTGCAAAAGAAGCAGGTATTGATGCTGTCATTTATGATTTACCAGGATTACATGAAAAGCAAATGAAAAAAAGCTTTGAACAAAAAATTCGTATGATGTAAAGGGGGAGGCACAATATCATTATTGTGCCCATTGTAAATATGATAATTGAACAAGATTATGATCATTTTATCGCGAGTTTTAAACAACAATTCAATATGGACATCGCTTCATATAAACAAGATAGAATGCGCCGTAGAATCGATGCTTTCATTTCGAGAAAAGGCTTCGAAAACTACACTAATTTCTTAAACAAATTACGCGCTGATCAAAATTTATTTTTAAATTTTATTGACTATATTACAATTAACGTTTCAGAGTTTTTTAGAAATAAAGAACGATGGCAAACTTTAGAGTCGAAAGCACTACCAAAATTACTCGAACAAAATAGCGGAAAATTAAAGGTATGGAGTGCCGCCTGCGCTGCTGGTGAAGAACCGTATACACTCTCTTTAATTTTATCGAAGCATCTTGCTCCATTTCGTTTTGAAATTCAAGCAACAGATCTTGATTTTCATATTTTAGAAACCGCAAAACGCGGTCAATATACAGAACGTTCTTTAAAGGAATTACCTACTGATTTGAAAGAACGTCATTTCACAAAAGAGAATGATCTATATTCATTGCATCAAAACATTAAACAAAACGTCTCGTTTAAACAACATGACCTTTTAATGCAGTCATTCGATACAAATTATGATTTGATTATTTGTCGCAATGTAATGATATATTTCACAGAAGAAGCAAGAGTAAAACTTTACGAAAAATTTAGTCGTTCTTTACGAAAAGGCGGTGTACTATTTGTTGGTAGTACGGAACAAATTTTAACACCCGAGCGTTACAATCTTCAGCGATTTGATACATTCTTCTACGAAAAAATATAAAAGAGGTCGTCACAATGGAGTGACGACCTTTTTACATAACTCGAATTAAAATAATACCGACAATCCATATAAAGAGAAAAAGAAGCGTCATAGACCATTTATGTTCTTGCATCGTTTGTTTCAATGCCTGTGATAATTGTGTCATGTTCATTTCCGCAAGCGCTCTCCATACACTTACATCCCGATCTTTAGCAATGCGGTCTGTAACACTAATTAAAATTGTTTCGTTAGACAATTTCGTTATATAAGCAGTAATAACCGTTACCATCAAATTTATATTTCCTTCTGAAGAATCACTTTCCACTCTAGAGATAAGTGCACTCACATCTAGTAACGGAATATGTACTTTTCTACCAAATGATAGTTGTACTTCAGCGAAATCATATGTTCCATCTAACAAAGGAAGTTCTTTTATATGCGCCTGCTTAACAAGCCCTTGTAGGCTTCTAATTACTTGTTCAAATATTTTTTCTGTTTGCTTACCTTCTCCAGATAACGTATGTAACTTTTTAAAAAGTTGTAACACTGTATCCATCTCTTTAGAAAGCATTTCCTTCATAATCTTTCCATCACTTAAACTTGCAAGTAAAATACCTATTTCATTATTTTTCGAAATAATTTTAGACTGTCCAGTAAACACTAAATTGCTACGCTTTCGTTCTTTCTGGATTTCATGCTCCGAAATAGCTGCAGGCTGTTTTAATGGTTGTAACGCCTTATCTTCAATTGTCGTACGTTTAATCTCCATTTAAGCGCCTCCACTACTATGAAATAATTAGCCCCATTCTTTATTACTCTTTAAAACTAAAAACAGTACGAATAAACCTGACATGATAGTAAACACATCAGAAGCTTGCACTCCCTGTTCACCTTTTTCTTCTTTCTTGTCTTTCGGTTCTTCTTTTTGTTCTTTCTTTTTAGAGGCAACTTGTTTGTTATTTTTCTCTTTTTGGTCCTTCGCCTTATGTACTTCCTTGTTGTCTTCGAACGGCTCTTTTATAACGTAAGTAAATTCCTCTTTCTCTTTCAACGGTTCTTTTATAAACTTATTTACGTTCTCATCTCGCTTCGGAATTTGAACAACTGGCAAATTTTCTTCTGGAACCGGGTTTTTGACTTTGGAATCTTCTTGCTTCTCATTTTCTTTCTTATCTTCTAATTCATTTTCTAGTTTATTATCTAATTTATCTTCTTTCTCTTCTATCTTTTTATCATCTTCATTTTTTGGCGCCAAAACAGAAATGGTATATTCACTTTCCTCAACAAGTTTATTACCTGCTGCATCTATTATCTCTACAAGCAATTTGTATGGCCCAGCCGGCAATGCTTCTGTTATTTCAAATACTTTTTGCCAATCCATATCATGCTTGTTGTAGTCTAATAAAAACGAAAGCTCTTTATTTTCTTTCCCTTTTAATGTAACGCGCACTTCTTTTACAACCGATTCTATATCTGACGCTTTTACTCGTATATGTATAGAATCTCCCTGTTTTCGTTCAACTAAGTTCTCTTTTACTTCATCAATAGTAACTTTCTGTAACTTTGGCAATTCTTTATCTATAGTTGGCGTTTCATTTTTAATACGAATGAGCGGGACTTTCACTTCATTTTTTATGAGCTCTTCTTTCTCATTCTCTTTGTAACTTTGAACGAGCTGAAGATTCCAATCACCTTGCAAATCAAAATCCCCTGCTTTATAGTTAGCAACCCAGCTCTTCGTTTCTTCATCATACTCAAAAGATAACATTCTTTCTTGCGCATATTGCTCCCCATTTTTTTGTAACTGCAATATACCTTTCATACTTTGAATGTTTTTCCCATTTGGTTCTACAGCAATTCGCACCTCTTCGCCAACTTTAAGCTCCGGCTTATTTACTGTAATAATTCCCTGTTCTGTTTCTATCTTTCTTTCACTCAATTGTTTATTTACTACTTCTTGTTGTTCTGCTTCTTTTTGTTTCTCTTTATCTTGCTTCGTTTCCACTTGCTCTGACGATTCTTGAGATTCCTTATTTTCTTCTTGTACATTCACTTCATTTATTTTTTGATCTGACTCAATTTGTTCCTCAGCCTGACTTTGCAAGGGGAAGAACAAGCATACATGTATGCATAGCCAACTCATTAGAAAAAACTTTACGTTTTTCATCTACTAGTTCAAACTCCTATTTCAATGCCTTATAGTGATTTCGTCACTTTTACTCCGAAAAATCCATCTACATTTACAAGTTCACCATACGCCACTAATACATCATTTACATAAATACGAATTGGTTCATCAATATCCTCATCTAGCACAACTGCTTCATTTTCTTGTAAACTTAATATATCTTGAATCGTTTTCACTGTACTTCCAAATACAAATTTCACGTTCATTTCTACATTTTGTAGAATGGACGTGTCCATATATACTGGTTCCATTTGTTTTACTTCTTTAAATTCAATAGGTTGCACAACTGGTTCTACAATTTTTTCTTCTTCAATTTCTTCTGTGGCAATCTCTTCTTCTTCCACCATTGGATACAGAAGTCGCCTTACCATTTCTTTCGCTTCAGAAATTGGCAAAATTTGATACATTTTCGATTGAAGCAGATCACCAATTTCAAGATTGAACGTAATTTGAACGAGTTCGTCCACTTCCATTGACTCTCCCAAATACTCCATTTCTTCTTTTAACGTTACAAATTTAACATTTGGCGGCGTCATGTCCATTTTTTCTTGGAACATTTCTGACATCGCCGTAGCAGCATGACCCATCATTTGGTTCATAATTTCTTTAATACCGCTCAGTTCTAATTCAGTAAGCTCTTTTTCCGGATCAACTTCCCCTGTTCCCATCATCATTAAATCTACCATTGTTAAGGCGACATCTTTCGTAAATACGAATACATTCTCATTCTTTAGCCCTTCAACAAAGTCAACATTTAAAATAACAAATGGCACTGGTACTCCATCATAATGACGAACATTGATTGCTTCCACATTTGGTGTACTAATTGTAACTGGCTGATTTAAAAGCGTTGACAATACTGTTGAAGCGGAACCAATTGAAATATTTGCAATTTCACCAAGTACATCTTTCTCTTCTTGTGTTAAATGCTCTTTTTCAACTTGTTCTTCTACAATCTCAGTTTCCACTACTTCTGCTGGTTCGACTGTTTCTTCTACTTCACCAGATAATTGCATTAATTTATTTACCATTTGTTTCGCATGATCAACTGAAACAATTTGTACAAGTTTAGAGTTTACAAGATTATCTATCTTTAAATCAAACGACACTTTAACAATCGTATGATTCCCATCAATTTCAGAGATTTTCTCCATTTCTTCTGATAACTTTACAACTTTAATCGTCGGCGGAGACATATCTACTGTATCTTGGAAGAATTCCGACATAGATGTAGCTGCGAATCCCATCATTTGATTCATCGCTTCTTGTACAGCACTTAGCTCTAATTCGCCAAGTTCTTTTCCGTCCTCCACTTCACCTGTTCCCATCATCATTAAATCAGCAATGGATAATGCAACATCTTGCTTAAGGACAAGAAGGTTTTCCATATCTAATCCTTTTGTAAAATGAATGTTTAATACAACATGTGGAACTTCGACATCTCTTGAATCATATAAATCTACCAACTCTATGCGAGGAGCAGTAATGCTTACTTGCCTATTTAAAATTGTTGATAATACAGTCGAAGCTGAACCAAATGATATATTTGCAATTTCGCCAAGAATATCACATTCTTGAGGCGTTAAATGCTCATTTTCTTTTTCTAGCACAATCGTGCTCGTATCCCCTTTTGTGTGTTGCTCAGGCATTTTCCCTGCCTCCTCATTTCTGTTTTTCTATCAAATAATATAAACTCTTATTTTATTTTAGCAAACTCATTAGTATAAAACGTTACTATGTATCCCATTATTAGATTCGTAGCAATTAGCCAAAAAGCTCCCCAATTGTATACAAGTGGGGAGCTTTCCTTCATTCCTATTATAAACCTTCTGGGTTTAAAATGAGGACCACTCGTCCATCACCGAGAATCGTCGCACCAGAGAAATAGTTAGAACTCTCTGCAAAGAAGTCACCTAATGACTTTAAGACTATTTCTCTTTGACCGATAATTGTGTTTACAATAAGTCCATAGCTGCGATGTGTATTACGAACAATTAACACAGGAACCATTTGACCATCATATGACGCAAACGCCTCATCTACTGTTTTTTCACCAAATACAGTACTTAAATGTTTCACTTCAATAATTTGATTACGATAATTTAACACATCTTTCCCTTGTAAGGATTGGATGTCTTCTCTCTTAATTCGAATTGCTTCAACGATATTTCCAAGAGGTAAAGCATAACGCTTATCATTCGTTTGAACAAGCATAGATTGAATAATAGACAACGTTAATGGAAGTTCAATTCTAAATGTACTTCCCTTTCCTTCCTCAGAATCAATAATTAAATGTCCACCTAAACTATGAATCGTATGTTTTACAACATCTAATCCGACACCGCGTCCAGAAAGATCTGATACAACTTCAGCTGTACTAAATCCTGGTTGGAAAATAAGATCAAACACTTCACGATCTGTTAATCTATTCGCATCTGCTTCAGTTACAACGCCATTTTTAATCGCTTTTTCTAATACTTTCCCTTTATTAATACCGTTTCCATCATCCGTAATTTGAATAACGACATGATTTCCACTATGAAAGGCTTCTAATTTAATCGTACCTGTCTCATTTTTACCTGCATCACGTCGTTTTTCAACAGTTTCAACACCGTGATCGATTGCATTTCGAATTAAATGAACGAGCGGATCACCGATTTCATCAATAACAATTTTATCTACTTCAGTATCTTCACCTGTAATTTGTAAATCGATTTTTTTCCCTAAATCTTTCGCTAACATACGTACCATACGCGGGAAACGATTGAACACAGTTTCAATCGGCACCATACGCATATTTAATAGTACATTTTGAATATCTTTTGAAATATCGCCTAATCGATTTAAATGTTCAATTAGCTCCTTGTTTTGAATCGTTTGAGCCAATTCATCAATGCGCCCACGTTCAATTACACTTTCTTCAAACATATTCATTAATCTTTCGATTTTCTCTAATTGAACACGAATTGAACGATTCTCCACTTTAGCATTTTTCGTTTTTGTAGTACTTTTAGCTGGCATAGCACTTGAAGGTTGATTCGTTGCCTCTATTGGTGATTCTACCTGCGTAGCCACAGCTGGTTGTAGCTTTTCTTCTACTTGCACAACTTCTTGTGTAACGACTTTTTTAGAAGCTACTTCCTTCGATATAGGTTCTCCTTGCTTTACTTCCACTTTCTCAATTTCAGAAACATGAAGTACTACTTGTTTCAATTCTTCTATACTACAATCCGTATCCATAAATACTGTAAATTCAAATCCGAAAGCATCTGCTTCAATTTCTTCAATACTCGGAGCTGTTTTTTGTATATTCCCTACATTTTGCAATGCTTCAATACACATAATGGCACGTACTGCTTTTAAAATCGCTTGCTGTTCAACTGTTATATGCACTTCATGCGAAACTGCATCATCGTTGTCTATATGATTTTGCTCTATATGTTCCGTAGGAGTTTCTACATTGCCGTTCAATAACGCTTCTAATTTCTGTTTAGTTGAGGCTACATCAATATTGCCCATTCCACCTTGTTGCACATCTGCAACCATCTTCTCCAAATTATCAATGCACTCAAAAATCACATCAATAATATCCGCATTTACAACTATATTTCCATGACGAATTTCATCTAACACATTTTCCATCTTATGCGTTAAATCAGCCATCTCCGTAAATTCCATACTCGCAGACATACCTTTGAATGTATGAGCGGAGCGGAATATTTCTCCCACAACATCCATATCAGCAGGATTTTGCTCTAACACTAGCACATTTTCATTTAGCGACTGTAAATGTTCTTCTGACTCTTCGAAAAATATATTTAATAGATCTGTTTGCATTTTTATCCCCTACCTGTCTAACAAACATTTCATTTATGTATAACAATTTAGTGTTTTACAATGAGAAAAAAGGGGGCCACACGTCGATCTGCTATCACTGTTTTGATTCCTTGTGGCACCCCTTCTATATTAACTATTTGCTACTTTTGTTAAAGCTTCAATTACACGATCGGCTTGGAATGGCTTTACAATAAAGTCTTTTGCCCCGCCCTTAATTGCATCTAATACCATACCTTGTTGTCCCATTGCAGAACAAATAACAACCTTTGCACTTGAATCAATTTTAATAATTTCTTTTAATGCTTCAAGCCCGTCCATTTCTGGCATAGTAATATCTAATGTTACAATATCAGGTTGAAGTTCTTTATACTTTTGAATCGCTTCTACCCCATTCTCTGCTTCGCCGATAACTTCAAAGTCAGCATTACTTTTTAATAAGTTTTTAATCATCGTTCGCATAAACATCGCATCGTCTACTACTAAAATTTTATGTGCCATTCTTTTTAATTCTCTCCTTCTATGTATAAATATATCTTAATATTTCACCTTATCATTCTCACTCATTATACAAAATAAAATGATAAAATTTAATATTTTTTTAAAAGAATTTTCGTATTTTTATTATTTTATTATTAAAATAATAATATACTACTCTTTTATATAAATAACAACGCGACGGTTTTTTTCCCAGTTTTGCGGTGAATCATTTGGTACAATTGGCTTTGTGTCTGCATATCCTACCGCAGCTAGCCTTTTATCATCCACATTATACACTTCAATTAAATGGTGAATCATATTTGCCGCTCGTGCTGAAGATAACTCCCAATTAGAAGGGAATTTCTCGTTATGAATAGGTCTACTATCTGTATGTCCCTCTACAACAATTGGGTTAGGTACGGATTGAAAAAATCCAACTAATTGACTTATTATCCCTTTCGCTTCGGGCTTAACGTTTGCATCGCCTGTATCAAATATTAAATTATCTACTATAACGACGCTTACCCCTGTATCCTCCCGATATACATTCACTTGACTAATACCGTTATTATCTACATACGCTTTTAACTTCTTATATAATTCATCCATTCTCTTTTTTGAGATCATTTTTTCATCATTTTTTTCATGTGAAATATCTGGTATTGTATTTTCCATTACTTTTGCATCTACTTGCCCCGTATCACTAAACTTTTCAAGCATCTTTGACAATTTTACTGCATCTTGCTTTGATGTAGCAACTAGTAATACAAAGAAAGTTAATAATAACATCGTTAAATCTGTAAAAGTCGTCATCCAACGAGGCGATCCCTTTTGCGGTCCTTTACTCATCATACCACTCCTTGAAATATTAGGCTGCTCCTTTTACCTTTTTTACCTTTGTTTCGTATACGTATGTATCCAGTTTCAACTTTAATTTAGAAGGGATTTGTCCACGATACAATTCTGAAATTGCTTCTATTACAAACTTCTTCTCTGTATATAAATCTTCAATACCACGATATACTTTTTCCGCAAGAGGGATTGCAATCATATTCGCAAGTACAGACCCATATAATGTCGTTAACATCGCAACTGCCATCCCTGTACCAATTTGCGATGTATCTTGTAAGTTTTGGAGCATAATGATAAGACCAATTAAAGTCCCTATCATGCCCCAAGCTGGAGCAAAATCACCAATTTTATCTAATAATGCTGCTCCTTTTCTTAACTCATACACTTCCGTTTCAATATCTTTCAATAACACTTCTTTTAATTCATCTTCATCGTAACCGCTTAACATTAATCGAATTCCTTTTTGAATAAAAGGATTATCCACTTGCTCTCCATCTACCTCTAAAGAAAGCAAGCCGTGCTTTTTAGACTTTTTCGAAAAATCGACAAACAAATCCGTTAACTGTTCTAAATCTTCTTCTCTTCTATGTAAAACAGTAAAAATGCTTTTCGTATATTTTTTTATTTCTCCAAATCGATATGCCACAACAATTGTCGCTGTTGTTCCCCCTATGACAATTAAAATAGATGAAACATCTAAAAAGTTTTTGAAAGCTTTTATTCCACCGCCGCCAAGCATAATTGCCGCTATCACTATAATGAAACCTACTATAATGCCCACTGGGCTAGAAATATCAAACTTCCTTTTTCTTCTTTGTGGTCTAGCTAATACTTGATTTTTCTCTCCCATATTTCTGCCCTTTCCTTTCCATTTTTATATAACATTTTTTTATTTTAATAATACGTTTTCACATATAACATGTATTATACGCTTATCATCTGTTTATCGCAATATACTCATGAAATTGACACATTTCATTTCTATATTAGAATTATGGTATGAATAAATGAGGAGGATCACGATGGAACACAACATTTTACAAGTCATTGCATTAGCAGAAAAACTAAAATATGAAATGCGACATAGCTGGCTTTCCAACGGACGTCAAGAAAGTGTTGCCGAACATACATGGCGTATGTCTCTAATGGCCATTTTAGTTGAACCTTATTTGGATCAAAAAGTAAATATTGAGAAATTACTTAAAATGGTTATTATTCACGACCTAGTCGAAGCCGAAGCTGGTGATATCCCTGCATTTGATACAATGAATAGTCATGAATTACAGCTACAAAAACAAAAAAATGAACTAGAAGCTATTTTAAATATTAAACAAACATTAACAGGTTCTCTCGGTGAGGAATTATATGACTTATGGATAGAGTTTGAAGCGAAAGAAACGTACGAAGCAAAAGTTGCTAATGCACTCGATAAACTTGAGGTAAAAATTCAGCATAACGAAGCTGATATTGATACGTGGCTACCAATTGAACATAAAATGACATTCCAAGTAGCAAAGCATACAAACTTTGATTCTTTCCTATCTAAATTACAAAAAATTATTGAACAAGATGGAGAAAAGAAGTTAATTGCTGCCGGCATTGATGTTGAGGCATGCAAGCAATAATGAAATAAGACACTCAACAAGAGTGTCTTATTTCATTATTGTTGATATAGCCTGCTTATAAATAAGCTGTTGTTTTCCATCCACTAAGATTAAAACTGTAAATTTATCTACTCCAACAACTTCTCCTATTATTCTAACACCACTCTTTAAGAAAATTGTAACTGTACCTTTTTCTTCTTTTATTTGTTTATACAATTCTTCCTGTAAATGTTCCAATTACTGTCCCCCCTTTCCGTGAAACATCTTAATATAAAAAACTATAAATTTTTTATTTATGCACTTTGTCTTTTACATTCATAAACTTATTAATTAGTATATCTAAATCTCGGCTAAATAACAAAACTTTATCATGATCCAATCCGTGTCTCGCAACAAGTTGAATTAACTCTTTCTTTTTGTTTTCTATTTTATTTTTTAATTGTCCCATCTCCATCTCTATACTAAAACTCCCTTTTCCCATAATATTACTTGTAAAATTATAGTACATATTCTCTCATAAAAAAATAAGAAAATGGTTTTTTTTACAATTTTTTATTTTTTATGCCTAAATTATGAATTACGTAAAGGTTTATTTACAAATCACTAACATGCAATCCTAATGAATCTACAGGCATTTGTCTAATTATAAATGAGACTGGCTCGTTTTCTATACAAAAAACATACTGTATATAGTAGTCCATGAACCATATAGATTAACTTACTAAAAAGGAGGAAAACATATGAGTTATGGTGGAAGTTGCGCTGGTTTCGGCGGTGGATTTGCTTTGCTTATCGTACTATTCATCCTTCTAATCATCATCGGATGTAGCTGTTGGGGTGGCGGCGGATACGGATATTAATATATCCTATCCTTGAAAAATGAACTAAAAACTATAGAAAAACAGCTCAAATATGAGCTGTTTTTTTTCATACTTTCGTATGAATTTATATCCCTCTTATTTGCGATTTCAACTAGCAACATATTGTTTACTATGGAATAAGAAACATTTTTCACTGATATAAAAGATGGTTATACATACATATTACAAACAAAAATCATTTTAACATTAATTCTTGTCGGCATTTCATGGGGCATTATTGGAGGCGCTTATCAACTACTTCTAACGATCTATACCGAAAAAATTTTCCATACGAACATTGGGATTTTATATACGGTTCAAGGGGCTGGGCTTATGATAGGAAGCCTTCTCGTTAATCTTTATATATCCCATAATAAAGAAAAAATGAAAAAAGTATTCGGTTGGGCCTACTTATTACAAGGAATTTTCTTTCTCGGATTCATTCTATCCGATCAACTTATTATCGGTATCATTACTTTATTCTGTATGCGTATAGCAGGAGGAATCATCGTTCCACTTGATACGACATTACTTCAAACTTACACACACGAAAATATGATAGGTAAAGTTTTTTCATTCCATTATTCTATTTACGGATCTCTTATTCAGTTATCGATGCTTTTTGCAGGAGGGCTGTTAGAAATTCTTTCTCCTCAAATGATTGGCAGTTTATTAGCTACATGCTGTTGTAAGTTTTATATGGCTGTTCTTGTTTTATCGTGGGGATCTCAGTGAATAATTTAATGATAATCAATACATTTTGATCCCATTCATTATTTGTTTCCCCATAATAAAATTGTTTCAAAATGTAAGTCGGATTTTTTAGTTAAAGAGCCTTATATGGCAATACTATTTGAGAAAAAACTAGATATTTATGTTAAAATACAAATGAGTTTGTGAAATATTGCACTTAAATAATAGACTTTAACTAGTTAAACTTGATTAAATAGGAGGGCTGTTTTGGGTATCACATTCATTTTCGTATGTATTATATTAGTGGCTTCTATTCTGCAAGCAAGTACAGGTTTTGGCTTTTCCATAATGGCAACCCCTTTCTTACTTATGTTATTTCTACCACAAGAAGCTATACAAATAAACATTATTTTATCTTTAATTATTTCCATTTCACTCATTTGGAAAATAAGAATGGACGTTGATTTTGTTCTACTGAAAAGGTTTATTTTTGGAAGTATAGTTGGTGTTCCTTTTGGCATTTTAATTTTCATTTCCGTTAACATAAACACTTTTAAATTAGCAGTTAGCATCCTACTCTTACTATTAACATTGTTGCTAATATGCAACGTTAAGGTTAGATCAACACAATCTAGAGATTTCATAGTTGGTGGATTATCTGGTCTTTTAACGACAAGTATCGGTATGCCCGGTCCACCCCTGTTACTTTATTTTACAGGAACTGATACTGAAAAAGAGAAGTTAAGAGCAACTACATTAGCTTTTTATTTGTTTATATATTTCATTAGTCTAGTAACCCAAATACTCTTTACTGGCACAAACAAAACCATTTGGGAATCAAGTTTTTATGCCATTCCAATTGTATTTTTAGGTTTGTTTATAGGTCAAATTATTTTCAAATGGCTTAATCAACGAATTTTTAAAATATTTACGTATATTCTTTTAAGTTGTACAGGGGGTTATCTTCTTATTGAAAGTTTGAACTTGTTATAGAAGATGCTTTAGATTGTGCCATAACAGATATGTTCAAACAAAATTATTGCTGTATTTTCCGGCAGGGTATTCCATATCAAAACTTAAATAACTTTATTGACAGTTTACAATTAGCAATAATCTTTCTTTCATAAGATAAACATTTCAAATCAAATACTAAATAAAACGATAAACAGCGGCTATTATGCCGCTTTTACTTACTATTGGCATTTCATTCTCATTTTCTATCACTTTTGTAAAAAATTATTAATTTTTATTTCTATGTATATGATAACAAACAAAATACCTAAGTTCAGAAAGAATAAACAACTTTCTGGGCTTAGGTATTAACAATCAAACTATTCACTTATACTAAAGTTTTATCACAAATCTCTGTTACATTTTTAAAATATTGCAGGTTCTCCTTCGCTTCACCTTCATTAAATAAATTGAGTTGCTTCATTATTTCAGTAGCAAATTCAACGTACGCAGACCCTACCGCTGTTATTATTTTTCCATCAACAGTTACATCTTTATTTTGTTTATATTCCCATTCATGTAAATGTGCTAACTGTTTTTCACCAGATGTTAATGATGTTGAGAATTTCTTCTTATTAAGCACTCCAGCCGCATGTAGTAAAGATGTTCCTGCACAAATACCCGCTATCCATTTATTTTGCTTATGTAATTCGTTCACGATAGATAACAATTGTTCATTTTCTAAATGATCAAAAATATGTCCTCCTGGTACGATAAACACTTCATAGTCCGCTACTTCAATATGCTCCATAGAGACATGTGGTTGACACAAAAACCCGCCTTCTCCTGTAACTGTTTTTCCATCTACTGTTGCTGTTATTATTTCGAATTCCTTACTGATCAAAAATAAACTCGCTATATTCACTTCAAATTCTGCAAATCCATCAAATAAAAAGATTAAAGCTTTTTTCATATTATCCCCTCCCTCTATACTTATTCGAAGACAATGACCTTTCTCCTCCAAAAAAGACAAACCTACATCACAGGTTTGCCTCTTTACTCACTTCTTATTTAATCCTTTTTCACTTAAGAACTCTTTCATATGCATTCTTTTTTCTTTAGACATAAACGAACTCATTGATTCCGTCCATGTTACGTTTTTCTTGTTTGATGATCTTTCTTTATAATACGCGCTCATCGTTTCATCATATTCATTTAATAATTCATCATATTTCTTTTCATCATATCCATTTTCATGAAGGATTGCTGCTACTGGTAAACGTGGTTTCACTCCATGATCTTCATCTGGTACGCCGACTGTCATTCCGAATACAGGATATACTTTATCAGGTAAATGAAGCAGTTCACTCACTTCTCTCGGATTATTACGAATACCACCAATATAACAAATACCGTATCCTAGCGATTCTGCTGCTAGTGCTAAGTTTTGCGCAAAAAGCGAAGCATCTACCGTCGCAACGATAAAGTCTTCTACTCCCTCATGCTTTATCTCTGTACTATGTTTTTTACATGCAATTTCAAGTCGTTTTAAATCTGCACAACAAACAAAAAATGCTGCACAGTCCTTCACATGACGATTTCCGGATAGCTCTGCTAGTTTAGCCTTTAATTCCTGATCTGTTACATATATAACAGAATACGCCTGTACAAAATGTGATGAAGCTGCATGTTGCGCAGCGTGCACCATCTTTTCTACTACATCTTTCGGAATTGATTCTTCTTTATATTTACGAACTGAAACATGTTGCTCCATCTTATGTATGATCTCATTCATGAAAATCACTCCTTTTTTCTCTTCATAATGAAAAATTAACATATCTTTTTCAATTTTCACAACTTATAAGCACAAAAAGAGCAATTCTTTTTGAACTGCTCTTTTTTAAAACGTTTATCGATACGGTAAATGAAATTACACTTATCATATTACGCCGTTTTCAAAACTTTAATACCTTTTACGATATTCCAAATGAAGTAGTAAATTCCTACAAGAATGAACACTGCATATGTGATAGCCATTCCAATTCCAGCACCGTCAGATTGATTGAAACCTAAACCGTACATGCCTGATACTGCTAGTCCTCCAAATAAGATTGCGTATGGGAAAACATGTGACCAAAATGCTTTTTTCGCGTGATACTTCACTTCATCTTCTGCAACAAAGTACACGATAATTGGTAGTAAAAATGGTGCAAAAAAGATACTAAAGTAACATAACGAAGATAAAATATTATTTCCTTTCATCCGATTCACCTCTAAATAGTTTTTGTTACCTTCATTATGTCAGGAAATCATTCTAGAAACTATCGCTTTACCTTTCACGAACGTGACATATTTGTAAGATTTTCCTCAAACTAAATCCCGCCTGAGTTTCAGACGGGATCACTTTCACTATATTCGATTCATAAACCAATACTGTGTAATTGCTAAATATTCTCGTACATTCGATGGAATGATGATTGGTTTCGGTGTTTTTGCCGGAAGACCTTCTAATTGTAAACCTTGTTTGGCCGCTATTTTTTTCGCTCTAAACATGTGAAAATCGTTTGTTACGATCATACCTTTTTTCATATCGGCTGGAATTAACGGTTTTGAGAATGTAATATTCTCATCTGTACTCGTAGATTTGTCCTCCATTATAATGCGGTCTTCTGCGATATTTTGTTTTATTAGTCCTTGTTTCATTGCTAATGCTTCTGAAATGTCTTCGCCTTTTCCTTGTCCTCCAGATACGATAGCGATTGTTTTCTCATGTGATTTTAAATATTCAGCTGCTTTATCAATACGATATTGCAATGAATAAGATGGTTTCGTCCCATTTACTTTCGATCCTAGTACAATTATGTAATCAGCATCGTAGGTTGCATTCATATGCCCATGCTTATAAATGTGATATTGTAAAAAACCCGCATACACGGCGCAAATCATTATAACAACTAAAATGCCCTTCATTATTTTCTTCTTTCTCATATTCATATACTCCTATTTTCTTTTACTTCCTTCATGATAATATCCATTTATTTGTTTGTATACAGACAGATTCCAATAAACCCTAATTTATCCTCTGAAAGGTAATATTTATATTACTTTCGGGAATAGTAAGTACAACTTTACACGAAGGAGTGTCTCTATTGCTTCTCTTTTTATGTAACGTGTCGTTCTTTTTTATCTTATTTTTACTATCGCTTAAGTTACTCGGTAAATCCGCGTTAGCACAACTAACTCCTCATGATTTTGGGGCTATAATCTTTTTATCTTATTTAGCTTTCCAGGCCATACCCGTCTCTGGTGCTTTACAAGCATTTCTCGGTATGGTTGTTATCACATGTTTACATTTACTTCTTACAAAATTAAGCCTATTCAACAAACTAAATCGTTTTATTCTTGGACACCCTATCATTTTAATTAAACATGGTGATATTATTTTTGAGAACTTACAAAAAAGTAGATACCCCATTGCAGAACTACTTTCTAATCTTCGCGTTGCAGGATATCCAAGTGTTCATGAAATTGAATACGCTATTTTAGAAGCGAACGGCGCTATTAGTATTTTACCAAAAAGAGAACTTGTACCATTAACTCCAAAAGATTTAAACATAGAAGTTAAGTATGCTGGATTACCAATTGCACTTATCGTCGATTCACAAATTCAATACGATAACTTAAAGTTAATACATAAAGATGAAAAATGGTTATATAAAGAATTAAAAGAAAAAGGAATTACAAATATTAAAAACGTTGCCTTTGCTTCTGTTCAAGAAACAGATGGATCTTTTGCGATTAGTTTAAAGGAATAAAAAATCCCCTTAATTGCTTAAGGGGATTTTCTTCATCATATCGCTTCTTTCTCTCCTGCCATATTTAATGGCACAGGATGTTTCATGCGATTCATCGTAAATACGATAATTGCTGTCATTACTTCAGCAACTGGCATAACGAGCCAAATTCCATTTATACCAAATAATTTCGGCATAATCCATAACAATGGAATAATAAATAGTAATCCTCGGCTCATTATAATAAGTACTGATTTCTTCGTTTGTCGTACTGATTGGAAATACTCTCCATACACAATGTTATAACCTAAAAATACGTATTGGATAAAGAATAAGCTAATACCTGTTAAGGTTAACTCCAATAATTCTGGAGATTGAACATCAAATAAACCAATGATATATTTCCCGAAGAATAATCCGACAATTATCGCAATGCCTCCGAGGACAACTGCAATTTTCACAGCAAACTTCAATCCTTCACGAAGTCTCTCTGATAAATTTGCCCCATAATGGAAACTAGCAATTGGCTGTAATGCTGCTCCAACACCAAAGAATAATAGTAATGTCATTGCATGAATACTATTCACCATCGCATAGGAAGCTACTCCTACTTCTCCTGCATATTGGACGAATGCGATATTAAAACCAATCGTTACGATTGCAACCGTACTTTCTGCTGTAAAACTTGGGAAACCAATCACCATAATTTGTTTGACAGTATCCCATTCAAAATGGAATTTCGTCCACTTTAAAATACTACTTTTTCTAAAGAAATGAGTTAATAATACAAGGAAACCAATCGCTGCCGAAAGAATAGTCGCTGAAGCAGCACCTGTTACACCCCATCCAAAGATAAAAATAAAGATATAGTCAAACACTATATTTAATACAGCTGTTACAACAAGACCAGCCATTGCTAAATTAGGATTTCCATCATTTCGTATGAATGTACTTAAAATATTTTCTAAAACGTATATCATTCCAAATGTTAATAATACGTGTAAATAGTCTAACGCATATGGTAGAATCACTTCATTTGCACCAAATAAATATGCTAAATCTTCTATTCTCCATAAGCAAATCGCTGCTAAAATCCCTACGATAACAACTGCTACCGTCATGGATTGAGTAAAAATAGACCTTGCTCTTTCTCGTTTATTTTCACCTAATGCAATGGAATATAACGTTGCCCCGCCCATTCCAATCCATAATGAAATAGAGAAGAAAATCGAAAACGCTGGAATAGCCACGTTTACTCCTGCTAAACCGTTCGCCCCAACTCCTCTACTAATCATGACCGCGTCAATTACAATATTCACTGACATTAATACCATTCCAAGAACGGCTGGTATTAAATATGAAATAAATAAACTTTTAATTGGTTTTTCTCTTAATTTTTCTGTTGCTTCCATACTATTATGCTCCTTTTTCAACTCTCTGTTCACAGTTTAAACCTTCAAGTAACTTGAAGGTCAAGAGAGAATTAAAAAATAGGTAACTGAATTATATTAATGAATGTAAATTTGTAATCAATTCAAAGGTTTTCATCTTATTTTTTTACTACAGGAATTTGAATTTCTGTTACTTGCTCCTCTGGATTTTCTGTTACAGACCAATCAATCAATCCAATCTCAATCGAATCTCCATGTACTTCGTAACCTTCTTTATCAATGTATGTAAGTAACTCCTTGTACGTTGCATCTGTTTCTTCATACGGTCCATGATGATAAGAACAAGCATATAAACCTTCTTTAATTTCATCTGAAGTATGCACTTCATACGGCATATAATCCAAAAGAATAAATACGCTGCTATATGCTTGAAACTCCTTTTGCATTAATGCTTTTTTGGAAATTGTCACACCTATATCTCCTGAAAATAGACTATCATCCATTTGCCTCATATTTTTTTGCAACGAATGAATGTAGTACTCAAACATATCATCCGTCGTATTCGGGGCAACCGCAATAGCTGTTATTTTTCGCTGCGGAATCTCTTTAATTACCATTTGTTCAGCTTTTGCTTTTGTTGCTTTCTTAATTAAATGAATTCTATGCTCCATTTTCGCCAAAGCATACTCAATTTCTCTTTGTTTCTTCAGCATCATCTCTTGTTGTTTTTCCAGTAAATTGAGTGCGTATGCTGGATTTCTTTCATCAATATATTTCTTAATTTCCTTTAACGGAATATTTAACTGACGTAAAAATTTAATCGTATCTAACAGTGAAAATTGATCGATTGTATAATAACGATAATTCGTTTGAGGATCCACAATGGACGGATGAAAAATTCCTTTTTCATCATAATACCTTAATGTAGATTCTGCGATATTATGCATTTTCGCCATTTCTCCAATTGTAAAACGTTTATTTAATAACATCTTTTATTTCCTTCCATTTCTATTTATTTCATTATATGTTCATTTTCTCTTCAAAACAAAAAAGAATTCCCATACGAGAATTCTTTTTTACTATTAAACCTCTATTATTATAGGAAGAATCATCGGCTTTCGTTTTGTATTTGTATATATATACTTCCCTAATGCTTCTCTTACCTCCCTTTTCAAAATACCCCAGCTATTCACATTCTCTTTCTTTAAATTATTAATCGTAATAACAGCTAATTTATTTAATTCTCTTAGAAATTCTTCTGAATCACGGACATAGACAAATCCACGAGAAATAATATCTGGACCTGAAATTATTTCTCCATCCACTTTATTAAAAGTAATAACTATAACGAGCATTCCATCTTCTGAAAGTTGTTTACGATCACGTAATAATGCATTTCCAACATCTCCAATTCCTAATCCATCTACATATATATTTCCTGCCTGTATTCTTCTAGATTGAATTGCCACTTCATTACTTATATCTACAACATCTCCATTACGTACAATAAAGATATTTTCCTTTTCAATACCAATTGATTCTGCTAACAAACTATGGTGATGTAGCATTCTAAACTCTCCATGAATTGGAATAAAATATTTTGGCTTCATTAATGTAAGCATTAACTTCAACTCTTCTTGATATGCATGACCGGATACATGCACTCCAGTAGAACTACCTGATCCGTAAATCACCTTTGCTCCTAATGCAAATAAATTATCGATAATTCGAGAAACGTTACGTTCATTTCCTGGGATAGGGGTCGCGGCTATAATAACCGTATCTTCTGGTAAAATATCCACTTGCCTATAGTTTCCACTAGCTAAACGCGCTAAAGCTGCCATTGGTTCTCCTTGACTTCCTGTACAAAGTATTGCAACCTGCTTTGGATCTAAACGATTTACCTCATTTGCTTCAATCAACATACCTTCTGGAATATGTAAATAACCTTTCTCTAGAGCAACCTCTACTACATTTACCATACTTCTCCCTAGCAAAGCTAGTTTTCGATTTGTTTTTATACATGCTTCAACTATTTGCTGAACACGATTCACATTAGAAGCAAACGTAGAAATAATTACTTTTCTATTTGCTTTCATAAATATTTCCTCTATCCGTTCTCCTACTGACCTTTCTGATGGAGTAAAACCTGGACGTTCTGCATTTGTGCTTTCAGATAATAAAGCTAGTACACCTTCACTTCCTATTTTAGCCATTTTATGAATATCAGGATGTTGATTATTTACTGGTGTTAAATCAAATTTAAAATCACCTGTATGTACTACAGTACCTTCTGGTGTATGAAAAACAATACCGAGACAATCCGGAATACTGTGGTTCGTTTTAAAAAAAGTTGCCTTAATAGAACCACAATCAATTTCTGATTCTGAATGAATAACGATTAATTCCGTATCATTTTGAAGATTGTGTTCCTTTAATTTAATTTCAATTAAACCTAACGTTAACTTTGTTGCATAGATTGGTACATTTAGTTGTTTTAAAAAATATGGTATTCCGCCAATATGGTCCTCATGCCCGTGCGTTACTATTAAACCGCGAATTTTTTCTTTATTTTCTTGCAAATATGTGACGTCTGGAATTATTAAATCAATCCCTAATAAACTTTCATCTGGAAATTTAGATCCACAATCAATGACGACAATATCATTTTCATATTGGATAGCATACATATTTTTTCCTATTTCATTTACTCCACCTAAAGCAACAATAGACAAGTTATTTTTTAATGCCTTCAAATTATAAATCCTCCCTTTCACAGTTATAGTTCGTGAAATAGTATGTAGAATTTATTATTTGTAATGGAAAAGGACTTCATACTATTTTATACATATAAAATTCACACACTACTCTTACACCTATATCCCAATAAGACAGCTTCTTCCTCAAAAAGCTCCCATTTTTTCATTGATTTTTTATAAAATCTATTATATATTAATTACAGGTTCAAATTACGAGTTCAAAAGAACTTGTAATCAGACCCTTTTGTTTAATGGGTTTTACATATTTTCATTAGGCAAATTCCGAGAAATCGTATGATAAAATTAAAAATGACGAGGAGAGGATCAGATGGAATTCGAATTTTTCTTTCAAATTGCACTTATTTTATTAAGTACAAAGCTTGCTGGTGATCTTAGTGTTAGATTAGGTCAACCTTCTGTACTAGGTAAATTAATTGTCGGTATCGTTATCGGTCCAGCTGTATTAGGTTGGATTGAAAATTCAGAGCTTCTAACTCAATTAAGTAATGTCGGGGTTATTCTCTTAATGTTTATGGCTGGACTTGAAACAGACTTAGAAGAATTAAACGCAAATCGTAATTCTTCTTTAGCAGTTGCACTCGGAGGTATCATTCTTCCATTCGTAGGTGGTTACGTTTCCGGCCTTGTTATGGGAATGGAACAAGGAAACGCTGTATTCTTAGGATTACTTCTATGTGCGACAAGTGTTAGTATTTCCGTTCAAACACTTCGCGATTTAGGAAAGATGAAAACACGTGAAAGTACAACCATGCTAGGCGCAGCTGTATTTGATGACATTCTTGTCGTTATTTTATTAGCATTTGCAATGAGCTTCTTAGGTACTGATGATGTTAACTTAACAATGGTTATCTTGAAGAAAGTAGTATTCTTCGCTTCTATTATTTTAATCGGATGGAAAGGTGTTCCTGCGATTATGCGCTGGTTATCACCACTGCGCGTATCTGAGTCTATCGTGAGCGCGGCCCTTATCATCTGTTTCTCATTCGCATATTTCGGCGAATTATTAGGAATTGCTGGTATTATCGGTGCTTTCGCTGCTGGTATTGCAATTTCTCAAACAAACTACAAACATGAAGTAGAAAAGAAAGTAGAACCAATTGCTTACGCTATGTTCGTTCCAGTATTCTTCGTTAGTATCGGTATGAATATTACATTTGACGGTATCGGCAATCAAATTTGGTTCATCTTAGCATTAACTGTTATCGCTGTATTAACGAAATTAATCGGCTGTGGATTCGGTGCACGAATGACTGGATTTGACGCTAAGTCTTCTGCAATTATCGGTGCTGGAATGGTTTCTCGTGGTGAAGTTGCACTTATCATCGCAGGAACAGGACTTTCTTCAGGTCTATTGGCACAAGATTACTTTACAGCAATCGTTATTGTCGTTATTTTAACTACAATGATTACACCACCAATGTTAAAATACACTTTTGGTGCAAAAGATAAAGCAATGAAAGCAAGTAAATAAGTTTACTATAATAAAAGGAGATTGCTATTTTATAAGATAGCAATCTCCTTTTTGTTTTATCTTTAAACAATCTCGTTCTTTTTTAACCATTTTTCAAAAATAGTTCGTGCTTCTTCATCATTGATATCATTACTAAATGAATACACCTTAATACCATAATCATCTATATATTCACCCAGTTTCATTTCCTCCACTTTCTTATAAAAATCGTCTGCCTCATAGTGCGGAAGATAAGCATCCCAAACTGGTTCATTTATTCTTTTATACGCCGTCACTTCTAAATCATATCCGTCTTCATAATATCCGATGTGATAATGTTTGTTCGGATCATATTTATCCATTAAAAGTCCCCTCCTACTAAACAAAAGCGAGCCTTATATTAAAGCTCGCTCCTCTCTCTATTTATTAAATACGTTCCATCGCCGTCTTCAACGTTCCAACAACAAAGGCAATTTCTTCACTTGAAATAATAAGCGGCGGTGCTAATGTTAAGACGTTATTATACCCTGCTGTTGTCATACCATTGCGTCCTATAATTAAGCCCTTTTCTTTACAAGCATTTACAACACTTGCAATTTTGTCGTTATCAATTGGCTCTTTCGTCTCTTTATCATTTACTAATTCAATTCCAACTAATAGGCCTTTTCCTCTAATATTCCCAACAAGCGGATGTTCCCCAATTTCATCTTTTAGTTGCTCTAATAAAAGGGAACCCATTTGCGCAGATCGCTCGATTAAATTTTCATTTTCCATAATCTCTAAGTTTTTAAGTGCTAATGCACAAGCTGCTGGATTTCCACCAAATGTATTAATATGGCGGAAGAATTCATATTCTCCTTTACCTTTAAAAGCCTCATATATTTCTTTTTTCACAGCTGTTGCAGATAATGGTAAATATGCGCTCGTAATGCCCTTTGCCATTGTAATAATATCTGGCTTCACATCATAATTCATAAACCCAAATGCTTTTCCTGTACGACCGAAACCGCAAATTACTTCATCACTAATAAGCAAGGCACCGTGTTTTTGACACGTCTCATGAACAGCTTTCATATAGTCTTGTGGTGGCATTAATATGCCCCCGCCTGTAATAATTGGTTCCATAATAAAAGCGGCAATTGTTTCACTTAATTCCCACGTCATAACACGATCGACTTCTTTCACACATTCTACATCATAAATATGCTGCCCTTCAATCCCAGGCATACGGTAACAATCCGGTGGTGTTACGTGTAAAAAACCTGAAGCAAACGGTTCATATTGATATCTACGCTGCGCTTGTCCCGTCGCTGCCATTGTCGCCATTGTATTCCCATGATACCCACGATAACGTGACATAAATTTATAACGATGTGGTTCACCTTTTTGAGCATAGTATTGTCTTGCTATTTTAAAAGCTGTTTCGTTCGCTTCTGAACCACTATTTGAGAAGAAAATAACATACTCTCCCCCAAGCCACTCATTTAACTTTTCAGCAAGCTTTATAGCTGGCTCATGGGATTGTGACATTGGAAAGTATGATAATGTTTGTAATTGCTTATAAGCCGCTTCTGCGAGCTCCTTTCTTCCATATCCACTATTGACACACCAAAGGCCACTCATACCATCTAAATATCTTTTTCCTTGTATATCTTCAACCCAGCACCCTTCAGCTTTTGCCCCTACCATTGTACTATTTGGACTAAAGGGACGCATTCCGTGCCAAACATATTGCTCATCTTTTGCTAATAATTCATCAGTTTGCTTCGTTTTCATCATTACTTCCACCTTCCATAACAACTTATTTTTCACAAAAGCTGCGCTGGTGCCATGATGACTTAAATTTCTCCCTGCTATTTTCATTCCACAAAATTAAGACAAATCCTACTTACAAATCAGTAATATTTACAAGAAAATGACAAAAGAAAAAAGAGCTTTTCTTATCTATCGAAAAGCTCCTCTTTTATTTAATGTGAAGACACATCACTAATACCGTGACCAGTATTAGATTTTACGAGAATTTCATCAAATTTCGCTGCATCTTCTTTCTTACTAGATAAAACAGTTCCTAAATATGCTGCAAGAAATCCGAGCGGAATTGAAATAATTCCTGGTGTCGTATATGGAAATATCGCTTCCCCAACAAAAATAGCTTTTCCAGCTACAGGGTTCCAAACATTCGGACTCAACGCTACGAGAACAATAGCTGATACGAGACCCACAATCATACCAGAAATAGCGCCCGTTGTATTAAAACGCTTCCAATATATTGTAAATAAAATCACTGGTAGATTTGCACTCGCTGCAACTGCAAATGCTAATGATACTAAAAATGCTACGTTTAATGTTTGGGCAAATAATGCAAGTATGATAGATAGTATCGCTACTCCAATAGATGCATAACGAGCCATAGATACTTGCTCTTTTTCCGTTGATTTCCCTCTGCGAATGATTTCATTATAAAAATCATGAGCGAATGCTGATGCTGCTGTTAATACAAGACCTGCCACTACAGCCAAAATCGTTGCAAAAGCAATTGCTGATACGAAAGCAAATAAGAAGTCTCCACCTAACGCTTTGGCTAATAAAGGTGCCGCCATATTACCAGCTGGGTTCGCTTTAATAATCGCTTCATTTCCTACAAACGCTGCCGCACCAAATCCTAAGAAAATCGTCATAATATAAAATGCACCAATTAACCACGTCGCATATACGACAGATTGACGTGCAGTTTTTGCATCACGTACTGTAAAAAAGCGGACAAGTATATGTGGTAATCCAGCTGTACCAAGTACTAGTCCTAAATTTAAAGACAGTGTATCAAGACCATCCTTATACTTTACACCTGGATTTAAAAATGAATCTTTTAAAGGGGTAGCTGTTTTCATTTGAGCGAACATTTCAGTCACGCTGAAGTTGAATTTTGCGAAAACGATAACAGAAATAATAAACGTACCAGCCATAAGTAATACAGCCTTTACAATTTGTACCCAGCTCGTTGCTGTCATACCACCAAAAATAACATACACCGTCATAAGTGTTCCAACGATTAATACAGATGTCGTATATTCAATCCCTAATAATAACTTAATAAGTGCACCCGCGCCAACTAATTGTGCAATCATATAAAAGATAGAAATCGTCATCGTATTAAGAGCTGCAACTCCGCGAACTTTTTTCGCATCAAAGCGTGCTGCAATCATATCCGCCAAAGTGTACTTTCCTAAATTTCTAAGCGGTTCTGCAACAAGATATAGTACAACTAAATAAGCAACTAAAAAACCGATACTATAAAAGAATCCATCAAACCCAGTTAATGCGATTGCTCCAGCTATACCGAGAAATGAAGCAGCAGACATGTAATCTCCAGCAATGGCCAGACCATTTTGCCAACCAGTTAATCCCCCTCCAGCCGTATAAAATTCACTCGCATTTTTCGTTTTTTTCGATGCAAAATAGGTTATGACGAGCGTACCAAGAACAATAATTAAAAATAGTGCAAATGCAGTAGTATTCAAGTTCAGCCCCTCCCTTTTTTCATATCTTGCAGAATTTTTCGGGAGATTTCATCAAATGATTCTGCTTTTTTGCTGTAAATCATACATAGTGCCCATGTCATGATAAATTGGGAAAAAGCAAATACCCACGCCCATGTAACGTCTCCAAATGCAGGTGTATTAAGCACCTTTGAATACGATGTTAGAATAGGTAATGCGATAAAAAAACTAAAAAAGAAAATACTCATTGGAATGATAAACTTCTTTTTCGTATTTAATAACAATTGAAATTCTTCCGACTGAACGACCTCTGTATAATTCACCTCATTTTGCAACTTACGTGCTGACGTATCGTCTCGTTTCATTAACCGATCCCCTCTCTTACTTGAAATACACTTCCCCCTTGCATACCTAAAGACTAAATTTTATAAATATTCAGAAACTTATATTCATTTTAGACAATCCATGCATTCATGCAAAGATTTTTTGATAGACATTTTTCGGCAATTTCCCCTAAATTTTTAATATACTTTTTCAAAATAAAGTGACACTTTACTTATTTATCCTCATTAAGACAAAAGCAGTGCTTAACGCACTACTTTTGTCTTTTTTTCCTTTTCTAAATTACGAGCCGTTTCGCTTAGCTCAACATCTTTTCCGTCTTTAAGTGTTCCAAATATAAAATCGAATACTGGATTTGAAACACCAAACCAAAACTTTTCATTTTTATAATGGTGTAATATATGTTGTTTTTTTAGCCATCTTCCAAACTTAGTGACGGGACGAATCGGTCTATGAGCAATATAATGTTTCCATTCGTAAACGAGCAGCATAATAATCATTCCGATTCCAAATGAAAGTGTAATAGTAACACTTTTTGTAATACCATATGCTATAAGTAAATATATAGTAAAACTAGGTATACTAAACCATACAGGTAAAAACAAAAGTTTTAAATCATCTGGATATACGTGGTGATCATAATGCAATCTTCTTAACATTTTTAATAGAAATGTGTTTTTAGGTGGCTTTATATGGAATAAAAAACGATGTGTCATATATTCATTAAGTGTATAGAAAACAATCCCAAACATACATGCTAACATGCCAAACCACGTAAAAAATTGCATTTTTAAAATAATAATGAAAACAAATAGAATGCTATACATAATAACGATATCATGTTGTAAAAAGAACTCTTTCCCCACTTTCTTCATCTTGTTTCCCCCTTTTCCCAAAAAACAGCCGCAACATATCGTTACGACTATTTCTTTTCTATTCTTATTCTATTCACTTTACAAATTTGCCTGCTGTTCTATTGTCGAGAAAAAATTGTTTGGTCCAAATATATTTTGCTTCGGAATAATATGTTCCACTGCAAACACTGTTACTTCTCCTCTTTGCACTTCTCCAATAATGAGCCCAAATATTTCATGATTTACTGCAAACGTCGGTTGCTTTGTTTGTAACAATCTTGCAGCATTATGAAATACCGCTTCATATAGTGGATTTCTATCAGTAATTTCTTTTCGGATTTTTGGCGCTAACGTAATTATAATTTCTTTTCCGTCAATAGTGGTTCGATACATAAAAATCTCCCCTTCAATCTTATGTGAACAACTGTAAAGCTTTGTATGCAAAATGTATAGAGTAACCTACTAAAATAATACCTGCTCCGGCTGTTATGTAGCCAAGCGCTTTTGGTTTTAATAAAGTTCTTCCAAAATGTACAGAAAAAGCAATATTTAAATTCCATAAAATAATACCAACAATAATGCAAAGACTGTACAAAAAAGCTTCTTGTTTCGTTACCTTCGTAAGTAATGAGCTAAGTGTACTTCCGTATATACCAAACCAAAAAACAAGATTTAATGGATTGGATATCGCAATTAAAAATCCTGCCATAAACGATTGCTTAAGGCCACCTACCTCTTCTTTTTTATATTCCATATTCGAGTCGAAAATTCCTTGTTTTACACTTTGAAATCCTAAATAAAATAACAAGAAAAAACCCGTGCAATACATGAAGGCTTGTACATATGTATACATAAACACAGAAGATAAACCGAAATAAATGAGAAGCATAAATAAAACATCTGCAGTCATTCCACCAATTCCAACAACCCAAGCGTGCCAAAACCCACGTTCAATTCCTCGTTTTAACATTTCAATATTAATCGGCCCTACTGGCGCAGCTAATGATATACCTAATACGATTTGCTGTATAATTGCTCCAAACATCGCTCTATCCTTTCTACTCTCTTTACTACTAGTTAATGATGTAATTTGAAAAAATAGACTAGCTTTCATAATAAAATACCCTTTTTTATCCAAAATATACAAAAGAGCCATCTAGGTGATGGCTCTTACTTTTCTATCCTATGAAGAAAAGGACATTTCCCTTTTATTGGCTCTACATCGTCTCCTATGAAATATTGTTTCCATTCATGATGTTCCGGGTCACCATAATGACTAATATTAGGATGTTTCGGCAATTGATCCCACTTTTCAACTCGCTCACGGACCATTTGTCTTGAATATGCTCCTTTAGGACGATCTCCCTCTAATCCATCAAAAATAGTGCGTGGCTGAAACCCAATAACGAGAGAATTCCCTAAATGTCTAGTTTTTCGTTGTTTATAAGCTGGCGCATTTCCAAATGCGAATATTGGCTCACCACCAAATGAAAATTCCCATAAATAATGGTCTGGATCTTCAGGAATTTGCTTTGGCCATGCTTGATTATCGTTTTCATGTAAATACTGTAACACTTTCCAAAAGGAATCACGGTAATATTCGAGTGGCTGTTCTTCACATTCCGGTTCTACAAAAAGGAAAAAGCCCCTTCTTACAATCGGCCTCTCTTTCATTAACTCTAAAAAAGATAACATTGTATGTGGCAAATGACTCCAATCATTATGAGAAAGAAATGAATAACGAAGTTCATTCTTTTTCAAAGCTGTTAAACCGAAATAACATGGAAAAGTTGGTTCTAACACAACATTTGAAAAAATCTCAAATTCTTTTGCAACCCAATCCGGTATGTCGGTTCTCGTTCTCATTCCTTCATTATCTAATAAGTAAGACTTATTCATTCTTTCACCTCATTATGTATAGCATTCAATTAAGAATATTACATACTCGGCCTGTCCTATACCTATTTAAAAATTTGACTGAAAAATTATTTAAAAATACAAAAAAATAAAATCGCTTACTTGACTAAATTCTCCCAATTCGTGTATATTTAAATTAATCATTTAGCAGAATATTCAAGAATATAGCATTTTTAGTTTATATTATTTTTTAAAATGAATTTCACTAAATGAAAATAGTAAACGCTTTTAGGAGGAATTGTAACATGCAAGGAAAAGTAAAATGGTTTAACAACGAAAAAGGTTTTGGATTTATCGAAATGGAAGGCGCTGACGATGTATTCGTACATTTCTCTGCTATTCAAGGCGACGGCTACAAAGCTTTAGAAGAAGGTCAAGAAGTATCTTTCGACATTACTGAAGGTAACCGCGGACCTCAAGCTGCTAACGTAGTAAAACTTTAATCCAACATATAACAGGAGGTTACCTTACTTGGTAACCTCCTTTGTTATTCCTTTGTATATTTCCGTTTTACAGAGCAAAAACTATGTGAAATGCGCACTATACAAAGGAGGAATTATTAATGGGATCAGAAGTAAATGATTTTGAAGAAGTGAAATTCCGTGTAGAAACAGCACAAAAAATGGTAGGATCAGCAACAATTTCAATGGATCCAGATACATTAGAGCATGCTACTACTGCTGTAGAAGCAGCTCGCTCTCAGCTTGAAATTATGAAATCTGTTGCGACTGATTTAGATGAACCATTTTTAATGAATGAGGAAAAGAAATTAAATAAATGTGAGCATCAACTAAACGAAGCAAGACACTAAAAAACATCCAGAGAATTTTCTCTGGATGTTTTTCATGACAACTGGTCCCCATACTTTTTCAATGTTTCTCCAACTGTACATTGCCTTATACAAAATGAATGAGCGTAATACTTACTATTTGTCTTTCGATTATGTTCTCGCAAAAAACATCCTTCACAATACGTTTCTAATAAGTCATTTACCTCTGTAATGAGTTGCTTTTTATCCACCTTTGCACCTCTCTATTCAGTTATTTCTTTATGACTATCAATAACTGTTCCTTCCAATGCTTGCGTAGCTAATTGATGTGCTTCTTTATTTTGTTTTCTAGATATCGGCTCACATATAAGTTTTAATTTCATTTGCTTCGCCTTTTGTTCAATTTGATCTAAATAATGATTTAAATGTTCATCATAACAAGGCCATTCTCCGGCTAATTGCTGCAGTACCACTTGTGAGTCTCCGCGAAGTGTAACTGCTTCATACTTAATCCCTAGTTCCTCGAGTATATTCATACCGTATAATAATGATGCATATTCCGCTTCATTATTATCATATATACCTTCTATATATGCATTGCGGCGAATGCGGTAGTTTGTATTTCCTTTTTTATAATACACACATATACCAACGCCAGCTTCTTTCGTTTGCACATCATACCCACCATCAAAATAAACGAGTATTTCTTGGGGCTCTTCCTCTACTTGCTTACTTAACTTTTTCATCTCTTTTAATGACCATTCTGCGTCCATTTCATCATAAAATGAAAATTCTTTTACTCTTCCTGTTTTCTCAAAATCCTCTGCAAATTGAAGTACTTCTTCTATGCTCATATACTCTGTTGTTAATTCCGTCTGCAACCCGCGCTTCGTTTTATACAACCAATGAATTTTATATTTCATACTACATTCCCCTTATATAAGACTTCTTATATGTAGCCAGCTAATGAAAGCCTCACTTTATTTTATTATATTTTATCTAGAGTCACAGCATAATATTCAATATGATTACATACAAAAAGAGCTATCCCATAGGAATAGCTCTTTCATCTATTACATAAATCTTTCAAATTGTACTCGCTTATTAATCCAGTACATTACAGGCATACCGATCGCCATTACTACGAATTCACCTGCTGCACATGTTAACCAAGTCCACATAAATGGTAGATCAAATGCAAGATGAAGTTCAATTGCAATCATAAACATTGTAATCGTAAAGATAACTGTATTAAAAATCATACGAGCCCAAACACCTTTAATAAACCGCATAGAAATAATCGTTGCAACTAATGCAAGAATAGATTGACCTACTCCAAATACTAAATCATAAGCGATCATAGGTGAGAAAAAGAGATTCGTTAAAAATACACCTAATACAATTCCGTAAATTGCTTTCTTGTTAAATACAACGAGATGATTAAACATCTCTGAAATACGAAACTGTACATTCGTAAAGCCAAATGGCTGAATAAGCATAGAAACAGCAATATATAATGCCGCTAAAATACCATTACCGACTAATGTTCTAATATTCATGACAAAATCTCCTTAGTTTTTTTACGTGGGATGGTTTCGAACCACGTTATTCGTTTTTTAGGCAACAAGATTATATTTTACGTGGTAGCCCCTCTTTCGTCAATAGATTCCTATCGTGAACTACCTTTTTTCTTTTAGACAACGTATAATAAAACATATGAAAGATTTAGGAGGTTTCACTTCATGACAGCAACAATTCAAAATGAAAAAGTGATCGTTTCCATTTCTGACAAAGGTGCAGAATTACAGAGCGTTCGCTTAAAAGAAGACAACATAGAATATTTATGGCAAGGTGATTCTACTTATTGGGGACGCCGTGCACCAATTTTGTTCCCAATTGTCGGTCGATTAGTAGATAATACATACTACGTAGACGGTAAACCATATTCATTAACACAACACGGTTTCGCCCGTGATCTTACTTTCTCTGTGAAAGAACAAAGCGAAACAAAGATCACTTATACCGTTACTAGTAATGAAGAAACATTAAAAAAATACCCATACGAATTCGAATTACTCGTTTCTTATGAGCTAGATGGACAAAGTGTTCATGTAACATATGAAGTAAACAATCCTACTTCAAAAGAGATGTTCTTCTCAATTGGAGCACACCCTGGATTCAACTTCCCTTTATTGGACGGTGAATCATTTACAGATTATCACTTATCGTTTAATGGTTTGGAACGCTTAGAAACAAGCGTATTAGAAGGACCTTATCTTTCAAACAAAAAGCAATTAATCGCTGAAAATACGACTGAATTGCCACTTACATATGATTTATTCAAAAATGATGCGCTTATTTTTGAACATATGAATACGAATGAAATTTCGATTCGTTCTCATAAACATAATAAATTTGTAAAAGTAGAATTTGATGGATTTCCCTTTGTCGGCGTATGGACACCAGGGAATAACGCACCTTTCTTATGTATTGAACCTTGGTATGGAATCGCTGATGAAGTAAATCCAGCAAAAGATTTCAAGGACAAAAAGGGAATTCAATCTTTACAAGCGAATGAAACATTTACATGTCGTTACAGCATCACAATCGGATAACTACTCTATCCCCTACTTCAAAAAAATATTTAAGTAGGGGATAATCTTATAATTTGGAGGTTTCTCATTTTGATTGAAGTATATATTGATGGTGCATCAAAAGGAAATCCTGGTCCTTCTGGTGCAGGAGTATTTATTAAAGGCGTTCAGCCGCCTGTACAATTATCAGTACCACTTGGAACAATGTCCAATCATGAAGCAGAATACCGCGCTTTACTTCTAGCATTAAAATATTGCATTGAGCATAATTATAGCACTGTCTCTTTTCGTACAGATTCGCAGCTTGTTGAGCGGGCTGTTGAAAAGGAATACGCAAAAAATACAATATTTGCACCTCTTTTAGATGAAGCACTGCAGTACATAAAAAACTTCGATCTCTTTTTTATTAAGTGGATTCCAAGTAGTCAAAATAAAGTAGCTGATGAATTAGCTAGAAAAGCTATCTTACAAAATTAACGGGGGTATGAGTGTGAAAAAAGAGTGGATTGCTCCTCTTGCTTTATTATTTGTCTCTTTTATTTGGGGAGCTACGTTTGTTGTCGTTCAAAACGCTATGTCTTTCGTTGGTCCATTTACGTTTAATGGTATTCGCTTTTTATTCGCTGGAATTATTTTATTATTCGTTCAAATTATTTTCTCACAGAAAACTTCAAAACAAGAATTAAAACATAGTAGTTTAGCTGGATTAATGGTTGGGTTCTTCTTATTTGTCGGCTATTTATTACAAACATTTGGCTTACTCTATACAACTTCTTCAAAAGCAGGTTTCTTAACTGGGCTAAGCATTGTTATGGTCCCAATCTTATCATTTATCTTTTTAAAACAAAAAGCCACCATTTTCATCATACTTGGTATTGCTGTAGCTACAACAGGTTTGTACTTATTAACAGCTGCTGATTCTTTCCAATTAAATATAGGAGATATACTTGTTCTTGGTTGTGCAGTCGCTTTCGCTGCCCATATTCTTATTAACGGCTTCTTTTCTAAAAAAATATCACCTTTATTATTAAGCACATCTCAAGTATTAGCTGTTGGTATATTTTCTTCTATTTGCGCTTTTTTGTTTGAAGATTGGGAAAAGTTATTTTCAGTATCACTATGGACGAATCAATCCTTTTTATTTGCACTCTTTCTAACTGCCCTGTTTGCAACATCTATTGCTTTTTTCATTCAAACATCGGCACAAAAACACACTTCTCCAACGAGGGTAGCAATTATTTTCGCAATGGAGCCCGTTTTTGCTGCATTAACAGGCGTTCTCGTTGCAAATGAACAACTTTCTATTTCTGCTATTATCGGATGTCTATGTATTTTTCTAGGCATGATTTTTGTTGAATTACCTTCCAAAACAAAAAAAGAAGCGCAGGCTGCGTGAAGTTACGCTTGTAACTTCCGCATAAAAGCCTTAGCGCTTTTTTTATCTGTAATTTCTTCCTCTTTCAATCGTTCTAATAACGCAACGAAATAACTACCATCAAACTGCAATTGATGTTTAATTGTGGCTTCTATTGCTGCGTTCACAATCCCATCAGATGCACCAGTATATCCTTGTCCAAACATAATAAACCCTTGTGCTTCCTCTGATAATTTAAATCCTTTCGTATGTAAGAATGAAAGATAATCTTCTACTGTTTGCATGTTATTCCCACCTACTCAAAAATTCTCCATCTCCTATCATACATGTTTTTACACGCTATGAGAATGAAATTTCTTTGACAACTTTGTAAATCAATCTTCTACTTCGCTTACAATGGAGGATTTTCTAACAATCTGAAGGAATATGTACAGTGGAACTTATTTCATATTAAAGGGGAGACACGATGAAACAAGCACTATTAATTATCGACGCTCAGCAAGAATTAATTGATGGAAATGAGCAAGAAAATGAAGTTTTTCGTAAAACTGAGCTATTATCTACACTAAATATAGCCCTGCAGAAAGCAATAGATTCAAATGCCCTTATTGTTTTCGTAAGAGATATCGATGTTGCTTCTGGTAGTGGCGAAGGATTTGAAGTACATAATCAAATTCAAATACCTCAGTCTGCAATCTTTATTAATAAAGCAGCAACCAATTCATTCTACGGCACTTCTTTACTTGAACTTTTAAAAGAAGAAAACATTAATCATATTGTTATAGGCGGATGTAAAACAGAACATTGCATTGACACTGCAGTTAGAGCAGCAACTGTACAAGGATTTGACGTTACATTAATTAAAAACGGTCATTCAACAACTGATTCTAATGTATTGTCTGCAGAACAAATTATTGGTCATCACAATAAAACTTTACACGGTCATTATAACGTTGATCATTTTTCTATGGTGAGAGATATCGAGGAAGACCTCTTTCAGCCGACTCATGATCAATATCGTGATTAGCGAAAAAGAATCCTTCATTCAGAAGGATTCTTTTTCACCCAAAAATTTGTGCTGCAATGCTATATAACTCATTATTCCTTTTTAATAATTGACCGCTATTTTTCATCATAATTGGTGGTGTATTCACCTTTTTAAAACCAGCAATCTCTAATACTTTCATGAAATCTTTCTTTCCTTCTAGTACATCAATTCTTAATTTACCATTATGCCCTTTTGTTAAATCATGTACAATTCTCATTGCCATCTCATCATTTTTAGCAACAACCGGCCCTATTATCTTATTTTCTGGTGTTTGTATGCTTAAACCGTAACCTAATACATTTTGTTCCTTGTCCCTTACAACGATACACTGTTCACTTTGCATAATTCTTTTCTTTAAAAACTCTTTTCTATTTGTTCCAAACGCATATTCATCTATTTTTATTATTTTTTCTAAATCACCCTCTTCATAATTCATCACATAATCTTCATTTCTTACACAATAATCTTTCGCATTGTATGAGTTACATATGTATTTAGAAACATAGCTTACTTCCCTGAATCCTAACTTTTCGTATAAAGGCTTTCCCTCATCCGTAGCAATCAACATAATGGGAGTATGAGCTAGTACACTCTTAATACATGAATCTGTTATCATCTTTCCAATTCCTCTTCCCTTATAATCTGGATGTACAATTACCATTCCGATAGATGCTAACGCCTCCCCATATAATATTATTGCTGCGCTAGCAATAAGTTCCTTTCGCTCATTCCATACACCGTATACAATACCTGAGTTAAAAATTGTTTCAACTTCTTCTCTGTTATAATCCCAACCAATATAAGAAGATAATGCTACAATGTCCTCTATTTTTTCTTGCCTAAGACGTTCCACGCTAATTTCCAATTCAATCATACTCCATCCCCTTATCTAGACATTTAAATCATTATTACGAAATCAACTTGTACATGTTTCCCTTTATTTGTCACACACATATGTTATTTTGACCAAGACTATATTGTAAATGAGGTGACAACATGCCCATTACGAATCGATTTTCTACCACCACTAACGGCGCACTCGCTATTACAGGCAATACTTTAGGCTTAAGTAAAATTAGTAATCAAAACCGTGCTGGTACAATCGGGGCAATTGGTGCATTCGTAACTACGAATACTGCTTTACAAGTAACTACTTTTCCTGCTGGTACAACGTTAAACTATACACAAAATAGTTCTACCGCTATTTTAAATATCCCTGCTGGTAGTACTATTCTTTACGCAGAACTCGTTTGGGGTGGAAACTATTTATCTCGTGATCAAAACATTACGAGTGTATTAGGAAACCCAGTTTCTTTTACAACACCTGTTTCAACATACTCGATTACTCCTTCAGCTGTTACAGCTTCAAATCAAACATTCGTTTCAAACTCTATTACATTTGGCTTTTACACTCGTTCAGCAGACGTAACAACTCTTATTCAAGCGGGAGGTTCTGGTTCCTATACTACAGGAGCGGTTCCTGGACTTGTAGATCCTATAGATGCTTCTAATGGAACAATTAATTCGGCTGGATGGACGCTTATCGTCGCTTATCAAAACGGGACATTGCCAGCAAGAAACTTAACCATTTATGTAGCTGGTAACCGTGTTTCTGCAGAAACTGGTAGTGCTGATGTCTCTGTTTCTGGATTTTTAACACCTTCAGGTGGACCAGTAAGCGGGAGATTATTTTTAAGTTCTACTGAAGGAGATGCAGATTTAACCGGGGATCAAGCTTTATTTGGACCAAATTTCAGTTCATTAAATGCTTTATCTGGACCAAACAATGCTATAAATAATTTCTTCGGTTCTCAAGTTAATAATGCTGCAGGAAACTTAGATACAACAGGGACATTTGGAACACGAAATCAAAGTGCTTCTACAAGTACAAACATCTCCGCAGGAAGACAGGGCTGGGACATTACTTCTATTGATATTTCTCCTTATTTAACAAACTCACAAGTATCCGCCGCAATCCGTTTAACTACTAACGGAGACGCATATATGTTAAATACAGTAGGCTTACAAATTAATATAAACTCACCAAATATACAAGCGACGAAAAGCGTGAATAAAAGTGTTGCTGCAATTGGAGATATTCTCACTTATACAGTTACTATCCCTAACACCGGGCTTCTTCCTGCCAATAACGCTATTTTTATAGATAGTCTCCCTAACGGTACTTCTTTTATACCCGGCACTGTAACAGTAGATAACGTACCACAAACAAATGCAAATCCTGCGGCTGGTATATCTCTTGGAACAATTAATAATGGTGCTTCTCGTATAGTAACTTTCCAAGCTACTGTCGTTTCTCTTCCAAGTCAAAATCCTATCTCTAACACTGCTAATATTACATTTCAATATACACCAATCGCCGGAGGAACAACTTTTAATGGTCTTGCAACAAGTAACTCTGCTGGAACACAAATTAACCTTGCAGATATTAATGGAACAAAATCAGTTAACAAACTTTTTACCGATATTGGTGAAACATTAACTTACAGTATAGCCTTAGCTAATATAGGAAATATCGCTGCAACAAATGTTATATATACGGATCCGATTCCTAACGGGACTACTTTCATTCCAGGGAGTGTAACTGTAAACGGAGTTACTCAAGCTGGCGCAAATCCCGCTAATGGTATATCAATTGGATCAATTGCCGCAAATTCTACTACTACTATTTCATTTCAAGTATTCGTTCCTTCTATCCCCCAAACAAATCCAATATTAAATAGTGGTACAACAACATATCAATACATTCCTGTACCAAATCAACCTGCAGTAAGTGGGACTGATACGACCAATACCGTATCTACTCAAGTGAATAACGCCACTGTAACAATGGCAAAAGCAGTAGATAAAAATTTCGCAGATATTGGTGATACACTAACGTACACCGTTTCCTTTACAGGTACAGGTAATACAAATGCGAACAATGTTATTTTTACAGATATCATTCCTACTGGAACAACTTTGGTTCTAAACAGTTTAACAATAGATGGCACAACACAAGTGGGCGCAAACCCTGCTACCGGCGTGAACATTGGATCCATCCCAAGCGGCACAATAAAAAATGTTACATTTCAAGTAGTAGTAAATACAATACCCGCGTCAAATGTCGTATCTAACGGATCAAGCGCTGCTTATCAATATACAGTCAACCCTAGCCAATCTCCCGTTACAAAAAACATTTCTTCTAATCTCGTTTCCACTCAAATTAACAATGCGAATGTAACATTAACAAAATCAACTAACAAACAATTTGCCACAATTGGCGAAACGATAAGTTATACAATTCTTATTACAAACAGTGGAAATGCAGCCGCTAATAACGTTCAACTAACAGATCCACTTCCAAACGGTACGATATTGACTCTTGGTACTGTAACACTAAACGGAGTTTTGCAGAATGTAGATTCTCTCGTTGCTTTACCTATCGGCACAATTCCTGGTGGAGCTACTTTTACCTTATCCTTTCAAGTAACAGTCATTAACATTACTGCCCAAAACCCTATTATTAATAACGCTTTCGCCTCTTATATTTACACTGTAAATCCAAGTTTGCCACCGACTTCAAAAACAGCAAATTCTAATTCTGTTACATCAACAATTAGACTAGCAAATCTCCATGTTAATAAATCTGTAGATAAAACGTTTGCGGAAGTTGGCGATGTATTAACTTACACCTTTGCTCTTACTAACGATGGAAATGTTGCAGCGAACAATATATTACTATCTGATTCAATTGCGAATGGAACCGCCTTTATCCCAAACAGCGTTATAGTTAACAGTGTTACTCAGCCAGGCGTTACACCAGCTAGCATCAATATTGGTAGCATCAATGCTAATACTACAATTACAGCTTCATTCCAAGTAGTAATAACTAGCATTCCAAATCCAAACCCTATTTCAAATAGCGCTTCCATCTCCTATAACTTTATCGTTGATCCAAACGCTTCACCTGTAAGTAAGAACACTACTTCAACTACTACATTTACTCAAGTAAACGATGCAAATGTCATTTCAACCAAAACAGTGGATCGAGCGTTCGCTACCGTAGGGGATACATTAACTTATACTGTTACTTTGACGAATGCAGGAAGTGTTTCTGCTGATAGCCCTACTTTCGTAGATACGAATCCAGACGGTACTACCTTTATTCCAAACACTTTTCTTATTAATGGTGTACTTCAAAATAACGCAGATCCAAATATAGGTGTTCCACTACCTTCCATTGCTGCTAATGGCTCACTTACTGTCTCTTATCAAGTAACCGTCACCTCTTTACCAACACAAAACCCAACATTAAATTCATCTAGTACACAGTATAGCTTTATTCTAAATCCGGGCGATCCACCAACTATAGAAACATCTGTAAGTAACACTGTAAGTACACAAATTAATTTAGCAAATGTAGTGATTGTCAAAGAAGTAGATTCAACTATCGCCGATGTCGGGCAACCAATCACATATACAATTTCTTTAGCTAATCTTGGCAATACTACAGCAAATAATGTTATTGTTACCGATATAATCCCTAACGGCTCCACTATCGTACCAAATAGTATTTTTATAGGTGGTACTTTACAACAAGGTGCAGACCCTAGTACCGGTCTTCAAGTCGGCTCCATTCCTTCAGGTGGTTTTGCAACGATTGTTTTTCAAATAAGTGCAAATGGGCTACCTTCACCAAACCCAATTCAAAACAGCGCTTCACTTCAATATAGCTTTATCGCTGATCCAAATTTACCTGCTCTCGTTAGAAACGCTGCTAGCAATATAGTAACTACACAAATTAATACTGCTAATATCGTTGCTACAAAACTAACGAGTACAAACTTCGCTGATGTCGGTGATGTCATACTATATGCAACTATTTTAACAAATAACGGGAATATCCCTGCTGCTAATGTAACGTTTACAGATATCATTCCAGCGGGTACCCTCTTCATTCCTAATACTGTAACGATTAATAATGTCCCTGTAGCTAACGCAAATCCTGCCACCGGCATTTCAATTGGTACGATAGGAGCGAATTCATCACGCACCGTTGCATTTCAAGTTTTTGTACCAACTATCCCTGCTGTAAACCCAATTACAAATCAATCAGGCACAACATTCCAATATACGTATGATCCATCCAAACCTGCTGTGATGCAGATGGTTGCTTCTAACACTGTACAGACAACTATTAATAACGCCTCAATTGCCGCTACTAAATCTGCAGATAAACAGTTTGCTAACGTAAATGATATTATTACGTACACGACTACTTTAACGAATAACGGGAACACACTTGCATCAAATGTAATATTTACAGATGTAATTCCAAACGGAACATCGTTTATTCCTAATAGTGTTACTGTAAATGGGAATACACTGCCTAATGTCAATCCAGCAAGCGGAATTGCAATCGATCCAATAAATCAGAATGCAAATACGATCATCTCGTTCCAAGTACAAGTAAATTCTATACCGAACCCAAATCCAATCCCGAACCAAAGCAATACAACGTACCAGTACGTCATAGACCCTAACTTACCTCCAGCATCCGCCAATACGTTAAGTAACGTAATAACAACTCAAATTAATAACGCTACGATTATCGCTACAAAATCAGTGAACACACCGAATGCTGCAATTGGAGATATCGTTACTTATACGATTGCAGTAACAAATACAGGTAATACCCCTGCTAGTGCAACTGTTTTAACAGATGGGCTTGGCGCAGGAGCTTCATTTATCCAAAACTCCGTAACGATCAATAATGTTCCACAACCAGGATTAGATCCATCACTTGGTGTTCACTTGGCAGATATTTCGCCAGGAGATACTGTATTCATTACTTTTCAAGCACAAATTTTAGCGATACCACCTAGTGGCACATTAACAAATAATGCTCTTGTAAATTATGAATATACCGTAAATCCAAACCAATCTCCTGCTGTTGGTAGCACTGTAACAAATACAACAGTTACACCAATTATTGACGCTACTTTAGTAATAAATAAAAGCGCTAGTACAACTTTCGCTACAATTGGTGATACAATTACATTCACTTCAGCTGTTACAAACAACGGAAATACTACTGCGAACAACATTATTTTTACTGATACAATTCCAAACGGTACTACCTTTATCCCAAATAGCTTTAAGATAAATGGTGTAACCGTTCCGAATGCAAATCCACAAAACGGTATCAATATTGGTAACTTGAATTCAAATGCATCTGCTACACTCAGTTTTCAAGTAAACATTACAACACTTCCAAACCCTAATCCAATCCCGAATAAATCATCGCTTCAATATAGCTTTATTGTAGATATAAATGAACCGCCAGTTTCACGAACAGTTCAATCTAATAAAACCTTTACACAAGTAAATACTGCTTCTGTTATCGCAACAAAAACTGCAAGCAGTGCTTTTGCTGCTGTTGGAGATACAATTACGTATACAACTACCCTCACCAATAGCGGAAATACTGCCGCAAACACACCTGTTTTTATCGATATATTACCACCTGAACTTTCATTCGTTCCTGATAGCGTACAAATTAATACCATCCCACAACTTGGATTTAGACCAGATAGCGGGATTTCTTTAGACTCAATTCCAGTTGGAGGAACGACAACAATTAGCTTTCAAGCTATCGTTGGCTCAATACCAGTTACAAATCCAACTTTGAACCAGTCTAGCACGACATACTCGATCATTATTGATCCTACCCAGCCGCCGGTGACAGAAACAGCTACAAGTAATCCAACTTTAGTTCAAATTAACGAAGCAATTATTCAAGCAACGAAAAGTGTGGATCGGCTATTTTCTGACATAGCACCTGGAAATTCATTTTTAACGTATACAGTTTTATTAGAAAATGTAGGAAACACAACTGCTACGAATATCATTTTTACAGATCCGATTCCAAATGACGCAGTATTTATAGAAGATAGCGTTCGAGTAGGCGGAGTTTTATTACCTGGAGTAAATCCAGCGAACGGGATACCAATTGGAGATATTATTGCCGGAGATTTTATAAATGTTACCTTCCGTGTGCAAGTAGTTAGCATTCCAAATCCAATTTTCACAATTGGACCAGGCGGACCAAACTCACCGGTTGTAAACGGCGCTTCTATTGATTATAAATTTATGACAGGACCTAATTTACCACTTGTTTCACGAAATACGACATCTAATTCTGTTTCGACACAAATAAATTCTGGAGAAATTGTGGCAATCAAATCTGTAGATAAAATTTTCGCAACGATTGGTGATACAATTTCTTATACAATTACATTAAGTAACCCTGGAAATGTCACTTCACAAAATATAATTTTCACGGATACTTTACCTGATGGGACGACATTCATATCTGGCACTCTTACAAACGATTCTGGTACACAGCAAATCGGAAATCCATCTAACGGGATTCAGATTGGAAATATAAACCCAAATGGAACGGCCGTGATTACTCTCAACGTACTTGTTACAAACATTCCAAGTATAAATCCAATTTCTAATTTTAGTTCTGTACAATTTGCACATGTAGTTGATCCTAGCCAACCTGCCGTAACACAAACGAACGTATCTAATGCTGTTTCGACAACAATTAATAGTGCAATATTAACGACCAAAAAAAGCGTTGATAAATCTATCATTTCTGTTGGAGATACGATTACGTATACAACAACTATTACAAATACAGGAAATACGACTGCAACGAATATAACGTTCACGAGCGCAATTCCAGCTAACACTACCTTTATACCAAACTCAGTCAAAATAAATGGGGTTCAGCAATCTGGTGCGCAACCAGCACTTGGAGTAACTATACCAAATATCGCTCCTGGTGAAACAGTAACCGTTACTTTCCAAGCAAATGTTCTTTCTGTTCCCCCTTCAAGTTCAATTATGGGTAATGACACAATTTTATATTCTTATTCTGTCGATCCAAACGGAACTCCTATTACAACTTCTACTTCAACGAATATCGTTACAAATCCGGTACTAGATGCTATGATAACGATGGCAAAATCGGTCGATCAAACAATTGTTACACTAGGTGATACCATTACCTATACAACCATTTTAACGAATAATGGCAATACAAATGCAACGAATATTACTTTCACTGATCTTATTCCAGACGGCACAACGTTCATTCCGAATAGTGTCACAATCAATGGCAGTACACACATCGGACTCGATCCTAATACAGGTATAACAGTCGGATCAATTGCTCCTAACAAATCAATATCTATCGCATTTCAAGTTACTGCTACTTCTACACCAAACCAAAATCCTGTAGCCAATTCCGCTACTGCTTCTTACACATTTATCGCTGATCCAAATGCACCGATTGTTTCAAGAAACGTTACTTCAAACACAGTGTTTACTACGATTAATACAGCTAACATTCTTTCATTAAAACAAGTCGATAAATCCTTTAGTCGTATTGGAGACACACTCACTTATACTGTCATTTTAACAAACAATGGAAACTCATCTGCACAAAATGTTATATTTACAGATACAGTGCCAAGCGTCACTACATTTATTGCAAACACATTTTCTATTAACGGAGTTCCTCAAAGTGGGGCGGATCCATCGAACGGTGTGAATATTGGGACAATAACAGCCGGGACTACAGTAACAGTTTCGTTCCAAGTTACTGTAACATCATTACCAAACCAAAACCCAATTGTAAATTTCTCATCAACATCGTATCAATTAGTCTCACCACCTGATGCAGAAACTTCAATTAGTAATCCTGTTTCAACCCAAATTAACGAAGCAATATTGTCTATGACGAAAAATGAAAGTGTATCCTTTGCAGATATCGGGCAAACTGCTTTTTATACTACTTCTATTACCAATGTAGGCAATACCGATGCAACTAATATTGTATTCACAGATACATTACCAAGTGGACTCACATTTGTTCCTAACACATTAACTGTCGATGGCGTTTTACAACCTAACGCGGATCCAAATACAGGTGTATTACTTGCAACACTTCCACCAAACGAAATATATAGTATCGTCTTTCAAGTTACAGTGAACAGCATTCCCCCTAGTAACCCAGCACCAAATACAGCATCAACGACGTATGAATTTACTGTTGATCCTGTTAATCCTCCCGTTTCAAGTGCAGCTACTTCCAACACTACACTCCTTCAAATAAACAACGCAACTATTATTAGCACCAAAACAGCCAATCTTACTTTTGCGGATGTTGGTAATACAATAACATTTACACTTAACCTTCCTAATACCGGGAATGTGACCGCAACTGATGTAACTATTATCGATATTCTTGATAGCAATTTAAGTTTCGTTCCAAATAGTTTCACAGCTAATGGGCAAACCATTCCAAACGCCGATTTATCAACTGGTGTAAATATTGGTTCCATTAATGGTGGTAATACGGCAATCGTTACATTCCAAGCAACTGTTATTACACTTCCAACACTTAATCCCATTTCTAACTCTGCTTCTACCACATATCATTATGTCGTTGATCCTAGCCAGCCACCTATTACAACTTCTAATCAATCTAATACAACGACAACACAAATTAATAGCGCTATCCTTACTGCACAAAAAAATTCAAATGTATCTACGGTAGATATCGGGCAGGATATTACCTACAACGTTACAATTACAAATAGCGGAGATGTGAGTGCAACAAATGTTATTTTTACCGACCTTATTCCAGACGGAACTTCCTTTGAACCGAATAGCTTTACACTGAACGGAACTAGCATCCCAAATGCAGATATCATTACAGGCGTTCCAATCGGTGATATCGCGCCAAACGAATCTGTCATCGTAGCATTTCACATTATCGCCAATGAAATTCCGCCTATAAATCCAATTACTAATCAAGCTAGCGTTAGCTTTCAACATATCGTTAATCCAGCTAATCCCCCAGTTTCAAAAAATATTATTTCTAACAACGTTACAACAAAAATTGAAAGTGCTATTTTAAATACTATTAAAATAGGAGATAAAACTTTTGCGACGATTGGTGATACGATTACGTATACAACGACTATTACGAACACAGGCAATATTCCTGCTAACAACGCTATATTCTCAGACCCTTTACCATCGTGGACACAATTTGTTGCAGGATCAGTTATTGTTGATGGCACTCCATTACCATCCGCTTCGATTATTAACGGTGTTGGCATAAATATAATCAATCCAAATCAAACTGTTACAATCATATTTCAAGTACAAATCGTAAGTAATCCAACAACGTTCACACCTGAACTCCAAAACTTAGGATTTGTTAACTTCCAATATAACGTAGGCAATGCATTACTGGCTCAGCCTGGCAATGTGGAAACGAATGTCTTCGTTACTTCTATTAATACAGCAATACTTTCAGCTGTAAAAACTGCTAATACAGCCTTTGCAAATATTGGAGATACGATCACTTATACAGTTTTGATTCAAAATAGCGGCAATACAAACGCTACGAATGTAAATTTCTCAGACCCAGTTCCAGCAGGAACAACCTTTGTTGAAAATAGTTTTGCTGTAAATGGAAGTACCATTCCAGGTGCAAATCCAAATAACGGAGTGAATATCGGAACAATTAGCGCAGGTAGTTCCTTAACCGTTACTTTCCAAGTCATAGTTACATCAACTCCACCTTCAAATCCGATTACAAACGTAGCATCTATTCAATACACATTCATCGTTGATCCGGCCTCTCCTCCTGTTACAGGCACGATAAATTCTAATAGCGCTTCAACACAAATTAATAACGCGACTGTTACAACTGTTTTACAAGCAAATCGCTCAATTGTATCTATCGGGGATATAATTACGTATACAGCAACATTAACGAATACTGGAAACTTCCCTGCAAACTCTGTATTACTCATTAACGGAGTTCCTGAAGGAGCATTATTTGTTCCAAATAGTGTTACGCTCAACGGGATTTCACTTCCAGATGCAAGTCCAACTCTCGGTATTCCAGTTGGTATTATCGCACCAGGTGATTCCGCTACTATTACGTTCCAATTTCTTGCAAGTCCTATTCCACCGCAAGGAGCAATTATAAATCAAGCACTTACAAGTTACACGTATATTGTCGATCCAAGTCAACCTCCTGTTACAGCAACATCCTCGTCTAATACGGTTAATACAGCTGTTATTGATGCATCGTTATCCGTAATTAAAAGTACAGATTCTCCCGTACAATCTACTGACGGTACAATCACTTACACCGTAGTCGTTCAAAACAACGGGAATACTACTGCAAATACAGTTACTTTAACAGATTTGGTCCCAGAAGGAACTGCATTTATTTCGAATAGCGTAACTATTAATAGCGTTTCCGTTTCAGGTGCCGATCCTAACGCAGGAATACCATTAAACTCCATCGCACCGTCAGAAAACGTCACTGTAACATTCCAGGTTATCGTTCAATCTATTCCAAGCGTAAACCCAATTTCTAATACAGCCCGTATTGACTATACTTTTATCGCCGATCCAACTGCTCCTATCATCTCTCGAACAATTAAGTCTAATCCTGCTTTCACACAAATTTCGGATGCGACTATCCTTTCTTTAAAAGCAGTCAATGCACAACAAGCAACAACAGGTGATATTTTGACTTACACAATAACACTAGAAAATACAGGAAATATTCCAGCTACGAATCTCATATTTTCAGATACGATCCCTCAAGATACTACATTCGTAGAAAATAGTTTTACACTTAACGGAACAACTATACTTGATGCCAATCCAAATGTAGGTGTTACTTTACCTACTTTAGCAGCAAACGCTACTCACCTTATTTCGTTCCAAATTCTTATTAACGATTCATTCTCCCAAGAATCGATTACAAATCAATCCAATACAACATATACAATCCAACCAAACCCAGGGCAACCGCCTATTACTGAAACATCTACTAGTAATATCGTCATTACAAATTTCGTGCAAGCACAATTGGCAATTACAAAAACATCCAATCCAACAACTGTAGATATCGGTGGAACTATCCTTTATATTTCTGAAGTGAAAAATGTCGGTAATGTTGACGCAATAAATATTAATTTCACAGATTCTATTCCAGCTGGGACTACATTCGTTCCCGATAGTGTCACAATTAACGGTGTCCTTCAGCTAGGTGTAAATCCTGAAAACGGAATACCGATTGGAACAATTCCAGCAAACAGTTCCAAAACGATACTATTTCAAGTGCAAACAAATAATCCACCGAATGAAACTGAAATTGTAAATCAATCTTCAGCAACTTACCAATATGTAAGTATTCCTACAGCCCCACCAGTAAATCGCTCTGCAAATTCTAACATTGTTACAACATCACTTCAAAATGCAAATATTATTTCTGTTAAAAGTGCGGATGTAAACTTCGTATCAATCGGGCAAATGATTACCTACACAAATACACTTCAAAATATAGGAACCGTTCCGGCTAACAATATCGTGTTCATTGATACCATTCCAGAAGGTACTATATTCATTGAAGATAGCTTAGCAATAAATAATGTAATTCAGCCTGGCGTGAATCCTGAAAACGGAGTAACTCTCGGCACGATACAACCAAATGAAACAGTCACTATTTCATTCCAAGTACAACTTACAAATATACCAGAGGGCAATACAGTCATTAATATTTCAGACACTTCGTACGAATACCAAATTGATCCTAGTTCTCCAATTATTCAGCGTAGATCGTTATCAAATGCAGTAAATACTGAAGTGCGAACGGCAAATGTTAGTGCAATTAAATCCGCTAACAGATCCATTACACGTATCGGTCAAATCATCACATATACAGTCGCAGTTACAAACGCCGGTACAATACCTATTACAAACACTCTCCTACTTGACGCAATTGCTTCTGGCACCACATTCGTTCCAAATAGCATTCTTGTAGATGGCGTACCAAGACCTAACGAAAATCCAATTACCGGTATCAACCTTGATATAATTCTTCCAAATAATACGATTATTGTTACGTTCCAAGTAAGCGTAGTCTCTATACCGCCACAAAATAACATTAATAATATCGCCGTCATTCACTATGAGTATCGACCAGACCCAAGCACACCACCAATTTCAGAAACGACCTCTTCCAATGCTACAAACATACAATTTATTGATGCTATTCTTATTACTACAAAATCTGCTAATACTGTATTAGCTACTATTGATGAAACCATTGAATATACAGTATTCATTCAAAATAATGGATCGGCTACAACTAACTCCATCTTTTTTACAGATACTATAGCGGATGGAACAGTATTTATTCCAGGAAGTGTAATAGTTAATAATACTGTACTTCCTGCAGCAGATCCGAATATCGGCTTTTCCATTCCTAATGTCGCAGCAGGTCAAATGACTACAATAACATTCCAAGTTTCCGTTACGAATTTACCTACTGTAAATCCAACACCTAATACTGCAAACATCGTCTACGACTTTATTTTCAATCCTGACTTTGCACCAATTCAAAAATCTACTACTTCCAATACTACTTTCGTTCAAATTAATGATGCTGATATCGTTTCACTTAAAACCGTTGATTTAACCTCTGTAACGATTGGTGACATTTTAACTTATACAACAACTTTAACGAATACAGGGAATACGGATGCCACTGCTGTTGTATTTACAGACAATATACCTGATGGAACAACCTTTATTGACGGTAGCGTTTTAGTAAATAACATTCCTCAGCTTAACGCCAATCCAAGTGTAGGTATACTTGTAGGAACGATTGCTCCTAACACTTCTATCCCAGTCACATTTTCTGTTACCGTCGTAGCTCTTCCTGCTAGCGGTCATGTTCAAAATCAATCAACTTCTCGTTATACAATAAACACGGAAGAACAAATATCGACTAGCAATATTACCTTCACTGAAGTTATTTCCGCTAATGTAATTGCGACAAAAACAACACCTATCCAATATGCTGACTTACAAACTATCATCCCTTATACAATTTCCATCATAAATAACGGAAATATACAAGTCGAAAACATTATTGTTACAGATATTATCCCAGCAAATACGAGCTTTATAGAGAATAGTGTTATTGTGAACGGCAACGCTCGGCCAAATGACAACCCTCTTAACGGTATACAAATTGATACTATTCCACCTAATACGACAGCAACCATTCTATTCCAAGTACGGGTTACTTCGATTCCACAAACAAATCCAATCTCTAACACGAGTACAATTGAATATGAATACACGGTACCAGATCGACCACCTATTACCGAAACTATTATTTCATCAGCTGCCGCAACAGAAATTAATCACGCAAATTTGAATAGTAATAAAGCTGTTGACCTTGCATTTGCAACGGTTGGTGATACGTTAACGTATACGATTACACTAAATCAAACCGGTAATGTTGCAGTAAATGATGTAATCATTCAAGATATTATTCCTCAAGGTACTACGTTTATAGAAAATAGCGTCATTGTAAACGGAGAAACTCTTCCAGGAGTGAATCCAGTAAGCGGCATACCAATTGGTACTATAACTATTAGTGGAGATGCTATCGTTTCATTCCAAGTAACTGTGACTTCTATTCCAACACCAAATGAACTAAACAACAACGCAATTACTACTTTTAACTATATAGTCAACCCAAATAACGTACCTGTTACAAATACGACTACAACAAATACTGTCAAAACTACTGTCCAAAATGATAATGTCATTGCTTTTAAGTCTGCTGATGTAACAAACGCCTTACCTGGTCAAACTTTAACGTATACAATTACGATTACGAATAGCGGTAATGTAACGATTGAAGACCTTCTTGCCATAGACGCCGTACCAATAGATACGACTTTTGTTGCTGGTAGTGTTACGATTAACGGAATCAATCAGCCTAATGAGAATCCTGAAAATGGTATTACGTTAGGAAATCTTGCTCCTAATGAATTTGTTATTATTACGTTCCAAGTGACAATATCTTCTTCTACTCTTCAATCTACAATTAATAATGATGCTTCTGTTTCCTATACCGTTATCATTGATCCAACAAAACCACCTATTACAATTACAAAACAAACAAATACCGTTACAACGACAGTTATTGATCCGATGGTTCGCATTGAAAAAACAGCTGACAAATCTATTGTCGTTATAGGAGATATCATTACATTCACATTGGCGGTATTTAATCACTCCCCAATTCCGACAATCAGTACTTCTGTTATAGACACAATTCCAGCTGGTACAACATTTATAGAAAACAGCGTAACCATTAACGGCACTCCCGTTCCAAATGTTCGTCCAGACACTGGTATTAATATTGGTTCTTTATCTGCAGGTACAGTAGCAACTATAACATTTCAAGTTCTCGCAACTTCTATTCCTTCAAACAGTACAATTATAAATTCTGCAACAGTTACCGCTGCTTTTCAGTTGACACCACAGGATCCAATTATTACTTTCATTGTTAATTCAAATATCGTTCGTATACCAGTTCAATTTATAACTGCAACAGTCACGAAAAATGCTTCCGTCAGCTCAGCTTATTTAAATCAATATTTTGATTACACGGTACGCATTACAAATACTTCCAAAATTTCACTCTCAAATATTTCGTTACAAGATACTATTCCAGCAGGTTTACAATTTATAAATGGCACTGTCTTTATTAACGGTGAACGCTCTCCACTAGCGAATCCGAATATCGGTTTCCTAGTTGCTACTAATTTGGAACCAAACGAAACAATTATCGTGTTATTCACAGTACAAGTAATAAGTCCACCTGTTAATAATGAGTTTAAAAATACGGCCAATATTTCGTTACAACTTCAAGTCTCGCCTACCGACCCACCAATTACAGTAACCGTTACAAGTAACGAAAACATCGTCACCTTTGTTCCAGAAAATCCAGATGAAACACTTCCAAATTTAAATTGCTTCTTTGACGGTGAACGCTTCATTCGCATTACTCCTCGAAATATACGAAACTACCTTTGGACTTGGATTTGGTGGAAGTAATTGAAACAAAAAAGAGATTGTAGTTTGGTTGAAACCAAATTACAATCTCTTTTTCATTACCTATATTCCACTACGTTGTAACTCGTCCAAGGATATACGATTAAACACCACCTCAAGTTATTTTAGTCGTAATAAGTTGGCCAGCTTCATTAATGGTAACTTTCCATTTCACTCCACTAGCAGTCTTCATGATTATACCTTTACTTGCCTCTATTTCAATATCTCCAAACATTCTTCCGCCAGTTGTCGCTAACCAAGCACTCCCATTTTCCATAGAAGATCTTGCAAAAATACGATTAATTCGAAAACGCTTATGATCTTGAGAATAACCACTTAATGTAATTCTAACTTTATATAACTGACTCGCCTTCATATTCGATATAATTGTATCGCCAACATTTAATGGAACATCCAACGCGATAACCCAACTTCCAGTTGCACTTAATGCATATTCAATTTTAATTTTCTTTGGGCTCTCTCCCCATCCAAAATACATTCCAAAACAATTTAACATTTGTATTGGTTTTTTCGTAAAATCCATTTCAATTACAACTGGATTACTATCTGGAACGTCAATATAGTTTACACTTTGTTCATCTATTAAATTAAAGCAATTTGTGAGATTTCCCCCGTACGGCACTTTTCCACTTACTTGCTTAACGTTATATTTCTGCTGAGCATTTACTAAAATATCATCTTGATTTCCTATTAAATGAGGTCTATTTAACGTCAAAGGTAACTGAATTCGTAGGGATTCTTCATAAGTAGACTTACAAACATTGTACTGTCCTTTATCTACAATAGTTGTCGAAAGCAGATTTGAAAAAAGGTAGTTACGATGAGAATTGGAAGAAAATTCAATAACAATTTGTTCACTACTCATCCGGTACGTATCCCAGATCATACAATCAAATGTATTATACGCACCTGAACAACGAATTACTTTTTCCGTTTGTTGTCTACATTGCACTTGAATATCATGAAACGTATTTCCTGAACTTTCATTTGGCAAATCACTATTTCCATCTACTTCAATCCCATATACACATCCATCAATAAATATAGATTGAAATACATTGGCGTTAATCCAGCAAGGTGTATTGATATCATTTATATATTCTGTCTTCAAATGTATTGCAGTTTGAAAGTTTTTAATTTGAATAAATTTAACTTGAAAGAAACTAATAAAATCCCATGCCTTTTGACAATAAAAATGTATAGCTTTTCCTTTATACGATGGAGTTGTATTTATTATATTTATATTTGATATAACAGATTGATTAGGTACTTCGATTTGTTGTGAACCAGAAACATAAATAACAGCAGATTGAAACAATGGATTTATAACTTGAAGAGTACCACCAACTATCGAAGCGTTACTTTGTAGCTCAAATGCATTAAAATCCCCATCAATTTGCAGTGTTACGGTAGGATCCAACTCTAATCTTACGTTTGATTTAATAACAATCGGCTTTACAATTTTGTACGTATTTACCCCTGTAATTCTAACCGTCGAAATTCGATTCGCTACACAATAATCAATAGCTTGCTGAATTGCTAATGAGCTATCATTTCCCGAGTTTGGAACTGCGCCAAAACAATCAATATGAACGCTACTTTCTGGCGCACAATCTTCTTGGGATGAAATATATTCTGACAAAATAAATTCACTCCTCATATTACCTTTTTCATATAATATGTGAGTTGTCTCTTAAAAGTTTCTATAATAAAAAAAACAAACGACCTACTCGGTCATTTGTTTAATTCATATATATTTTTCGTTTCCTCTATCATTTTAGTTAACGAGAAATATCTCATTGCTTTCTCTCGTGCTTTCAATCTAATAGCAGTTACCTTTTCTTCATTCCCTTGTAGTTCCTCAAGCGCACTTGCGAATTCAGATTCGCAATATTCAGATATCAAAACACCTGACTCTCCATCTATTACCGCTTCATGTATTCCACCAACATCTATTGAAACAATTGGTGTCCCTGTAGCCATCGCTTCAATTACTACCATTGGAAACACTTCACGAAAAGATAATAAAAGTAAGGCGTCCATATTCCCTATAAACTCATGCGGCTCTGAAATATTCCCTAGCATCTTCACCCTTTGCTGCAATCCATATTTTTCTATTTCTTTCATAATCGATTCTTTCTCTGGTCCATCACCAGCAATATAAAACATAAAATCATTTCTCTTTTTCAACACATTTGCAATTTTGACAAATAGTTGATGGTTTTTCTCTTTGGATAATCTAGCTAATATCCCTATTTTATATGTAGATTCTTTCTTTTTCTGCTGGAATAAAAACTTTTCAATATCAACACCGTTATAAATTGTATTTATTTTTTCTTCTGCTACATGAATTGAAATTAAATTGTTCTTTTCAAACTCACTTACTGTAATAATATTGTTCACATATTTATTCATGAAATACCGAAAAAGCGTTGGCATTTTCTTTTCTAATATCGTTACATTGTGTTTCGTATAAACAATTTTCATCTTTTTTTTAATAAACTTTTGAAGTAGAAAAGCATATAATACCATTCGCAAACTATTTGCATGAATAAGTTCTATCTTTCGTTTACAAATTTCGTTTCGTAAATAATAAATATTTCTCAAATGATTCCATCGACTAAGTAATATAAAATTTTCTTTTCTAGTAAGGGATTCATATAGTTCTCCATCACCTGCAGCTGTATAAATCTTAAAATCCTCATAATGCAAATTATTTTCTAATTTACAGAAATAATTTTCGGCTCCGCCAGTTATCAATTTATCTGTCATCAACAGTATGTTCATAATTGCGTCTTCCCAACTACATTGATTTTATTTTTTTTATAAGCATGATAAGCATACTTACTAAAATAGTAAAAGCTTTGCACTGCATTAAGACTTTTTTGGTCCCTTAATAATTTCCAATACCGAAAAGCTGCTCTAATTTTATTTCTAGAAACAGAATTTGTAACAATTCTATATTTTGCTAACACTTGCTGTATACCTTTTGCTTCATACCCTTCATGTAATAAGTTCAGCCATAACGCTGTATCTTCCGGCTGTATACTAGGCATTTCGACATATGGAATTTTTTCACGATCAATCATCACTGTTAAACAACCGATAATTGTATTTCCTACTAAATAATGATAGTCAACAGATTTTGGTGCACTCACTTCACGATTTAATTCATTACCGTTTTCATCAATTAAACTATACGACGCATATGAAAAAGCAATATTCATTTCTTCCATAAATAACAATTGTGTCTTCAATTTATGCGGCAACCATATATCATCGCTATCTAAAAAGGCAATGTACCTTCCTCTTGCCTCTTGGATCGCTAAATTCCGAGCTTTAGCAGCACCAACATTTTGTTTTAATGATAATAACCTAATACGTGAGTCTCCTTCTATTATATCTTTAATTTTTGTGGCAGATTGGTCGGTTGAACCGTCATCAACGATAAGCATTTCCCAGTTTTCATACGATTGATTCTGTACAGATAAAATTGTCTCACCTATAAATCGTATACTATTATAAGAAGGTGTTATTACAGAAACATAAGGCGGCTCGTTATGTGCTGATAGACATTTTACCATCTATCTTTCCCCTTCCTTCATATATTGAAATATACTTCACAACAACTGCTAAAAATAAAAAGAATGCTTCGTTAATAATGAGTGACAATGACATCATCTGAAATATAAATGCAATCATAGTCAATAGAAGATATGGTTTTTCACGAAACAAAGTATGCTGTGCTAGCTTGAACATTAATATGAATAAAAACGCGCTATATAGAAGAAAACCAATTGTACCCGATTCAGACAAGATTTCTAAAAATGTATTGTGTACATATAATTTTTCATTAAATTGATACTCATAATAATTCGAAAAGTTAAAAGCACCGATTCCGATATATGGATTGGATAAATAATATTTAAAAGCAGCTTCCCATAATGTAAATCTACCACTTCCATTATCATGGGAAAAATCAGAAATTCGTTTATTTAATATGTCATCTAATTGGCCCCCCATTACACTATTCGATAAACTAAAAATAACTACACTAAACAATACTAAACTTATAATTATTTTTATTCTTTTAGCGAAACTAGACATACATATATATACAAAAACGACAAGCACAAGCGCTAGTATACCACCCCTTGAAAAGGTTAATAAACTCGTCGTAACACATAAAATTAACCCTAGAATGTTAGTGATATTTTGTAAATTCGTCATATAGTACATAAAAAATATTGTATTATAGAAAATAAAGATGTTAGGATCATCTAGCAATCCAATTAACCGTGGATATCCTCTATCAACTAATAAACCAGCAAAAATTTCTCTCTCTTCTCCACCGTATAAACTAAAGTATTGTAAACCGATTATATAGAGTATTAGACTTACAACATTAAATACTACTCCTACATAAGCAATAGATGATTCAAGTACCACTATTTCAGTATTCCCCAATAAATTTCTCATTATAAAATAGCATCCTAAAACGAGTAGCACGCCAAAAATCATACGAATACTAGCATTTAAATACATAGAAAGAATTCCGCTTAAACAATAAATGAAATAAAACAGTAAAAATATAACTTCATGAAAATATAACTTTTGAATATGAAAGTCTTTAATTGTTAAACAAAAATATATGACTAAAAAAATCATATATATCTTCAATGAAAATCCAATATATAAATTGTATTTACTTAACATGACAAATAATATTAGAAGAATAATCCATCCCATTGATACTTTCATATTATTTTCCATAGGCTATATCCCCTGTTTCGTAATATAATCCTTTTTGCGTATTTTTCTTATAAAAGAAAGAAGAAGTTTTTTTAGCTCATAATCATATAGGAATATGGCAGCTAGTACAATTAGTATATTAAGAACAAGCGCAATTAAATGATATGTATGCAATATATATTGCACTCCAATAAAGGTTACACCAAAATAAATTGTATACGGTATTACAATTTGGAATACAATTTTTTTCTTCACTACACTTACCGCTATATATCCCACTAAAGCGACTATTTCAAATAAAACCATAGCGTATGCTGCTCCTATCACTCCACCAAGACTACTAAAGCTATAAAGCATAACCCCACCGATCACCAATGCTACACACTGCACAACAGTTCTCTTATTTTGACATCCACTCGTCGTTAAACCGTCAGCAATAGCAATATTTAAACTTTGTAGCACAATAAGAAATGATAATATTCGGAGTGGTTCTACTGCATTGCTCCATTCCTCATGAAAAAATATAGAAATAAAGTATGGTGCTAAATGATATAAACCGATCGTCATACATATTCCTACAATCGCCATTGATTTAATTTGAAGCAAATTTAATTTCGTATGCTCTTCTAAATTATTCTGGTTATAATGCTTAAAGAGCACCGGAAAAAACGCACCTGCAATTACCCCTGGTACCTGATATAAAGCTGCCGGCATCCGGTACGCCACTGCAAAAACACCTACCATACTTAATGGCAATGTATAGTTGAGCAAGATAGGTGCTAATTGTGGCGTACTCATTATTAAAAAACCGCTAATAATAAAGGGAGTTAATTGCCAAAATAACGCTTTATGAATTACGACTTTCATATTCATTTTCGTCTTTCTTCTCATGATATATATACTAAATAAACCACCGATCATATACCCAAAAGCATATAAACGAGCCGTTACATACACCGGTAACTCTCCGAAAATACAAAAACATGTAATTATAATGACAACTGATGCTGATACAACTTTTATGAGCGCTATATACTTCATACGTTCCGTCAGTTGAAAATAGGCAATCCCTATGTTTTGCCAAGTTAATCCTATTAACATGAAAAACATTACGTTTATCATCATATAAATTAAATTTTTATCCGCATACATATAATGAATAGCAATATAACCGATGATAGAAATAAAAATAAGTAGAATCATCCTTATTTTTATATACGATGATAAAATCTGCTCTAAATCTGCTCCATCCTTTGCCCCTTCTCGAAGAAACGTATTACTAAGTCCTAAGTCTGTAAAGAATAACATAACAAACGTCACTGCTATGGCAACACTAAACATCCCATAATGTTGTGCGTTAAAAAAGTTTGCTAAAACAATTAAACTGACGGCCTGAAGAAGGTTAGCTAAAATTGTACTATAAAATAGATGGATAATATTGTTTAGAATAGATCTACCCATACAAGTTCTCCTTTGCAAGTAACCTACTTACATATGTTGTTTGTTTACATATTTATCTTGCACCATTACCGTTCAATACAATTAAAACGGTTTTACATAAAATACGGATGTCCATCCGAAATGTTTTCATTTCAATATACTCCATGTCAAGCCTCAACTTTTCCTTTGGATCAAGATTATACCCTCCATTTATTTGTGCCCATCCTGTTAATCCTGGTTTTACTATTAAACGTTCCTTAAATTCTGGAATATACGCATCAAATTCATTATAAAAAAACTCTCTCTCTGGTCTAGGGCCTACAAAAGACATATCTCCTCTTAAAATGTTTAAAAGTTGCGGTAATTCATCAATTCTCGTTTTTCTTATAAACAATCCAACTTTTGTAATTCTTTGATCATGTTCTTTTGCCCATTGTGGTCCGTTCATTTCAGCATCCTTTACCATCGACCTTAATTTAAATACATTAAACTTCTTCCCGTTTATACCTAAACGTTCTTGAAAGTATATTGGAGCCCCTGATGTTTCTAAGGTAATCATAATACAAAAGAACAACATAATTGGTATTGTTAATAGTAACAATATGATTGAAAATATAATATCAAACAAGCGTTTTACACTTCGATTCAATATGCTAGGCTTTTCTTGAGCCGGAATCGTATACAACTTGGCTTGATTTGTTTCACGAATCATGGATCGTTACCCCCACATTCAAGAATATAAAATTATACCTATTAATTCACATTCTTTCCTATTTATATCCGCTATTACTTTTTGCACTGTACGTAGTGAATCTTTTCGCTTTTTAACTGCTAAGACCACTCCATCGCATTTCTCTGCAATAATGTGCGTAGCAGGAAGATCAAATACTTCAGAAGAATAAAAGAAAATGTAATCAAAATCTTCTTTCCACTTAGCAATCGCATTATCAAATTCATCCATAGCAACTAAGGGCGTCCCTGTGTGTACTGTTTTTTTTGCAGGAATACAATATAAGTATTTAGACAAATTACTAGAAAAAGATTCATAATTGTAGGGGGAAGAGCTTATTATATCGTTTACTGTTATCATGTGATCACTTTGTAATAATACCTGTAATTTAGGGTCAGAAAAATTCACATCAATAAGTAACACCTTTTTCTTCATTTCCGCAAACACTAGACCCATATTTACTATAAGCGAGGCAACAACCCCTCTGTCCTTCGTTGAACTAACTGTGAACAGTTGTTTTCCAGATTTTTTCAGATCGTGATACACCGTATAAAACTGCTCTTTCATCAGATCATCATGCAGATCGAATGGCAGCTGTTTCTTTGTCCTAAACATCGACATGTTCACCTCGATATATAGATGATTGTTTATCAACCTCTGTAGGTTTCTTTTTTCTATTCGGTTTCATATTTATGTGACCAATAACAGAGACTGTTGTTATTTTCTCTAAATCTTGTTCCGTGTATATACGTTCATCAAAATAATCTTGAAATACAGCTAAACCTATCCCAACAAAAAAACTAAAAATTAAAGAAATAGGAATGATCAGTTGAAATTTTGGAAACAATTTTTCAGCCTGTTCCTGTAACTCAGGATCCGTCAACACTTTCACACCTTGTACATTTGTGTACTGTTGAAAACTTTGTTGTGATTGCTCTGCCAATGTCTTTACAATGTCTTTCACGATTTTCGGATTGGAATCTTTTACTGTAACAGTTACAATTTGTGAGTTGTCCGTATTCACAACCGAGATTTTTTGTGCTAATTCATAACTTGATTGCTCTAATTTCAAAGTTTTTTTGACTGTTGAAATAATTAATGGGCTTTTTAAAATATCAACATACGATGTTACTAGTTGCTTATTCTCTTGTGTTTTATTTGTTGAATTTTCCTTATTAAACTCATCTAAATTCCCAACAAGAATTTGCGTTGAATATTGATATGACGGCTTTAAAACATACATAGAGATAAGAACTAAAGAAGCGGTTAAACAACACATCGTTAAAATAATCGTTACGAATCTTCTTTTCAGTAATTGTTGAAAATCTTTTATACTCATTTCTTGCTTCAATTATTTCACCGCCCTTTTCTGAATAACATCCTGCAATTCACTCTTTACAGATAACCCTTTCTCTCTTCTATCCACTTGTTTTGTTACATACTTTCCGACTCCGAATGCAAATTTTTCTACATATACATACGAAAGCATTGCAAGTATAAACGAAAAAACAAGTGGAAAAATTAAAATAATAGGCAACGGTAATATTTCATGGAGCATGTATATAAGGGAAAACAACGATATAATATGGTATAAATAAAGACTGTAAGAAATCTTCCCCAAATATAACAAATATTTATTATGTAGCAAGGACGACAAAGTTGATATTGACAAACTTAATATGACCAATAAACATGCACTTATCGCCACTACGTAGTCTCGAAATATAAAATTATTGAGCACTTTAATTTCTCCTATAAGCCCTTCATACATAAAAAGTAAAATCGCAAATAAAAACCATGCAATTTTCGTGTTTTTAGTACAATTACTATAAAAAACTATTAAATTATTTTTATACTTCGCAACTAGTGCTCCTAGTAAAAACAGCACTGTGTAATGCAATGTTAATGCATAGCTTGTTAATGTTAAGCCCGAGCGAAACAAAAATAATATTACGACAGAACATATACTAAAACTAAACAATAATAGTAATGAACACCTTAACGTTTTTCGTAAGCAAATCATCAAAATTAACGGGAAAATTATTGATATTCGCATTTCATGGACAAGTGACCAAATCACACCGTTATATGCATCTGTATTATATTTCCCAACCAATAAAATATGTTGTGCGATTAAGCTTGAAGAACTTTCAATCGTCCATGAGCGATTAAACCATTCACTTAAATAAGAAATACCATATTCACTAATTGTAATCTGGCATACAATAGCTATAATTATTGCCACAATATAAGGAATATATATTCTGCATATACGTTTTAAAAGGTATGACCCATAGCTACTATAGTTTTTTTGAATAGATTCATACAAAACAAATCCGCTCAAAACAAAAAAGATAATAACTGATTCGTTACCACTACTAAAAATTAGACGAGCAGGCGTTTCTTTTAATAGATACACAACAAATGGTTTATTATCTTCATAACTGTAATTTTGAAATGCTGAAAAAATCATTAAATGATGACCGATCATTACTATTAATGAAGAAATCCCTCTTATAGAATCCAATTCCTCGTATCTCTTCATCTTTTTACATCAACTCCTAATGAAATGATAATAATCATTTCAAAGCGACATCTTTATTCATATTCCTCTCCTTTCTTTTCATTCCAATTTTTCATATTAAAATGATTTTATAGTATAAATTTGAGTGTATTGTAACATTTTTTGTAATATTATGAATAGCGAATCTCAAAAATTGGTATATACCAATTTCAACCTCGAAAAATGAGTAATATTGATAGAAAAACGCTATAAAAATATCTTGCAAATTTACATAAATTAAAGAGATGAATAGCGTTTTTTCAATATAAAATAAAAAAGATAGCCTGCATAGGCTATCTTTTTTATTTTATTTAATTACTAGCACCACTATATGCTACATGTCGTTTCTCAATTCTCTCTTCAATTTCCTTCATATTTTCTTTATTATTTAATAGTGATTGTTTATTTTCAATTAATAATTGTTTAAAAGATTTTCTCACTTTTTTTCTCATTTTCATTGTCCTCCTTGGGGGATGATTTATATAAAAGATAAAGAATTATCTGTGTGTTCTTATAATAATTGATTGTTGTGAATTCTATTTGAACTTCATATGAAAATTCCGTTTATTTTCTGACAACTTTGTGAACACGAAAAAAAAGACTATCTAAAACTATGTTGAAATTAATTTACTTCATTATAAAAATTACTATTTTCATCAACTTTTATCATTATATCTTGTCGAAACATTTATATATTAAAAATTGAGTTCGACATAATTTTATTTACTATCATACTGTTTACAAAAACAAAAAGAAGGTGTCACCAAGTCAAAGTTCGACTTATGCAACATCCCTCTTTCCAAACTATTTATAGCATATTTATTAATATTTCAGGTCTTCCCCAATTCATTTCTTCACAAACAAATCTAAGTTTTTCTTCATCCATTGTGTGTAACCCTTCTTCTAGTGAACATGAAATTGGAACTTCACAGTGAATTTCGGCTAATTGTAACGAAATATTTAAGTTCTCTAAATCACTTTCAATCTTCGTACGCTGCGCTTTTGTTAATGATTCTACATTTTCTAGTACAGCGTATACTGTTCCGTGCTCTTGAATAAGCTTATACGCTGTTTTTTCACCGATACCTTTTACACCTGGATAATTATCACTTGTATCTCCCATGAAAGCTTTTGCATGGACGATTTGCCACGGCTCTACACCTTTTTCTTCCATGATTTTCTCCGGTGTGTAATATTCGTAATTTCCAATTCCTTTACGCAGAAGCATAACTGTAACGTTCTTATCAACAAGTTGAAGTAAGTCCGTATCACCTGTTAAAATATAAACTTCAGCTTCATTGCAGTATTGTTTTGCAAGCGTACCGATACAATCATCCGCTTCGTAGCCTTTCATACCGATAACTGGAATGGATAATTTCGCAGTCATTTCTTGCACTAAATCGAATTGAGGAATTAATTCTTCTGGTGGCGCTGCACGATTTGCTTTATAATTCGAGAACGATTCTGTTCTAAATGTCGTACTTCCCATATCCCAGCATGTAACGATATGTGTTGGTTCGATCGCTTGCGTAGCTGTTAATAAGTGTTTCATATAACCATGAATCCCGTTCGTAGGGGTTCCATCTTGTCGTTTCATAAATTGTCCGTAGACACTTGTTGCGTAAAAAGCACGAAATAATAGTGCCATACCATCAACTAATAATACTTTTTTCATAATTCCTCTCCTATTAAAAAAATAATAACCTTACGTTATCACGTAAGGTTATATAAATAGATTACCATTCTACGTTTTTGCTCAACTTTGTCTATTATACATTGTTTTTGTATATTTAGCACCATTAACACATTAAGACGTTCTACTACAACAAGTATGCAATATGCCTGAATACGTATTTTTTCCAGTAGAAACAACGACAGCCTTTGCATTTCCACTAACGATATGTGAACCTTTAAAACATACATTTTCAAGCTCAAGTGGATTATAATCTTTCATCCGTTTTAATGGAATAAATCGTTTACGTTCAAGGTGATAGCAGCTTTCAAACTTCTCTATATTCGCTTCGTTTCCCGTTAACACAGACTCATTCACTAATAAATCATCTGCATAAATAATACGTACATCAGCCGGCACAGCATCTCCAGCCGAAAGAAAAATTATATCTCCAGGTACAAGTTCTTGCACTGGTATCTCCATCATTTTCAGTTCACTATTTAGCCCTGTACTACTAGAACATTCTACTCTAGATACAGTAATCGTTTCACGTTGTAATTCATCACACACACGTTGTTTTGAAAAACCTGGAATCATGCCACCAAGCTTCATCATTACTTCTGCGAGAAGTGCTCTTTTTGAAGTTAGTTCATTTCGGCCATATACTTGAATACGTTTTTGTGCCTCTTTCATTGATAGTCCGTCTCTTGTTGTTTTAAAATATGCAAATACAGATTTTACATCTCTTGTTGCAATTTCAATTAATAAATCTTTATTTTTTTGGAGCATTGTTTGTTCTTTTATTGATTTTTTACTTAGTTTATATGACGTGTTACCCACAGTTTTGTTTGCATATAACATATTATCGTCTCCTCCTTTACAACATAGGAAGAAACGCTTTGTTTCTCAATTTATCCACTTTACTGTGAAAGTGTCTCGCGTTTTATAAACGCTACATTATGATAAATATAGAGGGAGGAACAAATCGTTTCCTGCCTACATCATATATTTTTGATTTGAAGTATATGGGTAACGGAACCGAGTCAGAATTTGACATGCTCCTCACCTCCTCGTTTAATTTTATAGTTTATACTATGAAATTACTCATAGCTTGGTAACAAAAAAGGCCCCTACCCTTAAGAGAGTAGCGGCCATTACATACACAAATAAACGATTTCTAATATAATTAGAAATCTACGGACCTCTCCCTCACCGAGTTTTAGCACTGTATAGCATAGGTACATTACCAGCTACGTTAAGAAAAACCTTAATTCGATCATTCCTGTTGACCCATTGGCGTCTCTCGACATTTTTGGGCAGTAGCATTTCTCTATACAGGAGCCTCACCTAACAGAGACTTATTTTCATTACATTGAAAATGTTACTCTTATTTAAAATAGATGTCAACCGTAGCCTATAATTTTTTCAAAAGGTATGGCAAACTAACATATATAAAGTGAAACTTTAATCAGCCCTCACCAATCGGGCTTTTACGGGATAAAATAAAAAACTTTACGTTTAAACGTAAAGTTTTTAATAAGTTATACAACCAGCAATTACAATCCCAATTGAAATTGATAAAAACATAAGAAAAAGACCGACTGCTTGATTATCTTCTTCGAGACTTTTGTTTATATTAAAGCGTGGTGTAAGCCACTCAGCTAAATAAAAGACGATAATTTGAGCCAAAATCCCAACTGCTCCCCACGAAATCATATCAAGAAGTGAAATTGAATTAGCTGCTGTCGAATATAAAACAACAGCTAACCCAAGTAATCGTCCTCCAAGCACATAGCTTACCGCCTTATTTCCTTGGGCCATTAACTTAAATTCCTTTACTTTCGTTGTCACTTCCATCAAGAACAGACCTATACATAAAAGGCCGAGTGTTACTACTAAATATAATAAAAAATTAATCATTTTTTCCCCTCCTTTTTATACCTACCGGTAAATAGTACGATTCATTTCCTGTAATCTTTTCTCCCGCACGAATACCGATACTACTCGCTTTTCCAGCAATTAAAAACGAACCAAACACATATGACAGTTTCTCGATCCCTTTTTCTGTTTCCAAGGATACGACTGGCAGTTCGATATACTTTTGAAATATCGGCAGTGACGCTTTATATGTTTGGTGTGCATTTTGAAGCATAATATTTTCGTCTTTATCGCGAATCGTAATTGTATCTCCTTCTCTCCCAAATGAAGGTTTTTGAACGAAAGAACCTTTTCCTAAAAATAAATCTGGTTCTAAATATGTAGGTAACATATATTCTTTAATCCACTGTTGTTCCTCATTTGTATAAAAGGCCTCTTCTTCTGCTAACCCCCAAATAAGACACTGAATTGATTTTGGCTGAAGTAAAAATGCTGACAAAGGATTTATTATAAAAAGCTTTCCGGCTTTTACAAGTTGTAACAATTCCACACCTACCAAATCTCCTGTTTCAGGATCTTGATCCTCAATTAAATCTTCTATCGGATATGTTTGGCGATATAAAACATCAATCTTCGCCCCATCTTTATCGACTAGAGCATCCTTTGTAATTCTAAGTTCTGACATTGGCACTACTTTATTTTCAACATGGCATAGCTGACTTAAATACATAGTGGTATTCCAATCCTCGATATGTTCATGATGTGCTGTAAAAACAACATTTGGATTATCTAATCCCTTTGTCGCTTCCATTACTGCTTTCGTTACACCAGAAGATAGCAATCGTTCTTGATCCGAGTTTGGATCATCATAGCCTAGATTTCCACATACTTTCCCATTCATTTGAAAGCATTCCATAATAAAAGTTGGTGTATCACTATTAAACTCAAGCATTTTGATTTGGTTATCCTCTGTTACGGCAAAATCAAATCGCGAAATTACAGATTCAGGATAAAGCCCTTTCATTCTAATGAATGATAAGCTCGCAGGAGGAAAACCAAGCTCAAGAAGCTGTTCGTCACTTAAATTTCGCAAAAGTCTAGCAGTCTTAAAAAATATTTTACCCATTCGTTCAGTCGCTAAGTGTACTTGTTCCAAAGTCTGATTTGTTATAGAAAAAACATGAAACAAACTATACTCACATTCATATAAATCCGACCAAAAATTCGGATATTTTAAATAAAATTCTTTTCTATCCCTTATGTATTGCGACATATTTTAGCCCCCAAATCCTCCCTTTGAACCGCTTCCAATTCCACCTTTAAATTCAGCAGACGATTGATACGATTTAAACGCCGATGAATTTTTAAAAGTGGATTTATTTTGATAGTATCGTCCACCATAGAAGTAATGCCCACGATAACCTGAACTACTATCATCACACTGCCATACCCCAAGTTCATCATCCCAATCCCAATCAGAACAACTATTATCATTCGGTTTTGGGGGAAGATCTTGTGCGCAACCAAATAAAGTGCCAGTCATTAAAGACGTTACGACACCACCTACTAGCCATTTCGTTTTTGTCACCTTCGCACTCCCCTTTTTAAATTCTATTCCTATTATATAGGATGGCATGATAAAGTAGAAGAAAAAGGAAGAAGAGGGATTAAATGCGCTTAGAATATCGACTTAATGATGAAACGAAAGGGTATCCTGCTTTATGGAACTACGCCAATATTTCTAATTCTGAAATTATCGCACGCATGACTTGTGAATATTTTATTAAAGAGAAAAATACTTATGTTGTTACTGCAACTTCGGTTGATCCAGACGGAACAGCAGTTATTTATATTCAAAAAGAAGTTTTCACAAATGACCCTTCAGACCCTACATACTCCTACATCGGTTTTGAAATTAGAGAACTAAGTGAAACGAGTTCAAACATAGTAGATAGTCAAGATGTATGGAACTATGAAGAAATTTTACCATCTCTTCATTCAGATATTATATATATTCAGCGAGACGGCATGTCTATGGAGTTCTCCTTAGATTCAAGAGAGATTGATGAAGACAGAAAGTGCTACATTTATTACGGAAACTTCACAGGTGAATCAAGATAATATTGATATATCTATGCAACAAAAAAACCTTACGTATAAAACGTAAGGTTTTTATATAGCCCCACATATGCCGTTCTCTCTAGATGTCCATAAACCTGCTCTCACAGGTGGATGCTCTCACAAATGTTTGTAACTTCCTTCTTAAAAAGATGGCATGTTAGCTACATTTAAATATTGAACTTCCATATTAAACTTATTGGTTTAAGACATGCATAAGCTACGTACACCGTAGGAATTTTATATAAGGTTAGTTGAAATAAGACCCCCGCACGTGCCGCTCCTCGTAAATGTCCAAAAACCCGCTACTCGCAGGTGGATGCCCTCACAGTTACCGTACATCTTCCTCCACAAAGAAGGCTTGATGATGGTCGCTAAATATTGAGCTTCCGTATAACTAACATCGGTTTTAGACATAAATAAGTTACGCACACCGCAGGATGTATTATTTACTTGTCGTTATATTATCACATTGTTTCTAATGTGTAAAATACAAAGTTTTTCGAGCAATCTCTTGCTTGTGACCTTATTTTAATACAAATTATTTTTGCATGCAAGTGATTAATCTTCTTCTTTTGCAATTTGATTTTCTGGATAAGAAATCCAATCACTCCAGCTACCTGCATACAATTTTACATTTTGGAATCCAGCTAATTTTAATGCAACGATATTTGGGCACGCTGTAACACCAGAACCACAATATACAATTGTTTCCTTATCTTTCGAAAGATTTTGGAAGCGTTCTTGTTGCCCAGCTCCATTCTTAAATTGTCCTGATTGCAACATTCCATCCTTCCAAAAATGGTTTACCGCTGTCGGAATATGACCTGCTTTATGATCGACAAGTTCCTCGACACCAGCATAACGCTTTGGCTCTCTAGAATCAATTAATGTAACATCCGCACCTGCACGGATATTCTCTCTGACCGTTTCCATCGTTACAAGCATATGATCTTGTATGTTATCTTTGAATGTTTTTCGTATAACAACAGGAATTTCCGTTGTTGTCGGTAGTCCATTCTCTTTCCAAGCCGGGAAACCACCATCTAATATATATACTTTCTCATGTCCTACATAGTTACATAACCACCATAAACGAGCAGCATTTGCACCGGCTTGACTGTCATACGCAATTACTGTCGTATGTTCATCAATACCAGCCTCCGAAAGCTTGTCTGCAAACTCCTCAATATTTGGTAAAGGATGGCGGCCACCATGTTCTGCTATAGGACTTGATAAATCTAAATTCAAATCAAAATATAACGCATGAGGAATATGTCCTTCTTCATACTTTTCTCTACCCCAATTAGGATTCGCTAAATCAAAACGACAATCGATTATACGGACATTCTCATCTTCTATATGCTCACGTAACCATTCGACTGTAACTATCATCTTTAACGACCTTCTTTCTCTTTCAAACGACTTACATACTCCATAACCATTTCTTCTGTAACATATTTACGCTGCAAGGTAATACCATTTTTTGCAAGATCATTAATTTGCTTCGTTACAACATTAATGACATCAACCGAAAATTCTTTCCCATTTGACGCAAGAGATACGGCAGCTTCAATAGCTGCTTCACGCTGTGCATCTAATTGTAAACATGCTTTTACACTTTCATTTTGTTTACGAGAATGTGCTGTAATTGCTTTATGTACTTCCATCTTCTCTTCCCCCTAAATAGTTATACGTTTTTATTCAATTCCATTGCAAGCCGGATCATATCACGACATACAATCCCATTTTCAATAATCTCTTCTTCATAATGCTTCGAAAAGTAATCAAAATCAATAGAAAAAATACGAAATCCACATTTTTGATATAAAGCAAGTTGTGAAACACTAGAATTGCCTGTACCAACTTCAAGTTTTGACATACCATATCCTTTAGCAGTTTCTACAGCATGCCTTAATAGCTTCTTCCCAATCCCTTTTCCTTGTAAATGCTCTGCAACCGCAATATTCATGATTTCCATCGTCTTTGGCCTTGTTTCCAAAAGAACATATACACCGATAACGCTCCCCCCCTGCTTAGCTACGTATGTTAATCCTCTTTGTACATATGTAGCTATTTGCCGTTCACTTGGATCAGCAAGTAGCAATAAAGACTTCGGTATAGCCTCTTTTGGAATACGTTCTATTACAACAGACATAAAAAATTCCCCCTTCTCTATTGTTCTAAACCCTCCTTGTCTACCATAAGTAATAGAAAGGAGGGATTCACCATGGACAACAATGAGAAAAAATGCAACGTCATCTCTATTGATGGAAAGAAGAAGAAAAGCGACACGTATTCCTATCCAAAATTAGTAGTTGAAAACAAAACATATGAATTTTCTTCATTCGTCTTATGCGGTGAAACACCAGATGGCAGACGACTCGTTCTTACTCATATGATTTCTACCGATGAATTTGCTGGATTTGTAAAATCTTTAGATACTGTACTGCAAAAGAAAATTGAACGAATCTTTTTCTCCTAACGACTATATAACATAAATTTCTTTTTCAATCTCTACTAACTGCTTTTGCAATTGTTCTTTACTTTGTTCATATAGAGATACATCAATCGTTTCAGCCAATGCAAACAATATACTTTCATAATAGTTCATCACATCTTGCTGCATCACTTTTTGGAATAAGTTCCACTTCATATCCCACTCTTGCTTATAATGATGAACAAATAAATCTTTTTCATCAGCTACATAGTTTGATACGAACGGTTCTAATACAGATTTAGCGTCTTCTTGCATAAAAGCTTTGTCATTCTTTTCAAAAAAGCTTTTCTCATTTTTAAAATGTGCCAGTGCTTTTTTGAAATCTTTTATTTCAACTGAAGGGAACGGTTCTTTATGTGTAATATCTTTATATTCATACTCCACTGTTCCATTCATAGAAATTGATTCATTTTCTACTTTACAGTTCACTACAATTTCGTCCTTTGCACGCTTCATCGCTTCGTCTATCCATTTTTCAAGGCGTAATGATGTCGCACGCATTTCTTGCAATAAATCATGCTGAATAAATGCTACTAAATCCATAACACACTGTTGCAATTGTGTTTTCACATTTCCGTCCGTTCGAAGTGACGCCGGATTAATAAATTCAGTAAACACATCGTTATAGCGTAGGAATAGACGCTGTTGCACGTAATAAAGCAACTCTTTCACTTCATTTTGCATCGCCTGTTCTTCAGCAAGTACACTATATGATGAAATGATATGAAGTAGTTGATCACGCTCTGCTTCATATTTTTTCGTTTGCTTCTCTTTCTCTTCATTCCCCTGTTTTGCACCCTTTATCATGTTTACTAAAAGCTGATCTGCCCCTTGCAAAGCACCATATAGAGCATGCACAGAAACAAGCATTAAATCTCTCATCATAAAGGACGTAAATGATTCCTCAAACTTCGTAATCCCAGAGTTTTGTAAAATACCATACTTCTCTTTTTCAACATTCTTTCCTTGTTTCTCTTCAAGCGCACATAAACTTGAAATTGCAAATAAACGCGGATTTCTAATACCGTATTGCAGCAGCTGATCTGCGATATAACCTTTTACCATTTCAAGTTCTTCTTCAGACTCTGCTAAATCCGCCGCATTAATTAAGAAGAACATTTTATCAAGGGCAAAAGTATCCTTTACACGACCAAGCTGAATTAAAAATTCACGGTCAGCACGAGAGAATACATGGTTATAATATGTTACAAATAAAATAGCATCTGCGTTTTTAATATACTGGAATGCAACATCCGTATGGCGAGCATTAATAGAATCCGCTCCAGGTGTGTCTACAAGCGCTACTCCCTGCCTTGTTAAAGCACAATCATAATAAAGTTCCATATACTCAACGAAGCATGATTTCTCTTCATTCGCTACATAATCAGAGAACTCTTCTAATGTAACTTGTACTTGTTCTCCTAAATAAGTAGAAACTGCATCATACCCTTTTTGTACCGCTCGTAAAAAGCTAAATGTTGTTTTTTGCTTCCCAGTTGGTGAAGGATATTTCATAATTTTATCAATTTGTGCTAACGCTTCATCTAACGTAGCAATCTCATAATGAAACAGCTTATAAACAGCTTTCATATCTTCTAATAACGCTTGCTTTGATTTAAACTGAACAATTACTGTTCCGTGTGGTTTTTTCTCTGTAACCGGCAAAATTTGATTAATCGTTGCCGTCGTCGGGTTTGGTGATACAGGAAGTACTTTCTCACCGAGTAAGGCATTGGCAAATGATGATTTTCCAGCACTAAATGCCCCGAATAACGCTACTGTAAATTGTTTTGTTTCCACACGTCTTCTTTTCTCTATTACCTCTTGCTGTACATGTTTCAGCGCAGGCAATGGCTCTAATATCGTTTCAGCTTTTTTCACTTTCTCTAATATCCGCTGAATATTTAAAGCCGCCGTTCCTTTCAGCTCTTCTTCATGAACCGCTACGTTATTGTTTACGATTTCCTGCTCTTGTAGTGTAAATTTCTCACTAACAATTTGCTTTTCCCTTTGCAATATCTCATCTATTTGCAACCCTTCAGGCGTAGCAACATGATCGTGCCAAACATTTCGTAAATGGTCTTCATATGCCTCCAAATTGTTACTGTATTGTAATTGTGTTTCTTTCGCCGTTTGCAACATCGTATATGTTTCAATCTCTTCTTCAATACGAGCAACTGCTTCCCTTACCTTTTGCTTTAAAACGACCGCACTTTTATCAAAAATTTGCTGTGCTTTTATAAAATAACGTTTCTTCAGTTCATTCGCTACATCCGCTGTATAAAGAAGTAAGTAATCACCTGTGAAACCTGCACCTTGTTTAATTACTTCGGCCAACATTTCTGGTCCGAAAGCAATTTCTAACCCATATATGTCTTTCCCAACTTCCTCCGTGAACAATCCTTCTTCTTTTAAGAAGGCTACAATAAATTCCTTCACATGAAAATCAAGCTGCGTTTCAACAATTTTTTGAAGGGCAGAATAAAACACCTCTACACGTCTTTGTTTTTCTTGCTCCGTCTTTCCTTTCGAAAATAGCAAACCGACCTTGAATTTTGTTAATTTCGTTTCTAAATATGCATTTGCCAATTCTCTCATTTCAAATGGCATTAAATAAGCGTTATCTAATATAGCTTGTAAACCTTTTATAAATTCGTTTCTCACATGAGATTCTTTACTTGCCTCACGATTTTTCGCTTCCGTTAACTCTTCCTTCTTTTCAACTACCTCTGAAATAGAAAGTGGTGATGCTAACTCTTCCTCATATTTCAAAAGAGCTTTTTCATTTTCAGAAAAAATAAACGAGAAATGTTCCCCCATTAAATATTCTGTTTCTCGCTCCATTCCAGTCCTTACATACTGCTCTTTTTCTTTCATAATAGAAGTAATTAACGCTTCTAAGCTTCTAATTTCATTATGTGGATGGTTCATCATTCGTAATGACGTATAATAAACACCATCTACTTCAATATCCCAGTTAGAGAATGATTGTTTTACACTATCTTTATAATTCTCAAACGATAATTCATTTTCTTTATGTTTATCTATTTGATTTACAACGAGATAAACCGTTTTATTACGTTGTTTCAATTCTTTAACAAATTGTAAATTCACTTCCGATTGGACGTGATTATAATCCATCATATAAAAAATGACATCTGCCAGATGAAGTGTCGACTCTGTCGCTAATTGATGGGCATCATCTGTTGAATCAATCCCTGGTGTATCAACTAACATAACCCCTTCAGGAATTGGCGCGTCGTTTCGATAAATATGAACACCAATTACTTCATCGCCGTCTTTACAAATTTGTTTTAATTCTTCTGCTGAATATGCACCGTCATATTCGTACTGCTCTCCAGATTTAACCGTTACAACAACACGATCCATTCCTTTTTCAATTTTGACAACGTTAGCGCTTGTCGGAATTGGACTTGTCGGTAACAACTGCGCTTTATATAGATGATTCATCATCGTTGATTTCCCTGCAGAGAAGTGACCGCAGAACGCTATCATAAGCTGTTCTTGTTTATATTTTTGAATTACCTCAAACAACTTTAAACTATTCTCTGCATCGCCGTGTTTTTGCCACTCTTCATAAAAACAAACAAGTTTTTTCATACCGTTTGTCTGTACTATGTTTGTCATCCCCTTGTTCCCCTTTATCCAAGATGTATATACTTTTCCCCGCTATTTGCGAGTTCATAACCAGTGAGAGTTACACCTACCCATTGATTACAGTTTCACTTTACTATCATACTAAATTTTCAGCATATTCTCATTAAAAATAAAAAATCCCTTTCATTCTTTTTACAAATGAAAGGGATTTTATGTCATATCACTCATTTTGCTGTTCCTACTCCATTTAAAACATACTTCGCAATAACTGCATATACAGCGACTGTACCTGCTACTAATGCATATACCATACTTACGCACCAACCTTTTTTGATAATGATTATCACTTTTGAATACAGTTTATCATTAAAGAGAATCATTATCAACACTTTTCATAAAGAAAGCTCCTTATAAGAAGGAGCTTTACTGCCTGTTTTGAAAAAGGTTAAAACTTGTTGTGCACTCTTATTATATCTCATCCTACATAACTTAACAGTTTAAAAAAATGGAAATATCCCCTATCCCCTCCACCTTACATTTTGTATAATAAAAGGGAATTACTTAACAAGGAGGAAAAAAATGACACAAAATCTCACACAAGGCGAGAGGATACACTCCATTGATGTTATTAGAGGAATAGCTGTACTAGGTATTTTTCTTGTGAATTGGCCTGTTATCGCCGGGGTTGACTCACGTGATCTTTCAGGAATTTACGAAGGGATAGACAGCTACATTCGCCTATTTTACGATATGTTTATTCAAACGAAATTTTATACAATTTTTTCGTTTTTATTCGGATTAGGTTTTTATATTTTTATGAGTCGTGCTGAAGCGAAAACAGATCATCCAAAAATTTTATTTGTTCGCCGCTTATTTATTTTATTATTATTCGGTTTCTTACATTACGTTCTTTTATGGGACGGAGACATTTTACATACTTATGCGATTGCTGGATTTTTCTTATTTTTATTTTATAAGAGAGAACCTCGTACTATTTTAATATGGGCTATCGTTTTATTGAGTATTTTTCAATTCATTATGCTAATGGCTGGTATTACGGTTGCATTGGTACCAAAGGAAGAGCTAGGTTTTTCCTTACCTATCATGCCATTAGAAGACTGGCTGTCACAAATACAAAATCGTTTCCATGCATTTTACGCTGATGGAATTGGATTAAATTTACTTATGCTTCCAGAAACAGTTGGGCTATTTTTACTTGGTTTATACGCCGGCAAAAAGGATATTTTCCGCCGCACGAAAGAGTTAGATCCAAAACTTAAAAAATGGCAAATTATTATGTTCCTTTTAACATTACCAATGTGGTTCTTCATGGTCCGTTACTTCTTATCAAAACCATTTTATGAACCAATTTATATGCAGGTCTTTACAATGTTTAGCGGAAAAACGTTATTCATATTCTACATTTTCACTCTAATGCGTTTATTACAAAAAGAAAAATGGCAAACGTTATTACGTCCATTCCAATACGTTGGACGAATGGCATTAACAAATTACATCTCGCATACAATTGTTACATTACTTGTATTTGGTCTATTACTTAAAAATTATTATCCTGCTCCATTATGGGTTGGACCAATATTCTGCATTAGTTTCTACACGTTACAAATCTTTATTAGCCGCTGGTGGCTTTCACATTACCAATACGGGCCACTTGAGTACATTTGGCGTCTTGGTACTTACGGGAAAATGATGCCACTTAAAAAGAAAAGCAAGGTCTCATAACGAGACCTTGCTTTTTTACGCTTCTCTTACTGCATTTTGCATAGATACTGGCTCTTCTTCTACTTTCACTTTACGCTGCGGCACCATATTAAATACGATATTTAAAAGTACTGCTGACGCACTTCCAAGTACAATTCCGTTATCTGTTAAAATACGAATGTTTTCTGGAAGTTGTGAAAATAATGTAGGAACGACTGTTACGCCAAGCCCAATTCCGACAGAACATGCAACGATTAATAAGTTTTCTTGTCTTCCGAAGTCAACGCTACTTAACATTTTAATACCATATGCCATAACCATACCGAACATCGCTAACATCGCACCGCCCAGTACTGATTTCGGAATAATTGTTGTAATAGCTGCGATTTTAGGAATGAAACCAAGTGCGATTAACATACCACCGCAAGTATAAATAATAACGCGATTTCTTACTCCAGTTAATTGAACAAGTCCTACGTTTTGAGAGTATGTTGTATATGGGAACGCGTTGAAAATGCCACCTAACACCATCGCTAATCCTTCTGCGCGATAGCCTTTTGTTAATTCTTTTTCACCGATTTTTTTATTGCAAATATCAGATAATGCAAAGTATACACCCGTTGCTTCTACAATCCCTACACAAGCAACGAGAATCATCGTAATAATTGGTGTTAATTCAAATGTTGGTGTACCAAAGTAAAATGGTTGAATACCGTGGAACCAATCCGCCTCTCCAACCGCTTGCAAACTTACTTTCCCCATAAACGCTGCAACGATAGTACCGAACAATAGACCTAGTAAAATAGAGATTGAACGAATAAATCCATCAAAGAAACGATACATAATGATGATAAATAATAACACACCAAATGCTAATGCTAAATTTTCAAGACTACCGAAATCCTTACTTCCTACTCCTCCAGCCATATCATTAATTGCTGCTGGAACAAGTGTAACTCCAATTACAGTAACAACAGATCCTGTTACAACAGGTGGAAACAGTTTTACAAGTTTTCCAAATAATTTCGCAAAAATAACAACGAATAACCCAGCAGCAATAATTGCTCCATAAATTGAAGACACACCGTATTGTTTTCCAATCGCAATCATCGGTCCAACGGCTGTAAATGTACAACCAAGTACAACGGGAAGTCCTATACCGAAAAAGCGATTTGATAATGCTTGTAAAATTGTCGCAACGCCGCACATTAATAAATCAATTGAGACTAAATATGTTAACTCTTTTTGATTTAAACCAAGTCCACCGCCCACAATAAGCGGAACGATAATTGCTCCAGCATACATTGCAAGCATATGCTGCATACCAAGCGATGCAATTTTAAATGGATGCTGCTTCATCGTTTATTTCACCTCCGCAGTTTCTTGCTGTACAAATGTAACTGTGCCGTTATCAAGTGATGCAATTTCTGCTAGTGATTCAACACGAACGCCTTGTTCACGAAGCTTCTTTCCTCCATCTTGAAATGCTTTTTCAATAACAATTCCAATTCCTGCAATACTCGCTCCAGCTTGCTCTACTAAACTCATTAAACCTAAAGCAGCCTGACCGTTTGCTAAAAAGTCATCGATGATTAATACACGATCATTTTCATCGATATGATTTCGAGATAATGAAATTTCATTTGTTTCTTGTTTTGTAAATGAATATACGTTTGCAACGTACATATTATCTTGTAACGTTAACGATTTACGTTTTCGTGCAAAAATTACTTTTACACCAAGCTCTAATGCAGCCATAACTGCTGGTGCAATGCCTGAAGATTCAATCGTCACGATTTTTGTAATGTTCTCTTCTTTAAAACGTTTAGCAAATTCTTTTCCGATTTCTTGCATAAGTACTGGATCAATTTGATGATTTAAAAAAGCATCTACCTTTAATACGTCACCAGATAAAACCTTTCCTTCGTTCAAAATCTTTTCTTGTAATACTTTCATGTTTGTTCCCCCTCTTATGCAATAAAAAAACTCCAAAAGCCGCCACCACTCGTTACAAGTGAGAGACGCGCTTTTGGAGTTTCGCAAAAAAAGAATGCTAAACAAGCAATTATATTCGTCCTCACTCATAGTCAAAGTATTTACGGTACTTCGGTAGAAACTTGCAGGCCATATCCCCGCGATTATATGAGTGTAGCTAACTATTTATTTTATAGAAGGATTATAACGTACTTTTTATGCTTTGAAAAGCATTTATCGAAAAAACACGTACAAATTTTTAAAAACTACTATTTTTGTTCGAGTTTTGCAAACTCTTTCATTTCCAATTACAACTTCGTTAAAATGATTGGCCCATCTTTTGTAATCGCAATTGTATGCTCATATTGAGCTGATAAATTCCTGTCCATCGTTCGTGCAGTCCACCCATTTAAATCTACTTTAGAATATCGCATACCTATATTTACAATCGGTTCAATTGTAATTACCATTCCTTCTTGTAACTGAGGTCCTTGTCCTTGTTTCCCAAAATGAAAAATTGCTGGTTCTTCATGAATCTCTTTACCGATTCCATGTCCCGTAAAGTCTCTTGCAACAGAAAAACCTTCATTTGTTACATAACTTTCAATTGCATAGCCAATATCTCCTACATGGTTATCGATTATCGCCTGGTCAATTCCTTTATACAAAGCATTCTCAGCTACTAACAACAACTTTTCTGCTTCATCAGAAACTTTTCCAACTCTATACGTCCAAGCAGAATCTGAAAGACCCCCATTTAAGTTTACTACCGTGTCAATTGTTACAATATCACCCTCAGTTAAAGGGACATCGGCCGGAAACGCATGACACATTTCATCGTTTACAGATGCACATATCGCATATGGATATCCGTTGTACCCTTTCTGCTCAGACGTTGCACCATGCTGTTCTAAATATGCTTCAACAAACGTATTAATTTCTTTTGTAGTAATACCTGGTTTCATCATCTTCGCAATTTCTCTATGACATGAAGCAAGTAATTTTCCAGATTCATGCATTAACTCTATTTCATTTTTCGTTTTAATTATACTCATGCTGTCTCTCCTTACTAAACTTGCTATTTACTATTAAACTTCAATCATACACATCCTCTTCCAAAATTTCAAAACTTCCAATTACAAAAAGTATGATTTATTTCTGCATAAAAAAACAGAAGGAGATTCTTCTGTTTTTTAATCATTTTTACATATATAATTCATTTTCAAAAACTCAAAACAACTACCATTTGTTTTCTGTATAAACGTTCCAACTACTTCAAACCCTGCCCTTTTATACACTTTAATCGCTCTCTCATTAAATATAGCTACTGATAGTGTTATATACTTGCATCCATATTTTTCTTTACTAAAAGCTAGTATAGCGTTTAAGAACTGTAAACCAAATCCGTTCCCAGTTATATTAGGTCTCATTCCAAGACCAATATCAACCGTTCCGTCATTTATTTTACAAACAGTAAAATAACCAATGAGAGTGCCATTTTCCTTCACAGAAAATGTATGATTCCCTCTACTTTCATCATGTAAAAATTCAGCTAAATCTTCTTCATCTGCCTCTATATCGTAAAAGGAATATTTCCCTTCATAATGCCAGTTGTATGCAATTTCTTCTGCTTCTTCTTGCGTCATTACTTTATATGTATAGTCCATTCTCCCATCCCCCTTTAAAAAAGAGCTGCAATTAAGCAGCTCTTTTTTTACAACTCATAAATCTCTTTATATTTCGCTTCTAAATAATCGGCTAAGTAGTTTGCATTTAAGCCTTCACCTGTTACATCTTCTAAAATTTCAAGTGGCTTTTTCGTTTTACCGTATTGGTGAATGTTTTCTGTTAACCATTCACGAATTGGTGTTACGTTTCCTTCTTCTAATAATGCATCAAAGTTCGGAATGTCTTTTAACATTCTTTGCTTAAATTGCGCTGCATACATATAACCAAGTGCATAAGATGGGAAGTATCCAAATGAGCCACCAGCCCAGTGAACATCTTGCAATACACCTTGCGCATCATTTTCCGGACGAATTCCTAAATATGCTTCCATCTTATCATTCCAAGCTGCTGGTAAGTCCTTCACTTGTAATGTACCATCAAATAATTCTTTCTCTAATTCATAACGCACCATAACATGAAGCGGGTATGTAAGCTCATCTGCTTCTATACGAATGAATGACGGCTTCGATTCGTTAATTGCATCATAAAATTCATCGACTGACATATCATCAAATTGACCATCGCTATACTCTTTTAATAAATCATAATTTTTCTTCCAGAATGATTTATTACGGCCGATAAAGTTCTCAAAGAATAATGATTGTGATTCGTGAATACCCATAGATGTACCACTGCAAAGTGGTGTACCTTCAAATTGTTCTGCAATGTTTTGTTCATATACTGCATGACCACATTCATGAATTGTTCCAAATACAGCCATACGGAAATCTTTTTCATCATAGCGTGTCGTAATACGAACATCCCCTCTATTTAATGTAATTTCGAAAGGATGTACTGTTTCATCAAGACGACCTGCTTCAAAGTCATAATTCAATTGCTTTAATAGTTCTAATGTAAAGTTCTTTTGTTTTTCTTTTGAAAACTGTTCCGATAAAGCACTTGTTTTTAATCCTTTTTTAGACTCAGAGATTTCTTTTACAAGCGGCACGATACGCTCACGAAGTTGACCAAATACGTGATCTAAAACTTCTACTGTAATACCTGGCTCATACATGTCTAATAATGTATTGTATTTATATGTTTCATAACCCCAATATGTAATAAATTTCTTTTTAAATTCAACAATTTTTTCTAAGTACGGGCGGAACATTTCGAAATCAGATTTTTCGCGAGCTTCTTCCCACACACTCTCTGCTTTCGCTTCTAATTTCACATAAGCCTCATATTCAGCTTGTGGAATTTTTTTATTTCTATCATATTCTTTCCGACACTCTTCAACCATTTTCTTTGTCGTTTCAGAAAGTTTATCTTCACGTATTAAAGCTTCAAGTTCTGTTAAATAGTTTCCCATCTCATCTGAAGTCGACATAGCAAACACTTCTGACGAAAGCATACCAATTACTTCTGAACGCTGATCTACACCTTTTTTTGGTGCACCTGTTCTTAAATCCCAAAACATTAAACTTAATGCTTCTCCGTAATTCTGTATCTTCTTCACGTATGTTAAAAATTGTTTTTCTACCTCATATGTAGCAACTGTCATCTTATAAAAGCCTCCTTTTTCTACCTCAAACTTAATTCGACACGGAAACATAAATTCCTTTTATAATAGAAAAAAAGCTTGGCAAGCGCCAAGCTTTCTCCTTATAATTCTTTACCTTCTACCGGCAGTACATTTTTCACAGCTGCAACTACTTTCTCATCTTCTGAATCAGATAAGAAGATTGATATAGCACCTTTATCTTCACTTGTACGAATTAAACGCCCAATTCCTTGACGAAGTCGTAAAATCATATATGGTACATCTACATCCCAGAATGGATCATTTACGTGCTTACGTTTCGCTTCAAACACAGGATCGTTTGGAGGGAATGGTAATGACCAAATAATAACGTGTGATAATGATGAACCAGGAATATCTAAACCTTCCCATAAATGAACCGCACAAAGTACAGTCTCTTCTTCATTTTGGAAACGAGAAACGAGCTGGCTAATTTCCTGATCTCCTTCATATAAGAACGGAACCGACATTTGCTCCTTACTTACATACTCTTTGAACGCTGCAAGCTCTTGCGTTGTACGGAATAATACAAGCGTACGTCCATTTGTTTTTTGTATATTTTCAAGTGTATATTGACACTTTCTTTCCCATTCATTTTCTTTCGTATGCGATAGTAAGTTTACTGCCATTTGCTCTTCGTAATCAAACGGTGAAGCAACTGAGAATGATAAGTAATCTTTTACCCCTAGGCTATTAGCTGTAAACGCGAATGAATCATTGTTCGATAATGTCGCAGAAGAGAAAATATACGGTATTTTCTTCGAGAACACTTTCTCTTGTAATACTTCTTCAACTGCACGCGGCATAATCACTAATGTGAAGGCACCATCACCTTCTTCACCCCAAGTGATTACATTTTTCTCGTGCATGAACAGACGAAGTGAATGTTCTAATACATCTAAATGCTCATCAACAATATTTAAATCATACGTGTTTACTGTATGCATTTCACTTTCGAATACTAATGCATCTCCAACTTCACCGATTTTTGCATAAAGTCGTTTCGCTTCAGCTGTTACTTTTTCTGTCACAGTAATTTCTAAACGATCAGAACCGGCAATTTCTTTTTTGTTTTCTTGTAACACATCAAAGAATCGCTCTGTTTGCCAAATTGTTTCTTCTACTAAATGTGCAAACTCCTCACGAATATCGTTTTGTAGCAATCTCGTTAAAAGTTGCTCCATCATTGTTTGCTTTAAACGGTATGTTAAAGCTTTTTGAGCTGCATATTCTACAAGATGTCCTTCATCGAATACAACGCAGCTACTTTCTGGTAATAACGGAATTTGCCCTTCACGCTTACGAGCATCGTACGTCCAAATATGATCCATATAGAAATCTTGAGAACAAATAATTAAATCTGCTGCTTTACGATAATGTTCACGAGAAAGAGTTTGTCCACAACGATGACGAGAATCACAAGTAAAACAATCTTGGAAGTAATCCCAATTTACTTTTGACCATTCTTCGTCATTTAAAAGTGGAAATTCTTTTCTGTCACCATAGTGAGTAAAGTTTTGCATCGTACCATGATCGAATACAAACTGTGGTAACTCATAATATACGTCTTCAATTACTTCTGGAGCTCGTCCACTCATAACATCTTCAAGTTTACGTAAGCATAAATAATTATCCATTGATTTTGCAAGCCTTACATCAACAGATAGCCCTAATGCTTCAGATAACTTAGCGATGTCCCCTTCTTCTTTCACAAGCTGCTCAATTAACGTTTCATCTGCACAAGCAATAATAGCTGGTTTCCCAGTATAACGCGCGTAACAAATTGCATATAGAAGATATACAATTGTTTTCCCTGTTCCTACACCAGCTTCTGCGAACATAACTTTCTTTTCTTGGAAAGCGCGTTCTAACTGAAACGCCATAAAAATTTGTTCATCACGCTCTTCAAAGCCTTTTTCCGGAAGGATGTCGTAAAACACATCTCCAATCCACTCATTCAACTTATCATAAAAATTATCTTGTTTTCCTACTTCAAATGGTAATCTCTTCTCAGTAAACATCCTTAGCCTCCAACCAAAAAGTTTTTCTATAAAAAAATAATAGCAACTGCTACGCATATGTATGCATTTGCTTTCCCCTGTTGCAATACATAGAAATTCACGAAAAAAAATTTTCCTTTCGAAAAAGGAAAATTTTCTTCTATATTAATGACTTTAAATACCGTTTATCAATCGCTGTTTCATGTGAAAGAGCTGACAAATATTCTTCTTGTGCTTTTTGTATTTCATCTACAATCGCACCTTGACTATCCACTTCTTTTCCGAGCTCATCATACGTACGGTGAATAGCTTTTTGAATCATTGATAATTGAAAATTATCCATATCACTTCCTCCTTTACGCATTACATAATAGCCAGTATATGCGCGCTGGAGGAGTTTTATACTATGAATTACGCGGTGGACGTTTTCCGAAGTATTGGTAGTAATCTGTACGGATAAATCCGTTAAACAGTTTACGCTTCTTCGACGCATCTTTTCCATAACACTTCTCAAATGCTTCGTAGCTTGTTAATACATACGCTGACCATGTATCTAACGGGCGGAATACTTGTCCCATTTCTTTATACAGTTGTTCAACGAGTGCTTTTTCACTTAAACGTTCTCCGTATGGAGGATTCGTTACAACGTAGCCATAATCCTCTTTTGTTGTGAAATCTTTTACTTGCATTTGTTTAAATGTAATTAAATCGCCTAAGCCCACTTCTTCTGCGTTATCTTGAGCAACTCGAATCATACGATGATCAATATCTGATCCAATGATTTGTAATCGTTGATCATAGTTCGCTAAATCTTCAGCTTCTTGACGAGCTTCACGCCAGTTTTGTTTACCTACCCAGCCCCACTCGTCAGATGCGAAACCACGGTTAAATCCTGGTGCAATGTTTTGTCCAATTAATGCTGCTTCAATCGGAATTGTACCTGATCCACAGAATGGATCAACAAATGGACGATCTGGCTTCCAGTTTGTTAATTTAATTAAAGATGCAGCTAATGTTTCTTTTAACGGAGCTTCCCCTTGATCCATACGGTATCCACGTTTATGAAGTCCAACACCGCTCGCATCAATTGTTAATGTTGCAATATCCTTGAGCATTGCAATCTCAATACGGAATAACGGACCATCTTCTTCAAACCAAGTTGTACGTTTATATGTTGTTTTTAATTTTTCAACGACAGCTTTTTTAACGATACGTTGGCAATCCGAAACACTGAATAATTCAGATTTTAAAGATTTACCGATAACAGGGAATTCTCCATTCTCTGGAATATAATCTCCCCAGTTTAATGCTTTCGTTTTTTCAAATAGCTCATCAAATGTCGTTGCTTTAAATTCGCCAACTTTAATTTTTACACGGTCCGCAGTACGTAACCATAAATTCGTACGACAAATCGCCTTTTCATCTGCTTCAAATGTTACTTTGCTGTTTTCTACTTGACATTCATAACCAAGATCGCGAACTTCTCGGGCAACTAACGCTTCAATACCCATTGCCGCTGTTGCAATTAAAGTAACTTTTCCCATTTGCATTCACCTCTTATGTATATTCAAACAATAATTAATAGCAATTGGTCCTATTAATTATTACATTTTACGAAAAATATTCTCATTAACCATTTTAACTCATACTTTATAACTTCATACAAATAAAAAGCCCTCCTCTAACAAAGGAGAGCTGAGTTATTTCATAGTTGGTTCATAACGTTCTGTAAGCCATGTTCTGTTCCTTTGTACTACAAACGGCCCACGCCTCGTACTCCGGTGGCAATCATCTATCTACAGGTTATAAAACCTGTCCTTTCCCGTCGTTCATTTCCTTGGAAAAGATTCCCCTACCATTATTTGGGTTTCTCGCTCGTGGGGTTTACCTCGTTCCACTCCTATCATTTCTTCAAGGACTTCGTCACTGTGGCACTTTAAAGGTAGTCAAACCATATCCGAAAGGACTTAGGTTTTTTCCCTGCCGTTAAACCAGCCTTACAGCCAGAATACCCTAGCTTATGAATTGGCTAGGCACGAACACTACAGCCATCTCAGGCCGTGCGAGCATGGACTTTCCTCTACAACGTTGGCGTTGCAGCGATTACCCAAACGTTATGACATCCATTAGTATAGTGGAAACAAAAAGATTTTGCAACGTTTTTTTCTATGTAAAATGCTTAAACCTTTTCCCACCTTACATCATTCGTATAACTTACTTCCAAATACAGCTTTTTCTAAGTTAGATAAGCGTTTTAAAATATCCGTATTCGTGTTGTTATAAACCGGTTGTGCAACTGGTGTTTGTACAGGTTGTTGTGGAACTTGCGTTACTGCTAGTTTTTGTTCCTCTAATTCACGCTTTAAACGAGCATTTTGTTGCTTTAATTGCTCAAACTCTTTGTGGAAAGCTTCATAGTCTTTAATGATCATATCAAGAAACTTGTCTACTTCTTCTTGCTGATAACCTCTCATACCTGTTTTAAATTCTTTTTCTAAAATATCTTTCGCTGTTAATTTAATTTTATCCGAAATCATTTTCTTCACCTCAAATTTTTACCAAAACTTTCATTAACTAAATTTTTTCAGAAACAATGCTTTTTGTCAATCATATATACGAGTACTATATTACATATTACTCTGCATTATTCCACTGTTCCTCTTCTATTATATCTTGTAAATCAGAAAAAAGAATGAAATAACTGTGATAATTTTCTATTTCCCCTTTTTTCTTTGCTGATTCTACAATATATTTGGGACTTCCTGGTTTTTCTTCATCGTATACCGCTAAAAGCGCATCACTTTTTTCAATAAAAAATTGATTTTTTAATTTAAATTGCTCTGGGCTTTCATACTTCCGTTTCGTGATACTATCAACATGGTCTGCTTGAGAAAGAATAAATTCGTAATATTCACGATTATCTTCTTTCCAATTTTCTTCTTGTTCTAAAAACGGAGTGAATACCGCTAATTTTAAATCAGGATATTCTACTTGCATTTCAAAAACAACTTCAGCAGCCCATAATTCTACACCTAATTGGCCGCTTATTATAACCCATTCTAAACCATCTTCTACAAAAGTGATTAATTTACGGTGTAATGCTTTCTTTATACACTCCACTCCTGGATGATCATTTTTAAATATTCCAAGTTCAAATGGCTTATATCCTGTTACTGCAATAACTTTCATATCAACACTCCAATTACAAAAAAAGAACTAGCATTTCGCTAGTTCTAACATATCATTTACTTTTTAAATATTCCACCAACGTTTGGTCCGATATTTGGACCTACTGGTGATACATTGTTTGGTAAAAACGGTGATACATTTGGTCCTGGTCCAAACGGTGATACATTCGGTCCTGGCCCAAATGGAGATATTTGATGACCGTGGTGATGATGATGATGATGATGACCATGGCCACACGGTCCACATCCGCCACCGAATCCTGGGTCGATTGGGTCCACAACATTTACATTTGAATTTGTTTGCGGGAAGAAGTTTTGGTTTTTAATTTGTTGATGATGTACATGTGTTGTATGTGTTGGGAAAATGTGTGGCACCACCGTTGTTGAAAAAGAGTGTGTTACGCATTGTTTCGTCGGATGAATGACAGGAGCAGTCGTACAAATAGGTCCTGTAGGCTTATGCCCTCCAAAGCAAGGATGACAATGATGCATAGTTTTTTCTCTCCTCTCTCGTTAAAAAAATCTGATTACACTTTACAGTATGAGAAAAGAGAGAAAGCCGTTTGTTATATATACCCATTTATTACAAGGAAATTTGTCTAGTCCTTTATTTCATTTACATTGTTTTTATAGACAATCCTTCAACATCACTTACCAAAAAAGCCTCCAACTTGCTTTACAATACCTGTCACTTGATTCATCGCATTCATCATTTGTCCAGCTGTATTCATCATTTTATTTACATCATAGTTACCATCTGATGTTTTAAATTGAGAAACAAAACTAGAAAACTGACTTGGCTGTTGTTGCTTTTGCTTACCCTGCGTCGGGTACGGTTGTTTTGGTGGATAAAACATCGCTTGTTGATTAGCATACGGCGATGGTGGTGGCATATAATATTGCGAATTCATATAAGGCTGCTGTTGTGGTTGTTGAGCTTGATTCACATAAGGTTGCTGCTGTTGTGGTTGTTGAGCTTGATTCATAAAGGACACTTCAAACGGTTGATAATAATTTTGATTTCCATAATAAGGCTCGAAAGGATACATATTATACCGTAAATATGTATCCGTATTATATTGGTACATATTTTGCTGTGCATATGGATTCGTTTGCTGATATAAGTTAGGTTGTTGAAACATGCATTCTCTCCTCCTTCACATAAGTTTCTACATATATAATATGTACCTATAAAATAATATGTGTGATGGAGTATCTGTCTATTTTTGTCGGAAGTTTAAATTTTTAAAAAATTAAAAAAGAAAACCCTTCCATGCTATGATAATAAAGAAGAAGATTCTCATGGGGGAGGAATCAACATGGTATTAGGGGATTTAAAACAAGCGTTTTCTCAAAAAAAGGGGTATTGCACAGAGAATGCAAATGAATTATTAGACTTTGCGAGACATTGGTATCTCGAAGGAAAAATATGCATATCAGATTATCGAACATTAATAAAAGAATTAGAAATAAACGGCGCAACAAAACCTACAACAATGACAGAAGCATAAAAATAACAAGAGGGATCTCCCTCTTGTTATTTACATTGCTCAACTATATTTTGCAAAGTATACGAAATGGCTTGGTGTGTTTCAAAGAATCGTTTACCTTTACCTTTATTTACAAAGCATTGCAACACATTCGTTTGTAAATTATCATATACTTGATCAATTTGCTGTACATGTATATATTTTGGCTTTTCTTCTTTAATCCACTTATAAGCTAATTCTTTCCACTTCTTTAATTCCTCATCTACCATATCTACAAACGGTTTCATATCCTTATAAAAGTCGTATTCGGTTAGTTCTCTCTTTTTTACATTCGCTTCATTATTATACTGCATGAGTTTTTCTGAAGACTGTATTAATGCTTCATTCTTCATTTCTTTCCCACCTTATTATGCACTCACTACGACGTTTTGAAATGTCTTTACCCAATTCCCTTTCTCTTCGTGATGCACTAATTTATTTTCCATATGTTCAATATGCATTTCTGTTATTTCTATCTTATTGCATATTTTTTCACTCGCATCCTTTAATGCATGATTCATTCTAATCCCTATATTCATTTCCAGCAAATCGAGAGAACTTAACATTTGATCCATTTTTTTCATTACATCTTCCTTCTGAACCATCGCCATATACAAAACGCCTCCTTCTTTGCTTTTCCTTTGTCATGTAATTTCGCCGAATGATTCACCACTCCTGCCCACATGACAAAACTAGTTGTTATTCGTCAAAGAAATCATTTCGTATGTCATTTATAGAAATGGTAACAATACAAAAAGGAGGTGTATTACAATGGCAAAGAACAAAAATGAAAAAAAGAAAAACCAAAACAAACAACAAAATAAACCCGAGACTGGCAATCCAAAGCTAGATGGTCCAAACTTCCCTGCTACATAAAGCGAGACTTTATTACGAACAGTTAAATTTCAAGTCACCCTTAATCTCCTACTAGCATTACGTTTTGAGATTAAAGTTGTAGCACACATAGCAGGATTGTTTCAAATTAAGAAGTCCCGTCTTCAAAATGGAAGACGGGACTTCTTTTTTATTATATCATGAACTCATCCATCCTTTTAGCAAAACGATTTGCGATAGATAGCCTATAGATTTGTTCTCTCTTTCTTCTATACCATTCTGTTATATTAACTTCCCCTTTAGGTTCTTCAGGTACAAATAGCACATTCATTTTCATATTTGCACAAAACCAATCTCTCATTTTTATTTCTTCATGTAAAATAACAGGATAAATATCTCTAAGTGTTGGCGTATAAGACTTTCGAGTTTCCTTTGCGTAAACTTCATAATCTTCTCTAGACCCAGTATGTGTAGTTTGCAATGCAAACTTATAAAACGAACCATTATAAATTGGATGAAACAATAACCATGCTAATTTTTTTCCTAGTTCTATACGCTGTTGTAACGTTTCAAATTGATAAACCGAAAATCCATACATTCTCCCTTCAATTGTTGGGAAGATAACTGCACTAATATGAAGTCTTTCTTGCACTTTAAAAAGTGCAGTATGGAATACATGTTTTTTAAAATATGTGTTCTCAATGACTGGTTTTTGAATTTTATTTTGTTCATTTATAATAAGCGCTGTCATAAGCCTATTCATATCTCTTCTTTCCCAGAAAAGTAACCATTCTTTTTCCATAAATATTGATACGTTGAAATATTGCAACAAATGAAAGAGAGGTGCACGTCTCTTCTTACTTTCCTCATACAATAATAGCTGAGGAAATGCATCTAAAAAAATAATCCAATTAGCCTGTTCGTACAGAATAAATAAATGTTTTTTTACCGTTCTAGGTAAAACAGTAGCATAATATCTCCCTTCTAAATCAGTCATATTCCAGCCCGCATTTCTCGAAACCATACTCGCTAAAAAGGCCCACCTGATTTCACTATTTCTTAAATAATATTCTTGATAAGATTGTGTCCGAGAAATATTGTCCACATTAGCTATTTCTGTTTTCTTTTTAATATTGTGAACGATTGCTTTTTCTTCCTCTGTACAAAAATTTTTTTCTCGATTTTGTTTCATTTTCATATAATCATTCCATGTAAACATAAATAAGTCATCATACCTTTCATCAAAAAGGTCACATCTTTTTTCATTTTTTGATATAATCACCTTTGTAAGTAATTCTTAGCAAGTTGGGGGTGGACACACTATGACCATTCGTTACCCAAATGGAAAAAGGTATAATCAAGCTTCACAACCTCAAAAAACACCTATAAAAACACATACTTATAGTAATAGAGGTATGTCCCTTGAAGAGGAATTGAATGAAACAAATCAATATTACTTAACCCATAATATTGCATGTGTACATAAAAAGCCTACACCTCTTCAAATTGTAAAAGTAGATTACCCCGCTCGAAGTGCTGCAGTGGTAAAAGAAGCGTATTTTAAACAACCTTCTACAACAGATTACAACGGTGTATACAAAGGGAAATACATCGATTTTGAAGCAAAGGAAACAAAAAATAAAACTAGTTTCCCACTTCAAAACTTCCACCTTCATCAAATTGAACATATGAAGCAAGTGGTTGCTCATAATGGAATTGCATTTGTTATTATTAAATTTACACTTTTTGATGAATTTTATTTACTAGATGCAAAACATATTATTGCATTTTGGAATCGTCAAAATACTGGTGGACGCAAGTCGATTACGAAAGAAGAAATAGAAGAGCATGGATCCTTATTATCATGCGGTTATCACCCTCGGATTGACTATATCCGTGTACTAGACATGGTTTATTTTTCGTGATAGAGTCATCACTAAGGCTCTTTTTTCGACTTTTGGGGGAGAGAATGAAAGGTAGGAGAAAGTATAATGTCAGATAATTATCGTTCTCGTACAGAACGAAATCATGTGAAAAATCAAGAGAAAAAAACACATAAAGAAGAAAAACCAAAGAAAAAAGGCTCCTTTTTCAAGAAATTTCTTATAGGTTGTCTACTTCTTGGTATCGTTGGTCTTGTAGCCGGCGTTTCCGCTTTCTTTGTTATGGTAAAGGATGCTCCAAAATTAGACAAAGCCAAACTTGTTAATCCTTTATCAACAAAGTTTCTTGATAAAAACGGGAATTTCTTCTATGAATACGGTGCTGAAAAACGAACACACGTTACTTATGATCAAATTCCAAAAGTAGTTGAAAATGCATTCCTTGCAACTGAGGATTCGCGTTTCTATGATCATAATGGAATTGATTTTAAACGAACTACAAAAGCAGTTATGGAAAATGTCACTGGTGGTTTCGGTTCCCAAGGTGGTAGTACGATTACACAGCAAGTCGTTAAAAACTACTTTCTAACGATGGACAAAACTGCTAAAAGAAAAGTACAAGAATGGTACTTATCTTACAAATTAGAGCAACAATACTCTAAACATGAGATTTTAGAAATGTACTTAAATAAGATTAATTTAGGTAACCGTTCATACGGTATTGCGACAGCAGCGCAAAAATATTATGGTAAAGATTTAAAAGACTTGCAATTACATGAAGCTGCTATGCTCGCTGGTTTACCCCAAGGTCCAAACATTTATGATCCAACAAAAAAGGAAAATGTTGAACGAGCAACAAATCGTCGTAATGTCGTATTATCATTAATGAATCGACATGGTTATATAACAAAAGAAGAAATGAATAACGCCGTTAAGATCCCAGTAACTGAGGGCCTTCAACCGTCTTCAGAAGTAACTGAGATGAAGTATCAAGCATTTTTAGATGCGGTTGTAAAAGAAGTTGAAAAAGAATATCCTGATGTAAATATCGGTTCAGATGGTTTAACGATTCATACAACACTTGATCAAGATGCTCAAGATTACGCTGAAAAAATTATGGATGGTAATCTTATTAAGTATCCAAACGATCAATTCCAAGGATCATTCGTATTTATGGATACACAATCTGGAGAAGTTCGAGCAATTGGTGCTGGACGTAAAGAAAATAAGTCCACTTTCAAAGGTCATAATATGGCAACTGATTTAAAACGCCAAGTTGGTTCAACAATGAAACCAATTTTCGACTACGGTCCAGCGATTGAGAATCTTCAATGGTCTACTTACCATCAATTAAATGACTCTGAATATACTTATTCGGATGGCACAAAGATTAAAAATGCTACAGGGAGTTTTAAAGGTGACGTTTCACTTCGTGAAGCATTGAAGAAGTCATTAAACATCCCGGCTTTAAAGACAGCTCAAACAGTTGGACTTAATAAATCAAAAGAGTTTGCTGAAGGTTTAGGCATGACATTTGAAAATGGAGTACATGAATCTACTGCAATTGGTAGTAACGATAGTTCTCCATTAGCAGTAGCAGGTGCATATGCAACCTTCGGTAATAGTGGTAACTATAATAAACCACACTTCGTAAAAGAAGTAACCTTCCCGGACGGGAAAAAGAAAAGCTTTAAACCGAAAGAACAACGCGCTATGCAAGACTATACAGCTTACATGGTAACTGACGTTCTTCGTGACGTAGTAAAACCTGGTTCTGGTGGTACAGGACCAACAGCATATGTTTCAGGTGTTGACGTAGCGGGTAAAACTGGAACGCAAAACTTTGATGCAAAAGATTTAAAGAAATACGGCATTCCAGCTGATGCAAACAGGGATAGCTGGTTCGCTGGATATACACCACAATATACGATGGCTGTATGGACGGGTTACGTAAAGAATGGTCCAGAAAACTACATTAGTGATCGTTATACTAAAATTGCACAGCAAATGTTCCAAGTAATGATGAGCAAATTCGCTACAGATAAATCTCGCTTTGAACGTCCTTCTTCTGTACAAGAAATAAACGGAGAATTATACGTAAAAGGTGCGAAAAAAGATGCAATTAAACAAATTAAAGTAGATGCCCCTAGTGGTCTGAATGTCACTTTTGATGGCGCTAGCACAGTTACACTAAACTGGTCTGGACCAGCAGAAGTCGATGCATATGCAGCCAGCTATAAAGCAACTGATGGTTCAAGTGGTAGCCTATCAATAAGTGGTACGACAGCTACTCTTGGTGGTATTAAACCAGGTGTTACTTACAGCTTCTCTGTAGTAGCGAAAAAAGGTACTGGAACAAGCCCAGCAGTTGGTGCATCCTTCACTGCGCCTGGCGGAACTCCAGATGCGAAAAAAGCTGAAGAAGAGGCTAAGAAAAAGGCCGATGAAGAAGCTAAGAAAAAAGCTGATGAAGAAGCCCAGAAAAAGGCTAATGAAGATAAAGTAAAACAAGACGAAGCTAAGAAAAAGGCTGAAGAAGAGGCTAAGAAACAACAAGAACAACAGCAAGAACAACAACGTAAACAGCAAGAAGAAGCTCAAAAGAAAGCTGATGAGGAAGCTAGAAGAAAAGCTGAAGAAGAAGCTAAGAAACAAGCTGAAGAAGAAGCTAAGAAGAAAGCTGAAGAAGAGGCCAAGAAAAAAGCTGAAGAAGAGGCTAAGAAACAACAAGAACAGCAACACCAAAATACCGGAGGAGATACACCTCACGCAGACGGTGCTGTTGTTACAACAGAGTCCTAATATACAAAAAAGAAGTCCGTTTCTCTTAACGAGAAGCGGACTTCTTTTTTGTTATCATTTTCTTTACATACAGCTTTTCTATTTCGATATACAACTGCGCTAATTGAATATAAGAATGATAATTACTCGGTTTCTTTATAATGAATGAATATCTTTCCATAAAATTAACAGGTTGCACTTTTAATTTATTCGTATTTATTTGCATTTCATTCAAACTATGAACAGGTTGTTCATTTAGCCAATAGACAACCGATAACAAGTGAGCTGCAAAAAGAATCATTGGTCCCTCAGCCTCTTGCTTATTTCTATTTCGAAACAGTATAGCAATGTCTTCATGCTTATTTTTCCATACATTCAACATCGCTGGAATGCTGTTTTCAATTTCCTTCCACGGCTCATACTGTCTTTCAATATCAAATATAAAGTAAGTATTTTGTATTATCTCTTCAAAAGAATTGTCTGTATGATACTTAACTAAATTTACACTTTCTTTAAAAAATGGTAAACAGTGAAATTCTTTCGGTATTTCTATAACTCGCTCCATCCTTTATTTCACCTTCATTCGCTTCTTTCCTTCACGACATACTTCTAACAGTCTGCACTCCTCACATTGCGGTCGTTGTGCTTTACAGTGATAACGTCCAAAGAAAATCATACGATGATGTGTAACTCCCCACTCATCCATCGGTACTTTCTTCATTAATGTTTTTTCTACTTCTAACACCGAATCTTTCCATCTACAAATCGCTAACCGTTTACTCACTCTTTCTACATGCGTATCAACAGCAATTGCCGGGATGCCATACGCTACCGAAACAACTACATTTGCTGTTTTTCTCCCTACTCCTGGTAATTTCGTCAACTCGTCACGGTCTTCTGGAACTTTTCCATTGTAATCATCCAGCAACATCTGGCACAATTTTTGAATGTTTTTTGCTTTATTTCTATACAACCCAATAGAACGTATATCTTGTTGTAACTCTTCCAAAGATACACTTAAATAATCTTCTGGTGTTTTATATTTTTGAAATAAATTTTTCGTCACTTTATTTACAAGTGCATCTGTACATTGTGCAGATAGTGCTACCGCGATTACTAATTCAAAAGGATTCTCATGAATTAATTCACAATGTGCTTCTGGATACATATCCGCCATTGTGTCTAAACAATAGCGAATTTGCGTTTTATTTAACATATACTTCCTCCTATATTACTGCTCCAACCAATTATAAAAAGGCACTTTTCCAGTAAATTTCGTCTCTTGTTTTGTCATTTGTTGTGCTCTTTGTTGATTCGCTCTAAATTTTTGACCTTGATTTTGAGCCTGATCTACCGTTTTAATTCCATTCTTTTTCCATTCAAATAAAATACGATCAATATATCGGAAATTTAGTTTTCCACTCATTACAGCTTCTCTAAGAGCCGCTTGAATTAAATTTGGATGATGTTGATCTTGGTCCTCCCACATTCCTAACGTTTCACATTCGAACGGCGAAAGTGGTCTTCCAAATTCTTTTTCAAATACTGTATATAAATTTACTTGCAGCTGTTTTTTTTCTTTTTGCTCTTCCTCTATCGATTCATCCATTAAGAAATGTAATATTTTTTCCCATAACGGTTGTAAAGAATAACTTTCGCACATCATCGCTTCTGATCTTTGTCCACCTTCTAGTGATAAAAACCCTTTTTGAATCAATGCTTGAATTACTTCCATACATTTCATTTCCGTTATCGTCATCCGTTCAGAAATCTCTGAAGGAGTCGGAAACGAATTACCTGACTCTAAAAATGTGTGTACATGAAGTACGACCATAAATTCCGTCTCATTTAAACCTAATTTTTTATAATGCATCATAAGTAATTTTGGAATTGCAATGCTTCCCTGCTCAAACCACTGTAACATCATTTTCTTTTTCATCACCAAACACCTCGCTCTCTAGTATAACACACCTTTAGCTATTTCTTTTTGCCACAATTCGTCAAAAAAACCTCCCTATTAATGGGGAGGTTTTTTATATTACATGAATGAAATATAAAATTAAGCTTGCACTTTACTTTTCATAAATGTATGGATACGCTCTAATGCTTTCTCTACTTGTTCAAGAGATGTCGCATATGATAAGCGAACATTATTTGGAGCACCAAATCCTGTACCTGGTACAAGAGCCACTTTTTCCTCTTCTAATAGAGCTTTTGCCCAATCATCAACTGTTGCATATCCTGATAAAGCTACAGCTTCTTTTACGTTAGGGAATAAGTAAAATGCACCTTGCGGTTTAATGCAAGTAAAGCCAGGGATTTGAATTAATTTATCATAAATAATGTTTAATCTCTCTTCAAAGGCTTGACGCATTGTTTCCACAGGTTCTTGTGAGCCTGCATATGCCGCAATTGCGCCGTATTGAGCGATTGAAGTAGGGTTTGACGTACTATGACTCGCTAAGTTCGTCATCGCTTTAATAAGCTGCTTATTTCCTGCAGCATATCCAATACGCCATCCTGTCATAGAATGAGATTTAGATACACCATTAATAATAAGTGTTTGTTCTTTTAATGCATTAGAAAGCTGGGCAATTGAAGTATATTCTACGCCACCATAAATTAATTTTTCATAAATTTCATCAGAAACGATTAAAATATCATGTTCTAAACATACTTCTCCAAGCTGTTGTAATTCTTCTTTGCTATAAATCATTCCTGTTGGATTGCTCGGTGAATTAATAATAACTGCTTTCGTTTTCTCTGTAATTGCCTCACGCAGCTGCTTTGCTGTAATTTTGTACTCATTGTCTTCTAAACCTTCTACATAAACCGGCTTACCGCCAGCAAGCTTTACCTGCTCTGGATAGCTTACCCAGTAAGGAGTTGGGATGATAACTTCATCTCCTTCATCAAGTAATACTTGGAATAATGTATACAATGCATGCTTTGCACCATTACATACAATAATTTCAGATGGATCATACGCAATACCTTGATCGCGAGTAAATTTCTTCACAATTTCTTGTTTTAACGATTGTAATCCACCTGTTGGTGTATACTTCGTATGCCCTTCTAACATCGCTTTATGTGCAGCATCCATAATATGCTCTGGTGTATTAAAGTCAGGTTCCCCTGCCCCTAATGCAATTACATCATGACCCTCTGCTTTTAATGCTTGTGCCTTTGCTGTAATTTCTAAAGTTGAAGACGGTGTTAAAGCAGCTACTCGCTTTGCTAATTTCATTTGTAGTTCCCCCTACATCTATTTTTCAATGCTATATCGTCTTAAAAATTTTCCATCTTTAAATTCAAGATAGTAATAACTATAACGATTGTCATCATCAATATATGTAACTTCCCATAGTGGTACATCATTTTCAAAGCCTAATTTCACTTTCATAATCTCTTTCGGCTTACTTTTTGATTCCTTACTTTCATTGCCGACTTGCTCTATTGTTCTTTGTATAGCCTCTTTTTCAGAAATACCTTCGCTCTTTTTCCTTACTACAGTATCCCCTTTTTTCTCAGGCACCCAAACGATAAGTTGTTCTCCCTTTTCATCTGTACCTTGCACGACTATATATGCAGATTTTCCGTTGTAATAATCAACAGATTTCACCTTTGTAAGCTTTGCTTTTTCTTTAGCAATTTCTACAAATTTCGACTCTTTTGGAATTTTCTTTCCCATCGCTTTATTATAAACATACGCCCCATATATTCCGCTAGCAACGATAACAATAATGATTGCAAAGATCCACTTTTTCATTGTATCACTACGTTCTGTAAATCGTAAATACAGCTGTTTCTTTATCTTTTTCGTCTAATGCTAGTCCGAACATGAGGTCCTGCTCTTTTAACGTACGATTTAAACTATCAACAATTTTATACAAATCCGACGAATATTTAATACGCGTCGTTGATAGTACTTCGATTTTCTTCTCCATGAAAAAACTCCTCCGTTACACAAAAATTTCTAATTATAGAAGAACGCAATGCGGTTACAATAAGAGTACATTCTTTACAACCCCTGCTTCATCACCCATCTATTATAGCAGGACATGTACAGCAAAAAAAGGTTTCAAGTCGAAAACCAACACATTTTGTATACAAGAAGTAAGAAAAATAAAATTCCTCCTACCCACATTTTTTACGCCTGAAGTTTATAAGTACTTCAGGCGTATTTTTCTTCCATTTTTATTCATTTGGTGATTCTTCTAATTGTACTAACAATTCTTCTAATGGCCCTTCATAAAGAGGTACGTTAGGAATCGATTGTAGAAATCGTTTTCCATAGGAAGAACTCGTCAAACGACGATCTAACACTACTACCGTTCCTGTATCTGTATTCGTTCGAATTAAGCGGCCGAATCCTTGTTTGAAACGTAATATTGCTTGTGGAAGCGCTAATTTAGCAAATACATCTTCACCTTGATTTTTTAGCCACTCACCTTTCGCTTCCATCATCGGCTGATGAGGAGGTGTAAATGGTAGACGGACTATAACAAGACAACTTAAGGCATCTCCTGGAATATCTATTCCTTCCCAGAAACTGCTCGTCCCTAATAAAATTGATTTGTCGAATTCTTGAAACTTTCGAATTAAGCGGCTTCGACTTCTATTATTCACACTTTGGGTCAGTAATAAATACCCCTCTAATTCATCATTATTTTTTAAATTCGCATACGCTTCTTTTAACATTTCATACGAAGTGAATAAAACGAGCATTCTGCCTTTTGTGGCTTTCGCTATCTTTGCAATATGTTCCGATACAGATTCAATATATCGCTCATTACTTACTTGCTTAATAAAAGGTACATCCGTTGACACCATTAATTTCATCTGTTCATCATAACGAAATGGCGACGGAACCTTTAAAGTATTTGGAGCGAAATCATGTAAACCAAGTTCCTCTTTTATATAATCAAACGTATCGTTAACTGTTAGTGTTGCGGATGTAAAAATAACACTCTTTTTTTCTGTTAAAAATTCATCAGCAAATCTTTCACCAATATGAACAGGCTGTGCATATAGAACTGTTGAATGAATCGTCCCTTTCGTTTCAGTCTCCATCCAAGTTACATACGAATTCTTTTCTAATACGAGTAACTGTAATGATTCTGCCATCTTTCTCAGCAACTCAATTAAATGCATAAATTCACCTGTTACAACATGCATCTCCCATTCTAACTTACTTTGCAATATATCCACTTGCTTCTCAAGAGCAGTTACTACCCTTCTTAATTCATATATAAAACGATTTGTTAATTCGACGATACTATCCCACAACTTACCTTTTTCTAGTTCTGCGTTATACCTATAGATGAGCGGCATATTATTCGTTCCTTGCTCTTGCTTTGTTTGTTTAAATATAAAAGTACGTAACATTTGGAAGAGTTCATCCGCATCAAACTTAAGTTCCTTCAAACTATAACTTATCATACGGAAAGTTGAACGAGATGCTTGCTCTGATTTTTTCATCATTTTATATACTTTGGAGAGTACATCTTCTGTTTCTAGTGTCCCAAGACGAGATATAACCAATTGAAAATACATACAAGAGAACTGTTCACCCAATGTTCTACTCGCGGCTTCTTCAATATGGTGAGCTTCATCAAAAATAATATGTTCGCATGAAGCGAACAACGGTTCTTCACTTGAAAAATCTTGAAATAATAACGCATGATTTGTAATAACGATATCTGCAAATAAAGCTTTATTCTTCGCTCGCTGGTAAAAACAACGACTAAACCAATTACTTTGCATACCGCCTGGACTATACGCATCGCTACAAATACGATTCCAAAGTAACTTTCCGCCCTCAGGAATATTTAATTCGTCTCGATCACCTGTTTCAGTTTGCAATAGCCAAACTAAAATCTTCGCCTTTGTAAGTGCCATATCATAATTTTTTTCTTCCTCTTGCAAAGCATACTCAAATTTATGTAAGCATAAATAATGCTTTCTTCCTTTTAGAAGAGCTGCCTCAAATGAAAATGGCATTATTTTTTGTAATAACGGAATTTCTTTTTCTAATATTTGTTGTTGGAGTTGTACCGTTTGTGTACTTATAATGACAGGTTCTTCTTTTCTCTTTGCAAAATAAAGACTAGGAAGCAAATAAGCGAGAGTCTTTCCTGTTCCTGTACCGGCTTCAATTAGTGAAAAACGAGAATCTCTTAACGCCGTATATATCTCTTTCATCATCAGTTGTTGACTTTCTCTTCTTTCAAACTTTGGCATATGTGATTCCAATTTATCCATCGTTTTATTCAAGAAAGCATCAAACTTTGATGAACACGTTTCTCCAAGGTTTAAGGAATAGTTCCGCTTTTTCAGCGCAATATTTCGATGTATTTCATACTCCGCTATATCTTCTTTACCGTGCATTACTTTCTTTAAAATATTTTCAGAAAGCACATCAGCTATATCGCTTTGGAACACATCACTTAATTCATAAAGCGATTGCAACGTGACAAGTGGTAACTTTTCAATTTCATTTAAAAATTGTAAAAATAATTCCGCTGTTGCAAGAGCATCACTATCCGCACGATGTGGTTGATCGTGCTCTAGTTCATGCTTCTTAGCTAAATCACGTAATTTATAACTATCGGCTGTCGGCAAAAGAATTTGAGCCAATTCAACCGTGTCGATTTTCGGACAATGTATTTCTGTATATCCAGCTTGCCTTAATTCTTCATTTAAAAAATTCCAATCAAAGTGAACATTATGCGCAACGAAAGCCGCACCTTGTAATAGCTCAACAATCATCGGGGCTACATCTTGAAATAACGGGGCTTGTTTTACAAGACTTTCATCAATCCCTGTTAATTCTGTAATAAATGGTGGGATCTCTCTCTTTGGGTTAACAAAAGACGAAAAAATCTCCAATATCTCTCCATCTTCTACTACAACAGCTGCAATTTGGGTAATTTTATCCTTCCCATCTTTCCAGGAGTTCCCTGTCGTCTCTAAATCAACAACGACATAACGCTTACTCATATATGTAACACCTCAATTTCTTACCTTTCAAACAACAATAATTTATATAATGTTACTATACCACGTTTTATCTCATCTTAATGAAAAGATGCACAAAAAAGCTATCTCCGCAATGGAGATAGCTTTTCTACTTATAATATCGTACCCGCTTTTTCAGCACCTAACATTTCAATAATTTGATTATTATCGTCTAGTACTGCAATTTTTGGTTCTTGTGTATGAATCTCTTCTTCCGTAACTAGCCCATAACAAATAATAATTACTTTGTCCCCTGGTTGTACAAGTCTTGCCGCAGCACCGTTTAAACAAACAACACCACTACCGCGTTCCCCTTTAATAACGTATGTCTCTAAGCGAGCACCATTATTATTATTTACAATTTGGACTTTTTCGTTTTCTACAATATTTACTGCATCCATTAAGTCTTCATCAATTGTAATACTACCTACATAATTTAAATTTGCCTCCGTTACAGTTGCACGATGTAACTTTGCTCTCATCATTGTGCGAAACATAGATGCTCCCCCTTATTTAACCGTTAATGTTATATTGTCAATTAATCTTACATTTTCAAACTTAACTGCAATAGCTAAAATGATTCTTCCTTCGACTTTCTCTACCATTGTTAATGACGGATATGCATATAAATCCGCATAATCTACAGTGCCTTTCGTATGCGTCTCAATATAATCTTTCACAAGATTTGTAATGATTTCCGGATTACGTTCACCTGCCTCAATTCTTTCTTTCGCTATACATAGGCTGCGGTATAAATGAAGAGCCTCTTCACGTTCATCTTGTGATAGGTACACGTTACGAGAACTTTTTGCTAAACCATCTTCTTCCCTTACAATATCAACTGGTACGATTGTAACTGGAATATTGAAATCAGTTACAAATCCTTCAATTACTGCAACTTGTTGAGCATCTTTCATACCGAAATAAGCACGCGTTGGCACCGTAATATTAAATAGTTTCATCAGTACAGTTGCAACACCAGCGAAATGACCAGGTCTTTGTTGACCGCATAATACGTCCGTGCGCTTCACAACTTCTACTGTTGTTGTTTGTTCTGCTGGATACATTTCTTCTACACTCGGATAAAATAAATAATCTACACCGTTTTCTTTTGCTACATTTTCATCTCTATCAATATCACGAGGATATCGATCTAAATCTTCATTTGGGCCGAATTGTAGTGGGTTTACAAATACACTTAAAACTACAATTTCATTTTCTTCTCTTGCCTTACGTAATAAAGTAGCATGGCCTTCATGTAAATAACCCATTGTTGGAACAAAACCAATACTCTTTCCACTTGCACGAAGTTCGCTTGTAATTTGCTGCATCTCTTGCACTGTAGTTACGATTTTCATTATTGTTTTCCTCCGTATAACGCTAAGCATTCTTCCTCTTTCATTGTGAACGAATGTTTTTCTTCAGGAAATTGCCTTGTCTTTACTTCAGTAACATATTGTGAAATCCCACGCACAATCTCCTCTTGAACAGACGTATATTGCTTCACAAATTTCGGAACACGATTTACGCCGTATGAGATAAGATCATGATAAACAAGCACTTGCCCATCTACTTTTTGCCCTGCACCAATCCCAATTGTTGGTATTGTTAGTTGCTCTGAAATAAGTTCTGCTAACTGCATTGGTACACATTCTAACACAAGCGCTATTGCACCAGCTTCTTCACATTTCTTTGCATCTTCTATTAATTTTTTTGCACTCTCCGCATCTTTTCCTTGCACTTTATATCCACCCAACACTCCTACAGATTGAGGGGTTAAACCTAAATGCGCTACAACAGGAATTCCTGCGTTCGTCAAATATTGAATCGTCGATATAACTTCTCCAGCACCTTCTACCTTCAGTGCGTGTGCCCCGCTCTCTTGAACGATGCGACGTGCATTCACCATCGTTTCTTGTAATGATACGTGATACGACATAAATGGCATATCAGTTACAATAAACGTCTCTTTCGCTCCACGGCGTACAGCTTTCGTATGATGAATCATATCCTCTACTGTTACAGGTACTGTTGAATCGTATCCGAGTACAACCATTCCAAGAGAATCTCCAACTAGAATCATATCAACTTCAGCTTCTTCTGCTAATTTAGCAGATGGATAATCATACGCCGTTAGCATTGTAATCGGCTCACCTTGCTCTTTCATCTTCAAAAAATCTGTTTTTGTTTTCAAAAACTACTCCTCCTTTATGCAGGAGAGAGGAGATGGCCGAAATCATATAAAAAACCCCTCTGACCATAAAAGGGCAGAAGGGTTGTGTGTTAGTCGGCATTATTCATCCCTCTGTCCCAGTCCGTTATTGGATCAAGGCAGAATCCAAGTTATTATTTTTCGTATGACTTCGAATCATGGTGCAGTTCGCTCTGATACTGCCCACATTCGAACTAATTATAGCAAACTACAAAAAGGAATTACTACATTTTTTTGAAAAAATAATTTTTTATTCTTATTACGGTATATGAAATTTAACACGAGAGTATATATGCTATACAGTTTTTATGGAGAATTCAATCCTGAAAAGATACATGTTTTTTCAACGCATGCTAAAAAAGTCCAAGTTAATTTTTTCTGTAATCCATTTAACTGTATAGTATAACTCTTAAACTAATGATGCAGGTTAATTGAGGAAAGTACTTAACAAAGGAGAATTGCAGATGTCTATGAACAGGTGGTTATTTCGATTCAGCAGTTTGCTTGTAATGATTGTATGGTGGATGTCTTTAGGATCCTCCCATGTATTTGCCTCAGTTACTGTCGTAACACCCCCCACCGATTTAACGAAAGTGATTGAGGTTGAACTAAATGATGATTACTTTAATCCAAATGTTATCACGATTCCGCTTGAAGGATCAACAACATTACTATTGAAAAATAAAGGTAAAAACGAGCACACCTTTACAGTGAAAAAACTCGGCATTGACGTCGTAATCGAGTCAGGAAAAGAAAAGAATATTACCGTGAAACCTAAAAATACTGGTACATATGAATTAATATGTCGATACCATCTTCTTAAAGGAATGGCAGGCAAAGTAATCGTCAAATAACATGCCCTGCCAACTCGACGGAAGATATTTTGAAATGAACTTTAAATATGAAAAAAATTTATTATCATGTTACAAATTCAACTCAAAACTATTGAAATAAAAAGAAGTTCCAAAAGAGGAACTTCTTTTACTTAATTTCAATATCTGCAGAATGAATATGATGTACTTTCCCCTCATGATCCTCCAGAAGTAATACACCATCCTCTGTGATTCCTTTTGCTAACCCCGTAATTGTCTCTCTCATCGTTCGAGCGGTAATTTCTTTCCCGATGCTCACAGCGTAACTTTCCCAAAGAATTTTAATGACAGAGAAACCATTTTGTAAATACTCTTCATATAATTTTTCTAGTTGTAAATAGATTTGTTGCATAAGTTCTGCACGAACAATCGGCTTACCTGATTCAATCGCTAATGAAGTAGCAATGTGCTGAATTTCTTCATCAAAATGTTCTTGCTTTTGATTCGCATTAATACCAATGCCCATAATGACAGCATTAATTTTATCAGGATCCGCTTGCATTTCTGTTAATATACCTACAGCCTTTTTACCTTGAATTAAAATATCATTTGGCCATTTTATTCCTACGTTTACACCCGTGCATTTTTCAATTGCCTGTGCAACACTAACGGCCGCTAACAAAGTAAGTTGCGGTGCATGATGAACTGGGATTGATGGGCGTAAAATAATACTCATCCAAATCCCTGTTCCTTTCGGTGAATGCCATTTTCTGCTTAAACGACCTCTTCCCGCTGTTTGTTCTTCTGCTACAACGACAGTTCCTTCTTCTGCACCTTCATAAGCAAGTTTTGCTGCAATGTGCTGCGTTGATTCAACAGTTTCTTCAAAATACACTGTTCTACCAATCCGCTTCGTTTGTAGCCCTAACTGAATTTCATTAGCGGTCACTTTGTCTGGCTTACTTGCAATTCGGTAACCTAATCGACGCACAGCTTCAAGTTCATATCCCTCACTCCGCAGATCCTCCATATGTTTCCACACAGCAGTTCTTGAACAACCAAGTTTATCACTAATTGTTTGGCCGGATACAAACTCGCCATCCGCTTCAGAAAAAACTTGCAATAACTGCTTTCTTATAGTAGATTGCATCCTTGTAGCCACTCCCTTATACGCTCTTTCTCATTAACTACGTTTCCTTGTACGATTGCTTCTTCGATTTTCTGAAGCATCTCAGCAACCCACGGACCAGGCTTTTTGTTTGCCCAGTTTAATAAATCATTACCAGTCACATTCATTTCTTGACGCTCCTGGATTGGCAATGCATGAAACATTGATTGTACTCGTTCAACAGATGTAGGGTCATAGCGTTCAATCATCGCTTCATATACTCTCTCTGCCATTTCAGCGATATGAATTCCCGTTTTATAAAGAAGGACTGTATCCCAATCCTTCTCCTTTCTAGTACGGATTGTCAATAAAACTGCAACAATATCTTTTATTTTTTTATTCGAAAACTTCCATTGACGTAAAAAGACAGATGGATGTTCTTCTCCGATACAATATAAGAAAAATGCCCACGCCTCAATATCCGTTTCGAAAGAATCCCATTTATACTGCGTAGCTTTTAACAGTCTCTCTTCTGACATTTGTAAATATGGCAAATGAGAAAATAGCTTCGTCTCTACTAATTCTTTGAGACCTTTCACACAATATGTACCAGTTAACAGTTTCTCAAACTCTACTGTAATACGCTCAATTGCTATATGTTCTAGCAAATGCCCATACGTTTCAATCGCTTGCTTCGTTTTCATTTCTAATGAAAAACCTAACGTGCTTACAAACCGAATACCACGCATCATTCGCAGGGCATCTTCTTGAAAACGATCCGCAGCATTTCCAACTGTCACAATTTCTCTCTGTTGAATGGCTTCCTGTCCAGCAAATAAATCGACCATTTTGCCTTCTTCTGTCATAGCAATTGCATTCATCGTGAAATCACGACGTTTTAAATCCTCTTCTAATGAACGAACAAATTGAACACTACTAGGTCTTCGAAAATCTTCATATTCGCTTTCTGTTCGAAAAGTAGTTACCTCATAGGGCTCACCATTTTCTACAACAATTACAGTTCCATGCTCAAGACCAACAGGAACATTTCTTGGGAATATAGCCATCACTTCTTCTGGTAGAGCAGATGTCGCAATATCAATATCTCCAATCGGCCTATCGATAATAAGATCTCGTACGCTCCCACCAACAAAATAAGCCTCATATCCTTGTTGCTTTAATGTCTCAATAATAGAACTAGCTTTTTTAAATCTTTCCATTTTTGTCATCCCTTAGTACGTCATAGTAAATCGTTTCATATTGTGAAACAATTTTTTCTGAGCGAAATTGCTCATAAACACTTTCTCTTGCTCGTTCTCCCATATTACGGTGAAGTTCCTCGTCCTTTAATAGCTGAATAGCTTGATTTGCCACTCCTGTTGTATCGCCAACTTCACATAAATATCCTGTTTCCCCGTGTTGAATAACCTCTGGAATACCTCCAACCCGCGTTCCGATACAAGGTACACCACACGCCATTGCTTCTAATAAAACAAGACCAAAACTTTCCTTCTCTGATAGAAGCAACATTAAATCACTCATCGCAAGTAGTTCTGCAACATTATCTTGCTTCCCTAGGAATAAAACGCGATCTTCAATATGTAAATTCTTCACTATCTGTAAAATCGTACAGAATTCTGGTCCGTCTCCAACAAGAAGCAACTTCGCATCTACTTCTTTAACAATTTTAGCAAATGCGTGAACAACATCCTGCACACGTTTCACTTTACGGAAATTCGAAATATGAATAAGTACTTTTTCACTCTCACTTATACCATATTCTTTCTTTAATTGAGACATATTACGCTTGAAATATACACGTTCGTCTATAAAGTTATATACCGTTTGAATTTCTTTACTTGGTTTTACAAGCTCATGTGTTTCGTTAATTAATGAATGCGAGACAGCAGTAACAACATCCGATTGCTCAATACCAAAACGAATTAAATTATTTAACGAAGGGTCGGAACCTAACACAGTAATATCTGTTCCATGTAAGGTTGTAACAATTTTAATACGCTCTCCGATCATTTGTTTTGCTAAATATGCACAAATTGCATGTGGTATTGCGTAATGCACATGTAAAATGTCTAAGTTTTCTCTTTGTGCAACCTCGGCCATTTTACTTGCTAACGCTAAATCGTATGGTGGATATTGAAATACAGAGTATTGATTTACCGTCACTTCATGAAAATAAATGTTTGGATATACTTTATTTAACCGGAATGGTAAACCCGATGTAATAAAGTGAATTTCATGCCCACGTTCCGCCAATTGCTTTCCTAATTCTGTTCCAACAACTCCAGAACCACCTACAGAAGGATAACATGTAATACCTATTTTTAATTTCATTTACATCCCCCTAATAAATCAGCATGTAATAAAACCGGTTTCTTACTCATAAATCCCTCGGCATACAAGACTCCAACTTCTTTTCCAAACATCTTCTCACGAGCAATCACAGTTTCAACGTAACCTTCTGTTAACGGTGTCTTAACACCATCACTCCCTGTTGAAAACTGACTTTCATACGCTTCTAATGCTTCCACCTTTATAGAGAGGTACTCACTTATATCTATACAAAAATTCGGTTTATGAAAACCATTAATCATATAATTATAAAAAGACTCCACACGATGTGGTGAAAGTTCCGGCATATATTTACGGATTCCTGCTGAAAAAATAGCCTCTTCCACAAGCTTTGCACAATTTGCATGATCTGGATGGCGATCTTCATAGTACGGCGCAAAAACTAGTTTTGGTTTATATGTACGGATCACCTTGACAATTTCACGTATATACTCTTCTTTCATATACAAACCACGGTCTGGCATCGCTAAATTCAGCCTCGTTTTTACTCCCATTATACGAGCTGCGACCTTCGCTTCTTCTTTTCTCAACTCTATCGTTCCATTTGAAGAAAGATCAGCTTCTGTTAAATCACAAATACCTACTTCATACCCTTGCTTTGTATATTTAGCGATGGTACCAGCCATGCCGATTTCAACATCATCGGCATGAGCACCAAACGCTAATATATGTAATCCACTCATAATTGTTCCCCTCATTTTCTTAACTTACGATAATCTAAATCTCCTCGCTCTAATGCGTGCATTAACATTTCAGCACTTGCCATATTCGTTGCAAGTGGAATCGCATATACATCACATAAACGAAGTAATGCATTCACATCCGGTTCATGCGGCTGTGCTGTTAATGGATCGCGGAAGAAAATCACCATATCTAAATCGTTCTTTGCAATCATTGCACCAATTTCTTGATCTCCACCAAGAGGGCCAGATTGATATCTTGTTACAACTAATCCAGTCGCTTCCATAATGCGAAGCCCTGTCGTTCCTGTTGCAAATAATTCATGTTGTTCAAAAATTGGTTTATATGCGTATGCAAACGAAACCATATCATTTTTCTTTTTGTCATGTGCGATTAAGGCAATTTTCATCCGTTGTCTCCCCTTTAGTCGATAATATTTTCTAAACCGTACACAAGATGATCAAGGTTCATTACTGTCTCAATTGATAGTTTTACACCTGACATAAATGATGCACGATTGAATGAATCATGACGAACTGTTAACATTTGTCCATCTCCACCAAACATTACTTCTTGGTGTGCAATAAGCCCTGGCAAACGTACACTATGAATGTGAATACCGTCTACATTTGCACCTCGTGCACCTGCTAGTTGCTCTACTTCATTTGGATGACCTTGCTGCTTTGATTCACGATTTTGACGAATTAACTCTACCGTTTTTACAGCTGTACCAGATGGTGCGTCTAATTTTTGATCATGATGTAATTCAATTACCTCAACATCTTGGAAATATTTCGCTGCCATTTGTGAGAATTTCATCATAAGAACTGCACCAATTGCAAAGTTTGGAGCAATAATTGTTCCTACTGCTTTTTCTTTTGCATTCTCTGTTAAACGTGCCAATTCTTCTTCTGTAAATCCAGTTGTACCAATAACCGAACGAAGTCCACGCTCAACTGCAAGTGTAACGTGTTGTTTCCCCACTTCTGGTGTTGTTAAATCTAACAACACATCTGCTTCTACTTCATCTAAACAAGTATGTAAATCAGCGTAAATCGGCGCATGTAATGCTGGCATGCCAGGTAAATCAGAAATCTTCTCACCACCATGCTTATAATCCACTGCTGCTACTAAATTAAAATGTTCCGTTCTTTCCATAAGAAGGACTGCTTCATGTCCCATACGTCCTCTTGGTCCGGCGATAATTACTTTAATTTCTTTCATTATTCTTTCTCTCCCTCATCAATACGTGTCCAGCGATCTTTATCACGTGTATTAAATTTATTCATTACAATGTTATGTGCTGTCTCTAAATCAATATTTAAACTATTTGCCATACAAATCATAACAAATAATACATCTCCAAGCTCTTCTTCAATACTTCTTTCTTTTTCAGTTGTTTTCTTCGGTTTCTCGCCATAATAATGATTTACCTCTCTTGCAAGCTCTCCCATTTCTTCCGTTAAACGAGCCATCATTGCAAGCGGACTGAAATAACCTTCTTTAAACTGACCAATATATGCATCTACTTCTTTCTGCATATCTTTCATCGTTTTTGCTTCCATACTATTCACCTCTAATCCTTCCTCTTTCATGTTAGCCAATTCATCGCGATTTGACAAATATTATTCCCCGCCAAACACCTATTTGCGACCCATTTTTGGATAGACTATAATAAAGTGAAACTTCTTTTGCGATTTTTTTGCAAAAGATTAGTTGAACTAATCGGGTTCCTACGGCTGGTTCGCCTTTCTTCAGAGCTTTATCTCCTAACAGCCGTTGGTACGGGGTAAAGTGAAACTTCTTTTGCGATTTTTGCAAAAGATCAGCCCACACCAATCGGGTTCCTACGGCTGGTTTGCCCCTCTTCTTTGCTTCATCTCCTATCAGCCTTTAGAGCGGGATAAAGTGAAACTTTCTTTTGCACTTTTTACAAAAAATCAGTCCACATCAATCAGGTTCTTACTATTTTCACTAGCAACTAGAAATTACTTATTATTATGTTTTACCGTTTCAGCGGAGCAATGCAATCATTACATAATTAGGGGGATTTCTATATGACATCAAAATTGAAGATGCGAAATATTATTTTTATTTTAATTGGTTCCGCTATATTTTCTTTCGGTATTGTCAATATCAATATTGAAAACCACCTTGCAGAGGGTGGGTTTACTGGTATTACACTATTATTGTATTTTTTATTTAAGTTTGATCCTTCCTACTCAAACTTAATTTTAAATATCCCTATATTTTTTATTGGCTGGAGGTTACTTGGCAGAACGACATTTTTATATACATTAATTGGAACCTTTAGCGTATCTTTATTTCTATGGATTTTCCAGCGTTACGAAGTACTCAACTTACATTTAAACTTGCAAAATGATATGACACTCGCAGCTTTATTCGCCGGGGCATTTATCGGTATCGGCCTTGGAATAATATTTAAATATGGCGGGACTACTGGCGGTGTAGATATTATCGCACGACTAGCGCACAAATATGTTGGCTGGAGTATGGGGAAAACAATGTTTATGTTTGATGCTGTCGTTATCGTCGTCTCTATTCTTACATATTTATCATACCGCGAGGGCATGTATACGCTAGTTGCTGTTTTTATCGGTGCTAAAGTCATTGATTTTATGCAAGAAGGAGCTTATGCTGCCAAAGGAGCGACTATTATCTCAGAGAAAAACGATGAAATTGCTGCCAAAATTTTATCTGAAATGGAGCGCGGAGCAACCTTTTTAAAAGCTGTTGGATCGTATACAAAAGTGGAACGTAATGTATTGTATTGCGTTGTTGCTAAAAATGAAATCGTGAAATTAAAGAATATCATTACTTCTGTAGATCCTCATGCTTTTGTCGCTGTAAGTGATGTACATGATGTAGTTGGTGAAGGATTTACGTTAGATGAAAATAAAAACCCTTTACATAATTAAATGTAACTAGAAAAGCGCCTTAGCTTTTCTAGTTTTTTATTACAAGTCTTTTAAGCTTCTCAAAATCCTCATGAATAAGCTCCAATAAACTCCGATTATAAAAAATGGAAGCTGGATGAAAAGTCGGAAAAACATGATATTCTTTCTCTGACCATGTAAACTCTGCACTTTGCATATCCTTTAATTTTTGAATGGGCTGTTTTAATAATTGCCCGTGTACATCTGTGATTTTTTTATTTTTTCCTGTTAAACGTTGAAGACCGATATTTCCAAGCGTGACGATAAGCTTCGGATGTATTTTCTCTAATTCATAATCTAACAAAGGCGCATGGGCAACTATTTCTCCCTGATTTGGCGTTCTATTATACTTTTTTTGTATGATTTCACCATTTCGTTCTTTTTTCTCTCGCCATTTATAAGGTCTACTCCGAACAGCGCTCGTAATATATACTTCTTCCCTTGTAACGTGAATACGCTCTAAAAAAACCATTAATTGTTTTCCCGCCCTCCCGCTAAACGGAATCCCATTATGAATTTCTGTTTCACCAGGTGCTTCTCCTAACAACATAAATTTGGGATTTTCAGGACCTTGTCCACTTAAAAAACCTTCTAGTTGATAAGGAGCACTACGCTTTTGCACTTGTTTTACTAAATGGTCTGGATATTTCATTTCCCCCACCACCTTTCCGCATTACTTCTATTATTTCTATTTGCAATACATTATATAATTCAATCCACACAACAAAAAAAGACTATCAAAATTGATAGTCTTTAGTCGTCGCTACGCTGCATACCAGTATACATTAATACGAGACGTAATAATTCAAATACAGCTACAGCTGCAGCTGCTACATATGTTAATGCTGCCGCATTTAATACTTTACGAGCTTGCCCATATTCATCTGTTGATACAATACCTAACGCTTCAATTTGTTGCATTGCGCGCTTTGACGCATCAAACTCAACTGGCAATGTAACGAGCTGGAACACAACACCTGCTGCCATTAAAATGATACCTAATAACAATAGTTTTGACATTGTCGCAAATATACCAATCATAATAAATACCCATGATATATTCGATCCAAAATTAGCCACAGGAACTAACGAATGACGAATACGCATAAAGTTATAATCTTGTGCATCTTGAATTGCGTGTCCTACTTCGTGTGCTGCAACTGCTGTACCAGCAACTGAATGTCCATAATAGTTATCTGTTGATAATCGAACCGTCTTAGCGGTTGGATCATAATGGTCTGATAAATGACCTGGTGTTTCTTCTACAGCTACGTTGTATAATCCATTTTCATCTAAAATTTTTCGAGCCACTTCCGCTCCTGTCATACCTGATGTTGAATAAACTTGTGAATACTTGCTATAGGCACTACGTACTCTTGACTGTGCATACAACGGTATGATCATTATGATCGCGAAGTAAATTAAATAAAACATCATGAACCTCCATTGAAGTTTTAATTATAGTACTTCTCATTCTATTTTCTTCTGCCACTATTGTCAATGAATAAACCTTACAATCCATATCTTTATTTATTGCATTATCTATTTTTAGAATGTACATTACTTTTTCTTTTTTCTCTCTCTCCTTTATACTTTCTCCATCCAACATAAGTTAATGTGAATAAAATAAGTCCCCCAGTAATTGTCATAAACCAAATGAGAGAGGGTGCAATTTCATCTTTTTTTACTGTGTGAAATATCTTTTGCAAATCCCCTTTAATAATCCCTAATTGCATTTGGCCGCCTTTCGTTTTTAACATAACGTTACGAAATTCATCTAAATAAGATAAATGAACATTTACACGCTGGACCTCGTTTTCTGGCAAAGCAATCATTAAGCTTGGATAAATAATATTGAATTCATTTAAAAACGTATTTAACGTTTGTTGAAACTGCCCAGCATCTTCTTTTTCCATCGCTTTTTCCATTTGAGAAAAGGCATCCATTACTTTCCTTTCTCTTTCCATCCAAAGTGGTTGATATTTCGATACTTGTGCATCAACAGCAAGTTGTAATGCCAGCACATTATCAATTTTAGCTTGCTTACCTAAACCTTCTTCAGAGAGCGATTGTTGCGCCTTATCGTAAGCTAAAGAAATAACTCTAACTTGATCTGGTGTTACTTCCTGCTTCTTTTCATTCCCCTTTATTAAAAACTGCTCCGAGAAATGTTGTAATACTTGTACCGCTTTTTCATCTTCATTACGCTTCACTAACTGTAACGAGTCGTCTAACAACCCTGTTAGCTCATTCCACTCTTCAGCATATATACGTAACGGAAACATTATAATTAGAAATGCTATCAATCCAATTAATGTTCTCTTCATCCCGGTCCCCCCTTAACTACTAGTACAAAATATGTTAATTTGGACAAGAATAGAACAGAACTAGACCGAAAAATATATTATCGTTTTACAAAGAAAAAAATTCTCTTTAAGCAGAGAATTTTTTCTGTGACATCCTTTTCTTTTTTACGAGATATCTATATAAGCTGTAACAAAGTATACTCCCACCTAAAATGAATAATAAAATAGCACACGCAGCATGCATAAAGAACTCTTCTGGTAACATTAATATAATTGGATCCTTTTCAGGATCAAAAACCCAATAATCATTACTAAATAAAAGTTTATGGAATAATACAAAACTCTTTTCAAAATTAATAGCAATTGGTAACATAAGCGCTATCGGAAAAATGATTGTTAAAATCGATCCGTGCAGTAAAAACTTTTCATTTTTCTTTTTTAATAAATAAATTCCGCCTATCACTGCAATCATAATTGTCGCATACATCACATATTGAATCTTTACTAAAATATTTTTAACATCTACAAAATGAATACGGCCATTTGTGGACATATCTAATGTGGGCAAATGTAATGCTCCGTCATAAAACGGGGATAAATATGTAATAAGCACATCGTAATTTCTTTTAATTTCATCCTTCGTCATATCCGCTAAATCAGGAATATTTAAAAAATCAATTTCAAAATAATACAACCATTTTCCATACACAACTGCCGTTGTTGCTAGTGCAAAAATAGAAAATGCTATGCTATATGAAACAACTAAAGTAATCAATCGATCCAATATTTTTGTACCACTCTTATTTTTCTCCATGTTCTCCCCCTAAATGTTCTAACCATCATAAAGAAAATTGTTTTCTTTGCTCACGTAAGCAACAATAATATGTAATACATAGTACAGCAATACTTAACCAAAACGTAAAATAACCAATTTCCTCTACAAACAAATGCATAATTCCATATCGCGGCATTTGCCAAAATAAATAATCAATTGCATCGTTATGCAACGTCCACACAGCTGCTACTATAAAATGCCATTTTTTTATACGATAGAATGGAGCATATAAAAATCCTTGTATTGCCATCGCGAAGTGCGAAAGCATTAACATGTAGCCCATAAGGCCTATAGGCCCTTTTACGTAAATCATAATCGCGTTTACAACAACAGCCCAAATACCATATTTTATTAAAGTTACAATCGCTAACGCTTCTATTAATCCCCAGTTTCTCTTTGCCAAAAAAGCAATTAAAACAAAGACAAAAAAGAGAGTCGCCATAGGACTATCTGGTACAAACGGCCAAAATATAGGTGACGTTTCTTTCAATTGATTTCCGTACCATATAAATCCATAAATTGTACCTAATAAGTTAACAATTAATAAAAATAATAATACCGAGCGTTGTCTTAACATTGCATACAAGTACACCAATCCGTATGTCCAACACCTTTCAAGCAAAGTAATTCATTCACTAAATCCTACTCTATTATAACAAACTTCATCCAACTAAATAAAAAAGCTGACTACAAATTTTGTAGTCAGCTTTTTTATTATTTTTTATTATACTTTGCAACGAATTCCGAAAGCTTCTTCAGTTCCTCATCCGTACCTTTAAATACACCTTTAGGCATTGAACCTTTTCCCTCTTTCGCAATTTTAGCAATTTCTTCTGGCTTTAAAGTTAAGTTTTGCAGTGCCGGTGCTGCTGCCCCGCCTTGTAAATTGTCACCATGACATGTTAAACAAGTATTTTTTTGCATTAATTTATAGCCATCATCATTTTTATCAACTGGCGCTGTTTTTACAATTGCTCCTTGTTTTTTTGCAGCTTCCCAGTCGTGGTGTGCTACAGATTCCCAAGTTAAAAAGATAATCGATGCAATTGCTAAAAGCATAAATCCAGTTGCCACAGGACGCTTCAATGGACGTCTTTCTGGACCTCGATCAAGAAATGGAGCTAACAGTAATGCTCCAAACGCAATCCCTGGCATAATAAATGCTCCAATTACAGTAAATGAACCGGAAGCATACGAATACTTTAATAACTGATACAAGAATAAGAAATACCAATCTGGAAGTGGTATATATCCAGCATCTGTTGGGTCCGCCATTCTCTCAAGCGGCGACGGATGCGCCACTGTTAAACATAAATAACCGATTAAAAAAACTGCACCAACCATCCATTCTTTTAACAAGAAGTTCGGCCAAAATGCTTCTGTTTTCCCTGGGTATTCAGAATAGTCTTTTGGAATATTTGGTTTCCGAGCTACTGGTACCCGAGAATCTCCTACAAACTTCATCCCTTTGCCGCGATGCATAATCTCCCTCCTTTAGTTCTTTCCCCTTTAATTTAGCAATCTCTTATAGTGGACCGGAAATACCTTGTTTGCGAATCATGATGAAGTGGAAGGCCATTAAACCTAGAAGTGCTGCTGGTAAGAAGAAGACGTGAATAGCAAAGAAGCGAGTTAATGTTTGAGCGCCAACAATTTCGGAATGACCAGCGAGTAATGTTTTAATATAAGGACCAATGAGCGGTGTTTGCTCTGCAATTTGAATCCCTACTTTTGTAGCAAATAAAGCTTTCATATCCCACGGTAATAAATATCCGGTAAAACCAAGACCTAACATAACAAAGAAAATAAGAACACCAACAATCCAGTTTAACTCACGGGGCTTTTTATACGCACCTTGGAAGAAAACTCTGAGTGTATGTAAAAACATCATTACAATTACGAGACTAGCACCCCAGTGGTGCATACCACGAACAATTTGCCCATAAGCAACTTCATTTTGTAAATAGTAAACTGATTCCCAAGCATTTTTAATATCAGGCACATAATACATCGTCAAAAACATTCCAGATAAAATTTGAATTACAGTAACGAAAAAGGTAAGTCCTCCAAAGCAATAGACGAATGCAGAAAAGTGATGTGCCGGGTTTACATGTTCAGGTACTTCATGATCAGCGATATCACGCCATATTGGTGTAATATCTAATCTTTCATCCACCCAATCATAAATTTTATTTAACATCTACTTTGCACCCCCTCTTGGCTTCGCTTTTCCTAGATACAGCGTTCCATCTTTCACTTTAGACTCGTACACATCAAGCGGAGCAAGGGGTGGCGTACCTTTAATGTTAATCCCATCTTTTGTATAACGACCCCCGTGACATGGGCAAAAGAATTGATTCGGATGTGCTTTGTCCGAATTCCAGTTAACTGTACATCCTAAATGTTTACATACTGGAGAGAACGCAACAATGTCTCCGCTTTCATCTTTATGAACCCAAGCTGATTTTGGTTCTTCAGACTTGTACCAACCATCAACCTGCTTCACTTTAAAATCGAAACGCTTCGGCTCTGTTGTAATATCCTTTACTTGCGCAACAGCAACCATATCCGTTCCCGCTTCTTTTCTTAACACCGGATCAAGCGCAAATCGCGTCATCGGCATTAAAATACCGGCAGCCATAAAGCCTCCTACCCCTGTGAGTGTGTAATTTAAAAATTGTCTTCTTGACACGCGATGTTCTTTCTCGCTCACGAAAATTTCCCCCCTCTATCAGAAATTGTCCCCTCGTGATAAATTATATAAAAAATAAAAACTAGGACACTATCATGATATAATACGCTCATGCACAGGTCAATATCATACTACTCATAATAATAAGAACTTTCTGTTTATTATGAGTTTCCCCATTTCTCTTCCAACATCACCATTATATTTTTTATATGTGCATGAATAACTTCTCTTTTTGCTTGATCACTAAATTGTTCTAATGCTAATGAAGGAAACCAAAACAAATCTCCCTGTAACTCTTGCATATCCTCTTTCCATGAAAAATCACTTGTAACATAAGCAATATGCTTAAAACCTTCACTTCGTAAATGATTTGTCCATTCTTGCAAACGACCTTTTTCATTCTTTTGACTTTCTACCAAATACGTAAACGCAGGCAGTAAAAGCACTCTTCCCTTATACTCTCTTTCCAATTCCGTGCTCAACAATTCGATAAATTCACCTTGTTCTACAACCATTTTCATTTCTTTTGCTGCCGAAATTGATAACAGCGGTATTACTCCTGTATCAACATACTCTCTTGCTTGCTCAAACTGTTCCACATCTTTTACAATCCACTTCAAATTCCTTCCCTCCTTCACTTACAAATGACAGAACTTTCACTTTATATATATTAAACCATACTAAAAGAGGTAAAAAAAGAAAAACTACCCAATATAGGTAGTTTTTCTTGATGAAAGTCTGAAATTTGTAAAAATTTATTAATCCAAATAAATTCTATAAAGTTTTTAACTCTGCCGTTAATCTATGAAACGCTTCCTTATCTTGCTTATCTAACGCTTCATCAATTTGTTTCAAAAGGCGTTCTCTCCTAAACGAAAATACACTTTCTTCCAAAAACCTTTCTGCAAGTAAACGATCTTTTTCATTTACTTCAATATGCTTTGGTAGATATGGGTTTTCTTCTAATACAGCTACATAATTCGCATTTTGAAACGATGATTTAAAGTTGAGTTGAATATAAATATCCTCATCTCGATTTAAACGAATATCATGAAACGATTTTTCAGCATCTGTTGTCATAACATTTTGTTTAAAAAAGTGAAACGGTGTGTCTTTCACACAATTCGCTGACATCACTAAGCCACGCGGACAATATTTTGCATGCTCTACGAAGTGGACTTTATGCATCAATTGGTCGTGACTCATTAAATAATTCAGAATCCATACACATTCACGCTGTTTCAGTTGGTAATTATTCAAAAACCATTTTACAAAATCCTTCTTCTCGTTTACAGAAACAGGGGTATTCATAGCAATTAAGTCCCTCCTCTGTCTTTCTCTTTTCTTTTTAGATTCAAGAAGCGGCATTCAGTTTCCTTCCAACTTATGAAAAATCCTCTAAATTATATAACAACTCTTCAATATGAATTTGTGTCGGGTCTAGTTGTAATAACTGGGTAAATACTTCTTTCGCCTCTTTTCGTTTTCCTTCTTCCAATAAGAAATAACCGTACTCTTCTAAGAAGTCTGGATGATTCTTAAAAGAAGTATATGCACTTTCATAGTGTTTTAATGCATCCGAATACATTTCTAATTGTTTTTTTGCATACGCAAGATCCCAAAGTAGTTGTGTATCTGGTTCTCCACTATCAATAGCACGCTCTACAATTGCAATTAACTCTTCGTACTTTTCTTGTTCTTTTAAGATATATGCATATTTTAATGTTGCACCTAAATGCCCTGGATCTAACTCAAGCGCTTTTTGAAGAACTTCCTCTGCTTCTACTATTTTTCCTAATTTCGCCGCAATGTTCGCTAACTCTACATAAAATGGAACTGAAAGCTCATCTACTTTAATTCCTTCATGAAGCGTTTCATAGCTTTCTTGAAGCATTCCTTCTTTTTCATAGCTTTTCGCTAAATACATGTACAGTGATGCGTACTCAGGGTCTAATTCTTTTAGTTCTTGCCAAGCACCAATTGCTCTCTGATATTCTTCACCTTGGTATAATGTGAAGGCATATCCAAATAATGAGTGAATATCTTTTTGTTCCTCTAGGCCTGCTTCATAATAAGAAATCGCTTCTTCCCAGTTTCCGATCGCGCTTAACGTTTCTGCGAGGCGAAGTGCGATCACAACACCACCCATTACTTTATGTTCCGCTAATAGCGATTCATAATAAGTAATTGCCTTTTGTTCTTCACCTTTACTACTATATAATTCTGCTAAACCAAACGTAATAACAGGTTCATCAGGCATCATTTCTTTCGCCTTTAATAGTTTTTGCTCTGCTACATCATCAAAACCTTGCATTTGGAATAAATCTGCAACAAGTAATAACGATTGAACATATAAATCGTCATTTTCTGGAATATCATGAAGCACTTCAATCGCTTCATCTTCTTTATCTAGATCAATATATAATTCTGCTAAAAATACAGTGAATTCACTTTCTTCTGGATACAGTAAACGTAAGTCTTCAGTAATTGCTAATGCCTCATCTGTAAATCCAAGTGTATGATAGTAACGAGCGATATCATACTTCTCTTCATCATTCGCAATTTTTAATTGTTCTTTTAATAATTGTAATCCTTTTTCCGCTTCACCATTTTCAATATATGAAACAGCTTGTTCAAACTTTTGCATAAACGTCTCCTTTAATTCTAAAAAATATTCTCTTCTGTTCATTTATCATAAGCAACTCACTGTTAGAACGCAACCTTTAGAATGAGCATGCTTCTTCTTATACTTCTTCCTACAGAGTAGTTAATTGTTCAAAAGGTTCGGATATGACACCGATACCTTATCATCATCTTCTATTGTACCGCTTTCTTTTATGACCGTGCAAATAACTTCTCTCACTAATTATCAAGCCATACAAACCGTGGTTTACAGAATAACTTAATTAGCAGTCTTCAACCTTTATTTTGAATGCGATAAAAAAGGCTCCTATAATAGGAGCCTTCACAATCTCTTAAGAATATGTTTCTTCTTTCTGTACTTGCTCATTTACAAGCTCTTTCAGTAACTCTATAATTTCATCATTTTCTTCCTTCAAACCGACAGTAATACGAATACCATCATCGATACCAAATGCAGCACCAGAACGAACGATATATCCTTTTTTCATTAATCGTTCGAAAGCTTCATTACCTGGTATACCGAGTTTTAAGAAAATGAAATTTGTTTGAGATGGATAATAGAATACGTTATATTCTTTACAAAATGCATAATACTGATTTAAACCTTCAGCATTCTTTTGCACACAATCTTGTAAAAAGGCTTGATCTTCTAATGCAGTGAGTGCTACAGATTGGGCTACAGTTGATGTATTGAATGGTAACCTAGCTACTTCTAGCTGTCCGATTAACTTCGCATCCCCAATCGCATATCCGATACGAAAAGCAGCTAAACCATATGCTTTTGAAAACGTGCGTAAAACCATAAGATTTTCATACTTTTCAAGAAGTGGTAATGTTTGCGGATAGTCTTCTGCTTCCGCGTATTCATAATATGCTTCGTCCATAATAACGAGAGCCGACTTAGGAACTGATTCTAAAAATGAAAGTAATTTTTGTTTCTCAACATATGTACCTGTTGGATTATTCGGATTACAAATCCATACAATTTTCGTTTTCTCATCTACTTGCTCTAGCATTGCATCTAAATCGTGAATACCATCTTTAAGTGATACTTCACGAACTTCTGCTCCTTCAATAACAGCATGGTGATGATATTGTGAAAACGTAGGATTCGCCATTACAACGTTTGTTCCTTCATGTAGTAACGCTCGGCTAATCATTTGAATGACTTCATCTAATCCACTACCAAATAGTAGTTGTTCTGCTTTTACACCTAAATGTTCCGCTACTTTTGTCCGAAGTTCAAAGGCATATCCATCTGGATAAAGGGCATATTGGCTCGCTAAAGAAGTTAATGCTTCTGTCACACGTGCTGAGCAACCGAATGGATTTTCATTGGATGCTAATTTCACAATTTTTGATAAACCATATTCTCTTTTTACTTCTTCAATGTTTTTCCCAGGCACATACGCTCTCAAAGTTAACAATTGCTCTTTCACTCTCATTTTTCTTCCCCCAGTCATTTCATTCAATTTGATTACAATACGGTTATAGCCCCTTACTGTAATCTTTTGTCATAACCATCACTATTACGAGAATACCTCTAAATGAGCACTTCACAGCACTTCGCTATCATTTTAAACCATATCTTTTTGAAATGCCTCTAACGCAATATGAACAGTCTCATCTGAAATAGATACGACATTCACTACCCCATATTCCTGCATAAGCACCATATGAATTGCTCCTGCATTTGCTTTCTTATCTTGTTTCATCAATTGAACGAGGCGCTCTACATTCAAATCGCTTGGCATTTTTGGATAGCCGTATTTCAAGAACCACTGCTTCATATCTTCATAAGCAAGATCAACCTTGTACACTTGCTCACTTAAAAATATGGCGAATAACATTCCAACCGCTACACCGTCACCGTGAGTAATATTTCCATACCCTAGCTCTTTTTCAAGAGCATGTCCTAACGTATGTCCAAAATTCAAATGAGCACGTACACCCTTCTCTGTTTCATCTTGTGACACAACATTTGCCTTTACAGGAATCGCCTTCGTTAATATATGGATTAACTTCTCATCATGAAGATCCGCTAATGTTTGCACTTCTTCTTTTAACCAATGGTATAGCTCCACATCACCGATAAGAGCATGCTTTATCACCTCTGCATAACCTGAACGCCACTCTTTTTCAGGAAGAGACTGTAAAAAAGGTGTATGATATACAACTGCTTCTGGCTGATGGAATGCACCAATCATATTTTTACCTAACGGATGGTTAATCGCTACTTTCCCACCCACTGCGCTATCGTGCGCTAATAAAGTTGTCGGAACCTGCACAAAGCGAATACCACGCATAAACGATGCAGCAACAAAACCAGCTAAATCTCCAATCATTCCGCCTCCAAGTGCAAGAATTAAAGAATTTCTATCTAATTTATTTTCAAGAGCTGACGTATGAGCCGCATAGAAATTTTCGAAAGACTTCTCTTTTTCGCCACTTGGTACAACAAACGAAAACACGTGCTGCTCTACTTGTAATGCATCGATAACTGTCTGTAAATGTAGTGATGCAACAGCTTCATCTGAAATAATCATTACGTTAGATACCGCTGGCTGCATATTTTGAACGATCGTTGTTAAGTTTGACAACACTTCTTTACCAACATGTACATCATATTCTTTTGATTTCGTTTGAATATGTATGTTTCCCATTAAAATCCCCTCGCATATTCATTATGTTTCTCAATATTTTCACGAATTAGTTCCATACGATCTAATCCGAATTGTTCTATTAAAGCTGTCGCTAATTCCCAAGCCACAACCGCTTCTGCAACGACACTAGCTGCTGGCACTGCACAACTATCTGAACGTTCAATGCTCGCTGTAAAAGGCTCTTTCGTATCAATATCTACACTTTGAAGAGGTTTATAAAGTGTAGGTATCGGTTTCATCACACCGCGCACAACAATTGGCATTCCAGTCGTCATACCGCCTTCTAATCCCCCTGCATTATTTGTTCTTCGTGTATATCCATGCTCCTCATTCCACAGAATTTCATCATGAACTTCACTTCCTGGTCTATGCGCTGCTTCAAAACCAATTCCAATCTCGACACCTTTAAAAGCATTAATACTCATAATTGCAGCTGCTAATTTCGCATCCAGTTTTCGATCATAATGCACGTAGCTACCTACTCCAATTGGCATCCCTTCCACAATTACTTCAACGATTCCACCAATTGAATCACCATTTGCTTTCGCATCATCAATCGCTTTCATCATTTGGTTACCAGCTTCGTCATCTAAGCAACGTACAGGAGATGCTTCGGTAATACTCTTTAATTCTTCAATTGAACTATACGTAATCTCCTTAGCTTGTACACCGCCAATTTCAATTACATGGCCCGCTACTTTAATACCAAGTTCTGCTAACACCTTTTTAGCAACCGCACCAGCAGCAACACGCACCGTCGTTTCGCGCGCTGACGAACGTTCCAGTACATTCCTCATATCTCTATGACCATATTTAATCGCACCATTTAAATCAGCATGCCCAGGCCTTGGTTTTGTCACTTTCCTTTTCATCTCTTTTTCTTCTTGCTCAGTTAAAGGCTCCGCCCCCATAATTTTTGTCCAGTGTGCAAAATCACGATTTTCAACAACAAGTGCAATAGGGGAACCTAATGTTTCTCCATGTCTAACACCACTTAAAATTTGCACTTGATCCGTTTCAATTTGCATGCGTCTACCGCGCCCATATCCCTTTTGCCTTCTAGCTAACTCTTCGTTTATATCATCTGCTACTAAAGACAATCCTGCCGGAACACCTTCTATAATCGTTGTAAGTTGTGGACCATGAGATTCACCAGCTGTAATATATCGCATACGTTATTCCTCTTTTCGTATATGTATTTATCTCACTATATTAACTTTTATCATTCTAAAAATATTAAAGAAATTATATCATAAATCGACCATTTTCTTATTCTATATTTCCGATAGTCCTAATTTAAATATCAACATATCATAACAGTTCAAACTTCGTAACTAACTGAAAATAAAAAAAGTGCAAGAAGAATACCCCTATTCTCCTTGCACTTTTTACTATTATCACAGTTATTAAAGCGTTTACAAATTATTTCAAAATAATTAGTAAATCCATTCATTCATTAATTTTGAGTAGTCAACTAATTCTTCTTCTTTAAAGAAAATAGCAATCTCGCGCTCTGCGCTTTCTAAAGAATCAGAACCATGGATAATGTTTTTCGCAACAGTTACACCGAAATCTCCACGAATTGTTCCAGGAGCTGCTTCATGTGGTCTTGTTTTCCCCATCATGTTACGAGCTGTATCTACTACACCTTCACCTTGCCATACCATTGCGAATACAGGTCCAGATGTAATAAAGTCTACTAACTCACCAAAGAAAGGTTTTTCCTTATGCTCAGCGTAGTGTTGTCCAGCAATTTCTGGAGTGACTTGCATTAATTTTGCACCAACTAATTGAAAGCCTTTTTTCTCAAAACGAGCTACAATTTCCCCAATGAAGGCACGTTGTACACCGTCTGGTTTTACCATTAGAAATGTTTTTTCCATAAAAAATCTCTCCACTTCTGAATTATGTATGTAATTGTATATCCCCACACACATATTATCACCCTTATCACAATTGTGCAATAGTTTTGAAATAGAGAGATTATTTTATTTTTTAGAATAAACCTTAAAATTTTCGTTTTCCAATATACTTTGCAACATTTTGTAATGCGTACTTTGCTTTTCCACGTGGGAGTGGTTTTATTATTTCTAAAGCTTTATGTAAATAACGTTCACTAAACGCAAATGCTTGATCAATTGCTGTACTATTTTTTACAGCATCAATAATTTCTTGCATTTCACTTGCTGTTGAATTTTCATGTACAGATGTGATTTTCTGGCGAAGTACGGGATCTTCCATCGCATATAAAGCAGGAAGTGTAATATTCCCTTGTAGTAAATCTCCACCAGCAGGTTTTCCAAGTTTCTCTTCTGTAGAAACGAAGTCTAAAATGTCATCAATAATTTGATAAGACATTCCTACAAAATACCCATACCAAAATAGACGATTTACCGTATCACGATTAGCACCAGCAGCAATCGCTCCCAATTGACAACTCGCGGCAATTAATAATGCTGTTTTTCGCTTTATTCTTCTTAAATACGTTCTTAAATTTTGGTCATAATTGTATTTATCTTTAATTTGTTCAATTTCACCTTTACAGACTTCTAAAATAGTATGTGATAACGCTTGATGTGCCTCTGGAATTTCGATATTGGTTATACATTCAAGAGACTTAGCGAACAGATAGTCCCCTGTATACATCGCAATACGATCTCCCCATTTCGCATTCACAGTCGCACTGCCGCGTCGTAAAAATGCAGCATCAATAACATCATCGTGAACAAGAGAAGCCATATGAATAAGTTCTAACGCAACAGCAACATGCTTAATCGCATCTAACTTATAATCTCCAAATTTCCCTGCAAGCAACACAAATACAGGACGAATTCGTTTCCCACCAGCTTCAATAAGCTGTAATGCTGCCTCTTCTACTAATGGCTGTTCAGAAGCGACTGTCTTTTTTAATTCTTTTTCTATCACATTAATATCCGATCGTAAAAAAGAGTACATAAGTTGTAACTTCATATTGTTCACCTTAACCTAAAACTTCTTTTTTCTATTTTGATTCTGGTTTAATTCCTAAATGCATTGCTGCTACCCCAAAAGTAAATGGTTTCACTTGCACACGTTCAAGTCCAGCTTGCTCAAACATTTGAGCCAATTCTTTCATCCCTGGGAACGTACTAGCAGATTCTTGAAGCCATGAATATTCTTTATAACTTTTCGCAAACATCTTTCCAAATAACGGCATGATATATTTAAAGTATAAAATATAGCCTTGTCGAAAACCAATCATTGTTGGTTGAGATGTTTCTAAACAGATTACTTTTCCACCTGGTTTTACTACACGCGTCATTTCTTTTAATACGTGCATATAATCCGGTACGTTACGTAAACCAAACCCAATCGTCACATAATCAAACGTATTATCTTCAAACGGAAGTTCCATTGCATTCCCATGTAGAAGTTCTACTTGTTTTAATTGTAACGCCTCTACCTTTTGCTTACCGACAGATAACATATTTTCACTGAAGTCTAAGCCAACAACCTTTCCTTGCTCACCTACGGCTCCAGCTAGCGCAATTGTCCAATCTGCGGTTCCACAGCATACATCAAGCGCTTGACTGCCTGGTTGTACATCCATAATTCGCATCGTTTCTTTCCGCCACGCTTTATGTCTTTGAAAACTAATTACAGAATTCATCACATCGTATTTATCAGAAATCTTTTCAAATACGTCATGTACTCTTTCTTCTTTTGATTGTTGCATGCTCGTACCTTCTTCCAATGTAAAATTGCTTATGTCTTCTATTTATTCCTTAACACAGAATTTATTTCATTTATGTCTGTGTGATTTTCTAAAAATTGTTTTTCTTTCTTTCTCAATTCCTTCATCCAACCATTAATCACTACTTCTGCTTTATCCCCTAAAGCATCTTGCATAGCTTGAAAAACAGGTGAATGTTGCTTATCAGCATACAATTGAATTTCTTTTTGAAGGCGATTTCCACCTAATACGTATGTGATAAATGGCTTCCAATGTGATAACTGAAAATGATCACATGTTTTTTGAAGGAGCGCAGACTCAATCGTTACTATGCTTTTCATTATGTCATCCGTCGTTTCATGCGCTTTTTGGTATAACATAATTTTGTGTTCATTTATCTCTTTAATTCCTTCAGCAAGTGCACGAATTAAAACAATATCACGATTCATAGACAATAAATAATAATATAGTCCACTATAGTAATCGCCTGCAAGTACTGTTAATTGACGACATTTATGGAATTCAATCTCTTCCTCGCCTGCTTTATTTGATACCCTTTCATGCGTATCAAGCGCAATTTGTACAAGCATAATTGTTACTACGTAATGCTCAATTTGTTCTATATGTAAGTTTGCACTCTTTAAAGCACCATATAACAATGCTATCTTTTCTTCATCAATAAATGGTTCTTCAATATAGTTTATAAAATAAGGATGGCGTAATTTCTCCATCAATTTTTCTTTTATACCCGCATACCCTCCGTAGATGTCACACACAAAAAATCACCCTTGTTTTCTAATTCATAAAACTTATTATAACACATACACTCTATTTTCTATAACCAAAACTTGGCTACACCTACCATTCATGTAAGCAATCTTTCTAATCTCACTCTGTCTAGTTAAAACTATATCATTTATTTACTAAAAAAAAAAAGAAAAGCAGTTTCCCGCTTTTCTTTACTTCGTTTTAATAAACGATAAAATTTCACTGCGCGCTGCAGCATCATTTTCAAGCACACCACGCACTGCTGTCGTTACTGTTTTCGCACCTGGTTTTTTCACACCACGCATCGTCATACACATATGTTCTGCTTCTACTACTACCATTACACCATGAGGCTCTAGTACTTCCATAATAGAGTTCGCTACTGTTGATGTAATACGTTCTTGTAGTTGTGGGCGACGTGCAATTGTATCTACGGTACGAGCTAATTTACTTAACCCTGTTACCTTTCCACCTTGCGGAATATATGCAACGTGAGCAACTCCATAGAATGGTACTAAATGATGCTCACACATCGAATAAAATGGTATATCTTTTACTAGTACAAGCTCTTCGTGATCTTCTCCGAATACTTTATGCAAATGCTCTTTCGGATCTTCATGCATACCTGAGAACACTTCTGCGTACATTTTTGCAACACGCTTCGGTGTATCAAGTACTCCCTCACGATTTGGGTCATCCCCAATCGCCTCTAAAATAAGGCGTACTGCATGTTCAATTTGTTCTAAATTAACTTTTGCCATCCGCTAGCCCTCCCGAAAACCTAAAAGTGATACGAACACATTCTAGCATATTTATGTTTTTAAAAGCAAAAAGAAGAGTTCCCAAAAAGGAAACTCTTCTTCCCTGTTAATATGTAAGGATTATTTAACCGCATCTTTTAACGCTTTACCAGGTTTGAATGCAGGTACTTTACTTGCAGCGATTTCAATCTCCTCACCTGTTTGTGGGTTACGACCTTTACGAGCCGCACGCTCACGAACTTCGAAGTTACCGAATCCGATCAGTTGTACTTTATCACCTTGTTTTAAAGCTTCTAAGATAGAATCAAAAACAGCGTCTACTGCTTTTGTTGCGTCCTTTTTAGAAAGGGAACTTGCTTCTGCAACAGCATTGATTAAATCTGTCTTGTTCATGCCATTCACCTCCTCCCAAAGATAAGACTGTATAATGATCATAAAATGAGTCTTACTTTCATTTGTAGGCAATTTTTGCAAATTCTATACTACAAAGATGTAGATAAATCATTATCAACGCCTATATTATACGATTCTCCTTTATAATTCAATATTTTTAAGGAAATTGTTACTCTTAAAATGTGAAAATCTGATGAAACTTGACAATTTACAACAATGTATTAGATAATGACTGTTTATTTTTCTATTTTATAATAAAAAAAAACAAAAAATCCCTCTACAATGAGAGGGATTTTTTCTTATAGTATAATCGCAATTAATCCGCCAGATCCTTCATTAATAATTCTTTCTAGCGTTTCTTTTAATTTATATCTAGCATTTTCTGGCATTAAAGATAATTTCGCCTGAATTCCTTCTCGAACAATCGAGCTAAGTGAACGTCCAAATATATCAGAATTCCAAATTGATAACGGGTCATCTTCAAAATCTTGCATTAAATAACGAACTAATTCTTCACTTTGCTTTTCAGTACCAATAATCGGCTCAAACGTTGACTCTACATCTACTTTAATCATATGAATAGATGGCGCTACCGCTTTTAACTTCACACCAAACCTTGAACCGTGACGAATAATTTCTGGCTCATCTAAGCTCATATCCGCTAATGCAGGTGCTGCTACACCATATCCTGTTTGCTTAACCATACGCAGTGCATCCGCCACTTGATCGTACTCTATTTTCGCATGAGATAAATCGAGCATAAGCTTTAATAAATGATCTTTCCCTCGAATTTCTACTCCTACTACTTCTTTTAAAATCTGATCATATAATTCATCTGGCGCATATAAATCAATCTCCGCCACACCTTGCCCCATATCAATGCCAGCTAGGCTCGCTCGATCAATAAATTCATATTGACTAAACTGCCAAACAACGCGATCCACATCACGAAGACGTTTTATATCCTTCACAGTTTCTTGAACTGCTTCTTGATAACTTTGACGCAACCAATGCCCTTCATTTAGCACCATTACCCAACTCGGAAGGTTCACATTCACTTCTAATACAGGGAATTCAAATAGCGCTTCACGAAGTACATTATATACATCTGTTTCTCTTAAACTCTCCACACTCATTGCAATAACCGGGATATCATATTCTTCTGATAAACTTTGGCGTAATTGCTCTGTATCTGGATGATACGGCTGTACCGTATTAATTATCATAATGAAAGGTTTTCCTACTTCTTTCAACTCATTTACAACGCGTTCTTCTGCCTCTATATAATCTCTTCTTGGAATTTCACCAATTGTTCCATCTGTTGTAATTACAACACCAATTGTTGAATGTTCTTGAATTACTTTACGCGTGCCGATTTCTGCAGCTTCATGGAATGGAATAGGTTCTTCATACCAAGGGGTATTAATCATACGCGGGCCATTCTCATCTTCATAGCCCTTCGCTCCAGGAACCGTATATCCAACACAATCTACTAATCGAATATTCACTTCAAGTCCTTCATCTACTTCGATAGAAACCGCTTGGTTTGGAACAAACTTCGGTTCCGTCGTCATAATTGTACGACCAGCAGCACTTTGAGGCAATTCATCCTGCGCTCTTTGACGGTCAGACTCATTCTCAATATTTGGAATAACTACAAGTTCCATAAATTTTTTAATGAATGTTGATTTCCCTGTTCGAACAGCTCCTACAACTCCAAAATAAATATCACCGCCTGTTCGTTCTGCAATATCTTTAAAAATATCTACCTTTTCCAAGTGATTCCCTCCCTCAAAATTTTTGGGAATAATTCCACGTTTATAGTCAACTAATACCTTCTCTAACGTTGCCTATAATATCTGATATAATATAATGGTATTCTAGAAGTTCGGACAATATATCATATAATTTTGTCCAATTTCATATGACTATTAAAAAATATCTTTTGTTTGCATCGTAAGTTGTATAACATAAAAAACCTTTCTTCTAGAACTTATTCACTAAAAGAAAGGTTCATGACTTATCATTTTAAAAAAATTGGTTCTCCGTCCTTTACTGTGTACGGTAAAGAATAAGCTGGTACAAATGGGGAACCTTTCGAAAGGATATTTCGAATATCTTCTCCCTCTGTAAACTGCCCTTCATTTTTTTTCAAAGCGTCATATAAGTCGATTCTATAATCAACAAAAACTTCTCCTTTTTCATTAATTACAAAAGGAAGTCCTTTACCAGAATATGGACTTGTCACTTGTGGCACATCTTTATATCCTAGTTTTTTGAAATCCAATTCATATACACCATCTGAAATTACTTTTTTAAAAGGTGGATATTGATGTTCATCACGATACATCCTAAGCTTTAAAGATAGTTCCTGAATTTGTTCAGCCATCCTAACATCAATTAACTTTACTGTCGGATTTGTTTCAACGTCTATTAATACGTATTGATATACTCCTCCACTTTCATACGCATTCCCTGGCGCTTCTTGTATGTAACGCGGGGCAATCTGTTGAAAATCGATTGGATACTTTTGATAAATAGGTGTACTCATATCCCTCGTCTTAATTGGCAATATCCCATCATTTTGCTCCTTAAATGTCACAACAGCTTTTTGAACAACCTGTAGCTGATCTTCATAAGGAACCGCATTTTGCTTCATATTTTCTTTCGGATACAGACACCCCGTTAAAAGGCTCATACAACAAAATATTAAAATAATATGGAATTTTTTCACTAGCATCACCTTTTCATACTAATCTAATTTGCTCCGTATGTAGTATTTTCGAGACCATTCCATTTACTGCTGTACAGGTCCACTAAATACAACAAGAAAAATAACAATTCCTGACACAATCATAAGGGTGTACGCTACTAACGCTGTAATCCCTTTCAAAAATTTATTCTTTATTCTATGTCTACTTAATAAAATAAAACTTACTGCAAAAAACATAAATCCAATTGCCCCTAAAGCCAACCACATTTTCATAAGCCCTTCTGACATATACACACCCCTTTTTATTAATCTATTTTTATACTATTTTAACAAATTAAAATCTTTAAACAAATACAAAAAGAACATTTTACTACAAATCGCGAGTATGTAACTTTAATCAATAGGTTTTCCAGCATTTCTCACCAATCTAGGAAAAAATAAAACCGAAGCGATTGTATCTCTCGCTTCGGTTGACCAAATATGCCCAAAAACAGCTCTATTCCCATTCTTTCATGGCTATCATATGCAATCTCCAAACTCTTTGTTTCTCATAATTTATTTTTTAAACATTTTGCTTAACGAGCCAAAATCTGTTGGCATATTATTATTAATAATCGCTTTTACAATTTGATCCTCTTGCTCTTTCGGCACTTCACGTCCCGCCATAAGAGCCACTTGATGAATTAATTGACGAAGTACAGTTTCATCACGTAAATTCGCATTTTGCACGGATGATGCTAATTTAAAAATATCCTCTTTATTTACTTTCGCTTCCTTCTCAATATTATTAAAAATATTATTATCCATTCTTTTCACCCTCTCCTCAAGTTACTCTTCATCCTATGCAAAAATGAAAAAATGGTGAAAAGACCCAAAAAATAAAAAAGCGACAGAAGTACAAATGTACTTCTGTCGCTTTTCTTTACAGTAAATCAGGTATAGCTTCCACTTCATGTTTTCGAACACGTCCCATCAATGAGCCTACTGCATCTTTTACGTTATTCCCATTGAACAGCACGTCATATAAAGCAGCTGTAATCGGCATTTCAACTTCCATTTTCTCTGCCAATTCATGAGCAGCTTTCGTTGTTCTTACACCTTCCACAACCATACCCATGCTTTCTAACACTTCTTCTAAAGAGTGTCCTTTTCCAAGCATATTTCCAGCGCGCCAATTTCGGCTATGAACACTTGTACAAGTTACAATTAAGTCTCCCATACCAGTTAGACCAGCAAACGTTAACGGATTCCCGCCCATTTTTCTTCCTAAACGAGCAATCTCTGTTAAACCACGTGTCATCAATGCCGCCTTTGCATTATCACCTAATCCAAGACCATCAGTTATACCAGCAGCTAATGCGATAATATTTTTTAACGCACCACCAAGTTCAACTCCAACGATATCTGGATTTGTGTATACACGAAAATAACTATTCATAAATAAATCTTGTACTTCCTCAGCCGCTTCCATACGCTTTGCTGCAGACGTAACTGTTGTCGCTTGTCGTAAACCGACTTCTTCAGCATGACTCGGTCCAGACAGTACAACAACATCTTTAATTAAGTGCTCTGGAATTTCTTCCTCAATCACTTCCGAAATACGTTTTGACGTACCAGGTTCAATTCCTTTGCTCGCATGAATCCAAGTAATTGGTTCAGTAACAATTTCTTTCATCTCTTGTAATACATCTCTGTACGCTTTCGTTGGTACTACTAGCAGTACTGTATTTACATCTACTAATGCTTCTTCTAAAGAAGAGTAGGCTACGATTGTGCTTGGCAATGTAATGCCTGGGAGATATCGACTATTCTCATGTTTCGTATTAATTTCATCCATAAGTTCTGGGCGATTTCCCCAAATACGTACATCATGTCCATTGTCAGCTAATACCATCGCTAACGCTGTTCCCCAGCTACCTGCTCCTACTACTGTGATTTTTGTCATAAAATCACATCCTCTCCATTAGTCTCTTGCTCTAGCGATAATGTGAATCGGCGTTCCTACGAAGCCAAATGATTCACGTAAGCGATTCTTTAAGAAACGCTCATATGAGAAGTGCAATAATTCTGGATCGTTTACAAACACAACAAATGTCGGTGGTTTTACCGCAACTTGTGTTGCATAGAAAATTTTCAGACGGCTACCATTATGAGTTGGCGTCGGATTCATCGCTACCGCATCCATAATTACATCGTTTAATACGTTCGTTTGAATACGGATACTATGACTTTCATTTACCTCATCGATAACCGGTATTAATGTTTGTGTACGTTTTCTCGTTTTTGCAGATAAGAACACAATTGGTGCGTATTCTAAGAATTGGAAATGAGCACGGATATTTTCTTCAAATGCTTTCATTGTTTTTTCGTCTTTTTTCACTGCATCCCATTTATTTACAACGATAACAACAGCTCGCCCTGAATCATGAGCATATCCAGCGATTTTTTTATCTTGCTCAATAATTCCTTCTTCACCATCTAAAACGACTAAAACAACGTCAGAACGTTCAATCGCTCTTAGCGCACGAAGTACACTATATTTTTCTGTACTTTCATACACTTTTCCTTTTTTACGCATACCAGCTGTATCAATAATTACATAATCTTTTCCATCTTTACTATATGGTGTATCGACAGCATCACGAGTTGTTCCTGCTACATTACTAACAATTACACGCTCTTGACCAAGAAGAGCATTTACAAGTGATGATTTCCCTACGTTTGGACGTCCAATTAAAGAGAAACGAATTGTGTCTTCATCATATCCGTCTTCTTCAATCTTTGGAAAATGTTGTGCAGCTTCGTCTAGTAAGTCACCTAACCCTAATCCGTGTGTACCTGAAATTGGGAATGGTTCGCCAAATCCTAATGCATAAAAGTCATAAATGTCACTGCGCATTTCCGGATTGTCCACTTTATTTACTGCAAGTACAACCGGTTTATTTGAACGATATAAAATTTTTGCAACTTCTTCATCAGCTGCTGTTACACCGTCACGACCGTTTGTCATAAAAATGATAACATCCGCTTCATCAATTGCTACTTCAGCTTGTTGACGAATTTGTGTCAAAAACGGCTCGTCTCCAATATCAATTCCGCCCGTATCAATAATGTTAAATTCATGATTTAACCATTCTCCAGCGCTATAAATACGATCGCGCGTTACACCTGGAATATCTTCTACGATTGAAACTCTTTCTCCAACAATTCTATTGAAAATAGTAGATTTCCCTACGTTCGGGCGACCTACTATCGCTATTACTGGTTTCGGCATATACTTTCATCCTTTCAACTTGCTTCTGTTTATTATGTAAAAAACCCTTCTTTGTGCAAGAAGGGATTTGCATTCCAGAATATTTCTCAACGTATCAAAACACCTCACATTATAACACACGTTGCTAATGTTTCACAATAATATATACATTCTCTTGTAAGCGGTGTGCAATACCATCTAAAATTGCTTCTAAATTATTTGCAACAAATTCTAGTTCCTCCGTCGATTCGCAAACGAATAAAGGAGCACCACCTGCAAATTTTTCTGGAGTCGTTGTTATAACTGCCAGAATAACACTTTCTAACATCATCTCTTATCTCCCCTTCCTTTTGGGGCTTCCGATGACATATGGACAGCACTTTCTAACGTTGGTACATTTCCTATGACACCTATCGCTTTCTCTGCATCTTGATCTTGCGGCAGGACAAAAATCCCAACCCTGCCATCCTCTAAATCACGCTTTGCTAACGGTACAAGCGCTGGTGTACCAGAATCTCTATAAATCCCTAACGCTACTGAAACATCGTGTAAAATAGCTTGTCGTTGCCCTAAATTTGAGATTGTAACCATCGCATCAATTGATTTCGGCTTTAAAATAAAACCCATACCATATTTCATAATTTCTTCTTGTCTTGCTGGCAATCCAATATTCATAATGTAAATATTGTCAATATAAAGCCCTGCTCCTTCAAAACGAAGCGGAACGTGCTCAATTTCAACAAGATCATGTAGCCTTTTACCAGACATTAATTTTTTCGCGATAAAAAATGCGATTATAGCCATAATTACTCCTGCAATCCATGAACGGAATCCTATATACGCAAACGTCGTTGCAAACGACGTTAACATTGCCAAATAGTTGCGACTTTCAAAAACCAATGCAATTCCTTCAATGTATGTATTTCCACGCGGTACGAGCTCATACCCATCTAATTGTTGAAGCGTATTTCTTTCCATATTACGTACATCACGAAATTGTGTCGCTGCTAATGTAAGAAATGTAATGGCAGAAAAATCTTTTTTCAAAATAGACGGGATTGCAATCGCTCCTAAAGCAGCTGCAATTAACCCCATTGCAATATGAATAATTTTCCCATGTAGCCTCGTCGGATATTGCCGCGTATCCGTCCGAAGCATTAGCACCCTTGTAACTGTCCCCGCTATTACGCCGCATAAAATGGCTGGTGTATATTCAGTCATGTATTACCCTCGCCTTTCTTTTACGTGTTTTTCTCTTAAACCGTTCCATGTATACTGATGCTTTTGCAATCCAAAACAATATTGCCATGAATAATGTAGAAATGGCGACGATATCAAAAAATGCTAAACTACCGTAATCATATGGAAAATTCAATTTCCTAAAAATAAATGTCACTAGCAGCTCTCCTTGTAACATCCCTACATATAGAGAACATAATCGTAATATGCGATCCCCATGCAATAACACCGATGCATACACAAGAGCACTACTTAGCAGAAACACTCTATCCACCACAATCCAAATCGGATCATATATTTCTAACAGATGAAAACTTGTATATAACATTGCAATAATAAGTGCCGAAAGTAAGCTATACACTTTTTTCCAGACAGAATATAGCGTGATCCCTATAAAAGAAATAATACAAAGTAAAAGAGCATTTACTGATACCACGAATGAGGCAATCGTTACATGTAACGGAGAGCAAATTATAAAAATCAGTATACAAGCGCCTAACTTCCACCGGATAGGGTCCTTTTTCATAAAAAAGGTTACAATGATCCACCCTATCCAAGCTACAAAATAAAAAGTACTTCCATCCATCAACTTCACCTCCTATGTTTTCCATTATGGGAACTTTTTATGAAAGTTAATCCACTTTATTTACGCATAGTTTTTTCTTATAACAGCAACACTTTTAACAAGGAGGTGTTATTCATTATGGGTAAAGATCGCCAAGAACGAAAACTACGAGAATCACGCCGCGTTGAATCCGATCGTGATCAATCACTACAATATCCAGGTGCAACTGGACTTGATACACCAGAACAGGCTCGAAAACAAAACCAGCACTAATTAATACCAAAAGACGGTTTCTATATTGTACGAAACCGTCTTTTACATAATCAGTTTAATGATTTCTATTTATATTGAAATAATATTTCGCGCACTATATCCTCCCATTACTTCTTTTTACCTTCACCTATTCCCATTAAAAATTAAGTTCTCTCCAGTAATTCGACAACACACCATCTACATTTTTCAACCCTTTTTCAATTACAATTTTTACGAAATGATATTTTTATATAATGCTAATTCCATTCTCCACTTTATATTACGAAAAAGAATAGAACAAAAAAAAATCAACCGAATGGTTGATTTTTTATCTCCTACTATAATGCGCAGTATCAATACCACGCTGCATTAACCAATGATATGTTTCACCCTTTACAACAAGAGGTACAGATTGCAACTCTTCTATCGTCTTCGCACCAAGAGCTGTCATTATAAATTTCAAATCTGTATGTAGAAGCTCAATTTCATCTACTAACTTCTCGATACCATCTTGCATTAAAATACGTAAAAAATAACCAGCAAACGCAGTTGTATTCGCCCCTAATGCGATTGCTTTCGCTACGTCAAGCGCTGTTTGTATACCCCCAGATGCAATAAAAGAGAGGTTATTATTTGTAGAGGTTGCTTCAATAATCGAGGTTGCTGTTTGTATGCCCCAGTTATTAAAATAAGAAAGCATTCGCTGTCTTCTTTCGTTTTCAACAGCAGCAAAATTCGTACCACCTTGCCCACCAATATCAATTGCTGTTACACCTACGTTCACTAACTGTTGCATTGTTTCCTTACTCATCCCAAATCCAACTTCTTTTACAATGATAGGAACTTTACTATTTAAAACAATTTTCTCAATGCGCTGAAGTACTCCAGTAAAATCACGGTCTCCTTCTGGCATCGTTAACTCTTGTATGACATTTAAATGAATTTGTAATGCATTCGCTTCAATCATATCAACGGCGCGCTCTGCCTGCTCGATAGTTGCCTCACTACCTAAATTAGCAAAGAAAATACCATTTGGGTTTACCTTTCTAATCACCTTATAAGAAGCAGCTTCACTTTCATCTTTTAACGCCGCCATTTGCGAACCTACAGCCATAGCAAGGTTATGATGTTTCGCTACATATGCTAATTGCTCATTAATATGTAACGTTTTCTCTCCTCCACCACCAGTCATCGCATTGATAAAAATCGGCGAACTTAGTGAAAGTTCGCCGATTTTTGTTTCACATGTTATTGTGTCATAATTTGAATTTGGCAAGCTTTGATGCACAAAATCAATATCATGAAAGCCATGCGTACGAGACTGACCAGTAGAAAGAGCGTATTCAATATGATCTAATTTACGTTTTGCCCTTACCACTTGTACCCCTCATTATTTCTTTAATTTTTTCAGTTGTTCACCAATAATATCACTTAATTGGAAAGTAGCAGAATCAGCATTTGGCTCATACTGACTATAATCTTCAGTTACATTATTTTCCTCAAGCGCTTCTTTTATACTTAAAGAAATACGTTTCTCTGCTACGTGAACTTCAAGTACTTTCACTTTTACTTCTTGTCCCATTTCCAATACTTCATTCGGATTTTTCACGTGACGATTTGCAATTTGAGATACGTGTACAAGCCCTTCAACGCCCGGTAAAATCTCAACGAATGCACCAAATGTAACAAGGCGTTTTACTACTCCCTCACGAATATCTCCAGCTTTTATTTCGCCAGCAACGTTTTCCCAAGGTCCTGGTTGAGCTGCTTTAATTGATAAAGAAATACGTTGTGTATCAGCATCAACAGATAACACCTTTACCTTAACCTTTTGACCTTGCTCTAACACTTCAGAAGGTTGCTCTACACGTTCGTGTGAAATTTGTGAAATGTGAACTAAACCGTCCACTCCACCAACGTTAACGAATGCGCCAAAGTCAGTTAATCGTTGTACTGTTCCTTCAACAACGTCCCCTTCTTTTAATGAAGAAATTGCTTCTTTTTTCTTAGAATCTAGTTCTAATTCTACTACCGCTTTATGCGAAAGGATTACACGATTTTTTTCACGGTCTAATTCAACAATTTTCACCGCTAATGTTTTACCTTTATAGTCAGTAAAGTCTTCTACATAATGTACTTCTACAAGTGAAGCTGGAATAAAACCGCGAACACCAAGGTCCACAACTAATCCGCCATTCACAATATCTTTTACAGTAACATCAAATACATGACCAGAAGTAAATTTCTCTTGTAGTTCTACCCATGCTTTTTCTGCATCAACAGCACGTTTAGATAAGACAAGATCATCTTCTTCTAATTTAATAATTTTCAACTCTAGTGTTTGATCTAATTCTACAACATCGCTTGCTTTTTCAATATGAACGTTAGCTAATTCACTAATTGGAATTACGCCATCTGTTTTGTATCCAACATTTACAAGCACTTGTTTCTCTTCAACCTTCGTTACAGAACCTGTAACAACGTCACCAACTTGTAATTCTTTTGAATCCATAACTTCTTCATTCATTTTCTCTACCATGGAAATACCTCCCTACAGAATTGACAAAGCATTTTTTATGTATATACGAAATGAAAACAAAGTTTTCATTTGCATGTTTAAGAATTTCTCATCACATACTCTTTTTCAATAACATTCACAAGAAAATATATTAAACCTATATAAATAGTATACAGCAAAACCAGCTTGAAAAAAGTATGTTTTGAAATATAATAGCGAATATATTCTGACAGTTTCATTCCTCTTTAACTAACTTCTTACAAATCAGCTCATTTGTCAAGGAAAGAGACTCACAATTCACGTATCCTTTACATTTCTATTTAAACAAAAAAAGAAAGAGGACTATCCCCTTTCTTTATTTCGCAAACACTCCAGAAACAATGCTCATAATTTTTTGGACAACTTCTTCAATTGATAAAGAAGTCGTATCTAATTCCAATGCATCATCAGCCTTTTTTAGTGGAGAAACTTCGCGTTCTGAATCTAATTTATCACGCTGAGCAATTTCTTCTTTTAGCTGCTCTAAATTAGAATCGAAACCTTTATTTAAATTTTCTAAATGTCTTCTTTCCGCTCTTTCTTCAACAGAAGCAAGCATAAAGATTTTCACTTCAGCATCCGGTAATACATGTGTACCAATATCACGGCCGTCCATTACAACGCCGCCTTTTTTCGCTAACTCTTGCTGACGACGTACCATTTCTTCACGAACAAGGCGATGTTTCGCTACAATAGATACTCGATTCGTCACATCAGGTGTACGAATTACTTCAGAAACATCTTGTCCATTTAAAAATACAAGCTGTGTATTTTCTCCTTGCTGAAACTCAATATTTACATTCTTTACAACTTCCATTAACTGCTCTTCATTTTCAATGTCTACTTTTTGTTCAAGGGCTGCATATGTAAGCGTACGGTACATTGCGCCTGTATCAATATAAACGTAAGAAAGTTCCTTCGCAACAACTTTTGCCACTGTACTTTTCCCAGCAGCTGCTGGACCATCTATAGCAATTGAAATTCGTTTATCCATTGTAACACCTCATTTTTTCACTTATAAAACAAAACGAAAAGCAGGTGTTCACCCTGCTTCTTCTCATTTGCTTCACGTCATTAAATCCTCAATTATTGTAGCATAATCCTTCATAGAAGAAAATGAAAACTACCTATTCACCTGCAAGATTTCCACTTTGTTTTTTACCATGACACCTTCATAATAAACAATTTTAGATAAATATTTCACTGATGACTTATGTATAAATAACAATTGCACAACAGAAAGACAAATGAATTGTATTATTAATATACGAATAAAAATTCTCTCCATCTTTTTCACCGGAATTCTTCCCTCCTATACTATATTTGCACATTTCGTTTCATGATTTTATACATCGTACATATAGCAGTTAATTTTATTGTCATTTTCGAGGCATACTTTTATACATTTCCATTGTCGAATTTACTCAAAACATGTTATGTTCTAAATGTATTTTTTTACTTGAAAGGGGTATAAGCATTGAAAAGAATCCTAGTTTTACACACAGGTGGAACAATTGCAATGGAGGAAGATAAAGAAACTGGGGTCGTACAACCAGGTGAAAAAAATCCTCTTTTAAAATTCATTCCTGATTTAGAAGGCGATGTTGATTTAATCGTTGAAGATGTGTTCCACCTACCATCTCCTCATATGACACCGAGCGAAATGTTACAATTACAAGTCATCATTGATGAAAGAGTAAAACAAGACAACATTCATGGCGTAGTCATTACGCATGGCACGGATACATTAGAAGAAACAGCTTATTTCTTAGATTTAACAGTACAAGCAACTATTCCGATCGTAGTGACAGGTGCAATGCGCTCTAGCAATGAGTTAGGTGCTGATGGTCTATATAACTTCTTATCAGCTGTAAAAGTTGCTAGTTGTGATGAAGCTGCAGAAAAAGGTGTTTTAGTCGTATTAAACGACGAAATTCATTGCGCTACAAATGTAACGAAAACACATACAAGTAATGTTGCAACATTCCAAAGCCCACAATACGGACCAATTGGAATGGTAACAAAACGCGGCGTTGTCTTCCATCACGCTTTAGTACATCACGAAACATATACGATAAACAAAGTGTCTAAAAATGTAGTTGTTCTAAAAGCATATGCTGGCATGGATGATACATTATTAGCAGCAATCGAAAATCTTCCTGTAGACGGCATTGTTATCGAAGCTCTTGGACAAGGTAATCTCCCTCCAAGAACACTACCTAGTCTAGAAAGATTATTAAATAGAGGTATTCCTGTCGTATTAGTTTCTCGCTGTTTCAACGGTATCGTTCAAGACGTATATTCGTATGAAGGTGGCGGTAAACACTTAAAAGATATGGGCATTGTATTCACATACGGCTTAAATGCACAAAAAGCACGCATTAAATTACTTGTTGCATTAGAGAATACAAATTCTCATGAATCCATTCAAAATATGTTTATGCACGAATAAAAAGAAGCTGTCGAGGTTTTCCCGACAGCTCCTTTTTATTTTTCTCTTGATGCAATGGTCTGCGCAATCGCATCTCCATGAAATCTTCCGTTCTCGATAAATATTTCATTTGCATTATTTCCAGCAGCAATGACACCTGCAATGAAAATATTTTCAGCATTCGTTTCCATTCTATCCTCTGTATAAATTGGACGTCCTGTTTCTTCATCAATCTGAACACCCATCTTCGTTAAGAAGCTATGATCAGGATGATAACCAGTCATCGCAAATACAAAATCGTTTTTGATTGTAAGAGCTTCACCATCAACTGTAAACGTTAATGTATGCTCAGTAATTTCTTTCACATGAGCCCCAAAATGCATTTGAATTGTACCATTTCGTACTAACGCCTCAAATTCCGGCAAAATCCAAGGCTTTATGCTTGGTGAATACTCACTTCCACGATACAGTACCGTTACACGTGCACCAGATTTAACAAGTTCTAACGCGGCATCTACACTCGAGTTTTTCCCACCTATAACTACTACATCTCGATCAAAATAAGGATGCCCCTCTTTAAAATAGTGAGCTACTTTCTTCAATTCCTCACCTGGAACATTCATATAATTTGGATTATCATAATATCCAGTTGCTACAACAATATATTTCGCTATATATATTTCCTTACTTCCGTCACGCTTTGTCGTCTCAATCTGAAAAACTTCTCCATCTTTTTGAACTTTCTCCACTCGCTCAAAAGCATTTACACGTACAGATTTACGTCTTACTACTTCACGATAATACGCAAGCGCTTGATTTCGAACTGGCTTACGATTTTCTGTAATAAAAGCTACATCACCAATTTCTAATTTTTCACTAGAAGAGAAAAATGTTTGATGAGTTGGATAATTATAAATGGCATTTACAATGTTTCCTTTTTCAATTACTAACGGATTTATCCCTACCTTTTGCAACGAAATTGCAGCCGCTAATCCGCACGGACCGCCTCCGATTATAATAACTGTTTCTTTCTGCATACTCGTCCACTCCTAGTCTTCTACCAATACACTATTTATAAAAACAAGAAAAAACCTACTTACAGCAGTAGGCACCTATCTTTATTGTATTCATTTTTCATATATTTGTCATCTAAACGAAACGTACATCCGATAGACATCTGCTAAAAACTGCTGAAATTTAATACCTTGTTTCCCTAATACATTCTCAGGATCAATCTTTCTAGCTGGATCAAGCGTTTTATGTGACACGATATCTTTTTTCGGATTTAAGCCAAAGTTTTGGCATAAATACGCATGATACCATGTAAAACGATTATATGCTTCCCAAAAGTTAACATCACCACCATAACAAAGTTCCACTCCAATGGCCGCCTTATTCGCGTCATAGCCATATAAGTCATTATCCGTCGGCACACCATATCGAACATGATACGCAACTTCATTTATAGGAATAATCTCCAATATTGTTTTATCATCTATAAATGTATGCGCCGAAGCTTTCGGTTGTAATTCATTAAAGTAATCTCGATTCCCTATCGCATTGCTTCCAGGATTCCCCGTATCATGGCTTACAATAAATCTCACTTTAGTCAGAGGAATCCCCGGTCGTGAACTTCCATATCCAATATAGTTGCGCTCTATAGGAAACATCGCCATTGCTACCAACTCCCGCTCTAGAAGATTACCTTACTTCCTTATATATGTATTCGGTAGCAATGTCCTTATCGCATATTTCTTACGCGAAGAGAAAATCGAAAATATTTGAAGTGAACACCATAAACAACAAGATACTTACAGCCACTCCATAAAAACCGTAAAACCAAACACAATCTTCTTTCGTATCTAAACCGAAAAATTTATTTACCGATTGTAATAATGTGCCACGCTTGCTTTGTTTGTTTCGTAATACTTCCACTCGCTCTACAACATCTGCTGGCATCATAAATCTTTGGTCTACTGTCATTTTCATCATTTATCTCTCCTTAAAATCATTTCCGTTTTGTTTATCTAAGGAGAGTATGGCACGTTTGTTCGTATAGAACAAGCGTTCTTTTTATTTTTATTTTATTTTTCAGCAAGCCAAGTAAAAATCGAGATTACAACGGCAATAATCGGCCCTACTACAACCACACCAAATACCAAAAACAGTAGCCCTTCCCCGAACATCCGAACGGTACTTATTTTTCGAGCTTTCATCGTTCTTGCAAGTTCTCCCTCTAACCTCTTAACCTTCTCTTCTAATTGTTCTACTCGTTCCAGCATTTCATTCTCCATATACAACACCTCATTTAATACTTCAACAAAAAAACGTGATTCCCTCGAAAGGAAATCACGTTTTCTCAAGATATAATATTTTATACCCAACCTCTGAAGCGGCTTGCTTCAGCCATTTTACGAACACCAACCATGTACGCCGCTAAGCGCATGTTCACTTTACGAACTTGTGCTGTTTCATAAATAGAATCAAATGATCTTACCATTACTTTTTCTAAACGTTGTTCTACTTCTTCTTCAGTCCAGTAGTAACCTTGGTTGTTTTGTACCCACTCAAAGTAAGATACTGTTACACCACCAGCACTTGCTAACACGTCTGGAACAAGCAAAATTCCGCGATCTGTTAAAATTTTAGTCGCTTCTAATGTTGTTGGACCATTTGCAGCTTCAACAACGATTTTTGCTTTAATATCATTAGCATTTTCTTCTGTAATTTGGTTCTCAATTGCAGCTGGTACTAAAATATCGCAATCAAGTTCTAACAATTCTTTGTTTGAAATTGTATTGTTAAATAGCTTTGTTACTGTACCGAAGCTATCACGACGGTCTAATAAATAATCAATATCTAATCCGTTTGGATCATGTAACGCGCCGTAAGCATCTGAGATTGCAATAACTTTCGCACCTGCATCATGCATAAATTTAGCTAAGAAGCTACCAGCATTACCGAATCCTTGAACAACAACGCGTGCACCCTTAATATCAATGCCACGTTTTTTAGCAGCTTCGCGAATACAAATTGTTACACCTTTCGCTGTTGCTGTTTCACGTCCATGTGATCCACCTAATACAAGCGGTTTACCTGTAATAAATCCTGGTGAATTAAACTCATCAATACGGCTATACTCATCCATCATCCACGCCATAATTTGAGAGTTTGTGAATACATCTGGAGCTGGAATATCTTTCGTCGGACCTACGATTTGGCTAATTGCTCGTACATAACCGCGGCTTAATCTTTCTAACTCACGGAATGACATTTCACGTGGATCACAGATAATTCCACCCTTACCTCCACCATATGGTAAATCAACAATACCACATTTTAAACTCATCCAGATTGAAAGTGCTTTCACTTCATTTTCTGTTACATTCGGATGGAAGCGAATTCCACCTTTCGTTGGACCAACAGCATCATTATGTTGCGCACGATATCCTGTAAATATTTTAACAGTCCCGTCATCCATACGAACTGGTATTTTCACTGTCATCATACGAATTGGTTCTTTTAATAATTCATATACTTCGTTTGGATAACCCAATTTTTCTAACGCTTCACTAATAACAATTTGTGTTGAATTCAATAGTTCAAAATGTTGTTCCCTTTGTTGTTGTGTTTTTGTTTGAGTTCCCTTTTCGGCTACCATAGTAAGTAAACCCCCTGTAATTTCACTTGTTTAGTAAACCTTCATTGCCTAGTATACACCCTTAAATTTGGAATGCAATAGAAAACGCTAACAAATATATACAAACTATTTTCTGTTGCAAGCGTTTTCACTATTATTATAGTCCTTTTATTACTTTTAGAAAAGTAAAATACTTAAATATTTAAATATTTTTTATTTTCATCAACCACACTCCCATAAAACTGCATATTTTATTTTCAAAAAGTATGTTCGAGTATTTACAATCATCCCTTCCCTTCTCCAAATAAAAACAAAACCTCAGCTATGTTGTATTAGCTGAGGTTTTGTTTTTTCACAAAGTAATTGTGTATTTGTTCTATCGCGTTAACATCCATTAATTCTTTACCGTACTCCATGATGCGATAAATGGTTGCTGTAGACGGATTACCGTATTCCGCTAAAATAGCTATAAAATCCGCCTTTAACAATTGAATTTGTTCCTCTTCTTCCACCCAAAGATAGAAGCGCTCATCCCACGTATATAGCTTTCCGCCAGTTACACCAAGGTTATATAAGCGATTCGACAGGTTAATTACGTCATCTAGAGTAGCAAACTCATATAATATATGCTCACTTTCATCTAGAGTCACTTGCATTTCAATAAACTCGTCACGGAACTCATCATCTGTATCCATTTCTTGATTTTCTTTCGTTACAATTACAACCATCCCTTGTGCTTGTAGAGAAAACACTTCAACTGCAATCGGACCATCTGCTTCAAACCCTAATTCCTTATTTGCTTCTTGCATCATATCACGAAATAATTGCTGTACTTTCGGTGCATTTCTCCATAAATCTTCTTTCGTTAATCCTCGTTCAGATAAATCATCAAATGTTAGAAAAATTTTTATCTTATTGTAATTTAATCGTTCCAGCCTCATCTCATACCCTCCCTACGTAACCAATGCATCTAATTTTTATTATATGAAATAGAAAATAGATGGTTCTTTTCGAACAACTATTCCGACATTTTTAACCATCCATCCCATTCTTCTTTCGTATCACCAATTAAGATTGTTTCAATGTCCAACTGGTTTAGAACGCCTAGCTTTCCGATAAATCCAACAGAAAGAGATTCCCTTTTTTCTTGTAATAAATTTATAAAGTTCATCGTCTTTTTCATTTCTTGTTCGTCAGCAAAAGATATAAATACATATTTCGGCTGTATTTCCTCTACCGCTGATAACATACCATCTTCAGCTAAGCTTGTCCTAATATATATCGCCTCATATCCTTTTAAGCGTAAATAAGTTGAAAAAATAAATCCTTTCAATGCATCCTTTTCTAACACAATAACTTTGTGTAAAGAGGAAAACATTGAGGCATTGTGATACACCATCCCTAGACGCGTTTGTAAAAATGATAGTGCATATTGAAATTGCACCATTGAAATCTCATTATTATTTTTTGACGTTAATAATTTGTCTGTCACTCGAAGAACGATACTGGCAACAACCTTTTCAGTTGAATATATACTAAAAGCTTCGTTTAATAATGCAGCAATTGTAATTTCATCAAATTTTAACAAAGCTTGTAGCAAATCGTCCACTAAAACAACTTCTTTATCGAAATGTATCTCTTTTTGAACTGTACTCTGCAAACGATTCTCTTCTAATAACTGAACTGCTTGTCCAATCATCATACCGGAAGAAACTTTTTCCATTAACCATTTTAAAATTTGAATATGCTCTTCTGTATATAAGCGATGCCCAGCTTGATTCCGCTTTGGGGCAATAATTTGATATCGTCTTTCCCATGCACGAAGCGTACTCGGCTGAACTCCAATTATATTCGAAACGGCTTTTATATTATATTTCCCACTAAGAGTTGGCATCATTTCCCTCCGCACAATGTAATGATATGTGTTTGAGCAGGTGCTCGGAAACGAAGTGGTATCAATGTTGTTCCATACCCATTACTAACAAAGAGAATCGTATTCAAATGGTTATATACGCCACCTTTTAAATATTTTTTAGATGGGAATAATCGGATTTGTCCTCCATGCGTATGTCCACTTAACACAAGTGAAATCTGTTCATTTCCAGACATTTTTTTTATTATATCAGGGTTGTGACTAACTAGGATACGAAAACCATCTTCTTTACAATCCGCCAATGCCAAATCTAGACGATCACGGTGCAATCCAACATCATCTATACCGAGCAAACAAATTTTCTCTCCTAATTCAGACTCAAATACCACTCTTGTATTATCTAAAACTTTTACGTTATTTTCTAATAATAACGCATCTAATTCATGATATTCTATCTCATAATCATTGTTTCCCCACACAAAATATACAGGACCTATCTCTCTTAACTTTTGAATATTCGCAGAGATTTTTGATAAAGAGACACCTTTCTCTGCTAAATCTCCTCCGATAATTACGAGATCTACTTTTCCTTTTACTTGTTCAATTAACAAATTCGAAATGACCCTTCTATGAATATCAGAAATAAAAAACACATTTACTTTTTGAAAACTTTTCGGAAATTCTTTAAATACTAAAGTATGTTCCAACACCGTATTACGCATCGCTTCTTTATACATCACAAAAAGTAATAAAATCCCCATGCCTATGAGAGTACTGAATAATATAATCCATATCATATTTTTGACTCCCTCCTCATAAAGATAATCCTAGGCTTTTATAACAAACTGTGATCGCTTAACTCGCTAGCTTTCTTGCTTTGTGGACTTATCTTTTATCGGAATTTTTAATTCTTGACCTGCACTCACTTCATCTTCTTGCAAGTTATTATACTTTTTAATTACTTCAATTCCATTTCCATCTGAAAAATATTGCTTCGCTATACTTTCTAAAGTTTCTCCCTCTTTCACAGTATGCGTTATTACTTTTTCAGAATGTTTCTGCGACTCAGATTTAGCTGAATCAAAGAAGATTACTTCAAACGCACTTTTTCCAGCATTATTACTATCACCCTTCACCTGAATATATTTATCCGTGTACCACAAAATACTAATCGGCAGAAGAATGAATAGAAATGTTAAAACCCGGACGAAAATGTGATTTATTTTAAACTTTTGTTTTTTCTCTTTATTTCTATGAATTTCACTACGCGGCGGTAAACTTTCTTTTTCTTCCACTCGCTCAACTTCTAATTCCTCTTCAAAATCAGGAATTCGTTTCCTCATGTTGTTCACCACCACCTTCCATTTATTTTCTTAATTGGAGTCCCATTATAAAATCAACAAGAAAGTGTGCAAAGATTGTTATAAACAAATTTCCTGTCCATTCAAATACATAACCAAAGACAAAACTAATGAAACAGACGAAACAAAATAAAAATGGCTTTGTTATATAACGAATATGTAACACTGCAAATACGAAGCTCGCAATTACAATTCCAAAATGAGTCTGTACTACACCTCTAAATAAAAATTCTTCTGCAAAACCAATCAAGAACGTAATAACGAGTAAGTGTAGAACGGACATTCCTCGAAACATCTTATCGTTAATACCACCATCATCAAACCAAGACTCCGGAAACACTCGCATTGCAACATAATCTAATAACACAATACCAATCGCTAACAAACCACCTATAATAAGTATAGATACTGGTTCCCATTTCCATAAATTAAAGACTTCTTTTACATCTTGAAATAATATATATGCCAGTAAACAGCCAATACCGATAATAATTAACTGTGTTATATATAGATTCAGCCTTATTTCCTGCGGACTCATATCTTCAACATTATGCCTTTGAATGTTCATCATTCCTCCATCTTTTCTAGGCCGAAAAGCTTTTGTAACTCTGTTTCCCAATTATAGTCGAAATCCGATTGTTGCGCTCGTCTTTTTTTATAATCTTCTTTGGTAATACCGCAATAATCGCAGCAATTAATTAACTCTTGCTCTTTCCTATAACCGAACTGTTGCAGCACATATTCACGTCTACACCCTTTAACTTGTATCCATGACTTCATATTTTCTAGCTCACTATATTTATTACGCAACCTTATTTCTACTTCAGCTATTAATCGGTTCATGATTTCATCTGACAAACCTTCTAATAATAATCTTCGTTGTTGTATAATTCCAACCTGTTCGAGATGATAACGAACGAAACGCCAATATTGCTCATTAAATCTTGCTGCATTATAACAAATTTCTTCTACATCTTCTATTGGTAATTCCTTCGTTTGAAACATTCTTTCTTGTAGTAAAGAAAATAAAAATTGTATTTGTGACTTACTTGGCAATTCATCCTCAATGATTGAAATTGGTAAATCATGATCCAACGGACTACATAATAAAATAGCTATACTCGGTTCGCCATCTCTTCCAGCTCTTCCGATTTCTTGTAAGTAAGAGGCTATATTAGTTGGATAATGAAAATGAATAATATATCGCGTATTCGCCTTATTTACCCCCATACCAAATGCACTTGTGCATATTACAAGTTGCAATTGATCGTTCATAAACTGCTGTTGAATTAACATACGCTCTTCATGTTCCATACCACCATGATAAAAAGCTACACCAGTAACACCTTTCCCTCTCAAGTATTCCGTTAACCTTTCTGTCCACGCTCTACTTGAGCAATATACAATCCCCGGCCCTTGTAAATACATCACCTGCTCTAAAAGCGCCTCTTTCTTTTCTTCTATCGTCTCTACAAATTGCACATCCATTGCAATATTAGGACGATCAATAGAGTATACATGTTCCGCGGCATCCTTTAAATTTAAACTATCTGCGATATCCTGCAGTACCCCTTTTGTCGCTGTGGCTGTCAATGCTAATACTGTAGGAGAACCAATATTTTCAATAACTACATTTAGTTTTTTATAGTCCGGTCTAAAATCATAACCCCATTGAGAAATACAATGAGCCTCATCAACAACAAATAATGAAATATGAATTTTCTTCAATTCCCTAATTAATAACTCCGACTGCAACATCTCTGGTGAAACAAAAATAAATTTATATGAAGATAATTTTTTCATCGCTTCTCTTTTTTCATTTAATGTCCGAAAACTATTAAATGCTATCACTCGGTTTTTCACAACATACTTTAATTGTGTCACTTGATCTTCCATTAAAGATAATAACGGTGATACAACAAGCACTGTTCCTTCTCGCATAAGCCCCGGAAACTGATAGCACATAGATTTCCCTCTTCCAGTCGGAAGCATTGCTATCACATCTTTTCCTTCTAATAAATCTGTAATTACTCCTTTTTGACCTGGACGAAATTCAGAATATCCAAACCACTTATATAAATATTCTTCAAGTTTCATTTACACCCTCCATCCGCGCTAATACAAGACGAACTTCAAAATAAGAGATATCTTCTCCAACCGCTTGTTTCAAAACACGTAACTTCCGCGTTTGCAATGCTTCAATTACTTTTATTACTTTGTCTATCTTTTCTTTTTCCATAAACATTTCAATAGAAAAATCTTTTTCTCGCAAAGCAATTTCAACAAAATGATCTTCTATCGTTGCAACCTTTAAATTCCGAATCGTCGCTATTTCTTCTAAAGAACGTCCTTGTCTCCAAAAATTATATGTTTTTTTCGTGGATAAACTAAATAATTCAGCTCTCTCATTTGGATAAGATATAATTTCAGCTAATAGTGGAAATTCATTTTCTTTATCACGAACTTCTTGTATAAAGAAATGTATTGTACCCCAAAATAAAAAATACACCCTGAATATATCTTGTTTCGTAATTTCTGCTAATTGTTGCAATGTACAACCAATGCGTTCATAACCTGTTAATCGATATGTTACAATCGTCGCTTCTATCGCATTACTCTTTTCTAAAAGATTATGTACTTCCGTCCATAGTTTTCTCGCCAACTCACTTCTCTTATATGGCCTTCCTGTTAGAAAACGTTTCACCCACATCATTATTTCTGTATCTTGCTGAATTGGAATAAACCTCGTATTATTCTGTTGTAAATTTGATATGGTTTGAATAATTAATGATAATCTTTTCCAAAATGTTTCACCTAATTCACCATAATGTAAACCATGCAAATGCGCCGGAAAAGCATAAACTTCCTCCCATTTATGTAACTGCATTTTACCCGTAGGTGTTAACACATATGTATTTTCATGTATTTCTTGAATAAAATCCGCTTGCAACAACTTTGCAACTTCACCATCATAGTCATTTCTATTTAATGATTTATATATTCCGAACAAAAAAGAAATTCGGAACATATTTCCATCTTGTAAAGTTTGCGAAGAACGTTTGCCCTTTAGTAAATAATAAATAGAAGAAACGGTTCTTTCACCATTCAATTGTTTTAAACAATGCAACAAAGTATATTGTATTTGCATGACCGCTTCCACCTTCCAATCTTAACTTCATTCTTTTCAGTACAATTACACTATCTACTGTCGCTCATTAAACTTATCATATAAGAACTATATACTTGTATATATTCTATTGTATCAAACGAAATCATATTTACGTATTTTGAAAATCTTATGACATAATTCAAAAATAAGTTGACACTCTAATTGATAAGCATTATCATTATAATTTTATGTTGAAAAGTTTTACAAACCGTTTTACAATAAGGTTATAATTTTTATGGCGAGCTTTTCACATACATATTATCAGGAGGGAAAAAAGATGGCAAAATATACAATCGTTGATAAAGATACTTGTATTGCATGTGGTGCTTGTGGCGCTGCTGCACCAGACATTTATGACTATGATGATGAAGGTATTGCATTTGTAACATTAGATGATAACCAAGGTATCGTTGAAATTCCAGATGTATTAATTGAAGATATGATGGATGCATTCGAAGGCTGTCCAACTGACTCAATTAAAGTTGCTGACGAATCATTCGATGGAGACGCTTTAAAATTCGAATAGTCTTTTATTAACTTCAAAAAATGCCCCTCATATTGATGAGGGGCATTTTTTGTATCTAAACTTTATTTTCCTTAATAAAAAACCATTAGTAGTTTCACACTACTAATGGTTTTAGTATATATTATGCATTTTTCATTTTTGCAAACACCCATACTTTCAGGCGTGAGAATAATGCTACAAATACAATTGTTACAACAATCCCTTTAATTAAATTAAATGGTAAGATTGCCGTTACAACCGTTGTTTTTATAGCTTCGCTAGACATAGCTGGTGAATTTAAAAACCAAGTGTACGCCGGGAATATGATGATGTAGTTTAATACACTCATAATAAGTGCCATTGTAATTGTCCCTAGCATTAATCCTGTAGTTAAACTCTTCACAGTACGATACTTTCTAAATAAGAAAGCTGCTGGCCCAATAAATAAACATCCTGCAATAAAGTTTGCAATTTCTCCAACTGGTACTCCCGTTAGACTTCCTTGAATCCCGTAATGTAAAATGTTCTTTATCGCCTCTACAATCACTCCTGCTACTGGTCCAAAGATAATTGCCGCAATTAGAGCTGGTACATCACTAAAATCAATTTTCAAAAATGGCGGAAGCCCTGGGAACGGGAAATCCAACATCATTAGTAAATATGCAATACTACTTAGCATCGCTACACTCACCATCTGCACTACACTGTTTTTTTGTTTCATCTTTCTCTCTCCTTTTCCATCGATCATCTCATGGAAAGTGGAAAGGTTCTGCTATGCCTATTTTTTCATAGAACGAAAAAACCCTTTGTGTTTTACACAAAGGGAGAATTTAAGGCACATCAAACAGACGTTCAAATCCATATCTTTTTTGAACGCTTGAACCTCCATCTTCTCCCATCCAGACTATACTGTCGGCTTTGGAATCACACCAAATCCTGCCTTAACGGCTCGCGGGCTTAGAACAAAATCATAAATAGTTCATCACCGCCGGTCGGGATTTTCACCCTGCCCCGAAGATAGACCGATATTCTATTTTCCCCTTCATTATACAACAACCTCATAACATTGTGAACTAAAAAATTGTAACTTATTTAAAATTAGTTATTTATTTTTCGTAACAAAAAATAAATTGCGAGATATTTTACAATACAATCCATATTTTTTATTATTCGGCATTTCTCTTTTGAATTACCTAGTCATATATAATTAAAAGTGATAAGATATTGAATTGTTAAGATAAGAACATTTTCTGAGTTATGGAGGAAATGTCATGAAAAAAGACAAGAGACATTCTATTCGAGAAGCAATGAAAAAAAACTTAAGAAAAGAATACTTTTACTTAAAAAAAGAATTACTTTTCTACTGCCCAATTGATTTAGGCACATTCTCAAACGAGACATACTATGCTACTTTCGATGAAGATGGCATCAGTATTTATCAGTATGATAAAAAAACAGAAAGTAAATTAAAATTGTGTGAGCGTCATCCGTGGAAGAGTTGGAATAAAGTGAAGATTGATCACTATTTGACAACTTCTCAATTTATTTTTCAGGGTGAGCGAAATTGGATCTTATCTCTTTTTCAAAAAGGAAAAGAAGCTCAAAAAATTATTGAAGAGCATACATCTTTACAAACAGAAGTTGTTTCCCGCTCTTTCTTAAAAAAACTTCCTGGTTTTCGTTCTAATACACCACTGAATAAATACATCGGTAGTATTTGTTACACTGCACTTATTGCATTTTTATTAAAATGGATGATTCCATTTCAAGCACCACAAATCGCCCTGTATTCTATTTCGATTGGTTGTATGCTTCTTGGCCTACTTTGTTTGACAATCGGTTTAATTGAACCGACTATCGTACTGTTTCGAACAAAAGAGAAAACAAGAACAAAAGTTTTTTACTTATATAGCTATTTAGCTATTTCTGGATTTATATGTGTCTTTATTTTTTGGTAAAAGAAGCCGTCCCAAAATAAATTTTGGGACGGTTTTCTTTTAGATATAGATGCTCTGATTCACTCAATAGTTCTAGCAAAAGCGCCCATATAATTTCATTTACATTGAATCTTATTTCAGAAGAACATAAATTTGTTCAAAGTTTAATTTTTGAAGCGTTTCCTTTACTTAACATATAATTGTTGATTAGGATAAATTAGCTCTTGCTGCAATCCATTTTTTTCTTTAATTTCCTTAAGTGTCATACTAAATTTCCGTGCAATACTAACTAAAGTATCCCCTTTTTGTACGACATATAATGACGAAGAAACAACTTCATTTCTTTGTTCACTTAAAACAAGCAATGGGTTCATCGCATTCTTTTTCGCCATCGTCCATCTTCCTTGATGAAGTTCTAGATGTAAGTGCGCACCTCGCGATTCTCCCGTGTTCCCTACTTCTCCAATTTTTTCTCCTTTGGAAATATAATCTCCTTGATCCACATATCTCTTATTTAAATGTGCATATACAGCCTCATATTCTCCGTGTTTAATAAATACAACATTTCCATAACTACTTGAATAATAAGACCTCGTTACCTTACCATCTTGGATAGCTGCCACAGGCGTTCCAATCGGCGCAGCTACATCAATACCATAGTGTTTTCCATGCCTTGTCCCAAAATAATCACTTATCTGACCTTCAACAGGCCATGTCCATCGATTTTCTTCTGCATAAACATGTAATTGAGATACAAACAGTATACTCAATAACATGACACCGCATTTTAAAACTTTCATATACATCCTCCGTTTTCTAATTACCACCATACCTTCTCTATTTTGGTATATTACAGAAAAAAGTATACAAAAAAAGAAAGTGAATTACTCCACTTCCTTCTCTTTCTTATCACGAAAAACTAATGCACTACGGTTATACTCCACATCTTTCACTTGTAATCGGGCATTTATTACTCGAGCTATCGCAAACAAATAATCAGATAATCTATTTACATACTTTAATACAACTTCATTTATTTTCACTTCTTTTTGCAATGATACTATAGAGCGTTCTGCTCTCCTTACAACAGTACGTGCAATATGAATAGTAGCCGCTGCCTCGCTACCACCTGGCAAAATAAAGCGTTCTAGTGGCGGGGCTTCTTCTATATATAAATCAATCTTTCTTTCTAAACTTTCAACCATCTCAATTGTCACTTTATAAGGAATTTTTTGTTCCACTATTGCCAAGTCTCCTCCACAATCAAATAGTTCATGTTGAATATTTTCGAGCTCATTGTAAATATCTATAAAAGCCCCACCTTGAAGCTTAGTCATTGCATATCCAATATGAGAATTTGCCTCGTCTATTGTTCCATACGCTTCCACACGGATATCATCTTTATCAACCCTGCCACCTATTACACTTGTCGTTCCTTTATCTCCTGTTTTTGTATATAATTTCATTTCTTCACAGCACCTCTCTTGTTATTCTTTATTCGAGCAACATAGAAAAAAGTTCTACCATTCTTTATTTAATTGAGTTTACAAAAAAATAAAAAACAGCAGAACTTTATTCATTATCAACTTTAAAAACGCATATCTAAATTATACGATTCGGTAAATATACAGAGAATGTAGTTCCTTCTCCAACAACACTTGATACAGAAATTTTACCATCATGGCCTTGAACAATATTTTTCGCAATCGCAAGCCCGAGTCCTGTTCCACCCTTTTTCCCACGTGTTCTTGCTTTATCAGCTTTATAGAAACGATCAAATAAAAATGGAATATCTTCTTCTGGAATGCCTGCACCCGAATCTTGTACTTCAAAAATAAGACCGTTATTTTTCGTATCAATTACAAGCGTTACATGTCCGCCTGCATTCGTATGACGTATTGCGTTATCAATTAAATTCGTCAATACTTGTTCCATACGATCTGCATCAAACGGGTATTGTTCAATTGGATCTTTGAAATCAACCGTTAACGCGACCTCTTTATCCTTTGCAATCCCTTGGAATTTACGACCAATTTTTTCAACAAACGGATGTATATCCACTTCACCAATATGTAACTCTACATGACCGCTTTCCATACGAGCTAAATCTAACAATTCATTTACAAGTTTACCTAAACGAACAGATTCATCATAAATAATTTGAACAAACTCATCTATTTCCTCTTTCGTTTGCACAATATCATCTAAAATCGCTTCACTATACCCTTGCAGCATGACCATTGGTGTACGAAGTTCATGTGATACATTCGCAATAAAATCTTGACGCATCTTTTCAAGACGACGTTCTTCCGTCATATCTCGCAGCACTGCTACAGCTCCACGAATTTTCGTTTGATTGTAAAGCGGCGTCATAAGAACTACATAGTTTCCTTTTTGTAAATTAATTTCAACAACTTGTTGTTGTTCGCTTTCTACAACGAGATGGAATAATTCCACAAGTTCAGAAGGTAATTTTTTACTTAACTCTATCTCTTTTTCTTCTTGCCAAACTTGTAAGAAATGTTCGGCCGGCGGATTGATTACAACGACTTCACCTTCTTGATTTAACGTAATAACCCCATCTGCCATACTACTCAAAATACTTGCTAACTGCTCTTTTTCTTGTTGCAAGGCGTTCATATTAAACTTCAACTGTTTTCCCATTTGATTTAAGGCCGTTGCAAGCTCACCAATCTCATCCTGAGATACCATAGGAGCCTTTGCATCAAACTTCCCACGTGACACTTCAAAAGCAACCTCACGCATTTTACGAAGCGGTGCTGTAATCCGAGTAGATAAGAAGAACGCAAAGAAAGTTGTTAATATAATCGCAATTCCAGCCGATAAGAAAATAAAATCAGTTGTTCTTTCCATACCTTGTATCGGTACTTGTAAAGATTCATATACGAACACTGCACTTTGATTTTTTGATTGCACTGGTTTTCCGACGATCATAATATCATTTTCGGTGTTTTTATTCTTCCTACTATTAGACGCTTTTCTAATATTATTCTTAATTTCTTTTTTGTCTGTAAACACAGCCGCTAATTCTTTATCTTCTTTTAAGTCATCCATTGTAAGAGTGACTAACCCTTCTTGTTTCGGTGAAGAAGAGATTTCTTTACCATCTTCTACAATAATAATCCTTGAAAGTGGGTCAGAGAATTTGTAAGCGATATTCTCAATCGTTTTTACATCGGCACCTTCTTCAATTAACTCTGAAACACTTGTTGCAACTTTTTGAAGCCTAGCTTCACTCATATCAACATAATACGTTCTAAAAAATTGTGAAAGTAAAATCGCAACAAATCCAAGAACAAACGAAACGAGAAGTAATATGGTCATCCATAACTTCCCTACTACACTTCTCCAAAGCATCAGTCGTTCACAACCTCAAATTTGTAACCTACACCCCAAACAGTAACGATCATTTTCGCTGCATCTGGTGATTTTTTGCTTAACTTCTCACGTAAACGCTTTACATGTGTATCAACTGTACGTAAATCTCCGAAGAATTCATATTGCCATACTTCTTTTAACAGTTGCTCACGATCGAATACTTTATCAGGAGCTTTCGCTAAAAATAATAGTAACTCATATTCTTTCGGCGTTAAGTTTACTTCATTACCATCTGCAGTAACACGGTGTGCATCGTTATCAATTGTTAAGTGCGGGAATACAGTAACATCTTTTGTCGTTGTATCTTGTGTAAAGAATGTTGTTGGTACAGCACGACGTAATACCGCTTTCACACGTAGTACGACCTCACGTGGACTAAATGGCTTTACAATATAATCATCTGTTCCAACTTCAAATCCTTGTACTCTATTTACTTCTTCACCTTTTGCTGTCAGCATAATAATTGGTGTCGCTTTCTTCTCACGAACCCCTTTACATACTTCAATGCCATCTTTACCAGGCATCATAAGATCTAATAAGATTAAATCGTAATCATTTTGCAACGCCATTTCTAAAGCTGTATCACCATTATCTGCTTCTTCAATCGTATATTGTTCTCTTTCTAAGTACATTTTCAATAAACGACGAATACGATCCTCATCATCTACAATTAAAATTCTTGATTCATTTTCCATCTCTACCCGCTGCGCACTCTCACCTCAGCGGTTCACACCTACCCTTCTTTAACTATTATGTTGCGCTATTCTCGTTTATTTAAGCAATCTTCTAAATGTTTCACTTCCCATATTATGCTTCACAAGAATAATAAATTTTGTTCAATTTTTTTCCAAAACTATGTATTTTTTTTGAACAGCATATAATGTCCTCGACATCATTTTACAAAATCAACCGCTACTTTGTCATGTTTTTCTCAAAAAAGAAGAAAAGTTGACAAAAATAAAATAGGAAAGTGACATGCACTCCCCTATTTTATTTCTCTATGCATATGAATGTAAACCGGCAATAATTAAGTTTACTACAATAAAGTTAAACATAATGATTGCAAAACCAATTACTGCAAGCCAAGCTGACTTCTCTCCATGCCATCCTTTTGATAGGCGTAAATGTAATACTGCCGCATAAAAGAGCCAAGTGATAAGTGCCCAAACCTCTTTTGGATCCCAACCCCAAAAACGTGTCCACGCTATTTGTGCCCAAATCATCGCAAAAATTAATGCACCTAATGTGAACACTGGGAATCCAATTGCAATAGATCGATATCCGATTTCATCTAGTAAATCACTATTCGTATTCTTTACTAACGGCTGAAGTGCCGCCGATACTCGCTTCCGTAAAACAAGTCTTAATACAATATACAGTAATGTTCCAACTAACACTGACCAAATAACAGTATTTAATTTTTTCGCATTTACAATCGCTGGAACTTCAACTGCCGGTTCTAATTTATTTTCTGTCAGTAACTTCCCTTCGTGCGGTCCAACTAAAGCCGGAAGATTGTATTTCATTTCCACTTGTTGTTCATTTTTATCAATCCATTGAAACTTCGCTTCATATTTCATACTAGAAAATACCGTTGTTACTCCAATAAATCCAACTGTACAAACAAGTGTAAATACTACCGTCTCTAGCCAAAATGTACGTTTACTTCTCGTCGATTGATCTACATTTTTCAATAAATACATAACACCTGTAATAAAACTAATCGCTAAAATGGCTTGTCCTGCTGCTGCCGTCGTCACGTGAATATGTAACCAATTACTTTTTAAAGATGGAATAAGCGGAGATATTTCCCTCGGAAACATACTTGCATAGGCAATTAATAAAAGCGCAACTGGTAATGCAAATAGTCCGATTATGCTTACACGGTACATAAAATACATGACAATAAATGCTCCTACAAGCATCATGCCGAAAAATGTACCGAATTCAAAAAAGTTACTAACTGGCGCATGTCCTGATGCAATCCACCTTGTAACAAAATATACTGTTTGTGCAATAAACCCTAAAATTGTAATCGTTATTCCTACATTTGCCCATTTATGACCCTTTTCTTTAATTGCTCCCCCGAAAAATAGAGTGGCAATTAAATATAAAATAAATGCGGTAAAGAGAAAGTTACTACTTATTTGCACCATATCGTTTCCCCACCTTAACTAATTTTTTTATCAATTACTTTATCATTTGGCTGTGGAATTGCTGTACCTTCTAGTACTCTTTCAATATCTTTCTTTAAACCGAACCAATTTTTATTTGTATGCCCTGCAATCCACCATTCATCATTAACACGTTGTATCCAAATACGGCGATGATTCCAATACATACCTTGAATGACACCAACCATAAATATAAATCCTCCAATGCCGAGAATCCAAAGCGTTAAATCTTTTCTTACAGTAAGTGCTGTTGCATTTTGCATTTCAACACCTGCAAACGACATTTTATATTTGTTGTTTCCATCTGGTTCTATATTTTGCTGAATACCAACAAAACTCACTTCACCATCTGGTGTTTCAGGTGTAAACATTTTAAATACAAATGCAGGATTGTTTGGTAATTTCGTTTTTGTATTTGGTTTTCCATTCTCATCAAAATAAAAATCAGGAAAATAGCTTAATAGTTCTAGAGAATAACCATTTCCTAAATCATATTTTTCCTTAGGATTCGTTAAATCTACTTTAATTGGTCCCCACTTTTGATTATTTTCTTTATTTTGCAAGTTAAAGGACATACTTTTAAATTCACTTTCTTTATAATCCACTTGATACACTGCAAATTGATCAAATTTCAGTGGTTCATTCACTCGAATTTCCGCTTCTTTTACTTTTTCTAATTTCGGTTTTTGTCCTGCTATATTTTCTCCTACTGCTTTATATAATACGGCATTCGTTTGGAAGTTTTTCGCAATCATTTTATCTCCTACACGATCAATCGCTTCATCAAAAACTTCCTTGTCCTTACTTTTATCATAAACTTCTTTTATAAATTTCTCGTTTTTTAAGTAGTATTGTCCATCCGTCCCTGGTATTTCTTTCGTTTCACCGTCACGTAACCAAAGTGCTTCGTCTACGTACATACTCGGTAAAAAACGAAGCATCGCACCGAATAAAAAGATAATAAGACCGATATGATTTACATATGGACCCCAACGCGAGAAGCGTCCCTTTTCTGCTAAAACGTTTCCGTCTTCCACTTTCACGTTATAGTTTCTTTTCTTTAAATTCTCTTGCACTCTTTCCAGGTCACCTTCTTGCGGTGTACCAGTCCCATATAATCTCTGTCTCTTTAAAAAACTAGGATGTCTTTTTACGCCTTGCTTTTTTAAAGCTTTATAAAGTGGAATAACGCGGTCTAAACTACATATCACAAGTGAAATACCGATAGAAGCAATCAAAATCATATACCACCATGAACCGTATAAATTATTAAACCCTAATTGATAGTATAATTGTCCTAAAAATCCGTATTCTTGTTTATAATATTCAGCTGGTGCAATACCTGGAGTTATGTACATTTCTTGCGGAAATATAGTTCCTATCGCTGATGCAGCTAAAGTTATTACGATTAGCCATACACCTACTTTTACAGAAGAGAAAAAGCTCCAAATTTTATCGACTATCGTTTTTGTCTGCGTGAGAGATCTCCGTGCACTCCCCTCATAGCGCATATCCAATAGTTTTGCATTTTCATTGCTTTCAAATGGTTTCCCGCAAGCTTCACAAAAAACGGTTCCTATCGGATTAACATGTCCACATTCACATTTAATTTCTTTCAACACTCTCACCGCCCCTGTATCTATATGTACTATTGTATATTCTAACCTCAAGTTACCGCAATACTCAGAATTTTTAAACCAGAGGCACTATAAACACGCACCCCTTATGTAAAGGCTTTCTTTATTACGGAGTAATTTTCTTTAAATACCCTTCTAACTGTTCTTTCGTTTGTTCCCCTATAATTTGCTCCACTACTTTTCCATCTTTATCAATCAAAAAGCTTGTCGGTAAAGGACCTACTCCATATGTTCCTATAATCTTTTGTCCTTTATCAATGGCAACTGGGAATTTCAAACCATATTGGTTCACAAAGTTCTTTACTGCAATATCCGTTTCATCTGCATCTAACGCTATGATTTCAACGCCTTTTTCTTTATACTTTGGATATAATTCATTCATATAAGGCATTTCTTTTTCACAAGGTTTACACCACGTGCCCCAAAAGTTTAAAAATACACCTTTTCCCTTTAAATCTTTTAGTTCAATTTTCTTTCCTTCTAAATCCGTCACAATAAAGTTAGGTGCTTCTTTTCCGATTTGCATTTTCTCTTTATTAGCAAAGAATCCTTGATAAAGGGTAAATCCTACAGCACCACATAAAATGAGTAGAATAATAACGCGAAATAATAAGCGATTTTTCTTCATATTACCTCTCCTCTCCTCGATAAATGTTATGTATTATCTTCTGTAAATGTTGTATTGAATAAATCACCAGCAGAGCACTCCACTGGTGAATTTTTAACTCTATAGCTTATCTTGGCTTTGTAGAAGCAAGCGCGCGTAATTGTTTCACCTCATGTGGTGTCAATTCTCTCGCATCACCAGGTCGCAGGCTTCCTACTTCTAAGAAAGCATAACGTTCACGTTTTAATTTCACTACTTTACAGTCTAACGCTTCAAACATACGACGTACTTGACGATTACGTCCTTCATGAATTGTTAATTGTACAATAGCCATCTCTTTACGCTTGTCCCAAGAAATAATTTTCACACGTGCTGGTGCTGTTTTACCGTCTTCTAACGTAACACCGCGTTCTAACATGCGAATTTTCTCACCTGTTAATGGCCCTTTTATTTTTGCAACATATGTTTTTTCAACTTTATATCTAGGATGCATTAATACGTTTGCGAAGTCCCCATCGTTTGTCATTAATAATACGCCAGACGTATCATAATCTAAGCGTCCGATTGGGAATAAACGTTGTGTAATTTCCGGGAAAAAGTCCGTTACAACACTTCTTCCTTTATCGTCTGATACACTTGAAATTACGCCAGTTGGTTTATATAGTAAAAAATAAACAGGTTCTTCTTTTTCAAGAGGGATGTTATTTACTTCTACTTTATCTTGAGGAGTTACTTTTGTCCCTAACTCTTTCACTATTTTTCCATTAACTTTCACTTTTCCTTGCTGAATTAATTCCTCAGCCTTTCTTCTCGATGCAATACCTGCTTGCGCAATCACTTTTTGTAATCGTTCCATTTCTTTTTTTCACCTCGAATTTATCTTACCTTACATTAGAAAGACTTGGCAACCGCATACGCTTTACGGCTATTCGCTTCATCTTACTTAAACAACATAGCGATGATAATAAACATATAAAGGTCAAATCATGTTTTTACCCTTTATTATTGTCCATATTTTTCATATTTCTAACAATAAAAGTTCATCATTTTGTCAAAAATACCACATAAAAAAACCACTATTAAGCTACACCTTAATAGTGGTCGTATACATATTATAAGCGAAATAGCGTAAAAAATGAATAGTATTACTGAAACAATAAAGAAACGAACACAATTGAGCATATAATCCCGATTAAATCTGCAAAAAGTCCTACTTTTAGTGCATCCCCCATTTTTCTAATCCCAACCGCTCCAAAATATACAGTTAAAATATAGAAAGTCGTATCTGTGCTCCCTTGCATCGTAGAAGCCAATCTCCCAATAAACGAATCTGGCCCATATGTAGCAATTAGATCGGTCGTAATACTTAAACCAGCAGAGCCTGAAATAGGGCGTATAAGTGCTAAGGGTACAATTTCTGCTGGAACATGGATCAAATCTAACATCGGCTTCATTACCGATATCATTGCATCTAACGCACCTGAAGACCGGAATATAGAAATAGACACAAGCATTCCAACCATAAACGGTAAGATGGAAATTGCAATTTGAATCCCTTCTTTTCCTCCCTCAACGAACGATTCATACGTCGGTACTTTCTTTATTGTGCCATATAAAAGGATAAAACCAATTACACAAGGGATTACCCATAAGGAAATTGTATTTACAATGCTCATTTTTTCCGCCCCTTTCTACTCCTTCTTCGGTAAAAATAGCGGTCAATCCAAATTGCCCCAATCATAGAAAGTACTTGTGCAATAAATGTTACCCCAACAATTTCAGTAGGATTCGCTGATTCATACGTCATTCGAATGGAAATGACTGTCGTAGGAATTAATGTAATAGCTGATGTATTTAATGCTAGAAACGTCACCATAGAACGGCTCGCCGAATCCTTTCCTCCATTTAACTCTTTCAGTTGTTCCATCGCTTTAATACCAAGAGGGGTCGCTGCATTACCTAGACCAAAAAAGTTTGCCATCATATTTGATAGAATAAATCCCATAGACGGATGATCCTTTGGTATTTCTGGAAACAACCTTTTTACTATCGGCATAAAAAGTGTAACTAATTTTTTTAACAATCCGGCTTCCTCTGCAATTTTCATTAAACCGAGCCAAAATACTAAAACACTAATAAGTCCTATACAAATCGTTACCGCATCTTTTGCTCCGTCAAATACAGCTTTATTCACTTCTTCCATCGTTCCATTTATCATGGCGTATACAATCCCAATGACAGCCATCGCTACCCATACGAGATTAACCATCGTTCCCAACACCTATCATGTAAGAAAAAATTTCTTTCACATTATTCCAGTAAAGTCCCGTTGTAGCTACTAACTTTCGTTTACTATAAAATAAATTCCGTTCTCCAACTTTTTCATTACCAACATAAATGTCTGTCTTCCCAACCTTTACTCCATCCGTAAGTTTTGTACTTTTATCGAGTTCAACTTTTAATACTACGTTCTTTTTTTCTTCTTCAGTTAACGGTACCGAAAAACTATTTTTCGTATAAACATGGTTGGCATACTTCTTTTCATTTATTTCAGCAATTGCTCCTTGTCCTAAAACTTTCGTTTGTTTGAAACGGTCAAAACCTTTATCAAACAAATTCATATGATCATCCCAATCACTAGAGGCACTCAAAGTTACGACAATTAAATCTAGTCCACCTTTTGATGCCGTTGTAACAAGCGTTCGCCCAGCTTTCTTCGTAAAGCCTGTTTTTCCCCCTGTTGCAAATTCATAATAAGACGTTACCAGCTTATGTTTATTTTTCCACGGGTAATCCCAAGAATCTGATTTATATGTTTTGGTTCCAAAGATTTTCTTAAATGTCTCGTTTCCCATTGCATATTTCGTTAATAATGCCATATCGTAAGCCGACGAATAATGTGATCCATCTCCATCTAAGCCATGAGGGTTTGAGAAGTGCGTATCTTTCATTCCAATTTCTTTCGCTTTTTGATTCATTAAATATACGAATCCATCTATACTCCCACCCACACTTTCAGCAATTACTTGCGCTGCGTCATTACCAGATCTAAGCATGAGTCCGTATACTAAATCTTCTAACTTCACTTTTTGTCCAGGCTTTAAATAGATTGCCGATCCTTCCACCCTCACCGCTTCATTACTAACTGATACCATTTCTTTCATCTTCCCTGATTCAGCAGCTAATAAGGCGGTCATAATTTTTGTTATACTAGCAATTTTTTGAGGCTCATGTTCTGCCTTTCCGTATAATACACGACCAGACTGTTGCTCCATTAATACAGCATTTCGAGCACTAACATTGCTGTTCATCTTTGCATATGTAGGAATCGGCATAACGCTTGCATACATCATAAGAAGCGTAATGATTACACAAATTCGTCTCATATTTCCCCCCACGTCCTTTTGGCACTTTTTGTACAAGTGTATGCTTGGCCTTTTAAAATATGAACGAAATCTTCCTTCTACTTCCATTAAAAAAGACGCAGAGAATTTGCGTCTAATATGGTGTCCATTCAATTTGTTTCGCAGTTTCAAACCTTTTTTCTACATCAGGCCAATTTACAACATTCCACCAGTTTTTAATATATTCATCTTTTCGATTTTGGTATTGTAAATAATACGCATGTTCCCAGACATCTAGTACAAGGAGCGGTATCGTATCCCATTGTGTAAATAATTGATGAAGTGTACTTTGCAAAATTTCTAACCTTCCAGACCGGGGTACCCAAACGAGAATTGCCCAGCCTGAACCTTCTACTTTAGAGGCTGCTTCTGTAAAATGTTTTTGGAAACGTAAAAAGCTCCCAAAATCTTGTTCAATTTGTTGTGAAAAAGTTCCTCTTGGACTTCCACCACCGTCTTTTTTCATGTTATTCCAAAATATCGTGTGTAAGTAATGACCTGACCCATGAAAAGCCGCTTCCCTTTCCCAATGCTTAATTAAATCAAATTTATTTGTTTTTCTCGCTTCTTCCATCATCTTCTCTGCTTTATTTAATCCTTCCACGTAACTCCGATGATGTTTATCATGATGTAACATCATAATTTCTTTAGAAATATACGGTTCTAACGCATTATATGGATAAGGTAATGGCGGGAGTGTATGTCCTCCAATTGGGACAGCTCGTTCACTATCCCCTCTTTCATATAATTCATATTCCTCTTCTTCTTGCATAAATACTTCCTGCAAGTGATGCTGAATATGTTCTACATCATCGCTTATTTCATACATAAACTCTGCATCTGTTTCATACTCATGCTCTTTCATACGCTCTAATAACGTCTGAATTTTATAAGCAAGCATATGGACATCATACACTTCCATTGCGCGACTATCTAATACGTGAAGAACACTTTCACACCAATTTTCTACTTCATGAAAGTAATCTGTAAATACACCTTGCTGATTCATGTTGCACCTCCCTAATGCTATCCACTTAACTATATTCAATGAAAATCCCTTATATAACTGTACAAAAGGAAAAGAAGCTAAGTCACCTTAGCTTCTTTTCCTCAATCAATATTTGTGTAACATCTTTGTCTGATAATCCGTCTCATAATATTCTAGTTCTTCACGCATCAATTGAAATTTACCTTCTAAACTCTTCATCACTTGCTCTAAAGATGCAGGTGGTGTTTGTTGAAAAACGATAGAATTTTTCCCTGTATATGCAGACCGACTATTTTCATACCAATGATCACTCTTCGGTGAAAAAAACTCTGCAATTACTTGATGGTAAATCTTATATAAAATTTTTTCAGCTGCTGTTTTTCGAAATGGCTGGCTATTCAACAAAACAAAACATGCATCCTGTCCTTCTTCGCAAAAAACGAGAAGTCGTCTCATTGATGCTAATAACCCTTTATAATATCGCTCATTCCCTGCTGGTGTTTCCTCTAATAAAGAAGGTAACGTATGATAATTTACATAATTGGTTATCAAATTAATAGCATCTTCTAAAAATATAGAAACTTGTTCTGTTTGATTTTCAACCATCAAATTAGACATTTTTTCTCTCTCCTTTGCCATTTCACGCTATTTCTACTCTTTTATTTTTATGTAATTCAGCCAATATTTCTTGTACTTTCGACACCGTTCCCTCATCAAAATATTGTTGAAATTCTTCCATATTATTTAAATACAAACGTTTTTGCGCACGAAGCTCCTTATCTTTCATTAAACAACATATCGCTACAATATCGCGCAAATATATGTTTTGTTCTTCTACTTTATACACTGGATTTCCTTCAAAAGGAGTAATTTCTTGTAAAACTTCTTCAAAATATCGAACGTATAAAACCGAAAAAGTTTTCTCTTTACCATTTAATATATATGTCACTTCAGATCTGTTAAAAAAATCTTCTGATGTATTAGGTTTCTCTTTTTCTAACTCATATCCTACGTAACCTTTTATAATCATATACTCCCCCCTCACCCTTCTTTCACCTTATTCTAACTTAATTTTCCGATAAACAAAATATTCTTTTAAATATACCTATATAAAAAATAGCTCCCCTATACAGGAAATTACCTTTTTATTTTTCTTGAAGTTTGTCATAATAATATTATTGTCTCAGTTTTCTTATACAAGGAGAGTTGTATTTATGTCGTTTTCATGGAAACGTTTCTTACAAATCGGGAAAATTATCTTCCCATTTGTTGTATTAACAATTGTATTCTTTCAAGCAAAAAAAGAATTAGCGGGCATTTCTTTTTTAGAAGCGATTGATACAATTAAAAACATTCCAACTGGAGGAGTCTTTTTAGCAATTACACTTGGTGCATTCGCTGTATCAACAATGTTCTTTTATGACTATGTTATGCTTCGTTACTTAAAAGCTGATATTCCTGTCCAAAAGATTTTCCGTATCTCGTGGATTGCTAATACTTTAAATGGATTTATCGGGTTTGGTGGTCTTGTTGGAGCCGGCGTACGCACAATGCTTTATCGTCCATATATAAAAGAAAATGGAAAACTTATTAAAAGTATCGCTTGGATGACAACTGCCTTTATTAATGGATTAGCCATTCTTTCATTTCTTGGTCTTATCGGAATATTAGACACGAGATTTATTTTGCATGAAAAACCATGGCTATGGCCTGTTCTTATCTTCTTCGCTCTTTTCGTCCCTATATATATCGGATTTTCTAAATTAAAAAATAGAAAAGCGACGCAAACAGAGGAACAAGAAGAAGAGGAGAAAAACCCAACTGTTTTATACTCATTAGTTTCATTAGTCGAATGGGTATCTGCTGGTATTGTTATGTACGTCATATTACTATTATTTGGCATTGAAATCGAATTCCAAAAGTTTTTAGGCGTATATGTTATTGCTGCTTTAGCTGGTGTCGTTAGTCTTGTTCCTGGTGGCCTTGGATCATTTGATCTTGTCTTCTTAACTGGGCTTGGGCAATACGGCATCGATACAGGTGTTTTACTCCCTGCTATGTTATTATATCGTCTCGTCTATTACATCTTGCCCTTCTGCCTTGGTCTCATTTTTGCAGCTTTTGAAATGACAGGAGTAGCCATTAAAAAGTTTGAAGATAAACCTTTTATTGCGCCTGCATTAGAGACAACTGGTGTTATATGGACTTTGCAGCGTGACTTTCTAGGAAAGTTAGGTTCTTGGGCATCTGCTGCTTTAACAGTATTTGCTGGCTTAATGGTTATTTTATCAACCATTCTACCGACAAGTATAAATCGGGCACACGCCTTACATATTCTAGCTCCAAAACATCTTATTCAATTTTCTTTTAGCTTATCGCTAACATTCGGTATTCTCCTCCTCATTCTTTCGCGGGGGATATATTACGGAACAAAACGTTCTTATTATATGACGATTGTTTCTTTAATTGGAGCGGCTATTTTTAACACACTAAAAGGAATTGATGTTGAAGAAACTTTTATTTTATTAATCGTACTCGCTGTATTGTATATGCTTCGTAAAAGGTTTGTACGTGAGAAAATGGAAGTCTCACTTTCCGATATCGTAAAAGTTTTTATATTCCTACTTGTAACGTTATATTTATATAAAAACTTAGGTATTTTATTTGCAGGTGCAAAAGAAGCTTTCAAACCTGATTTTGTCGTTCGTAATATTACACAAGTAAAACGAAGTGCATTAGCAGCTGCCTTTTTTGTTCCTACTTTTTTACTAATTGGTTCACTCATTGCAAATCGTTATCGAAATGAATTTCCCGGGCAACCAGCTAATGATAAACGATTACAAAACTTCTTAGATGAACATGGTGGAAATGTACTTAGTCATTTAGGTTTTTTAGGAGATAAACAGTTCTTTTTCAGTAGTGATGGAAAAGCACTCATTCTCTTCTCAATAACTGGAAAACGACTTATTGTACTAGGTGATCCAATTGGGGCCCCTTCCTCCTATCGTACTGTATTGCAAGAGTTTTTAGCTGAGGCTGATCGATTTGGATACATTTGTGTATTCTATCAAATTGAAAGTAAATGGATGAGTTTATACCACGATTTTGGTTATAACTTCTTTAAGCTTGGTGAAGAAGCTGTTGTTGATTTAAATACCTTTACAATAACAGGAAAGAAACGCGCTGGCATGCGAGCTACTTTCAACCGTTTTGAAAGAGAAGGCTATACATTCTCTATTCATGAGCCACCTTTCTCCGACGAATTATATGAAGAGTTAAGAAAAGTTTCAGATGCATGGCTTGGTGGAAAAAAAGAGAAAGGTTTTTCACTCGGATACTTCGATCGTGAATATATTAGTCGCGCTCCTATCGCAACATTATCTGATGCGGATGGAAAAATTATTGCATTCACAACATTCATGCCTGTATATCAAAACGGATCATTATCTGTCGATTTAATGCGATATTATCCAGATGCGCCTAGCGGCATTATGGACGCAATTTTCATCCACTTATTCCAGTGGGCAAAAGAAAATGAATACCACTCCTTTAATATCGGTATGGCACCACTTTCAAATGTTGGTTTATCCACACAGTCTTTCTGGTCTGAACGAGTGGCTGCTGCAATCTTTAATAACGTTCGTTATACGTATAGTTTCAGCGGATTACGACATTTTAAAGAAAAATATAAACCAGCATGGAGCGGTAAATATTTAGCATTTAGGAAGAATCATTCTTTACCAATTACAATGCTCTCTGTAACAAAATTAATAGGAAAAAGAAAAAACAGCTAAATTCTTAGCTGTTTTTTCTTTTTTGAACTTGTACAATAAATTCTTTTTCATACTTCTTACCATTTATATAGAAATTCCCCCACATTTTATACGTGCCCTCGGCAGGAAATGTAATTCGGTATTGTAATTGCTCATCCGTATCTACAGGCATAGCGTATAAAAAATTCTCCTTCGTTTCATCCACTATATAGAGTGACTCTACTTCTCCTCTCTCTGAATGCAATTTCAATTTTTCACCCTTTTTCGCTTGAAACTGAAATGTTAACGTAACTGGTTCATTCGGATGTAATGCGCCAAATAAAAGAGAAACTTCATACTCTCCTATTTTTTTTGTAAGTACACTGTCGATTGGAAATTTCACTTTTTTCTTATTGTTCTCCTCTTTCGTTCTACCAAAATTCTTCCTAGCGAATGACTCTACGGACTTATTTTTGTCTTCGTATAAAAATATTGTATATTCTTCGTCTTTCGCTATTTTGGAAGATAACTTATATGACCCGTTTCCTGCAAATGTGGGTTTAATTTGTTGTATGTTTTTTAACTGTCCATCTACAATCACTGCCCGCATTTGATCATTTACACCACGAATTTCATTATTCTTGTTGTTTAACAACTGAAATACAATATCTACTTTCTCATTTCCCTTTCCATTTGAAACATCCCACTTTACTTCCTGAACATCTCCTACAGTCTCTTCGTTTTCTTGATATTTTTTTATGTAAAATCCTCCTGCCACAATAAGTACTAACGCAATAAGCCCAATGACAAGATTTTTCAAAACATCACCTACCATTTTTATTGTCTCTATTCATACAAAACTTCTTAAGATATATATTCTAGATTATGATTTATGAAATCCTCCTATTTTGTACATATTACAAATAATAAAAAGATTTTAATTGAAAGGATTCGTAGTGTATAATGCAAATGATATTGATTTCTATCAATACATTATAAGGAGGACTTTTTTATGAGTGTACATATCGAAGCAAAACAAGGCGAAATCGCTGAATCTATTCTATTACCTGGTGATCCATTACGTGCAAAATATATCGCTGAAACATTTCTAGAGGACGTTACTTGCTATAATAATGTGCGTGGTATGTTAGGTTTCACTGGAACTTATAAAGGAAAACGTGTATCTGTTCAAGGTACAGGTATGGGTGTTCCTTCTATTTCTATTTATGTAAACGAATTAATCCAAAGCTACGGAGTTAAAAATTTAATTCGCGTTGGAACTTGCGGTGCAATTCAAAAAGATGTAAAAGTTCGTGATGTTATTATCGCAATGACGGCTTGTACTGATTCTAATATGAACCGTTTAACATTCCCAGGATTTGATTTTGCACCAGCTGCAAACTTTGACCTTTTAAAGAAAGCTTATGATGCTGGAACTGAAAAAGGATTACACGTTCGTGTCGGTAACGTTTTAACAGCAGATGTGTTTTATCGTGAAAGCATGGACATGGTTAAAAAACTTGGAGATTACGGTGTATTAGCAGTAGAAATGGAAACAACTGCTCTTTACACATTAGCAGCGAAATACGGTGTAAATGCATTATCTGTATTAACAGTTAGCGATCACATCTTCACTGGCGAAGAAACAACATCTGAAGAGCGTCAAACTACATTTAACGAAATGATTGAAATCGCTTTAGATGCAGCAATTCAACAATAATACACTAAAGAACTTGTCATACGTCTGGCGAGTTCTTTTTATGTGACTTTTTATAAATAACTACTTTATAAAGAGACAGATTTCTCCCCTCTACTTTCTTGTAACGTTTGTTATAATGAAGTGAAACTTTAATCAGTGGAGGTTTTTTCCATCCCCCATTGATTATTAGTTGAACCAATCGGATTTTACGGGCAATTGATCTCCCGCCTAACTCCCTTGTATTCGCCGAATTTTGAAGTGGGAGTCTTATTGCCCGTTAAAGCGGGATAAAGAAATCATTTACAGTATTTCTCATAAGAGGTGACGCAGTGAAAAACAGAAGTATCGTCTTTAAACTATTTTTATTAACATCCACTTTATTTACAATCATATTCCTACTTTTTTTCCTAGGACAATCTCTATTTTTAGAGAAATTTTATATTAATAAGAAAGTAAAAACAGTCCAAACTGCTTTTGAAAAATTCGTAGATAATTATGATAAAAGTGATAAAAGTTATGAGCAGGTTAGAAAATTAAAACAAGAATTTCATGATAAAACAAATGCCGATATGCAGTTTTTGGATTCTAACGGTATTATTAAAAGTGATAACAATTACTATATCGATGTATTTAATCCCAACAATAATAAACAGTATTCCATTCCACTTAATAATCTTTTAACACCAGAAGAATATAATAAATTCGAAAATTTAGGTTTAAAAAAAGATGTAATAATCAATGTTGATGGAGTCGTACAAGAGAATAATATAATCACACCACAAAAATTAGGAACGAATTATAATCAATGGCAGAACGAACATTTCTATTCGGATTTTCAGTCAATTAATGGTAACCCTTCTAAGAACAGACTTGCAAGCCGATACAAATCTACAACTCGAATTGTCTTTACAGGTGTTATAACTAAGTTACAGCTCCCATCCAAAGCGGAGGTTCGTCTTGCAAATGATATTGAAACATTACAAGCCGTTCAATATTTTGCAGATATGATTAGAGAGGGAACTTCTAACTCGAACCAATTAAGTACTTTCATATTAGATGGCGGAGAAAATATAAAAAATAGTATCTTTGTAAAACCGATTATAGAAAATGGAAGGATTACAGAATACGCTTTTGCGATAGCATCTTTGCAGCCTGTTAATGAAGCGATGCTCGTTTTAAAAGATTATTATGTCTATGCCTTAATCATCGTGTTTCTCGTAATTATTTTGTTATCCTTCTACTACTCAAAAATCATTGTTAAGCCATTAATTAAAATAAATCGTGTTACAAAAAAAATGGCTAATTTTGATTTCAGCGAGAAATTACCTGTTACAGCTGACGATGAAATTGGCGGGCTTTCTGGCAGTATCAATACATTATCTGTAAATTTAAAAGATCGAATCGATCGATTAAATGTTGCTAATACAAAGTTACAACAAGATATTGAACGTGAACGTCAATTAGAAAAAACAAGAAAAGAATTCATTTCTGGCGTATCACACGAATTAAAAACACCGCTAAGTGTAATTAGAAGTTTTGCAGAAGGAATTAAAGATGGTGTTAGTAAGGATACTTCGTATTATACTGATGTTATTTTAGAAGAAACAGAAAATATGAACAGGCTGATTGTTGAAATGTTAGAATTAGCAAAGTTGGAATCTGGTACTTACAAACTAGATATGACGACGTTCTCAATCGGTGAATTAACGCAACAAGTCTACACAAAATTATTATTTAGCATGGAAGAAAAACATTTACAAGTGAACATCGATGCAGACTCTTCTATACTTGTTAAAGCAAATCGCAGTCGCATTGAGCAAGTAGTTGTGAACTTACTAAGTAATGCAATCCGTTATACGCCAGAGGGAGAAAAAATACAAGTCTCCATTATAGAAGCAGAAGATACCGTAAAAGTCGAAATCGAGAATACAGGAAACCCTATCCCTGAAGAAAGTCTTGAAAAAATTTGGGATCGCTTCTATCGTCTAGATGCATCGCGTAGCCGTCACACTGGAGGTACCGGTCTCGGATTATCTATTGTAAAAAACATTTTAGACCTCCATCATGCCGAGTATGGTGTGTATAATACGACTAACAGTGTTGTATTCTATTTCAATTTACAAAAAGTAAAAGAAGTCAAATAATTTGTCTTAATTTCACTAGGAGTTCACATGAAATTCACACTCTCCCTTTATAGTAAGAAACAAGTTAATCCTTTCCTTTACACATATAAAAGAGGAGAGTGCGTGAAATGAAACAAGCAGGACAACCTATTCAAAATGAAAAACAATTAGAAACTATCAAAAATATACTTTTACAATCTTCGAAACGTGATGGCTTATTATTCGTATTAGCTGTAAATTCTGGCTTAAAAGTAAGTGAAATCTTACAATTAAAAGTTAGTGATGTAATCGATGAAAATGAAAATGTTCGCCATTCCATTTTATTTTACAATGAAAAAGTGAAGAAACATAAATGGTTTGCTGTAAATGAAGACTTACAGCACGCAATCGAAGACTACATGAAAGAACGTAAAACTTGGAAACGTAATGAACCATTGTTAAAATCTCAAAAAGGAACAAAATCTATTACGAGACAACATGCATGGTACATTTTAAACAAAGCTGCAAAAGAAGTTGGATTAGAAGGGATTAGCTCACATACACTTCGAAAAACTTGGGGTTATTGTGCATACAAATCAGGTGTTGATATCGCATTTTTACAACACTTCTTTGATCACAGTACTCCATCAAAAACTTTAAAGTATATCGGTATTGCTTAATAACTCTTATACATAAAAAAGGTTACCATTTGAAAATTTGGTAACCTTTTTTATATTTCATATTCTCTTTTCTTGTCTCTCCTATACTGTAGTGGTACTCTAATAATAAGGGGGAGAAATTATGAACACACTTACAATTGAATTACCAAAAGAAACGGCTGAAAAACTTGATTTATTAAAACAAGCTTATGAAAAGAAAACAGGTGCTTCTATCTCTGAGAGCACTCTCGTTCAAACACTTATCTCAAAAGAATTTATCCAGGCGATAACTCCTTTTGATTTACAACAATTCGTCAACGGAAAAGAACAGCATTAATGCTGTTCTTTTTTTATCTCTATTTAAAATATACAAAGTTTTTTATATATTTTTAGAAAAACCATTGACAATGATAATGATAACCATTATCATTTATTATGAAGCCAACAATTGATGAATCAACCAAACGCTCAGTAACATTGTTACCCCTCTTTTTCATATAGAAAGGCACTGTACATTCCCCCTGTTTGTACAGTGCCTTTCTTGTTTATTATCATTCAAAAAAATTTAATTGCTCCGGCTTCGGCTCACCATATGTAATGTTCATCATTTTCATAAGCTGTTTCGCATTATCTGCTGCATCGCCGCCCGAATTATTGTTAAATAGTACGTATATGTCCTTTGTCTTCTTTTTTAATTGTTCTAGTCTTTCTACCCATTCTTCTAATTCTTTATTGTTGTAGCGATATAAGCAACGCACCGCTCTCCAATTTTCCCCTTTATCAAGCCAGCCATGAACATTCCGGCCATGAAAACGTATTAACACCATCTCTGCATTCGTTACTTCTAATACAAGCGGTACTGAACCCATCCCTGCCTGTGGCTCATCACAAATTGTATGAATCCATTTCTCCAGCTCTAGGAACTGTAACGTCTTATCTCTCATTTTTGGATAAAACCATGTTTGATTTCGAAATTCTATCGCACACGGCAAACCTTCCATTTTTTCTTTTGTATATCGGAGAAAATCTACATTTTTCTTTTTACAATCAAACCATGGTGGATATTGAAATAAAATCGTTTTTAATTTACCAGCTTCAATTAAAGGAAGAATAGATTGTTTATATACATCAAACATCTCATCGAACGTAGAAAAAGGAATTTCACCTTTCATATGTCCTGTCATTCCTTGATATGCTTTTACGATAAAAGAAAAATCTTTCGGTGTTTCCATTGCCCATTTTGTATAGTTTCGTGCAGGTTGCATCGCATAAAATGAGCTATCCACTTCTACTATAGGAAAATACTCGCTGTATGTTCGTAATTTATTTCTATTTTCATAGGGATTTATGTATAAAGAATCATGATCTCCCCATCCTGTCACTCCAATAAACAGCACATATACCCCTCCCTTTTTAACTTCATCTTCTATTCACTTTCCAAACACTTTGCATCATGTAGCCTTTTCTTTAAGAGTATCCTTATAAAAATATGATATACTATATGGAAGAATTTTTAAAATGAGGGGTTATTTATTTATGCTTCCAAACGATGCTACTGTATCTCATGAAAAACGAATTGAAGAACTAGAAAATAAAGTACGTTTTTATGAAGAACTTGTGAATCAATTACCACATCATTTCACATACAAAAATCCACATATTGGTTTACGAATAAAGAAAACTAGAACAACCCATTCCATTCAAGAAATACCAAAAGAGAATAAAGAGGCTCATTTTCAACTTACTTGTGATTCATTATTTTTATTTGAACAACTCGAAAAACACTTTGTACATATTTTTGATGCCTTTTCACATCATGTAACCTTTGTCGATAATAAAGGGAATATTACTTTATGTAATCAAGTTGCTGCAGATGATTTCGGTGTAATACGAAATGATATTATCGGAAAACCGATTCAACAATTACTAAACTTGCCGGAAGAAAAAATTAAAGCGATTGAAACATTAAAAACGGGAACAGAAATATATAATGAAGAAGTTTTAGACAAAAACTATGGCATTATAAATAACCGAATTATTCGTGATTATAACGGGGAGATTTTTAGAGTTATTAGTGTCTTTCATTATTTAAATACAGAACGTGATGCAGAGAAGTTTTCGTTAGCAGGGCGAATCGCAGCTGGAATTGCACACGAAGTACGAAATCCTCTTACAACAGTACGAGGATACTTACAATTTTTACAAGAAAGCGTTTCTCCATCAAATAAAGAGTTATTTAAAAATTTGCTTATCCCTGAATTAGATCGTGCAAATAATATTATTACAAAATTTTTAGCCATTTCAAAAACACGGGAATTTACAAGAGAACCGTTTCCCATTAATACATTTTTACGTGACTATATTCAACAGTTACTAGTTAGTGAAGTTTCCTTGCATAATATTTCAATTGATTATAACTTCTCTAATGAATTAGATGATATTTTAGTCAATATTGATCGACATGAACTTGTTCAAGTGTTTTTAAATCTATTTCAAAATGCCGTCGATGCTCAAGGCGACAAACCTCTTTCTATTCAAATTACTAGTTATCGCCTTGATAACTTCGTTCGGATTACTTTCACAGATAATGGAATTGGTATTCCTCCAGCTATTCAAGAATATATCTTTGATCCATTCTTCTCAACGAAGGATTCGGGAACAGGACTAGGCTTGTCAGTAACAAAAAAAATCATCCAAAATCATAACGGCACGCTCAAAATGACTAGTGCTTCAAACGGTACAACTTTCACTATTTCTATTCCAATCTTACCTAAAACAACCCTTGAAAAATTAAATCAATGTAAATAAAGGACTAATCCACGAACTACATGCCAATTGTTAAACACTCCCAACAATTAGCATGTAGTTTTTTATGTTGCACTTTTCTTCTTTACATTATATAAACCTTTCTCTATATCTTACTTATTTCTTTCTAGGTGGGCCAATTTCTTATTTTTTTAGAAATGGTAGTTTGTCCATCACGAATTTAGTATAAATTTCATTTTAATATATAGTAATGACTAATGATTCTATGAAAGAAAAGAATGAAAAGATGAACAATAAAAATAAAGGAAAAGTATTTTATGGTAATGATTGTTGCGAAGTAAGAGCATGTAGCCATATTAACATCCCTAAGTCAGAACTTACAGAATTTGTTAGACTTCTTCAAACTCTTGGTCAAGCTATTCTAGTTCAATATGGATCTGGTTGCCTAGGCGGAGGAACTACGGGGACTACTGGTGCTCAAGGGCCTCAACAAGGACCTGCGGGCGATACAACTGCGACACTATCTGTCTTCCGAATTTACTAACCACAATTTCCGAAAATATTTTGGGAGGACTAAGCACATTTATAAGTAATAGATGTGCTTTTGATTGACTATTAAATCTCTCTTTATATAGAAAGGAGCACTTATTTGGGAGGGTAAGTGCTCCTTCTTTACGTTTCTTTACCTCAAATTTACTCTATCTTAATCCTCTTTTTGTATGATAAATAATGAAGTCAAAGATATGAAAGAGGGATGAAAATGAGAGTTATGTCACTAATACGCATTTGGTTTGCTCTTATGGTATGCATTATTTTATGTGTAGGATTTTTTTTAACTCTAAAATATTCCACTATATCAAAAGCAGAGAGAAAAACTGTTCCATACAAACTTTTGTATACAAAACAAAGCAACATCCCTTATTCCAATGCAACAAATAATGAAAAAAAAGTTATAAAAGGAATGCTTATTACGAAAGCTTCTAGTTCCGAGGCGTTACTCCAAATCGCTGAAACGATTAAAGATCAGTATACAAATAAAAAAATCGATGAAATTACACTTTCTATCCACAATGAAAATAATGGTAAGTACGAAGAAGAATTGCCTTACGAACCTATTAGTAAAGGCAAAATAATCGTCACATACGATTCCGAATCCTTTGGCAGTACGAATATTGTACTTAATGAGTAATATCATGTATCTCAACGGATATGGATTAATAGCTAATTAAGATAGACAAAAATCTCTACCGATTAAAATTTTATTTTGTTTTCATACAAAAAAAGAGGCGAATTTTTTTATTCGCCTCTTTCTTTTACCAAAATGAAGGAATCCATTCTTTCACTTTATCAAGCCACTCTTGTTGCTCTTGTTTTCGTTGTTGTTCCTCTTCTTTCCTTCTCTTCTCTTCTTCTTTTCTTCGTTTTTCCTCTTCTATTGTAGTCAATTGTTTTTTATAATCAGCCTCAGATATGAGCGATAACTGGAATGCTTTTTGAGCTGGATTTGCGTTTGCTTTTTTCATAATATCCCGGAACATTGTCGTCGTAATTTGACTACCCCCCGGAACATAATGATCGCTATCTGTTTTATCATATCCTACCCAAATCGCACCTACCAAATCTGGCGTGTATCCAACAAACCATGAATCCTTTGCACCGGTGCTCGGGCCATTTACAATTTGAGTAGTTCCTGTCTTACCTGCCGTATCAACATTATTAACTTTCGCCTTTTCGCCCGTTCCCTTTTCGACAACACCTTTTAATAAATATGTCATCTTTTGAGAAACTTTCTCGCTCGTCACTCGTGTCTCTTTCTTATACCACTTTCCAAGCGTTTCACCTTCAGCATTTTGTACCTCCCTAATTGCATGAGCTTCCACTTGGACTCCATCATTTGCAAATGTACTGTATGCTTGAGCCATTACAAATGGAGATGTCCCCACATGCATACCGCCTAAAGCAATCGGATACGTACGATCTTCTGGCACTAATGGGATACCAAATCGCTCTAAAGATTTCAATCCTTTATCTAATCCAATTTGTTCTAATAGCCACACAGCTGAAACATTGTACGACTTTGCCACAGCTTCATACATTGTCACATCACCGTGAAAAGTATGATCGCTATTTTGTGGTTTATATTCTTTAATGTTAAATGGTTCATCTTTTAATATATCGTATACTTCATATCCTTGTTCTAACGCTGGTACATATACAGCCAAAGGCTTTAACGTTGAGCCAGGTTGTCTTTTTAATTGGGTTGCATGGTTAAACTGTAAAAACTGATACGGCCCTCTGCCTCCAACTAGAGCTGGTACACCACCTGTTTTGGGGTTCATAAGAACTACACCCGTTTGCATAAGTTGGTTTGAGCCACTATCTTTGAAATAACTATCATTATTCACAACGTCTTCTACAGCCTGTTGTTTTTTCGGGTCAAGCTCTGTATAAATACGATAACCACCCGCTAAAATTTCATTTTGTGTTAATTCGTACTTTTCCATCGCTTCTCTAACAATATAGTCTACATATTGAGAGTATTTTCCCTTATATTTATCATCAACGCCACGTTTTAACACAAGTCCGCTCTCTTTTTCTTTATTATACTGTTCGTCAGAAATATACCCTTGCTCTTTCATTAAACTTAATACGACATTACGTCTTTCAATTGACTTGTTAAAGTTTTTATAAGGTGAATACGCAGATGGTGCTTTAATCAAGCCCGCAATCGTTGCAGCTTCTGAAATTGTTAAATCTTTTACATCTTTATCAAAATAAGATTTAGCTGCCCTTTTTATACCCCAAGCACCTTCACCAAAATAAATTTGGTTCATATACATTTCAATGATTTCATCTTTCGTATACGTGCGCTCTATTTTTTTCGTTAAAAAATATTCCTTTATTTTTCGGGAGTATGTGCGGTCTTGTGTCAGAAATACATTTTTCGCAAGTTGTTGTGTTATTGTACTTCCCCCTGCTACAACTTCTCCTGCTGTAATATTTTTAAAAACCGCACTTATAATTCCACTATAATAAATACCATGATGGTTAAAAAATTCCTTATCTTCTACTGCAACAATTGCCTGAACCATAATATCAGGAATATCTTTTCTTTTAACGCCTTCTGTTTTCGAGGAAGCTAATTTAGTTGCGACCTCATTATTTGCATCATAAATTAAAGTCGGTTGTGGAACAGCTTGTTTTAATTCAGATATGTCTTGAATGGAAATTATTATATTTACAGCAATAAATAGAGTAACGAATACACTTCCCAATACAATTAATGAATTACGAAGTTTCTTCCTCTTATTGAACCACTCAAGCATTTTTTTAAAATGAGTGTTCTTCAATTTCATTCGTTCACTTCCTTCATTTATTTACACTCTTCTTTTTAAAAGGAAGAATATACCGCCTTTTAAATTTATTATAATAACGTAGTCATTCCTATAGTGTAAAGCTTTTCTTTTACATTCATACTTTTTGCAAGAAAAGGACATTCTACAAGTAAGATATTCACTATTGGATATTAATATTATTAATAGAACAACGAGAGTTATGTTAAGTTTTTGTAAACTTTTCGATAAAATGTTTTAAAAAACGACAGTTTTTTGTTAGAATTGATTAGCCAATATATTTTACATATATTACTTTTGTGGGGGTAACAATAATGGTCTTTAAATCAAAAAAAGATAAATTTTCTGAAATGTTAATGAATGTTTCCGAAAATTTAAAAGAAGGCGCGCAGTTTTTCGTGGAGTATAAAATTAAAAATGCTAGCGATTTAAAAGAGTTTTCTATGCGCATGAAAGAGTATGAGTCAAAAGGTGACTCATTTATTCACGAAATCATTATGGAGTTAAACAAAGCGTTTATCACTCCGATTGAGCGTGAGGACATCCTACAACTTGCAATGAGTATGGATGATGTATTAGACGGATTAGATCACAGTGCTGGTCTGTTCGAAATGTATTCTATTACAGAAGCAGATGAATACATGATTAAATTCGTAGAAGCAATTAATCAATGTGCGATTGAGATTGCAAACTCTGTTGAATTAATGTCTAACAAAAAATTAGTCGACATTCGTACAAATGCGATTAAGATTAAGGATTATGAATCACAGTGTGATGATATTCGCCGTCATGCGATTAAGAACTTATTCTCTCGTGAAAAAGATCCGATTAAGATTATTCAATTTAAAGAGATTTACGAAGAGCTTGAAGAAGTAGCTGATAGCTGTCAAAGCGTTGCAAACGTATTAGAAACAATTATTATGAAGAACGCGTAAGGAGTTTGATCATGGATACACTCTTGATACTGACCGTTTTAGTAGTCATTTGCGCTTTAGCTTTTGACTTTATCAATGGATTTCACGATACAGCAAACGCTATTGCAACGGCTGTTTCAACGAAAGCTCTAAAGCCTAGACATGCCATTATTATGGCGGCTATTATGAACTTTTTAGGCGCAATGACATTTACAGGTGTAGCAAAAACGATTACAAAAGATATCGTTGATCCATTCGCCTTACAAAATGGTTCTCTTGTAATTTTAGCTGCTTTGCTTGCGGCAATAGCTTGGAACTTAATTACTTGGTACTACGGTATTCCAAGTAGTTCTTCGCATGCAATTATCGGCTCAATCGCAGGTGCAGCAATTGCGGCCGCTGGGATTAGCTCGCTAAATCTTAAAGGATTTATTAAAATTATTGAAGCTTTAATCATTTCACCGATTATCGCTTTCGTTATTGGTTATACCGTATACAGTATTTTTAAAGTAGTATTTAAAAACTTTAACTTAACAAAAACGAATAAGAACTTCCGTATATTCCAGATTTTCACTGCAGCATTACAAGCCTACACACACGGTACGAATGATGCACAAAAAGCAATGGGAATCATTACGATGGCTCTTATGGCTAATAACTATCATACTTCTAGCGATATCCCATTCTGGGTACAATTATCTTGTGCTATCGCAATGGGGCTTGGTACTTCTGTCGGCGGATGGAAAATTATTAAAACTGTCGGTGGACAAATTATGAAAATTCGTCCTGTAAATGGTGTAGCTGCCGATTTATCATCATCACTTGTTATTTTCGGTGCAACATTCATTCACTTACCGGTTAGTACGACGCACGTTATCTCTTCTTCTATTTTAGGGGTTGGTGCTTCTCACCGTGTGAAAGGGGTAAAATGGGGAACTGCAAAACGCATGTTAATTACATGGGTTATTACACTTCCTATTTCAGCTTCTTTAGCTGCTCTGTTTTACTACCTATTACATTTTGTTTTCTAATCAAAAGTCGTCTTCCTTATTTTTCTAGGAAGACGACTTTTTTGTGAACAAGCCTATTTCTCATTAAAAAGCGTGTATAATAATTGGTGGATAAGTTATTTAGAGGAGTTGGCAATTTTGGAATACATCATGTTACTTTTCATCGGACTAATCGCCGGAACAGTCGGCAGCCTAGTTGGGCTTGGAGGCGGAATTATTATTGTTCCGTTATTAATTGGATTACACAGTTTATCACCACAACTTGCAGTAGGGACTTCTATGGTAACAGTCGTTTTCACAGGACTATCTTCCACCCTTACTTACATGAAGCATAAGCGAGTAGATTATAAAAGTGGACTTATTTTATTTATCGGAAGCGGCCCTGGTGGTATTATCGGATCATGGGCAAATAAATTTTTAAACCAAGACACATTTTCTTTATACTTTGGGATTTTCCTTATATTCGTCTCAATTCTACTTATGCTTCGAGACAAATTAAAACCTCTTTCCCTCTCAAATACGTCTGTAATTAAGCGTTCTTTTACAGATAATGATGGAAATACTGTACACTACCAATTCCCACCGTTTCTTGCTATCTTTATCGCCTTTATAGTTGGGTTTATATCTGGATTATTTGGAATTGGTGGCGGTGCCTTACTTGTTCCAGCAATGATGCTTCTTTTTGCATTCCCAGCACATATTGCAGTAGCAACTTCAATGTTCATCGTATTTCTATCAGCAATTGTAAGTTCTGCAACTCACATCTCACTTGGAAATGTCAGCTGGATTTATGCATTAATCCTGATTCCGGGTGCATGGATTGGCGGAAAAATCGGGGCTTACATTAATACAAAACTAAGTGGTAACGCCGTAATTAATTTATTACGTATTACGTTGATTATTCTTGGAACTAGATTAATCATTATTTCCCTTTTATAACGTATTCTTTTTAGAATGCGTTTTTCTTATACACATGAATATAAAAATCCTCCGAGGAGAACAAATAAAATTAAACAAACACATAATAACATATAATTTGAAATATGTACTTTCTTCAAGTTGACCACTCCTATAACTGCGACTGTTATCTTTATGATAGCGAAAAAATAGTTCACTTGCAGTTACAGAGTGCTAACAATGCAAAATCAATTATTACAAATTTTATCCTTATATTTCATTTCTTTGTATATTCTATCGATTTAATAAAAAAAGATGTCATATTGACATCTTTTTTAATGAAGAAGTGACCACCCCATGAAGTCTTCATGTACTTGGCACGCCCTCTTATCGTTTCGATCATATAATTCAGCATAGCTATCTGTTTCTTCATCATAAGCCATCGTATAAATAATTTGGCCGTCTACTTCAACGGATAAAACGACTCCACCTTTCATCTCTTCTACATGAATGATAGCATTCGCCGGAATTCTCATATCCGTCATTCTCATCGCATCTAACAATATACTAAACCCCCTACAGCGTATTCATTGCTAGTACTATTACACACTAAATAGTATACTACTGTAATAGCATACATTTCGTCAATGAAATTGCTGTTGAAATAGCATATTGTCTATATACATATACGCTAAAATAGAAGAAATAGAAACATATTAATGGGGGGCTAACATTGATTCTACACAAAGGAGATGTACTATTCCGTCAAGGCGAGGACGGTCCTTTATACTTTATAAAAACAGGCTTATTAAAAGTAGTTCGGCTAGAAGAAAACGGAACACCATTTTTATTCAATATTATCGTTCCAGGTGAAACGATACCTCATCATTCTTTAATTTCACCGAAAGAATATCACGGTACAGCTATCGCTTTAATAAAAACAGAAGTGGAACCGATCACTAGTAGTGAATGGTATGAGAGGCTTCAAGCAAATCCCGAATCGTATGCTAACATTGCTATGCAATTGCAATCTAAATTAAGAATGATGCAACAACGAATTGATCAATTGACAACCGTCTCTCCGAAAGAACGTCTTCATCGTTTACAAGAATGGTTCACTCTATATTTAGGTGACATTCCTATATATGAAATATTAACACAAACCGAAATTGGCCAACTGATAGGTATACGCCGTGAAACAGTAAACCGTTTATTACGAGAACAAATAAAAAACGAGGTAAAATAAATACCTCGTTTTTTTTGCTTATTGTAAGCTTGTTGCTGGGCCGAAAAATTCATAATGAATATGCTCTTGTTTCACACTTAAATCAGTTAGTGCAGCATTTATATGCTTCATAAATGCTACTGGACCACAGAAATAGAACTCTGCTTCAGTTGTCGGAATAATAGTTTTTAACCATTCACTTTCAATGAAACCTTCTTTATCAAAGTTCTTCATTTCTAAATCTTTTTCAGTCGGTGCAGAATAACAAGTATATGCTTTAACTTGTTCATATTCATTTTCTACTGCCTTAACGTGTTCTTTCATTGCATGTGTATTACTATTTATTGCTGCATGAACAAAATATACATTACGTTTTGAATCTTGTTCAATTAACGTATTTAACATACTCATCATCGGTGTAATCCCTACTCCACCACTAATTAGTACAACTGGTAATGTTGAATCCATATTTAACACGAAATCTCCCGCTGGTGCACTTACTGGTAAAACATCTCCTTCTTTTACATGTTCATGTAAGTAATTAGACACTTTACCGTCTGGTGTATCTACACCTTTTTCTTTTTTTACACTAATACGATAATATTCTTTCCCAGGAGCATCGGATAAACTGTATTGACGATTATGTGTATATGTCTCACCTTCAATATTGATTTGAATCGTTACATATTGACCTGGGATGAATGAAGAAACTTTCCCTCCATCTTCAGGTTTCAAATAAAATGACGTAATAACATCGCTTTCCTTCACTTTTTTTACAATCACAAAGTTGCGGAAGTCTTTCCATCCACCTTCTTTATGTGCAGCTTCTTCATACATCTCTGCTTCAATGCTAATGAATGCATCAGCAATGACACCATATGCTTCTCCCCATGCATTTAAAACTTCATCAGGTGCACCTGCGACCTCTTTAATGGCACGTAGTAAACATGTACCTACAATCGGATAATGCTCTGCTTTAATACCTAAACTTCTATGCTTATGACCAATTTGTTTTACAACTGGAATAATAGCTTCTAAATTATCAATGTACGTTGCAGCTGCATAAACAGCATTCGCTAACGCTTGTTGTTGTCTTCCCTTTTTCTGATTTGTATGGTTGAAAATATTCAATAACTCCGGATGTTCCGAAAATAAAATTTCATAAAATCTCGTTGTAATTTCAACGCCTTTTTCTTGTAATAATGGTACTGTTGACTTTACGATTTCAATTGTTTTTGCACTTAACATTGTATCCCACTCCTCTATTTCCTTAACTGTTTTTAGTTTAACTGAATCTTATAATGCAGATTGTGATTTTAATCACTATTAACACGGTGTTTTTGTGAATAATATATGAACATTATATTTACAAAAGAAAATAAGCTAACTAGAATTCTAGCTAGCTTATTATTTTGTTTGTATAGCTTGTTCAATTACTTTTATATCTTTCCCATCGCCAAACTCCGTATATCCCCAGATATTCGTTTCACCTCTATATTTATTTACGATAATATCCAAGTCATGATATACACGGTGGGCATACACTACATACTCAATATTTTGAAGTTCCACACCTTTTTTTACAATTTCATAGCTTCTATTTACATCGCGTTTTATTTTTTCATTCTTTATTTCTGTATGTATATTTTTTAACGATGATTCTTGTTGTTGAAACCATTGCTTAAATTGATTCCAATCCCCGTCTGTATAATTCTCTGCTTTACCGTAATTTAAGAAATTATTATAGCTTTCATGTGTCATTCGAATAAAATTTAGCACTTTTGTCTCTTCTTGCACATCTTCTATTTGAGCTATTGTATTTACCTCAGCAGGCTTATTCGCATAATGTAACAGCACTTTCATAAGACTATAGCTTGCAATGATCATCACGATAATAATCCCGAATACACTTAACAATTTCTTCATATACAGAACTCCTTCTCTACTAAAAATATTACAATGTATGACTATACTTGTAACTTTCTCTCGCAGAAATATAATTCCTGTATAAATTCTTCCTATCATTTCGACAATATTTTTCTATACATTTCTCGTTGGCAAATGTTCTTGTAAAACAATATATCCTTCATAAGCTGTGTAACCGAGTATAGCCATTAATCCGATATAACAAGCAAATACTGTCCATTTCGTTTTCGCATCCACTTTATAATAGTTTTCTTGTTGTTCCTTTTCTGTTTTCCATTCATTTAATTTTCTTTCTGACGCTTCAAATGCTTCCCTTATGTGAATTGTATACTCATCTTTTTCATCTTCATATGGAACATAATCTAACGGTTCGAACTTCGGTAAAAGATACTCTAACACTTCCATTTTTTGAAGTTCACCTATTTGTAACTCTTTTTCCCGTTCTCTTTGTCTTAATGCATTCATCTCATGATGCATCACGTATATAGTCCGATGTACAGCACCCGTTTCTTTTAATTCCTCTTCAAGCCTAGTAACATATTCTTTCATCCCATCAATTTTATGCCCTAATTCCTTAATCGGCTCATCTCTCTTTATTACTCTATATAACTCCATACAACCGATAATAACAATAAATCCTCCCAAAATACTTTTAAAGTAAATTGAATAGCCAAGTAATAAAATAAGGCCTGCTCCCCAAATTTTAGTACTGACAACTGAAATAATTCGCCCACCATCTAGCGGCGAAACGGGAATTAAATTAAAGAAATTAATCATACTTCCAAGCAAAATAACAAGCGCCCAAAATGGCTCTTTCGTCATTATATAAAGCGGTATCGCTGGTAAAAATGACAGAAGTCCGAAAAGCGGACCCATATAGGCAATGTAAGCTTCATCTTTCGCATTTTTCGGCATCTCTTTCATTCCAATAAGGGCCCCCATAAATGGAATAAAGATTGCTGGCGATGTTGGGATCCCCTTTCTTTTCGCAGCCCATAAATGGCCCATTTCATGAACAAACAACAAATAAATGAGCGCCACTCCAAATTTCCAACCATATAGAACTGCGTATGCGCCAAGCGATAGAAACATACTAAATACCGTTGAAAACTTTGCTAATTTAAAAATTGCAAATACCCACTTTAACTTAGACAGTAAAAATAGACCTATCGCAACAATAATTCCCCATAATCCTTTTTTATTATTTTTCATATTCCTCTCCTTTATCTCTCATTAATGAATCATATCATTCATCAAAGCTTGTTCTTTTCTCTATTATGACATATTTTTTTCTATTGTTAGAAATAATGTTTATATAATCCATTTTCAGCCAAAAATATAAATAAAAGGAGGTGTACACAAATGAATTTACAATCTCTTATAATAGGTGCTCTATCGTTTTTAGCTTCAACTCTTATTTTTTATACCGTTAGTTACGTATTATTATTAGATTTGTTGCCCAATCACGTATTTATTGCCCTTGTCATCCTTTCCGCTCTTATGATTTCTTTTCTTATTACACGAAAATCAATGAATGAGCCATCTACAAAAGCAAAGTAATAGAGAGGGGTGCTTTCCCCTCTCTATTATCATTTCCTAGGAAAGGTCATATAGATTTGACGAGTTTATATTCATTCCAATCCGTAAGGGCTAATTAAAGTCTCACTTTATCTTTGAAAATTCATTTTTTCACCATAATCTTTAACAATCTGAATTATATTTTGAAACACACCTATTTTTTCTTTTTCACTGTTTAATATTTTCAAATCATAACTTTCGTAATATGTTTCTAATGATTTTAATTGTGATTCTGAAGCGCTTTTTATCGGAACAGTAGCATGTAATTCATATTGCTTATACCCTTCCTTTACTTTTTCACCTAAAATCATTTCACTCTCTTTTGCTCCAATTAATTTTTGAACTTTTTCTGGAAAATTGAGTTGCAAATAATATTCTTGCTCCTTCACTAACTTATTGTATAGTGATTGTGAAATCGTATACCGTACCGTATAATTCACGTTTTGATCGCCTGTTTTAATATGAAACGCGGTAATCTGCAAATCTTTTTTTGTTACTTCCGTTAAAGGGCTTACCTGCATCTCATCTTCTTTTTGTTCTGAGACATTTGGAAATATATCCAAAAGCTTTTCCGTATCTTTTTCATTCAACATATACATAGCTTTCTTATATTGCACCCATCCTCGTCTATCTTCTCCCCTTAACCATGCATAATAAGTTTCTTTTTTCCCATCTCTACTAATTTGTATTTCATATTCAGGTTCACCGAAGCTTCCTGTTATTTCTTGTTTCTCAGCTTTATTCAAAATGTCTATTACTAACTTCGCTTCTGATTCCTGCAACTTTTTCTCTTTATGTTTTTTTTGTATAACGGTTACCCCTATTGTTTCTTTCACTTCATTCACCGTCTCTTCTACTTTTTTTGTTTCTTTTTTCGGTTCAACTTGACCACAAGCTGCTAGTAACATAACAAACAACAACACCAATACATATTTCCCTTTCAAATTAATCCTCCTCTTACGATAAGAAATCCTTATAATCTTCATACATAAAACAAAAACGTGACATCCTATTAAATACGCTATACTAATCATTGAAAGGAGGTCTTTATCATGTCCATTAATTTTCATGATGAAAATAATAAGTACACATATGCAACAAGAAACGCTCATATTTCTTGGGCTGAAATGGTAAAAAACATTACAGAAATACAAAACAAGCAAATAATTGATATCGGCTGTGGTGGTGGGATTTATACGAAAGAACTCGCTCTTATGGGAGCCAATAATGTTGTGGGACTTGATTTTTCAAAAGAAATATTACAAGCTGCAAAAGAAAATTGTAACAACTTTTCAAACATTTCATTCATCCACGGTGATGCACATAATATCCCATACCCTAATGAAACATTCGACATAGTTATTTCGCGTGCAGTTATTCATCATTTACAAGACATTCCTACATTTTTACGTGAAGCTTCTCGTATATTAAATAAAAACGGTGTACTTATTTTACAAGATCGAACAATTGAAGATTGTACAATTCCAGGAAGTCCCGAACACATTCGCGGATATTTTTTCTCTCTATTTCCAAAACTTATTGAAATAGAGTCAAAAAGACGTCCAAAAACCAACACTATACAGACAGAATTACAAAAACATTCTCTTCATGTACTTCCCACACAAACACAATGGGAAATACGAAAAATACATGATTCTGTAGAAGCATTATTGCAAGATTTATCTCCTCGAACAGGTCGATCTATTCTATATGAGTTAACAGATGATGAACTTTCTCAACTTCTACAACATATACAGACCGCATTACAAAACGTCTCTCCTATTATTGAAAGAGATCGATGGACAATTTGGAGCGCCATGAAGTTGTAAGGAAGGAAGCCTCACAAAATAATGTGAGGCTTCCTTTCTTTCATAATCTAATTTTGCAACACTCTTGATATCCTCCACTTCTGGCCTGTGCACTTCCACACTTCGGACATACTAAATATCTAGACTGATTTGTCAATAAACTACCTTTTTGAAAGAGTAAAACTTCTGCTTGTTTAAACGAACGCGAATAATATAACCACATAAAACCAATTATAGCAATAATGCCAAATAATACTCCCATCGCAAGCATTTCAGTCACCTCTTTTGGTTTGTTCTTTCCAGCAAGTGGATTGTTGTATTATTCTCTGTAAATTCAAACAATCCCTTCTTTACTCTTATAAATATCAACTTTCTCTATAAATTTTACAATTCTCCGCAAATTTTCACTCCCATTTTACAATTCATCATTTCCTTTACAACAACGAATATCACTTTCGATATTTCCGTATATAAATATATCTTTCAAAAAACATATTGACTTTCTAAAAAAAACATGCAACAATACTGTCAGAATACTTGAATAAAAATTCATTGACGAGAACGAGTACGTTATAGAACTGTTCCCCAGAGAGTTGGCGATTTGCTGAAAGCCAACGTTCAGCGCGTAACCGAAAATCATCTCCGAGAAGTAGAACCGAATGTTACAGTAAGTTCTTACCGGCCGTCCCCCGTTACAAGGAACACGTATCATGTTGTACGTTGCAAAGCCGTATACATATAGATTTATTTCTACATGTGTAAATTAGGGTGGTATCGCGGGTAAATATAACTCGTCCCTTTCTTTAGGGACGAGTTTTTTGTGTTCTTACAAATGAATTTAAAAAAGGAGGAAAAACAATGAACACTGTATCAAAAAAACATATTTTTTTCACGGGTCTTATGCTATTTTCTTTATTTTTTGGGGCAGGTAATTTAATTTTCCCTCCCATGCTTGGCCAAAATGCAGGTGAAAACTTTTGGCCAGCAATGATTGGATTTTTACTAACAGGAGTTGGCTTACCACTACTAACTGTTATCGCAATTTCTCTATCTGGAAATGGAATGCAGCAACTTGCAAGTCATGTTCATCCATTATTCGGAATTTTCTTTACAGTAATTGTATACATTGCTATCGGTCCATCTATGGGCATCCCACGTGTTGCAAATGTCGCTTATGAAATGGGTGTTAGTTCTTTCTTACCAGAAACAATCCGCTCTAGCAGCCTAGTGCTATTTGTATATACAATCATCTTCTTTACTATCGTATTTTGGCTGAGTTTGAATCCATCTAAACTTGTTGATCGTATTGGAAATGTATTAACACCTATTTTATTACTCTCTATTTTCTTATTGTTTGTTAAAAGTGTATTTACACCACTTGGGCAATCAGGACCAGCAATGCAAGAGTATCAAACTTCTCCAATCTTCAAAGGCTTTATGGAAGGCTACTTAACAATGGACACTATTTCAGCACTTGCATTCGGAATTATCGTTGTAAATGCAATTCGCTCTAAAGGTGTGAATGATCGTAAGTCCATTGCCATCGCCACAGCAAAAGCAGGGCTTATTGCCGCTACAGGGCTCGTACTTGTATACGGTGCACTCGGCTGGCTTGGGGCAACTAGCGTCTCGCTCGGATATGCAAAAAATGGCGGACAGCTACTTACTGTTATCGTACAACAATTATTCGGTCCATACGGTTTGCTCCTATTATCTCTTATCGTTACACTCGCTTGTTTAACGACATGCGTTGGACTCGTATCTGCGTGCAGCCAATATTTTTCAACATTATTGACTACATTTTCATACAAAACGTTCGCGAGTATCATTTGCGCATTAGGATTACTAGTTGCCAACTTAGGTTTAACGAAAATTATCGCAATCTCTGTTCCAATTCTACTTGTTGTGTATCCAATTGCGATTGTACTCGTACTACTATCATTACTTCATAAATACTTCGGTGGATATCGCTCTGTTTATGTAGGTGCTTTAATTGGAGCAGCTGTAGTGAGCGTATTTGATGGATTAAAACAAGGTGGTATTTCAGTTTCATTTATCACACCATATTTTGAATTTATCCCTTTATATAATGAAGGAATCGGCTGGCTAATACCAGCATTAGTAGGAGGTCTTATTGGTCTTGCAATGGCTAAGTTAAGCGGTACGAAAAAAGTTCCATTAGTAACCGAATCTCACGAAGTAAAAGCCTCCTAAAAAAACTCCCAAAAGGGAGTTTTTTTACATTTGATACGCAGCATGATTAAAACTGCTTATTTTATAAGCCTTCGTATAATATTCAATATTCGTATCAACTGTTTCTACCTTGACAACATCATAGCGCTCTTCTTGCTTTACTAAAAATAAATAGTATTCCTCTGTTGCCTCAATAATCGCAATTTTATCTGTTTCAACATTATATTGTTCACAAAGCGCTTGTAATGCGTTCACATAATCCCCTAATTTTTTAGACTTATCCATTCCGAATATAGTTTGAACTAACATATACATTCTCCCCTTTATATGTACTGTTAACACCTCAATGATAACGCTTACATTATTTGTCGTCAATAAAAACATTCAATTGTTTTAACGCCAAATCTATATTGTATCGAGCCAATAATCAGCGAGGAATTCCCCGCCAATTAAAGTTTTACTTTATCCCGCATTAACTGCCCGTAAAAGTCCGATTGGTGAGGGCTGATAATCAGTGGGAGAGGAACAACCTCCCCACTGATTAAAGTTTCACTTTATCACTTCGTTAATTGATGCCTAAATGCATAAATAACCGCCTGAGTACGGTCACTTACATTCAATTTATTTAATATATTACTCACATGTGTCTTTACCGTTTTCAGTGCAATAAATAACTCGTCCGCAATCTCTTGATTACTTTTTCCCTCTGCAATTAATAACAAAATCTCAAACTCTCTTTCCGTTAAATCATCATGCAAAGGTTGCTCTTTCTTTTGACGCATACGGGACATCATTTTCCCGGTAACTTTCGGCTCTAATACTGTTTCTCCATCATAAGTAGCTCGTACAGCATCAGCAATATCACTTGCTCTTGATGTTTTTAATAAGTAACTGGTCGCCCCAGCCTCAATAACAGGATACAATTTTTCGTCATCTAAAAAGCTTGTTACAACTACAATTTTTGCTTCTGGCCATTCTTGAATAATAGCACGTGTTGCTTCGACACCATCCATCTCATCCATAACAAGGTCCATTAAAATAATATCCGGCCTTAATTGCAATGCTAATTCTGATCCTTTTCTTCCATTCTCAGCTTCCCCTACTACTTCAATATCTGGCTGTGTCGATAAATATGCCGATACACCCATACGAACCATTTCATGATCATCGACAAGCAATACTTTTATCATACTTCTCCCCCTCTCTCAATCATAATCGGTACTTTTACTTCTATTTGTGTACCTTTGGCCGGGAAACTAAGTACCTTAAGTGTCCCACCAATTTCATGAACACGCTCTTGCATCGATCTTAGGCCATATGAACCAGCCTTATTAACCCCTACTTCAAACCCAACGCCGTCATCAATGATTTTTAAAATCGCATATTGATCAATTTTTCGAAGGCGCACTTCTGTTTTCTTTGCCTTCGCGTGTCGCAACGTGTTTGATAGCGCTTCTTGCACAATACGGAATAAATGATCTTCTACACCTTTTTTTAATTCTATTGGCTCAATAAGCCATTCAATTTTCATATGTTGTTTTCGCGATAATTCCGTTAATAATTCCTCTATACCTTCTGTCAGTTTCTTACCTTCCAATTGTACAGGACGTAAATGAAGGAGCAATGCTCTCATTTCTGATTGAGCATTTACAACCATATTTTCAACAAGTTGCAATTGTTTTTTTGTCACATCTGGAAATTCAGTTATTTGTTCATTAATCGCTGACATCATCATCGACATTGCGAAAAGCTGCTGACTTACTGAATCATGCAACTCCCTTGCTAAACGATGCCTTTCTTGAGAAATCGCTTCTTGTCTCATCTCTTCATTCCAATGAGCTCGTTCATTCGTTACTTTTTGAAAGAGTCCAGCTTGCTCCTCTAATCGACGAGCCAGAACGATTACTTTTCGTTCCACTTCATGAAATTCATCATCTGCAGTAAACGAAACATCGCTCGGAAAATTCCCTCGCTCTACTTCAAATAGAAAAGTATTTAATCCTTGTATACGCTGCTCTATATAATAACCGATTGCATATCCTACAATTCCCCCGATAAGTAAACTTGTAGTCATAATAAACAAGCCAATTGGAACAGAAGCGATGGATTCCTTCCATAATAAATCATACACTTGTTGCTCGCTTTTCCATACATATACAATTGTACAAATGAGTGCGATACTAACAGAGGACAACATAGAATAACGAATATACATCCACGAAATATTTTTTTGTTTCTTCATTATACTTTCCTCACTTCCGTGTCGCCTACGACAAGCGAAGAAATAATTTTAATACGTCGAGGAGCCTCTTTATACTGCTCTGTTCTAAATGTAACATTGCGGTTAAACCCTGTCTCTTCATGACCTGGCAAGAGCACACGTCCGACAATAACAGAATGATTTAAAGAAAGTTCAATATCATACGGCACATATAAACGAATATTACCAACGACACCCCGAATAACAATTACCGTTTCCCCTTCTGGAATCATAGCAGTTGTTAAATCTATTTCCACATCACAAGCACCATATTGAACATTAATATCCTCAAGTTCATAAATATGATCCATCATTCGTACATTGCCTACAAACATATTTTTCAAATATGTTTCTGTACGATATATTTGCTTCTCTTCGTCTATAATCCCTTTTTCTTTAATTTCAACCTTCATTGCTTTTTGCTGATGCCCTTGTTGAATCAATTGATAACCAATTAAAGCTAAACAAGCAAATACGACAAGAACAAATGCTGCTGATGAAAATAAGAAAAATAAAAATACGATACCACCAACAAATAAAAATACATTTCCCCGTACATAACGATTCTTTTTACGATAATGCCTTCCAAACATAAGCATAATAAATGCAAAAATGAGACCACCTGGTTCAAAATGTCCAAGTATCATATCAAGAAAAAGACCGAATCCAAATATGATGAGGAGCATCCCCATTAATTGTGTCTTTGAAAAATGTTTCTTCATTTCAGCTCCCCCCTTCTTGTCACATATACATAGAAGAAAAGGCATTGCTTTCCAACACCTTTTCTCCTATCACTATATCATAAGCCTGTTTTATAATATACTACTATTATTTTGTTAACTCTTTCGTTAACGATACATCATTCTTTTCTTTCATTTCACGCTCAAGTTTTGCAATTTTCATATCAAACGTGTCACGCTCATGCTCTTCATTCATACGAGTTTCTAAGTCACGAATATGATCTTCAATCTCTTCAAATCGTAAGAACGGATTATTTTCATCCATTTTATGCATCGCAGTATTCATACGACGATTTGCATGTGCCATATTTTCACGTGCCATTAGTTCCATGCGCTTTGCGTGCATTTCTTTTAATTTATTTTTCATTTCAGAAAGACGACGCTCTAACTCATCAATTTGCTCTACAACACCTGCATACATTTCTTCTAATCGAGTTACTTGCCCTTCATAATAAGCTACCTCTTCTAACGCACGTTCGTGCAATTGTAATTCACCTGCTTCTTGAGCAATGATAGCTTGCTTTGATCTTTTATTAACGAAATAACGTGCTTGCTCAAGCTCACGAGCAAAGTTAGATTTTAATGTTTTATGACGCTCAATTAACTTCTCAATTTTTGTTATTTCACGCTCACTATCACGTAAATATTGGTTTAACATCGCAATTGGATTTTTTCTTTCCTTCTCATCTAACACGTTATGAAAATCAGCTAAAATTGCATCGCGTACACGTCCGAATAAAGATTGTTTCATTATAAATCTTCCTCTCTTCTACTTTAATTATAATTTGATTTATTGTTTTAGTTTTTCATTAATTTGTTCCACTCATCTTCAAAGTTGCTATATGATTTAGAACTTTCTGGAGCAGATTCAACAACTACATCTTTTTCTTTTTTCCACTCACGGTATCCGTAGTATAAAACCACTAAAGCAGCGATACCGATTAATGCTGGCGAATGAGAAAGTGCAATGGATAAACCGATTAAACCAACAATACCCCAAGCTAACTTTCCAAAAAATGATTTAGCTCGCACAAATGATTTATAGCTCCAATATACAACTCCTGCTCCGATTGCGAATCCTACAATACCAGCAAGACTACCAAGAGCAATTAAAGCCAAAATACCGGCTGCGATAAACGCTAGAAATTGTTTCATCTTGTGCTTGCCTCCCTTCGATTTGATACTCTTATCTTAACTATTTTTTCATCTTTCCATAACGAGCTTAAGAACCGTTTTCTACTCAGACTTAAGACCGAGTCATATTCAGCCCTTTACGCAAAAAAAACGTGCAGAGTCTATTCTCTGCACGTTTTTTAATTACTAACATTCATATTAAATTAAGCTGTTTTATGATACTCTTTTTTCTTAGCTACTTTCGAAAACCTTGGAAACCCAATTAAAATAGAAACAATCCCACATACTCCAACTAAAATTGGATAAAATGCATACGGTAACAATTCAACTGGAGATAACGCTGCAAATCCTGCTGCCGTTAACATTTGGGCACCGTACGGAATTAATCCTTGCACACAACATGAGAAAAGATCTAATACACTCGCTGATTTACGAGGGTCTATTTCATATTGATCTGCAATATTTTTTGCAAGCGGGCCTGTAAAAATAATTGAAATCGTATTATTCGCTGTACACATATTCGTCATACTCACTAAACCAGCAATACCAAATTCCGCTCCTTTTTTCGAACGAATATTACGTGTTAATACATTCATTAAATATTGAATACCACCATTATATCGGATTAATTCAACCATACCGCCAATTAATATAGCAAGTAATACTAACTCCATCATACCGCCCATTCCAGTCGTTACACTTTTAAAGAAACTTTCTAACGTGTAACTTCCATCTATAAGACCGATAACACCAGATAGTACAGTTCCACCAGTTAATACAATAAGTACATTCCAGCCAAGTAGCGCTGTAATCAGTACTCCTGCGTACGGTAAAATCTTTATCCAATCAAAGCTATGTGCTTTAATCTGCGTGTCACTCCCTGAAGTAACTATTACTAATAGTACAATTGTAATAATAGCCGCTGGTAACACAATTAAAAAGTTCGTTTTAAACTTATCTTTCATTTCTGTTCCTTGTGAACGAACAGCTGCGATTGTTGTATCTGAAATAAATGATAAATTATCACCAAACATCGCTCCGCCAACAACAGTAGCCATTGCAAGCGCAATTGAGATATCAGTTTGACCACTAATACCTACAGCAATCGGCGCTAATGCTGCAATTGTTCCCATTGAAGTTCCCATCGCTAATGAAATAAATGCACCAATAACAAAGATTCCAGCTACGATAAATCCTGGCGGTAAAATAGTTAACGCTAAATTAACAGTTGAGTCTACTCCGCCCATTCCTTTAGCAGTTTCAGAAAACGCACCTGCAAGCACAAAAATTAATACCATAATCATAATATCCGGATTTCCTGCACCTTTAGCGAACCGCTCTACTTTCACATTAAAACTTTCTTTACGATTCATCACTAAAGCGACTCCTACAGCAATTGAAATCGCTACAAGTATCGGCAATTTATAGAAATCACCTGTAATAATTCCAGAACCAATAAATAGCGCCAAAAATATCCCAAGTGGTAATAAAGCTAAACCATTTCCTCTCGTTTCTTTCAAAGTACCATCTCTCCCTAGTTTCAACCTTTTTCTAATGAATAACAAAAGACCTCTTCCGATGAGAAGAGGTCTTATACATCTATAAGAAACACTCTTCTCATCTTTCAAGCACACGCTTGCTGGATTTGGCACAGCACTCTGAAATCGAGTCCGCTGCCGAGGCATCGTAGGGCCAGTCCCTCCGCCTCTCTTTATAAGAAGGTTTCATATTTATTTTTTAATAATAATTTCTTCCCTAACTTTACTCGCTTACAAAACAAAAGTCAATTATTTTTTGTATAGATTTTTTTGGTAATTATACAAAAATTTGAATACAACAATCATTTTAACTTTTCGATTTCTTCTTCCAATATTGAAATCCAATAAAATTCACTATTTTTCATTGTTGCTAATATCCATTTCGTAGTGTACCAAGCTAGCTCATACTCTTCCTTCGTGACATCACCACTTTTATAAGCATCCTCTAGCTCCTCTTCATCTAATACATACACCTTACCGCTAGATAATAATACTACATCTAAATATAAATCATCAAAATACGGTAAACCACGATCGTCTATTTTATATTCTTTCGCCACATCGATATAATATTGCACTAATTTTTTCTGATCATCTAACATAGCGGTAATCGCAAAGTTTTTCCCGTCTATGAAATATTGAATCCACGTATACTGATCCGCTGCAATACAAATTTCTTTACCATCATATTCTTTACAACTAGGCTCTCTCACCATTTTTATATCCAGTATTCCGAGCATTCCCTCTTCCACTTGCTTAACCGTATAACTCTTTTCTATTAGTCTCTTCCACGAAGAACCGTCACCATATTTTCGTTTCATTATGTCTGCTCCTCTTCTATATACAGAAAAGCTCCCACATATTATGTGAGAGCTTGTTCATATTATAATTAAGCCGCTTGACCCTTTTCAGAAATCTCTTTTAAATAAGCTTGTCCTTTTTCAGCGTCATATTGACCTTCCCACTTAGACATAACTACAGCTGCTAAAGAGTTTCCTACAACGTTAACTGCTGTACGAGCCATATCTAAAATACGGTCAATACCAGCAATGAACGCTAAGCCTTCAGGTGGAATACCTACTGTACCAAGTGTCGCTAATAATACAACGAATGATACGCCCGGTACACCTGCGATACCTTTTGATGTAACCATTAATACAAGCAACAATGTAATTTGTTGTGTAATAGATAAATCAATACCGTACATTTGCGCTAAGAAAATAGCCGCAATTGCTTGATATAAAGTTGATCCATCTAAGTTAAATGAATAACCTGTCGGAATAACGAAAGATGTAATTGCTTTCGGGCAACCGAATTTCTCCATTTTCTCCATGATTTTTGGTAAAACTGTTTCTGAGCTTGCTGTAGAATACGCTAAGATCAGCTCGTCTTTTAAAATCTTAAAGAATTGGAAAATGTTAATTCCAAATATTTTCGCTGTAAGTCCTAAGACAACTACGACGAAGAAAATCATTGCTCCATATACGACAATTAGTAATTTCCCTAACGGAATTAATGAAGCAAGACCAAATGTAGAAACTGTAACACCAATTAGTGCAAACACACCAAATGGTGCAAATTTCATAACTTGGTTTGTTACGTAAAACATTGCATCAGCTACACCTTGGAAAAATTGAAGAACTGGTCTTCCTCTTTCACCAATCGCTGCTACACCTAAACCAAATAGTACAGAGAAGAAGATAATAGCAAGCATATCTCCGTCAGCTAACGACTTCATAATGTTCGTTGGAACAATATTTACAAATGTATCTGCAAATGAATGACTTTGTACTTGCTCTGTCGTATGTGTATATTTCGAAATATCTGTCTTTGTTAACTGCTCCATATTTACGCCTTTTCCTGGTTGGAAAATATTCGCTATTAATAGACCAACAATAATTGCAATTGTTGTAATAATTTCAAAGTAAAGAATTGTTTTTCCGCCTAGTCGACCTAGTTTTTTAACATCGCCAACACCAGCAACCCCAACAACAATACTTGCTACAACAATCGGTACAACGATCATTTTAATTAATCGGATGAAAATATCACCAATTGGTTGTAAGTACTTCACAACAGCTGGATTATCAAAGAAAATCGCACCAACCGCAATACCAAGCGCAAGTCCTATTAATATTTGCCATGCAAGTCCTATTCTTTTCATATTTGTTGTAACCCCCTCTTCGATGTGTCACTCTATCTCTCATTCTATCTCTATAAAACTAAGAAATTAAGAGTATTACATATTATTCGACAATTCACTACATTTTGTCCCTGTTAAAAATCATAAATCAAAAATTTAAATCTGACAACAAAATAACTTTGCCCGAACACAAATAATTTTCTTGACAAAAAGCAGACCCATGTTAGAAAACCTAACATGAGAACGATTCCTTACTAGTGTTTTATTAGCTTTCCAAGTAATATTTCACCTCATAAAAACGATTACTTTCCTCCTTCATTCCACAGATAAATCCCAAAATTTACCTTTGTTACACATATGAATAAAATGTAAGCACTATGACAATTACAGTTGAAAAATGATAAATTCCGACAAAACTTAGCAATTTTATAAAATTTTCTTTACATTATGATTACAACGATAGACACCCTTCTTCTTATGATATATAACATTCATAGGGAAAGGAGTCAGACAACAATGAAAAAGAAATTTGCAGCGTTTAGCGTTTTAGCAGCAGGAACGATTTTTGCTTCCCCGTTACTTTCACCCGTATACGCTGAAACGAATCAAGATAAATTATCTAACATTCAATCTGAATTAGAAGGCAAACAAAGTGACTTACAAAATAAATCAGTCGAGAAAGAACAAATAGAAAAAGAAATTCAAGAATTACAGAAGAAAATCGATGAATTAACTACTTCCATTAATAAAAATGAGACTGAATTAAACGATACAAAAAAAGAAATTAGCAAAACACAACAAGTAATTACTGACAAAAAGAAACATATAGAACAATTACAAACAAACATAGATACACGTCAGGAAGTTATTAAACAACGATTACAATCTATGCAAGAAAAACCGCGTACAAATATCATTACAGAAGTATTAACAAACTCTACAAACATTGCTGATCTTGTTGATAATATGTACTCCGTAAGTTTAATATTAAACAACGATACAGATATTGTAAAAAAACAAACATCTGATCAAAATGCTGTAACGACAGAAAAAGAGGCTGTTGAGAAAAAAGAACAACAACTGAAAGACTCTGAACAAAAACTAGAACAAAAACAACAAGAATTACAAAATAATCAACAGCAGCAACAAACTCTTATTAACGATCTACATACGAAAGTAGCAAAAGTAGATTCAGAGATTGAAGGATTAGAAGAATCCAAGGGCATTTTAGAAAATCAACGTCAAGCTGTTCAAAAAGCAATTGAAGAAGAAAAACGGGCGGAAGAAGCTCGTAAAGCGGAAGAAGCCCGCCAGGCAGAAGAGGCTCGCAAACAACAAGCTACTAAATCTGCTCAAGCGGCCCCAACACCACATGATACAAATATCGGTGGTTTTATCAAACCAGCAGCTGGATCAAAAACTTCCGGATTTGGTGTACGTTCTTTAGATAACCATAAAGGAATTGACATCGCTGCTTCGGGAACGGTTCCAATTATCGCTGCTGCAGATGGCGTTGTTATTCGCTCAGAATTATCATCTAGTTACGGAAACGTAGTGTATTTATCTCACCGTATAAACGGAAAAACATATACGACAGTATATGCTCATATGAATAGTCGTTCTGTATCGAATGGACAAACTGTAAAACAAGGCGATCAGCTTGGATTTATGGGGAATACGGGCCAATCATACGGACAACATTTACACTTCGAACTTCATCTTGGAGAATGGAATGTCGGCAAGACAAACGCAGTTGACCCATCTCCTTATATCGGATTATAAAAAACCTCGGTGCCTACCGAGGTTTTTCATTTACACTTCACACAATATAGGCGTTCTACATAGACTATAACTAAATGCCTATAGTTGACGAGGTGATCCATATGAATACGCAATTACAACAAAAAATAGAAGAAGCTAGAGGAACGTATATTGGCCGAATATTTACATTTGGCGGCTCAGTTTTATTTTTAATCGGTTCATTCCTCGCAGTCACCACAGCCTATAAAGCGTATAATCGTCTATTACATTCATCAACATAAAAAAAGACGGGAGATCCCCGCCTTTTTTTTATGCAAACATTTTAAATACACCTATCGCATTTAAAAATACAATTATTACAGTTACCGGAATAACATAACGAAGTAAGAAGAACCAAATGTTAAATAACGTTTTCCCTTTCGTTTCCGTCACTTCTAATTCTTTCATCAACAATTCTTTACTCATTTTATTTGGTACAAATAATGAAATAGCTAGTACTCCTAACGGTAGCAATACGTTACTTACCGAAAAGTCGACTAAATCAAAGAACGTTTTCCCAAATATTTTCACGTCACTCATAATCCCAAATGATAACGCTGATGGAATACCGACTGCAAAAATAAGAATACCAATTAATAATGATGCTGACGGACGCTTCTTCTCATTACCTTTCGCAACAGATGCTACTACAATTTCAAGCATTGAAATTGCTGATGTTAAAGTCGCAAAGAAGAATAAAATTAAAAACATAATAAAGAAAAATTGACCAAATGGTATTTTTGCAAATACTGCTGGAAGGACGATAAACAGTAATCCTGGTCCTTCAGTTGGTTTTACTCCTAATGCGAAAATCGCTGGGAAAATTGCTAATCCTGCAAGTACTGTAACAAAAACAGTTAAACTTACAATAGATGTTGCTGATTTCGTTAAATGTTCCTCTTTCTTTAAATATGAACTATACGTTACCATTACTGAGGCACCTACTGTTAGCGAGAAGAAAGATTGTCCCATTGCATATAAAATCGTATCTGCTGTAAGCTTTGAAAAATCTGGCTTTAAGAAGAACTCTACTCCAGCAAAAGCACCATCGAGTGTTAGCGCACGAACAATAATCGCAATAAATAAAATAAATAATAGCGGCATCATGTACTTACTTGCCTTTTCTATCCCTTTCTCTACACCTTTACTTACAACAAAAATCGTACAAAGCATAAAGATAAATTGTGCTCCAATCGCACTTAATGGATTTGAAATCGTTTCACCGAACAATTGTCCATAATCAGCTGCACCATTCCAGAAACTTCCTGTCACACTATAATATAAATAAAGTAAAATCCATCCACCTACAACACTATAAAAAGATAGTACACTAAAACAAGTAACAACTCCCATACGACCAATCCAAGGATATAATTTGCTATTTGGCACTAGTACTTTATAAGCTGTAACCGCCTCTTTTTGCGTGCTACGTCCAATAACAAACTCTGCTATTAGAAGAGGCATACCTATAAATAAAGTTAATAGTAAAAATACAAGGAAGAATGCGCCTCCCCCGCCATTACCTGCAACATATGGAAATTTCCATATCGCACCAAGACCTACTGCGGCTCCGGCTGCTGCGAGTACAAAGCCTATTTTCGACGTCCATTGCTGTGTTTCTTTCATCATAATTTCTCCTTTTCTGAATATTTAAACTTTTGTTAATTATACACTTTCATGTCATACTCGCACACCTCCTTTAGAAAATAAAAAAGTCCCCTACACGCAAATATGCATGTAGAGGACGATATATGTAATGTAAATACCGTGGTACCACCTCAATTGGATTGATAAATCCCACTTGTTCAAGTACAGGAATAATTCCGATACTCTATCCTTTTAACGGCGGAACCCGGGTTGCCTACTACAATGTTCAACATACCTCTCGCAAGCCCATTCTGTATATTTTATCGTACCGGGCTCCCACCTAACCCCAGCTCTCTGAACGCATCAAATATACGTACTCTTCTTGCTCATCGATTTCATCTATTGAAGTTACTTGTGATTATAAATTATATTTTTATATTTGTAAAGCGCACTTTATCTTTTATTATTTTAAAACCTTTTCCTCTAACTCACGTAAAAAACTTTCTCTTTTCCCCTCATTTTGCACATATACTGATTTCAACACTTCTTGGAGCAATATATTTCGTTCCCTCTTTTCTAACTGTAAATCTTTTAACTTCAACCTTACTTCATATAAAAAATCTAAATACGATTCATATGTCTCATCATATTTATTTGCAATATCATCTCGAATTTTTTTTGCGAGCTTCGGGCTCGCTCCCCCAGTAGAAACTGCTATATTAAGTAAACCACGATGAATCGCTGCCGGAAAATGAACATTACCACTTTCCGGATTTGTAATAACATTTACTAATTGATTCTCAGCGGCATCTTCAGCAACTTGTTCATTTAATATTGAATCACTACTCGCTGCAACAACTAAAAAAGCACTTTTAATATCACTTTTTTCATATTCTCTTTGATACCAACGAATTTTCTTTTCTTCCACAAGTTTTACTAAATTCGCATCTAATTCTGGACTTATCACAACTATATCCGCACCCTGTTTGAGTAAAGGAATAATTTTAAATCCTGCAACTTTTCCCCCGCCAATAACAACAACGCGTTTCTTATTAACTCGCACTGTAAGTGGATACATACTGATCTCCTTTCAATAACTCCGTCGTTTTCTGAATTAACATATCTTGAAACGCTTCATTCTTCCCTAAATATGGACTGATTTTTATCTCTTCCACTTCATATTGACGCACTTCTTTCTCAATATGTTTCATAAGTAAACCTGTAAATAACAAGTAAGGCAGTACAACGATGTTCTTTTCTTTTCGTTCTACAACTTCCTTTAACTTCTCCTCAAATTTTGGCTCTGCAGCCGCTAAATAACAAACTTCTACTTTTTTAACCTTCTCTTTTGTTTGAAATAAAGAAGCAATCCAGTTTATATCTCTTAATACTTCAGGATCACTGCTCCCTCTTGCAACAAGAAGTAACGTCACTTCATTTTTATCTTCCTGTTCGATGCCACTTCCGCTATACACCGATTTAACAAGTGTTTCTGATACACCAAACGGATTACCATAGGTCACTTTAACATCCGAAAATTGATTAGTTAACTTTTCCAATTCAAAAGGGATATCTTTTTTCACATGACCTGCCGCTAATAAAAAAACAGGGATAGCAATAATCTCAGTGGCCCCACGCTTCACACATGTACGAAAACCATCTTCAATAGAAGGATTCGCTAACTCTAAAAAACAAACTTCTTGAATAGTCGCTTCTATACGGCTCATGCACGATGTAATAAATTGAATCGCCTCTTCTTTCGCTGTCTTCAAACGACTTCCATGACATATATATAAGACGGCTTTCATTTTACAACACTCCACTTACTTGATAAGCATTTTCTGTCTGCTTCTCAAACCAATGAATTTTTTCTCTAAAACGGACAACCTCTCCAATTACAATCATACTCGGATTTTGAATTTGCTCTTTTTTCGCAACATCTACAATTGTCCCTAACGTTCCAACAACTGTGCGTTGCATAGACGTCGTCCCCTGCTCAATAATAGCAGCTGGCGTACTTTTATCTTTTCCATGCTTCATAAGTTGCTCACATATGTAGGGCAAATTACTAACCCCCATATATACCGCTAAAGTCTCTACACCTTTCGCTAAACTTTCCCATTTCACTTCTTCTTCAGCACCTTCTTTCCTATGCCCAGTCACAATAGCAAAACTTGCACTTGCATCACGGTGCGTCACTGGAATGCCCGCATAAGCAGGAGCAGCTATTCCAGCTGAAATACCAGGAATGATTTCAAATGGTACACCTTGCTTTGCTAATGCTTCAGCTTCTTCTCCCCCTCTACCAAACACAAATGGATCGCCGCCCTTAAGCCTCGTTACAACTTTTCCTTTTTTCGCATACTTAATAAGAAACGTGTTAATTGTCTCTTGCTTCATCGTGTGATAATTCGGGAGTTTTCCGCAATAAATTAAATCCGCGTCAGGCTTTGCGTAAGAAAGCAGCTCTTTATTCACAAGTCGGTCGTATAAAATAACATCTGCCTTCTCAATACATTTCAACCCTTTAACAGTAATTAAATCTGGATCGCCAGGACCCGCTCCAACAATATAAACCTTTCCCATCATCTCTCCTCATTTCTTCTATTAAAATGAAACTTCCATTCGTATATAAGAATGGAAGTTTTTATTTTTTCGTATTACTGATCTCTACTCATGGATAACAAATGCCCCACCTTTTCGAAGCTTCTTTTTTTCAAACAAAGAAATCTCTTTTACCTCTGGCAACGGTAAAAAATGCTTTTCAAGCTCAATCTCCGCAAGCTTAAATGCCTGTTCTTCACTTTGAGCAACAACAACAATCGGAACAATACTATTTACTAACACAGCTTCAAATCGATATAAATCCATATCGTCCCTCCTAAGACGCTATTACTTCTTCTAGCACGTTATTTAACGCTATTTGTAATGTATCTACACCAACACGACCTACAAAATCATAAAATGTTTCGGCTGGTAATTTATTCTCTTTGAAATAACTTATAAATGATGCGAGTACATCAGGTAGATCCTCGCCATCTATTTTTCCTTTTAACTTTTGATTGTAGGCACCGCCATCTAACAATGTTCCACCAACGTATATTTCAAACGCTTCAACAATACCTTTTTCCTTCGTTTTCATTTTCACCCCTTGTAACCCAATGTCAGCAATTTGACGTTGACCACATGAATTCGGGCAGCCTACCATATGAATTCGAACTGGAACATCGAGTGCAATTTGTGTATCTAAGTATTCTGCAATTTTTCGTAATCTTTCTTTCGTTTCTACTAGTGCAAGATTACAATATTCAATACCGGTACATGAAACCGCATGACCAATAAATGATTTCGGGCTAGCAGATATCGCTTCAAACAGCGGTTCACTAAGTAATCCTTTTACATTTTCTGGAGGAACGTTTGGAATAATGAAGTTTTGCGAGTTACATGTACGAATTTGTCCATTTCCATATTGCTTTGCGATTCTTGCAATCTCAAACATTTCTTCTGCATGTAAACGACCTACCGGTACATTAAAACCTACATATTTTAATCCCTTTTGTTTTTGGTCTTGAACACCATAAAAATAGCCTGCATTCCATCCTTTGAGTGCACTTTCCCCTTTACTTTGTAAAGGCCCTGTATACTCTATTAGTTTCTCTTTAAATTTCTCTGCTCCCCAGTCCGCAACAAGAAATTTCAACCGAGCTAAATGACGTTTTTCACGATATCCAAAATCACGGAATATAGTAGCAATCGCAATCGCCACCGCCTTCACTTCTTCTGGTAAAACGAATACATCTAATTCATCAGCTAAATACGGTCGAGCTGATAATCCTCCACCTACTTTTATATGAAAACCAACTTTTTTCTCACCATCTATTTCTTTCGTTGCAGGCGTAAATGCAACACAGTTAATTTCTGCGTTTGCTGAATTATAAATATTAGAACTAATAGACATTTTAAATTTACGTGGCAAGTTAGAAAACTCTTCATTATGTTGGAAGTAATCATATACTTCTTTTACAATATGCGTTGTATCGAATAGTTCATTTGCATCAATACCAGCAAGCGGATTACCTGTAATATTCCGCGTTATATCACCACAAGCCCCCGCTGAAGATAACCCAACTCTTGCTAATCTTTTAAAAATATCTGGAATTTGCTGAATTTCTAACCAGTGAAACTGAATCGCCTGTCTCGTCGTAATATCTATTACATTACGTCCATAATCTTCAGCGATAGAAGCAAGTACTTCTGCCTGTGCATTTGTAATAATCCCTGACGGAACATTTACCCGCATCATAAAATAACCAGCTTCTTTCGGTCTTTGTAAATACAAGCCTGCCCATTTAAAGGCATCCCACTCTTCTTTCGGAATAGATTCGAAACCATTTTCCGCATAGTAAGGAATATCATTAAAAATTTCTAAGCCATCTTTTTCTAATTTATTTTTCTCGGTCTGATTTAATTTTTCATTGTTAGCCCATACTTTTTCATAACTCATTGTTTATCCCCCTATATAAAACTACGCTCTTGTAAGTACTTCACGATTTGTTCTGCACATTCTTCAATAGAATATTTGTGCGTTTCTACAATTAATTCCGCTTGCTCTGGCTCTTCATAAGGCGAATCAATACCTGTGAAATCCTTAATATCACCTTTTCTTGCCTTTTTATAAAGTCCTTTCGGATCACGTTTCTCACACTCTTCAATCGGACACTTCACAAAAATTTCAATAAATTCATCTGCCGCTAATAAATCTCTTACTTGTTTGCGGTCTACTCGAAATGGTGAAATAAATGCTGTAAGGACAACTGCTCCTTGGTCTACAAATAACTTTGCCACTTCGCCAATACGTCTTATATTTTCCATGCGATCACTTTCAGAAAATCCTAAGTCTTTATTTAAACCGTGGCGAATGTTATCCCCATCCAGCACATAATTTCCAATATTCTTTTCAAACAGTTTACGAGCGACCGCATTCGCTACTGTAGATTTACCCGAAGCTGATAAACCAGTAAACCAAATTACAAAACTATGATGTCCATTCTTCACTCTTCTCTCATCTTTTGAAACCGAAGCTGTATGCCAAGTAATATTCGTATCCATCTCGTTCTCTCCCTATTCTGTTACTACTTCTTTTTTCAAGCCTTTAATTAGCACTTCCACTACTTCTTTACGACTAAATGTACTTGGCGGAATCTCACCGTTTCTTAATAATTCTCTTACTTTCGTACCCGATAAAATAACATGATCTTCTTTTCCGTGCGGACATGTTTTCGTTGAAGCCATCGCTTCACATTTCGTGCAGTAAAAACTATGCTCAAAGAATAGTGGTGTAATTCCTAACTCTTCTATCGTAAAATTTGTGAAGATTTCTTGCGCTTCATACGTTCCGTAATAATCTCCTACTCCAGCATGATCACGCCCTACTATAAAGTGGGTACATCCAAAATTCTTTCTTACTAACGCATGAAATATCGCTTCCCTTGGTCCTGCGTAACGCATGGCAGCAGGAAATACACTTAAAAAGACACGATTTTTCGGATAATAGTTTTGAAGAAGTACTTCATAGCTTTCCATTCTTACATCAGCAGGAATATCATCCGATTTCGTTTCTCCAACGAGCGGATTTAAAAAGAGACCATCTACAATTTCAAGAGCAGATTTTTGAATATACTCATGGGCACGATGTACCGGGTTTCTCGTTTGAAATCCGACCACTGTTTTCCACCCACGTTTTTTAAATGCTTCCCTCGTTTCAATTGGGTCTAAATGATAAGAAGGAAATTGATTATTTTCAAAGCGTTTTGTTAGAATAATAGTTCCTCCAACGTAAACGTTTGGTCGTTCATATAATTTTTTCACTCCTGGATGAGCCTCATCCGTTGTTTTATATACAAGTAACGCTTCTTTTTCTTTATCTGGTACAAAAATATCTTCTATTTGAATGACACCGTATATATTTCCATTGTTGACAAGCTTTACTTCCTCTCCAGCCTTCAGGCTTTCTGCGACTTTTTCTGTTACCGGTAATGTAATCGGTATACTCCACACACTACCATTTGCTAAACGAAGCGTTTCTACAACAGAATCATAATCTTCCTTCCCTAAAAAACCAGTAAGGGGGCTATATCCACCTGTCGCCAATAGTTCTAAATCACTTAACGCAATATTGTCTAATTTAATTTCTTTTTCAATTTGTGATACGTCATATGTCTCATCTATACGGTTTACTAATTCGTTTACTATGCTCATTTTTCTATATCCTCTCTTCGCTTTATTTCAAGATTCATCTTATTGGTAATGAAGACCACATTCAGTTTTCACTTTTCCAGCCCATCTACCATCTCTTGAATCGCCACCATCCCCTACAGGTAACGTACATTTCTCACACCCAATACTTGGATAGCCAACATCATGCAACGGGTTATACGGCAAGCTATGTTTGTATACATATCGCCAAACTTCTTTCCACGTCCAATGAATGAGTGGACAAACTTTAATAGATTGAAAACGATGATCTTGATTTATAAACTTTGTATGCTTACGTGTTTCTGATTGTTCCCTTCTTAAGCCCGATATCCATGCTTTTTCCACGACTAATGATTTTTCTAAAGGTAAAATTTTTCTAATCTTACAACAAAGATTCGGATTGCTCTCCCACAGTTTTTCACCATGCAACTTCGCCTGTTCATCAAGTGTAAGTTCTGGCTGTTTTTCTATAATATTCAATGAAGGAAATCGTTCCCGCACTTTTTGAATTAATTCATACGTTTCTTGAAAATGAACATTTGTATCCAAAAATACAACTTTAGCAGATGGATTTACTTGGTTTATAATGTGCAGCAATACCATACCTTCCACCCCAAAGCTACATGCGTAGACAACCTCATCTTTATATTCTTTATAAGCCCAATTTAATACTGATAACGCACCTTTTGTTTCATCTTCTTCCGAAAACGAAACAACATTTTCTTCCCACGTTTCATACGTCAACATGTTTTTTCCCCCTGTAAAAGCAAAAAGACGGTTTTAACCTAATGAAAATAGGTTAAAACCGCCTCTAGTTTTTCTAGTCAGCGCTTTTCACTTTAAACGTACTTTTTCACTTTTCTCTAACTGAATTACTTTTCCATCTTGCACAACAATTGTAATTGAACCATATTTCATATCAGCAAGCATCGCTTCAATCTTCTCGGATACTTCATCAAAATGTTCCCGTACACTCACGCGAACAGCCCCCCTTTTTATTCATAAAAAAAATCTTTCCCATTTCGAAAAGACTGTTCGGTAATATATTTTACCTTATCTTTCAAAATGGATCCCATTTTGCTGGATTTAGCACCTTGCTTTCTATAAGCAGGTTGCCGAGCTTCTTCGGGCCAGTTCCCTCCGCTTCTCTTGATAAGCTTTGTATTTGTATTTTATCACAATTCTGATTTTTTTCAATCCTAGTTTTCCGATATATTTTAATTATTTTATTTTATAAAAAAGGAATTGTCCATTCGAACAACTCCTTTTCCTATTTAGACAAGCTCTTTAATACGTATGCGATCGTTCCCAATAATATTTTCATATGTTTCGCGTTCCACAACTACTTGCGATGTTCCGCCTTTTGCAAAGACAACGGCTGGTCTTCGAATCCGATTGTAATTATTCGCCATCGAGTACCCGTATGCTCCTGTACAGGAAACTGCTAGTAAATCAGAAGCAGCGACTTTCGGTAAATGAATATCCCAAATCAACATGTCTCCACTCTCACAGCATTTCCCAGCAATCGAAACGAGTTCCTCATTCTCATCATTCCCTCGATTCGCTAACATCGCTTCATAACGCGCACTATATAAAGCAGGTCTTAAATTATCTGTCATTCCACCATCGACTGATACATATTTCCGAATACCAGGAATATCTTTCACAGATCCAACTGTATAAATTGTTGTCCCAGCATCACCTACAATGCTACGGCCTGGCTCAATCCATATTTCTGGCAATGGATATTCACATACAGTAAATTGTTCTCTCACTGCACTTGTTACAGCTCGCACATATGTCTCAAGAGTTAATGGTGTATCTGACTCTGTGTAACGTATTCCAAATCCCCCGCCTACATTTAACACTTTTACTACATAGTTTGTTTGCTCTCTCACTTCTTCTAAAAATTGGCGAAGAACTTCAATTGCTCGAACAAAACCAGCTGTTTCAAATATTTGCGACCCAATATGTGAATGGATCCCTAGCACATTATAATTTGATTTTTGTAAAGCAAATCCAATTGCCTGCATCGCTTGACCGTTTGAAACACCAAATCCAAATTTCGAATCATCTTGACCTGTTGTAATATATTCATGTGTGTGCGCCTCTACTCCAGGCGTTACACGAATTAATATGTTCACAAATTTCCCATGTTGCATCGCTAAATCGTGTAAAACTTCTAATTCAAAGAAATTATCTACGACAAAACAACCGATATTCGCCTGAAGAGCCATCACTATTTCTTCTTCTGTTTTATTATTTCCATGAAAATGAATACGTGATGCCGGAAATCCTGCTTGGAGCGCAGTATATAATTCTCCCCCAGAAACAACGTCTAATGACATACTCTCTTCACGAGCTACTCGGCACATCTCCATGCACAAGAACGCCTTGCTTGCATATGCTACTTGATAAGAGAAACCACTTTCTTTAAAAGCACGATGAAATGCTCGGCATTTTCCTCGAATAGACTCTTCATCGTATACATAAAGTGGTGTTCCGTATTGCTTTGCTAGCTGCGTCGTATCGCACCCTCCAATTTCTAAGTGTCCTTGCCCATTAATTCGGCTTGTGCCGTGTAAATACATTTAAATTCCTCCCTTATTTCCTCTAAAACTCATAACCCCAATCTTCTATTCATTGCAGCACGCTTTTAGATAGACAAAAAACGCGCGGAACAATGTTCACACGCGTTTCTTATTAGGAAAAATATATATTGAAAAAATAAACGAGTTGTTATCTCCTCAAAATAAGAAACCGCATCAACATCTCCAAATAGCTCTCCATAAAATAAATCTTATGACAGTACTACATTTATTCAATGCAGTCCCAATATATGAATAAGATGGTTATTCTTATATTTCGGCAATAGTCCCTTTCAACCTATGATCACAGATTCCATTAAATCTCCCATAGCTTACTCTTTCCTATCGCGGCCTCTACCTTTGAGAGTAGATGAGGTAAGTCTATTTAATTTTCAAACATCTAATTGTTGCTATTAACAATACCAAAGGACCATTTTATTTGTCAAACAATTTTTATATTGTTTTTTTACAGTTTAGTTTCGTATCATTTGGTAAGCGCTTTACTGAAATCTTTGTCACTTCCCATTCGCCTTCTTCGTTATTAAATGTAATCGTTACCTTCTCAAATGGTGGAGCAATTTTCCCAGCAACACGTTCATACTTTGTCACTTCAATACTTGCTTGAAATAAATATGTACCGCTATACACTTTTTTTAAACTAATAATTTTAGGACATTGATAAGGTTTCAAACTTCCATATTGTTTTTCAATTGCTTTATTTATTTTTGGAAATAAAACAGAATAAAGTGCATCTTCCATAAGAGGTGCATCATATTGGGCTACCGACACACTCGGTGAAGTAAAAAGTATAACACTACTGCATGCTATAAAATATAATAATTTTCGCATTATAACCTCCGTATAATCACGCGATTCTTTCTGCGTACGATAATTATCATACATAGAAATTCTGTTTTATTGTCTCCCACCACTCTTTTTCTACTCGATTATTATAAAAAAGCCCACAACCTTCTTTTATTTTCGTATAATGATACTCATAGTATAATAATCATAATAACAAAGGACTGTTCGTATATATAAAATGAGTCGTTAAGCAAACTGACTCACAAGAACTGTCATGCTTTTTAGGAGAGGAGTATATTATGCTACAACATCTGTTTCCAAAACTGCGATTTGCACTCGTTGCAGTCGTTTTACTATGGATTAAAACATATATTGTGTACAAGCTAGCATTTGATATTAAAATTGATAATTTCTTTGAAGAATTCATGCTTTTTATCAATCCACTAGCTGCGTTACTTTTATTTTTCGGCTTAGCTTTACTTGCATCTAAGCACCGAAACCGAATTATAATTGGAATCAGTTTTATACTGTCATTTATTTTATTTGGAAACGCAATGTTTTATGGGTTCTATAACGATTTCGTTACTTTCCCGGTTTTATTCCAAACAAACAATATGGCTGATTTAGGGACAAGTATAAAAGAACTCTTTACGTACAAAACATTACTTTTATTTGCAGATGCAATTATTTTAATGTTTATTTCACGTAAATTCCCATCATTTGGCGACAAAACACCACTTTCCCGCTCAGAGAAGCGAACATTCTTTAGCGGTGTAACAGCTTTATTAGCACTACAAATTGTTGTATCAGTTATTTATAAACCACAAATGTTCTCGCGCTCATTTGACCGTCAAACTGTCGTGAAGAATTTAGGTTTATACACATACCATCTATTTGATATTACGCTTCAATCCAAGTCTTCAGCTGAGCGTGTATTTGCAAGTGGGGATGGGTTTTCTGAAATTAAAAACTATACAGACTCAAAAGACAAACAAGTTGATAAAAACTTATTTGGAGCTGCAAAAGGTAAAAATGTAATTTTAATTTCAATGGAATCTACACAAAACTTTGTTATTAATAAAAAAATAAATGGAAAAGAAATTACACCATTTTTAAATGAATTTATTAAGGATAGTTTCTATTTCGATAACTTCTATCATCAAACTGGACAAGGCAAAACTTCTGATGCTGAATTTATCGTTGAAAACTCACTTTATCCGCTAGATCGTGGTTCTGTATTCTTTACTCATGCAACAAATGAATACACAGCGACACCAGAACAATTAAAGAAATACGGATATTCTTCTGCCGTCTTCCATTCAAACGATAAAACGTTTTGGAATCGGGATGTAATGTATCCTGCGCTTGGATATGATCGTTATTTTAATTTAAATGATTACGCAGGAACGGAGCAAATGTCTGTCGGTTGGGGATTAAAAGATAAAGAGTTCTTTGAACAATCTATTCCAAAGTTAAAATCTTTACCGCAACCGTTCTATACAAAATTTATTACATTAACAAATCATTTTCCGTTTCTTCTAAATCCGGAAGATCAATATGTTGATGAATTCAACTCGGAAAGTGGTGTTGTAAACCGCTACTTCCCAACTGTTCGTTACACAGATGAAGCTCTTAAATTATTTATTCAACAATTAAAAGAAGAAGGATTATATGATAATTCCGTTATTGTCATTTATGGTGATCATTACGGTATTTCCGAAAACCATAACGCAGCTATGGCACAGTTCCTAGGAAAAGATACTATTACACCATTCGATTCTATGCAATTACAACGAGTCCCTCTTATTATTCATGTGCCTGGCCAAGAAGGAAAAGTTGTTTCTAAAGTATCCGGTCAAATTGATATTAAGCCAACGCTCCTTCATTTACTTGGTATTAAAACAAATAAATCCGTTGAATTTGGAACTGACTTATTTATTAAAGAGAAAGACCCGCTTATGGTAATGCGTGATGGTAGCTTTGTTTCTGAAGAGTATGTTTATACAAAAAATATGTGCTACAAAAGAAGTACGGGTGAAGAAGCTGACATGACGCTATGTCAGCCGTATATTGAAAAAGCAAAAACAGAATTAAAATTCTCCGACAAATTAATTTATGGAGATTTATTACGCTTCGATCCTAATAATCGATATAAAACTGGAACGATGACAACGAAATTTGAATAGTAAAGGAAGCAACTTTATACAAGTTGCTTCCTCTTTTTATTTTCACTTAATTTTCAAACCATCCTTCTATGAAATCTTTCACAAATTGGTAATTTCTTTCGTATGAGGAATAAATTTATGGTATGATAAAATAAGTAAACTTTCATACACTAATTAAGAATTTATTACAGAAAGCAAGGGATCAGATTTTGTATAGAGCAGCTATTCCAAACTTATTTACGCTCGGAAATTTATATAGCGGATTTTTATCAATCGGCTATGCATCTTTAGGATATTATAAATCAGCTGCTATTTTAGTACTTATCGGGATGATGTTAGATAGTCTTGATGGTCGTGTTGCTCGTTTATTACGTGTTGATTCACAAATGGGAAAAGAGCTCGACTCGCTTGCAGATGTCGTAACATTTGGTGCAGCACCTGCTGTTTTAATGTATTACACATCTTTCTCAAACTACGGAATCATCGGATTATACATAGCGGGATTATTCCCTCTTTTCGGAGCATATCGTTTAGCACGATTTAATGTAACACCATCTTCTACTTCAATGAAATATTTCACCGGAGTACCGATTACAGCAGCGGGAGGGCTTGTTGCTTTCTTAACATTATTTTCACATACCATTCCAAAAATCGTTCTTATTACCGTATTTGTAACGTTCGCATTTTTAATGGTGAGCCGCATTCGTATCCCAAGTTTAAAAGATGTACCAATTCCACGATATAGCATCATTATTACACTATTTTTAGTTGGAATCATTATTACAATGTATCAAACAGGATTTGGCAATTTTTCTGTTTTCTTATTCATTGCCATTCCACTATATATTTTGTACATGTTATCTCAATTCATTAGACAAAGACCGTCTAAAAAAGCGAATAAAGAAAAATAAGAAAACCTTCCGAGTCCGGAAGGTTTCTTTTTATTTTGTGACTAATACCTTTTGATTTACAGGTGTTACTGGCTCTTCGCCGTTTAATACAGCTAAAATATTTCTGACAGCCATTTCAGCCATCGCATCACGAGTTTCAAACGTTGCATTCCCTACATGTGGAGCAAGTACTACATTCTTTAACTCTTTTAGCTCTTCTGTAATTTTCGGTTCAAATTCAAACACATCAAGAGCTGCCCCTTCAATTTCATTCGTTTTTAATGCATAAGCAAGTGCTGCTTCATTCATAATTGGTCCACGTGAAGCATTTACAATATACGCTGTTTTCTTCATCATTTTAAACTGCTCTTCATCAATCATATGATGTAATTTCGGATTATAAGCACAGTTAATTGTAATAAAATCTGCTGTTTGTAATAATTTTTCCAACGTCACATACGTTGCTCCCAGTTCACTTTCAGCTTCAAACTTACGATTTGGCCCTGTATATAAAACATCCATTCCAAATGCTTTCGCACGTTTTGCAACAGCCTTCCCGATTTCTCCAAGACCAATAATTCCGATTGTCTTACCGTGGACTTCTCGTCCTAAGAAAAATAACGGTGCCCATCCGTTAAATCCAGTCGTACGACATAACGTATCCCCTTCAGGAATTCTACGCGCCGCTGCTAAAAGAAGTGCAAATGTTAATTCTGCAGTCGCTTCCGTTGATACTTTCGGTGTATTCGTTACTGCAATTCCTTTTTCACCCGCATACGTGTAATCAATATTGTCGTAACCAGCACCATAGTTTGCAACAATCTTTAAATGAGGCGCTGCATCAATAACTTCTTTTGGCACCTTTGTCGAAAGTAAACTTAACAATGCATCTTTATCTTTTACACGCTCTGTTAATTCATCTATAGAAATTAATTCCTCTTTATCGTACATTTCTACATCATGATCTTTTAATAGTTCTAATCCAATTTCCGGAATTTTTCCCGCTACTAATATTTTTGCCACTACTAACACCTCTTCTATAGAAAATAAGATATCTCTTATATTTCATTGTAAGAAATCCACATATAAAAACCAAGGAATTTGATTATAGTTTTGAAAATCGACACTTTTCCATGAAAAAAGAGGAGATGCAACTCTCCCCTCTTCTTACGCTTTTTCCTGCGATTCTTTTCCGAGCTTCACATCAATAGTTCCTTCTGCAACCGTATCGCTAATTTGCTCCTCAATAACCGATTGAGATGCAGCATTCGTTTCAGAAGTATAAGCTTGTTGCTGTGCAACTTGTACATTTTGTTTATTTTGTTGTTTCGCCATTTCTTACCCTCCTTTTCATTCTTTCTTATTTTGAACAAAAAGGGTGGTTTTCATCAAAAAATTGCGTTTCATTTTGAATTTGTTACTTCTTCTTCAAGCGACCTCATTACTCTTGCTCGCTTCGTAAATGTTGCAACCTGAGTAACACCGTGCGCTCGTAATGTTTGTACATTCTCTTGTACATAGTTCCCTAAATCATTTGGATAATGGGCATCCGAAGAAATCGTAATTGGAACACCATACTTAGCTAATACTTGTAAATATAGTGGACTTGGGCACATTTCACGAACAGGATAACGATAGTACAATCCTGCATTTATTTCTGTTGCCGTATTCGTTTCTACTAACGCACAGGCAATTTCCTCATAATAAGAAAGCTGTTCATTCTCATCCAATCGATAATTAAATACCTTTATATTATCTAGATGAGCGATAATATCAAATAACTCGGTACGAATCGCACTCTCAACTGTTTTAAAAAACGTATCGTATAATGCGCGTAGGTCATGCACCTCAAAATATTCTTTCGTATCTGGATTATCAAATCCCCAGCCATTTAGAAAATGAACAGAGCCAATTACATAATCAAAGTCTCCTAGCGCTAATAATTCTTTTAACTCTCCTTCACAACCAATAAAATAATCCGCTTCAATTCCAAGTTTAAGTGTGACACCTCTTTTACTCCATCGTTCTTTCGCCTCTTCAATTGCCTTTGTAAAATCATACAGTGAAACTACCCTTACTTGATCTAACCATTCTTTCTGTATACGACCGCGCTTAGAATCACTAATATCTACATATTTTTCATAATATCCTTTCGCTTCATGAAAACGATATAGATGATCAACAATTCCCACTTCTTTTATTCCTTTTCGCACAGCTTCTTCTAAATATAGATCTATCCATTCTGTTGTAAATGGCCCTTCCTTCACACGTTTTTGCAAACGCTCTTGTGTTTTCATAAGCCAATCCATAGAATGCCTTTCTTGAAGCGGTTCATAACATTCCAACGCTTCATTTATTTTAGCAAGCCATCCTATTGAATACGGTCCTTCTTCTAAGTGAAGATGATAATCTACTTTCATATACATTCCCCCTTATAATGTATCTATTTCCCTTCTATCCCCAACTCTCGAAAGCTTTCCATTTCGTTCTTTCACCTCTCGCATGACATCTTCCAATGCGATATTTTTTTCAGCTAATAAAACGAAACAGTGATAAAATACATCAACCATTTCTTTCACTACTTCTTCTTTATCATTATTTTTACATGCGATAATTACTTCAGCACACTCTTCACCAATTTTCTTTAAAATTTTATCTTCTCCTTTTGAAAATAAATAATTTGTATACGATTCAGGAAGTGGGCTTCCCTTTCGTTCTTCAATTGTTTTATACAGCAACTTAAAGGCATTTTCCATATGTATCCCCCTATATAATTTGATAGTGAAAACATGTCTTCTCTCCCGTATGACAAGCAGGTCCTACTTGTTTCACATTCACAACAATTGAATCTTGATCACAATCTAAATATAAAGATTGTACATATTGAACATTCCCTGATGTTTCCCCCTTATTCCATAACGACTGCCTAGAACGAGAATAAAACCATGTTCTTTTCGTCTCTAACGTTTTTTCATATGCTTCTTCATTCATATAAGCTAGCATTAAAACGTCTTTCGTACCTTCTTCGATGACAATTGCCGGTATTAATCCTTTTGAAAAATTAGGTTTCATAACCGCACCTCAATATTTGCATCTCTTAATTTTCGCTTTACACTATGCACTGTCGCCTCACCATAATGAAAGATGGATGCCGCTAACGCTGCATCAACTGTTGTCTTTTGAAAAACTTCTATAATATGATTCGTATGACCACAGCCCCCTGATGCGATGACTGGAATAGAAACACTTTTTGAAATTTCTTCTGTTAAACGAAGGTCATATCCGCTTTTCGTTCCATCTGCATCCATACTCGTTAACAAAATTTCACCTGCCCCAAGTTTAACAACACGCTTCGCCCATTCTATGGCATCCATTCCTGTGTCAACTCTTCCGCCGTTGACATATACGTTCCATTTACCTTCTGCTACTTTTCTAGCATCAATTGCCACGACAATACATTGTGATCCAAAGTGTTCTGCCCCTTCTTCTATTAACTTCGGGTTTCGCACTGCCGCTGAGTTTATTGAAACTTTGTCTGCCCCAGCTCTTAGTAAATTGTACATATCTTTCACACTTGATATCCCCCCGCCAACCGTAAGAGGAATAAATACTTTTGCTGCTGTTTTTTCTACAACATCTATGATCGTTTTTCTTCTTTCATGAGTCGCCGTAATATCTAAAAATACGATTTCATCTGCCCCTGCCTCGTTATATGCTTCAGCTATTTCAACCGGATCACCGACATCTTGTAATCCTATAAAATTTACACCCTTTACGACTCGCCCTTCTTTCACATCTAGACATGGAATAATTCGTTTCGCTAACATAACTTTGTTACCTGTAATACTTCTTCTAAATCAATCGTTTTCTCGTAAAGCGCCTTTCCAATTATGACACCATATATATTCATATCATTTAACTTTTTCACATCTTGAATAGATGCCACTCCTCCAGAGGCGATGAGACGAATGCCCACACTTTTTTGAAGTATCGCTAATTGTTCAAAATTTGGACCTGCAAGCGTCCCGTCTTTCGAAATGTCTGTAAACACAATCGTTTGAACACCTAAACTTTCCATTTGTTTCGCTAAACTAACGTAAGAAATTTCAGATAGATCAAGCCAACCTCTCGTTGCTACGAAACCATTTTTCGCATCAATTCCAACAATGATTTTCTCGTTATATAGACGAACTGCTTCCTCTAAAAATGACTTATCATAAAGAGCTGCTGTTCCTAAAATCACTTTTTCTACACCTGCTGACAATAACTTCTCCACCGTTACAAGTGAACGAATTCCTCCTCCCACTTGCACAGGAATACATACCGCCTTGCAGATTTTTTCAATGACGGGCAAATTTAAAGACTCGCCAGCAATTGCACCGTCTAAATCAACAATGTGTAGTATTTCCGCTCCAAGCTTTTCAAATATGATCGCCTGCGCTACTGGATCTTCATTCATCACCGTTTCTTTACTAAACTCTCCTTGATAAAGTCTAACGCATCGTCCTTCTTTTAAATCGATAGCTGGGAAGATTTCCATGCTTCTACCACCCCTTGAAAATTTTTCAATATTTGCATGCCAATTTCGCCACTTTTTTCTGGATGAAACTGTGCACCAAATACATTTCCTTTCGCGACAAACCCTGGTACTTGCATTCCATAATCACTTACTCCGCATACAATTTCATCTGGACAATCCGCGTAATATGAGTGAACATAATACACGAAAGAACCATCCACTAATCCATTCCAAAGTGGAAATTCTCTTTCCTTCCTTAATTCATTCCATCCCATATGAGGAATTTTATACGAAACTTTTAACTTACGAATTTCCCCTGGTAGTAAACCTAACCCGCTACAATCTTTTAGTTCCTCACTTCGTTCAAATAAAAGTTGCATACCCAAACATATACCGAGGAGTGGTTTTCCTATGTCACAAACTTCTTTTAGTACACACACTAAATCTCTTTCTTCTAATACGTCCATCGCTTTCGGAAATGCACCTACTCCCGGTAAAATCACGCCATCGCTTCTCAATATCTCTTTTTTATCACTCGTTACAATGTACTCTGCGCCAATATATTTTAATGCTTGCTCTACACTGCGAATATTCCCCATTCCATAATCTATAATGGCAATCAATTACAACATTCCTTTCGTTGAATTTACACCAGTAATGTTGGCATTTTTTTCGACCGCTTCTCTAAGCGCTCTACCAAAAGCTTTAAATAATGCTTCAATTTTGTGATGTGTATTACTTCCGTATAGAACGCGCGCATGTAATGTAATATTGGCAGCATGTGCAACTGCTCTAAAAAATTCTTCCGTCAATTCTGTATCAAAATCCCCGAGCTTCGGATTTGTTAATTCCCCTTGAAATACACAATATGAGCGTCCACTTATATCAATTGCGACAAATCCTAAAGATTCATCCATCGGTACATACGCAGAACCGTAACGATTAATTCCCTCTTTGTTTTGCAATGCTTCTTTCAAGCAATTTCCGAGTACAATTCCAACATCTTCAACGGTGTGATGTGCATCGACAAATACATCACCTTCTGCTTCAACTTGCAATCCAAATCTTCCATGTCTAGCAAATAAAGTAAGCATATGATCGAAAAAACCAACCCTCGTTTGAATAGATACATTTGTACTTTCATCAAGCTGCAAACTTAATTTAATTTTTGTTTCTGTCGTCTCACGTACTTGACTGGACTGACGCATTATTGTTCCTCCTCAAACCTTATTTGGATTGCTCTCGCATGTGCATGTAACCCTTCTTTATTTGCAAGCTCTACAATATGATGCTGTACATTTTTTAATGCTTCCTCCGTATAAGAAATAAAACTTGATTTTTTCACGAAATCATCGACTGATAACGGAGAAAAAAATCTTGCCGTTCCGCTCGTTGGTAATACATGATTCGGTCCCGCTAAATAATCCCCGAGCGGTTCAGGTGCATATGACCCAAGGAAAATAGAACCTGCATGTTTCACATAATCTAGAGCATTCATCGGTTCTTTTATATGTAACTCTAAATGTTCTGGAGCAATTTCATTTGATAACTTTAGCGCCTCCTCTAAAGAAGGAACGATAAAGATGGCTCCATTTCTATTTATTGATTCACGTGCAATTTCACTTCTTGGTAACGTTTCTAACTGTCTTTCTACCTCTTTTTCTACTTCTTTAGCTAGTTCTATATTCGTTGTAATACAAATCGCCGTTGCTCTCTCATCATGCTCTGCTTGCGATAATAAATCCGCTGCGATATATTTTGCATTACCTGTTTCATCCGCGACAACTACAATTTCTGATGGACCAGCAATCATATCGATATTTACTATTCCGTATACTTCTCGTTTCGCTAGAGCGACGTACAAATTTCCCGGTCCAACTATTTTATCCACTTTCGGAATCGATTCCGTCCCGTATGCTAAAGCAGCAATTGCTTGTGCGCCACCTATCGTATAAATTTCATCTACTCCCGCAAGATCTGCAGCAGCTAATATATGCGGATCAATTCCTCCTTTCCTCGGCGGTGTTACCATTACAATCTTTTTCACACCTGCGAGTTTCGCCGGCAATACATTCATTAATACTGAAGAAGGATATGAGGCTGTCCCACCCGGTACATATACACCTACATTTTCTAACGGCCGAATGAGTTGCCCTCTAATTATCCCTTTACTTTCACAATCGAATATTGAGTGCTTCTTTTGCTTTTCGTGATACGAAACAACGTTTTTCTTCGCCTCTTTTAAAGCTTCTAAAAATGAATTCTCTACAAACATACTCGCTTGCTGTATTTCTTCTTCACTTACACGAAAATCTTTCATCTCTACACCATCAAACTTTTTTGTATAGAAAGATAAAGCCTCATCTTTCCCTTCCCTTACATGTCTAATGATTTCTCTTACACTTCTTTGAACAGTTTCTTCTATTATATTAGCGTTTTCTCTTAGCACTTTTATTTTAGATAATGCCTCCTTAAATTCTTCATAAATGATTTCCATTTTAAATCCTCCTATTTCCTTGATAAGATTTCTTGCTCCATCATATTTATAATGCTGAATATTTCGTCTTTTTTAGTTTTTAAGGCTGCCTTATTTACAATCATCCGAGCCGATATAAAGTACATTTCCTCAAATACAATGAGTCCATTCTCTTGTAATGTTTTTCCTGTTTCAACAATATCTACAATCGCATCTGCCAATCCAAGAAGAGGAGCGATTTCTACAGAACCTTCTATCTTAATAATTTCTACATCCTCTCCCTTATCATGATAATAAGTAGAAGTAATATGGGGGTATTTCGTAGCGATTCTTTTCTTCCGGTAACTCTTCGGATTATACGTAGGAATAGAAGCAACACAAAACTTACAAATCCCCACTCCTAAATCCAGCATTTCATAAATATCTTTCTCGTTTTCCATTAAAATATCTTTTCCAACGATGCCAATATCAGCTACCCCATGTTCTACATAAGTAGCAACATCAATCGCTTTTACTAAAATAAATGAAACATTTGTATTTTTACTTTGAAATACAAGCTTCCGACCTTTATTTTTGAGCTCGGAACAATCAATTCCAATCTGCTCAAAAAGTGGAATGACATGTTTTTCTAATCTTCCTTTCGTTAACGCAATTTGAATGTTACGCATGAAGCCTCTCCTTCTTTCTGGACTACCCATTTCTCATTCCATACATATTCCACTAAGTATTCATTCTTTGCCTCAACGACCGTTCCTATTTTATTTTTTCTTGCAAATTGAAAGGTATCGCTTAAATTAGAGAATAGAGATAACCAAGCATTTTTCCCATCCTTTCGAAGTAAATTTCGTAGCCTTTCTGCTTCCGCTAATCTATTTAACTCATAATGAATCACAATATCAATTTGATTTCGTTCATATGGTTCTTGCTGCTCTTGCAGCGCCTTCACAATTTGATTTACTTGTACCGCGAGTCCAACAGCTGGCAGCATTTCTCCAAAATTCCCAATTAGCTCATCGTACCTTCCGCCACTAACGATTTCTTCTCCAATTTCATATATATATCCTTTGAAAATAACACCCGTATAGTAATCTAAGTGTTGAATCATGCCCAAATCAATTGATATGTAAGAACCATATCCTAACATTTCAATTGTTTCATACATTTCTTTTACTCTTGCAATTGCCATTTTCATTTCATTACTTGAAGCAAGCTTTTCTGCTTCCTCAATAACTTCTAAATTTCCAAATAGCCTTGGCAATTTCTCAAGTAATCTTACTGTCTCATCGCATCGATCTAATTTCTTTTCTCCGATAAAATTTGAGAGGGCTGCATAATTTTTACTTTCTATATACGTTCTAAGTACCCTTTCTTCTTCATCCTGGATGGAGAGTTTTTTTACAATACATTTATATAACTGTACTTGCCCAATCTCAATTGTAAAAGATTGCACCTTCAACTTTTGAAGTGCTTGAATGACACTTATTACACATTCAATTTCAGCTCTTACATTATCAATCCCGATAACTTCAATACCACTTTGTACGATTTCATTATATTTTCCAGAATGGGATTCATTCGCTCGAAATACATTCCCGCTATACGTCACTTTAAGTGGCGTATCCCATCTCTGTGTTCCAATAACTCTCGCTAAAGGAATTGTCATATCTGGACGTAAAACGATAATCCTTCCCTTTTCATCAAAAAATTTATACATCTTCTCTTCATCTATCGGTCTATTTTGAAATGCAAAAACATCATAAAATTCAATTGTAGGTGTTCTTATTTCCTCATAACCTCTCTCTAAAAAAGTAAGCCTTAATTTTTGTTCTACTTCTTCAATTAACGTACATTCTTCGAATAAATAATCTCTCGTTCCATTCGGGTTTGCTCGTTTCCATTTTGTCATCTAAATTTTCACACCTTTCCCCTTCTAATGTATGCCTATTTCATTCCCCTAAGCCGAAAATAAAAAGAGCCTTGTAGACAAAATACCTACAAGGCTCTTCAGTAGAGTGTAGGTACAACGGGAATAACCCTTGTACCTACACGTTTTCACGCTAAGTTCAAGGGTTTCATGTATGATGATGTAGTTGTGTAAGCATTGTAATAGATTGCACGATATTCATAATACTTACTCCCTTTCTCCTCTGATTTTCACATAGTATATAACAGTTAATTTTGAATGTAAATATATTTTTAATATTCCGTCATTTTTTTTAATGTAAAGCCACTTTTCTTTCATACTCTTTTATTTCTTGTTCATATTGCATTGTAATACTAATTTCATCTAAACCATTTAATAACTTCTCTTTCCACATTTTCTCGATCGTAAAATGGAATCTATGCGTATTCGTTGTCATTATTTCATTTTCTAAATCAACTGTAATTTGTTCCCTCGCATCTGTTTTAGCAAGTTGTTCACGCATATCTTTATCCATTACAATCGGTAACATGCCATTCTTCATACAATTCATATAAAAGATATCGGCAAATCCTCCAGCGATAATAACGCGGAAACCATAATCAGCAAGTGCCCATGGAGCATGTTCTCTTGACGAGCCACATCCAAAATTATCACCTGTGATTAATATGCTGGCTCCTTTTCTTTCTTGTGCATTAAGCGGGAAATTAGGGTTTTCTTGGCGATTATTATCATATCGCCACTCATCAAATAAAAACTTCCCAAACCCAGTTCTTTCAATTCTCTTTAAATATTGCTTCGGAATAATTTGATCTGTATCAATGTTATCATTCATCAGTACTGCGGCAGTACCTTTATGAATACGAAATGGCTCCATCATAACTCTCCTTTCTAATATCAACAAAATGACCATATAACGCAGCCGCTGCCGCCATTGCCGGGCTAACTAAATGCGTTCGTGCTCCCTTTCCTTGTCTTCCTTCAAAATTGCGATTGGACGTAGAGGCACAATGTTCTCCTTCAGGCACTTGATCTGGATTCATACCTAGACACATTGAGCATCCGGGCTCTCTCCATTCAAATCCAGCTTCTTCAAATATGCGATGTAATCCTTTATGCATCGCTGCTTCTCTTACCCTTTGAGATCCAGGTACAACAAGTGCTCGCACACCTTCTTTTACTTTTTTACCTTTCACGACAGATGCAGCAATTTCTAAGTCAGAAAGCCTGGAATTTGTACAAGATCCAATGAAAACATGTTGAACTGGAATGTCATACGTACTTTGTCCGGGACTCAATCCCATATAAGAAAACGCTCTTTCATCATTTGCATCATGCTTTTCTGGCAATTTCTCATCGATCCGAACACCCATACTAGGATTTGTTCCCCACGTAACGTACGGCGCTAAATCCGTAACATCTACTAGAATATGTAAATCATAAACTGCATCTAAATCTGTATAAAGTTCTGACCATTTTTTCTTAATAGATTCATAGTCTTTCGGTGCATATTTACGCCCTTTTACGTAAGCAAACGTTTTTTCATCTGGTGCAATAATGCCAGCCTTTGCTCCCCCTTCAATTGCCATATTGCAAAGCGTCATCCTCTCTTCCATATCCATAGCATGAATGGCCTCTCCATAAAATTCCATTACGTAACCTGTTCCAACTGCTACTCCGTACTTTGAAAGAAGGTGTAAAATAATATCTTTCGCATAGACACCTTGCGGTAACTTCCCTTTTAACTCAATGCCCATCGCTTTCGGCTTTCGTTGCCATAACGTTTGCGTTGCCAATACATGTTCCACTTCACTCGTACCAATACCAAACGCTAGTGCGCCAAAAGCACCGTGTGTTGCTGTATGACTATCACCACAAACAATCGTTTTTCCTGGCTGTGTGAGTCCAAGTTCTGGTCCTATTACATGAACGATCCCTTGCTCTTCATCTCCGATATCCGCTAATGGCACCTGAAATTGTTTACAGTTTTGCCGAAGTGTATCTAGTTGCTGCTTCGCAATGCGGTCGGTAATATTCCAAACATCTTTCGTTGGAATATTATGATCCATCGTTGCAAATGTTAAATCTGGTCTGCGGACTGTTCGATTTGTAAGCCGCAAGCCTTCAAAGGCTTGCGGTGACGTTACTTCATGAACAAGATGTAGATCGATATATAATAAATCCAATCCATTTTCATTAGTCGCAACTACATGTCTTTCCCAAAGCTTATCTAGTAACCTTTTTCCCATTATCTCCCTCTCCCTACTAACGCTTGCTCTTCCATTTCTTGAATAACTGCCTTTGTAAATGAAGTTGTCGTTTCAGTCCCCCCGATATCTGCTGTACATTTCCCTGATTTAAGGACTGCAGAAACTGCTTCTTCAATTGCATATCCTTCTCTCGTTAATCCGAACGATTGCCCAAGCATCATTGCAACAGAACGCATCATCGCAATTGGATTCGCCTTATTTTTCCCCGCAATATCCGGTGCTGATCCGTGAATAGGCTCGTATAATGAAGGTCCCTTTTCAGCGTGACTTGCTGATGGAAGCATTCCTAATGATCCAGCTAATACTGAAGCCTCATCACTTAAAATATCACCAAATAAATTTTCCGTTACAATAACGTCAAATCTTCCTGGATTCCGAATTAATTCCATAGCTGCTGCATCTACTAAAATGTGTTCTACTTCCACATTTGGGTAGCGAAGTGCTACTTCTTCTGTCACAGTTCTCCATAATTTACTAGACTCTAAAACATTCGCTTTATCAATAGATGTTACTTTTTTCTTCCGCTTATTTGCTAATTGAAAAGCATACGAAACGATACGTTCAATTTCATGGCGATGATACGTAAGTGTATCTGTCGCCACTTCTTCCGTTCGCTCTTTCGGATAAGAAAAATAAATTCCGCCTGTTAATTCACGAACGACAACGAAATCAATTTCATCAGCGTTTTTTAATGGTGATAAATGTGCAGTTGCACTTTCTACCGTTACAGGGCGAACATTCGCAAATACACCGAGTCCTTTTCTTAATGCTAATAATCCTTTCTCAGGCCTTTCTTTCGCACTATCCCACCTTGGTCCACCTACTGCTCCAAGTAAAACCGCATCACTCGCTAAACAGGCGGCAAGTGTTCGCTGTGGTAATGGTTGCCCAGTTAAATCGATAGCAACACCACCAAAGTACTCATCTTGCAAATGAAAATGATGTCCATATAGCCTTTCTACCATATGCAATACTTCCTTCGCACTCTCCATTACTTCTGGACCGACACCATCACCAGCTAAACAAACGATACGTTTTTCCATTTTTAACACTCCTTTTAACCGAATTTTCAGAACTTTAATTTGATAGGTGAGGAAAGCTTCTCTCACCTATCAATTATTTATTTCACAAGCGCTATAAGAGATTTTAATTTCCCTGCTGCATGGACATAAGCTCTCGCCGACGCTTCCAATACGTCTTGCGCAACTCCGAAACCTGATATTTGGTGACTACCTTCTTTTAATTCAACATGAACGTGAGCAAGTGCATCTTGACCTTGTGTAATAGATTGTATGCGATAATCTGCCAATTCACATTCTAATCCTAAAATTCTTTGAATCGCATTGTATATCGCTTCAATACTACCAGAACCAGTGGCTGCATCTTCATATACATTTCCTTCCTCATCCTTCAACACAACTGTTGCGCATTGTGTACTATTTGATACGAAATGCACTTGTAATTGCGTAATGTTATATTGCTGAGCTGCAAATGCTGCTTCACCAAGCATAAGTGCGCGTAAATCTTCTTCAGTAATTTCCTTTTTACGATCAGCCAATTTTTTAAATGCTTCGAATGCCGCATCTCGCTCTTCATTTGTAAATTCATAACCAAGCTCTTTCATTTTTTCCGTAAACGCATGACGGCCAGAGTGTTTCCCAAGTACAAAGAGATTTTGAGATTCTCCTATAAGCGCTGGTTCGATAATTTCATAAGTTGTTACTTCTTTTAAAACCCCGTCTTGGTGGATGCCCGATTCATGAGCAAATGCATTCGCTCCAACGATTGCTTTATTTTTCGGTACAACCATACCCGTTAACCTGCTTACTAATATACTCGTCGCCTTAATTTCTTTTAAAGTCATCGAAGGCTCTGCTTTATAAAAATCTTTTCTAATATGAAGAGCTACCGCAACTTCTTCTAACGCTGCATTCCCTGCTCTTTCTCCAATGCCATTAATCGTTCCTTCTACTTGCAATGCTCCCCCTTCAACCGCAGCTAACGAATTTGCTACTGCCATACCAAGATCATCGTGACAATGACAAGAAAAAATCGCTTTTTCATATGATGGAACGGATTCTTGTAAGTATTTAAAAAGAGAATAATACTCTTCCGGATTTGTATATCCAACTGTATCCGGAATATTAATTACATTCGCTCCTGCTCGAATCGCAATTTCTACTGCTTCAGCTAAAAATGCTCTCGATGTTCTTGTCGCATCTTCTGCAGAAAATTGTACTGTCGGAAATAATGATTTTCCGAGCGTAACCGAGCGATGAATACTATTTAACACATCTTCTTTTGACATACAAAGTTTATATTTCATATGAATATCACTCGTAGCTAGAAATACGTGTAGACGAGGAGATACAGCGCCTTTCACAGCTTCATATGCTCTTCGAATGTCACTTTCTTTCGCTCTAGCTAAACTCATAACCGTAGCATTTTGAATTGTATTCGCAATACGTTTTACCGATTGGAAGTCGCCTTCGGAAGCTGCCGCGAATCCAGCTTCCATTACATGAATACCAAGCCTCTCTAATTGCCTAGCAATTTGTAATTTCTCTTGTTCATTTAAATTTACTCCTGGTGATTGTTCGCCATCACGAAGCGTTGTATCCATGAACAAAACCTGCTTCATATTATTTAACCCCTACCTTTACTCGCGGCTGTACGAAAGGCATCATTTCACGTAATTTACGTCCAACTACTTCGATTTCATGTTTATTCTCTTTCTCATTTGTCGCATGGAAATTTGGTCTTCCTGCTTTATGTTCTGCAATCCACCCTCTTGCAAATGTACCATCTTGAATTTCTGCTAATACTGCCCCCATCGCTTTCTTCGTATCTTCAGTCACAACGCGTGGTCCTGATACGAAGTCTCCCCACTGCGCTGTATCTGAAACTGAATATCTCATATTTTCAAGTCCACCTTCGTACATAAGGTCAACGATTAGCTTCAATTCATGTAAACATTCAAAATATGCAAGTTCAGGCTGATATCCCGCATCAACTAACGTTTCAAACCCTGCTTTTACAAGTGCAGTCACTCCGCCGCAAAGTACAGCTTGCTCTCCAAACAAATCTGTTTCTGTTTCTTCTTTAAACGTCGTTTCTAGTACACCAGCTCTCGTTGCTCCAATTCCGTCAGCATAAGAAAGTGCTTTTTCAGTCGCAACTCCTGTTGCATCTTGATATACTGCAAATAATGCAGGAACAGCCCCGCCCTCGGCGAACGTACGGCGTACGAGATGCCCTGGTCCTTTTGGCGCTACTAGAAATACATCTACATTAGCTGGTGGTTTTACTTGATCAAAGTGAACATTAAATCCATGTGCGAACACGAGAGAGTTTCCAGCCTGTAAATTTGGTGCAATTTCAGCTTCATATACTTCTGGTTGTAATTCATCAGGCAATAGAATCATTACTACATCAGCTTTTTCCGCAGCTTCTGCTACTGTATATACAGAAAACCCATCTTCATTCGCTTTATCCCAAGACTTACCTTTTCTTAAACCTACTACTACATCAAATCCGTTATCACGTAAATTTTGCGCATGCGCATGACCTTGCGAGCCATATCCGATGATTGCTACTTTCTTTTCCTTTAATACATTTACTGTTACATCTTTCTCATAATAAACTTTTGCCATTTTCATTTCCCCCTATATTTAAATGATTATTGAATTAACATAACTTGCTTATCTTGTTTTTTCATACTACGTGTAAATGCTGTTACACCTGTTCTAGCAATTTCTTTCAAACCGTATGGACGAAGTAATTCAATTAACGCTTCTACTTTATCTTGCGTACCTGTTACTTGCACAACTATGGAATCCTTCCCAACATCTATTACAGCGGCTCGAAACGGTTCAATTAAACTATATAATTCTGCCCTCGCTACAGAAGTTGCTACTTTAATAAGAGCAAGCTCTCTAGCAATCATCGCTTCTTCTGTAATATCTGATACTTTCAGAACATCAATTTGCTTATGCAGTTGTTTAATTAACTGCTCCACTTGCTGTTCACTTTCAACGTGTACAACAATCGTCATTCGCGATATATCTGATGATTCTGTATGACCTACTGAAATACTTTCAATATTAAAATGTCTTCGTGTCATAACCCCTGTAATTCGGTTTAACACACCACTTTGATTTCGAACTGTCGCTGTAACAATTCTCTTCACCCTTTTTCCACTCCCTCCATTTGGTGAACACCTTTTCCTGGCGCAACCATCGGCATAACCTTCTCTGATTGAAGTACACGACAATCAATTACGACTGGCTCTTGTAATTCGATCGCATGCTGGATTTGCTTCTTTGCAAGAAGTGGATCGTCAATACGAACACCTTTTATGCCATATGCATTTGCAAGAGCGACGAAATCTGGTTGGCATGGTAATAAAGAATGTGAATATCTTTGATTGTAAAATTCATCTTGCCATTGTCTTACCATTCCTAAAGCTTCATTATTTAAAATAAATACTTTAACGGGTAAAGCGTGTTCTTTTAATACACTTAATTCTTGCAGAGTCATTTGAAACCCAGCATCACCAACAATTGCAATAACTAATTCTTCAGGCTTTGCAATTTGCGCACCGATTGCTGCTGGAAATCCGAACCCCATCGTTCCTAGTCCACCAGAAGTTACCCATTTATCTGGATTTTTCAGTGGATAATATTGCGCTGCCCACATTTGGTGTTGCCCAACGTCTGTTGTTACAATCGCTTCTCCCTTCGTAATTTCATATAGCATATCAATCGCATATTGAGGTTTAATACTTTCAGAATTTCTTTTATAAGAGAATGGATATTTTTCTTTTCTATTCTTTAATAAAAAGAGCCATTCATGATGATTTTCTTTCTTTCCTTCTGATTGAAGCAATACTTCTAACGCCTGCTTAGCACTTGCAACAATAGGAATCTCTGTTGGCACATTTTTCCCGATTTCTGCTGGATCAATATCGATATGTGCAACAGTCGCCCCTTTAGCAAAAAAAGCTAAATTTCCAGTAAGACGATCATCAAATCTCGCGCCTATATTAATGAGTAAGTCGCATTCATATAATGCCATATTGGCTGTATAAGAACCGTGCATTCCCCCCATCCCTAGAAATAGTTCATCATCTGGTGGAAAACCACCAAGTCCAAGTAATGTATGCACAACAGGGATTTCATATTTACGAGCAAAACTTGTCAATTCTTTCGAAGCTTTCGCATGCAATATACCCGCTCCAGCTAAAATTAACGGTTTTTTTGCGGTTTCAATTACTTTGAGTAATTTGTTTATTTGAAGTAGATTCGGTTCATAATTAGGGTTATATCCTGGTAAATCCATTTGTACATTGCTACATCGCTCACCTTTCTCGACTACCATATCTTTCGGAAGGTCAATAACGACTGGTCCTGGTCTTCCTGTTTTAGCAATATGAAATGCTTCTTTAATAATTCGAGGTAAATCTGAGGCCTTTCGCACTTGATAGTTATGTTTTGTCACTGGCATCGTAAGTCCCATAATATCTGCCTCTTGAAAAGCATCGCTCCCAATTAACGTTGTTGCTACTTGGCCTGTAAATACTACAAGTGGCAATGAATCAATCATCGCATCAGCTAGACCCGTAATTACATTTGTAGCACCTGGTCCACTCGTTGCAATTACAACCCCTGGATTCCCTGTAATTCTGGCATACCCTTCAGCAGCGTGAATTGCCCCTTGCTCATGCCTTGTTAAAATATGCGGAATTTCACAATCATACAATGCATCATAGAGAGGTAAAACGGCACCACCCGGATAACCGAAAATCACTTCTACGCCTTCCTTTTCTAGCGCTTCTAACAATAGCTGTGCACCAGTTTCCAGTTTCTCTTCCGTTTTTGAAGACATTGTTCTTATAAGCCCCCTTTTTCAACCTTTTATACAATAAAAAAATCCTACGTCCACACTCCAGCTATGTGCTGAAGGGACGAAAGATTTCGCGGTACCACCCTTCTTTGCAAGAATACTCTTGCCTCAGTGATCCATAAATGGATCTAGCTAATAACGGAGCTACCGTCTAAGCCTAGACAAATGCTTTAGCTTAGCACTCAAGGGCGATGTTCGTCGACGTGAACCATCGGTTTTCAGCAACCACCGACTCTCTGTGAGGCTTCACAATCAACTACTCCTCCCTATCAACGCTTTCTTATGTTAAAAAAGTTGTTATCCAACTTTATTTTCTTCGTAAATTTTCTCTCCATCTTCTACAACTAACTTACGAAACTCTTCTAATAAACGGTTCGTATGTGGACCTGTTTGCCCTAAGCCAATCGTTCTACCATCTACTGTCGTAACAGCAATCACTTCAGCAGCTGTTCCTGTTAAAAACACTTCATCAGCTACATATACATCATGTCTTGTAAATAACTCTTCTCTTACGTCATACCCAAGTTTTTCGCCGATTTCTAAAATGGCGTTTCGTGTAATACCTTCTAACGCTCCAGCAGAACTTGGTGGTGTAATTAATTTATTTCCTTTAACAATAAACACGTTATCTCCTGATCCTTCAGCTACATATCCTTGATCATTTAACATAAGCGCTTCTTGTACTCCAGCTAATTTCGCTTCAATACGAACTAAAATATTGTTTAAGTAATTTAAAGATTTTACTTGAGGGGATAAAACATCGGGACGATTTCGGCGCGTTGCAACTGTTACAACTGGAATCCCTTTCTCATAATATTCTTGTGGGAATAAAGATAATTGTTCTGCAATTACTACTACATTCGGCTTCTTACATGAATCGGGATCCAATCCAAGATTTCCTGCTCCTCTTGATACAACAAGGCGAATGTATCCATTAGATAATTTATTTTGTCGAATCGTCTCAACAACAATATTTGTTACTTCATCTAATGAATATGGAATTTCTAAAAGGATTGATTTTGCTGATTCATACAACCGGACAAGATGCTCTCTCAAACGGAAAACATTACCGCTATAAACTCTAATTCCTTCAAACACTCCATCGCCATATAAATAGCCATGATCATATACTGAAACTTTTGCCTCATCTTTTGGAACAAATTCTCCATTTAAGAAAATCCATTGCTCATTCACTAGAAGCGCCTCCTATGTTCTATGAATTTTTTATTGTTTCCTAGTTTACTCTCCTTTCTAAATAAATCAAGTGAATTTTTAGAAAATTTATAATTTTTAATCATACGTACTTCTTTACTTATACTGATTTAACAACATTGTTAACGTTTACAAAAAGTCAAAAATTTTTTTCGCCAATTTCCACTAAAAAAATATTTGTTTAAAAGAAGGATTTTCATCAATTGATACGAATCTATTGTATTCAATAAACGGACGTCCGATTTTATAAATCCGGAAATATATAACGACTTTTGCTGAAAAAGGGGGAAAATAACAAAAATAGCGCTGTCTAAAAATAACATTCATATTTTTCATTTCGTAATCATAATCCTATTTTTAAAAAACAATTTGTCAAAATGAAGGAGGAAATAAATATGGCGTGTGTACAAATTAAAGGAACGAGACAAGAGGTAGTAGAAATGCTGCAATTATTTGATCTAATGGATACGAAAGGTTTTTGTAAATTCGATAATTACGTAGAGGTAGAACCAAATACGCAAGAACATAATCATTTTATTGCTTCAATCGACATCCATTCAAATACTTCTTCAGCACAAGATACATTATTAAACGATCAATTCGTTAGTCAAATGCTTACTGGCGTATATAACGACTAAACAAAGATTTACTTCCTACCGTCTTTTCATAAATATATGCAGTGAACTTGAGCATACTAGCAATTAGATGGTAGGGAGGTGAGAATTATGGCTAGAATTGGCGTTGAAAACTCATTAACAGACGTTCAACAAGCTCTTCAGCAACAAGGTCATGAAGTTGTTACACTTAACTCAGAACAGGATGCACAAGGGTGTGATTGTTGCGTTGTAACTGGGCAAGATTCTAATGTGATGGGCATTGCAGATACATCAATTAAAGGATCAGTCATTACAGCTCACGGTTTAACAACAGATGAAATTTGTCAACAAGTTGAAAGTCGCACTTAAAAAATGAAAGAGGACTCCTTTTAAAAGGAGTCCTCTTTTTTATATTCACCTAACGGGAAAGTAACATATACTGGATGAAAGCCCTACCTCTCTCTCATCATTACGGTTCCACTGACCGCTCCTTGATTCACTAGTATACATATATAGCTTACAAATACAATTTATAGGGTTTGTTCACAAAAGTTGTTGATAAAATTACCCGATCTTTCGCAAACTTTTCGTATTGCATTCATAAGAGATATTTACTTTACACTAGCTGTAACCGAGACACGAATTAAAATTATAACACCAATACAATAACTTGTCAACTTTTTTCCGCAAATTAAAAACAGACATTAACGGTTTGTCTGTTTTAGAATGGAGCTTTTTCTTTTATTACATATACAACAAAGCCGCTTACTAACATGAATAAGCCAACTACTAAGTTTTTGATATTAATCATAAATTCCTCTCCCTTATTCCACACATCATATATATTTACATTTCAATTATTCCGATCATCCTAAAGCGCACTTTTTCTAATATATCATAATTCCTAAAAAATGCAAGTTCACTTTTGACGACCATTCACAAATTTATCTACAGTGCTTGGTACAGTATTTAAAGCCTTTTCAATTAAATGTGTACTGCTGTTGAGATGTAATACTTGCACCCCATTAGAACCAACTACTAAAAAAGCTACTGGACTAATGGAAACCCCAGCCCCGCTTCCTCCTCCAAATGGATGCCCTTGTTTGTTCTCTTTATGCTGATTTTGCCCACCGTTATGTTTTTCAGTAATGAAATCCCCTTTAAAATCACTTCCACCAGCTCCAAAACCAAAAGCCACTTGAGATACTGTTAATACTACATTTCCGTCAGCTGTTGAAACCGGGCTCCCAACAATTGTATTTACATCTACCATCTCTTTTAAATTTGTCATTGCCGTTTTCATTAAATTTTCAATTGGATGTTCCATTATGTATTGCACCCTTTCCTCATTATTCCTTTTTATATTTTCCAAAATAGAGGAAGTCATACTAACTTTTCCTATTTCAAGAAAACATTTTCCTCCTTTTAAAAGATACTACTCCCTGTACATGCTCCGGTATAGTGAAACTTTAATCAGTGGGATGTGCACGTTTCTCGACTCCCACAAATAGCGGGATAAAAAAGAAAAAGAGATACATACTACTATTGAACCTTGTTATGAAAGGAGTCATGACTTTGACTGAGAAATTTGATGATTATAAAAGAAAAGATAGAATAGATAGTGATTATAGTGACTATAAAGAAGAGTACGCCGCTGAGGTTGCACCACAACGCATTGATTATGATTACGATGATAAAGACGATAAAGATGTTGTAAAATCGTCCGCTGCTGGATCAACTGCTGGTTTTATCGCTCTTGCGCTATCTATCTTATCGCTATTTACATTTCCAACACTATTTGGTCTTGTTTCTGTTTTACTCGGTATTTACGCTTATAATCGCGGAGCTACTGTAACTGGCGGTATCGCTGCAGTTGTCGGTGGAATTGCTGCACTTATCGCAATTTTATTCCGAGTAGCACTTATTGGTCTATTGTTCTCCCTGTTCTAAAAAAGAAAAAGGTATCTCGCTTAACGCGGGATACCTTATCCTGTAAACACATCTTCCGATGGATATTTTATTTTTTGTTTTGCTGGTCGCGCTAAAGAGAACACAAGTGTTAATGGTCCAATTAATCCGCAGAACATAACAAACATAATAATACATTTTCCGAATGCCGATAGCTTTGCAGTAATTCCCATCGTTAATCCGACTGTGCCAAACGCTGATATTGTCTCAAATAATAATTGAATAAAGCTGAAGTTTTCTGTAAGCATTAATATGAATACCGCTGCTAAAATAAGTATTTGACTGGCAACAGCAATCGCTAAGGCCCTCGTTACTGTCGACATTTTAATTGTACGCTGAAATAAAACAATTTCCTCCTTTTTTCTAAAGAAAGAAAGGACAGATGTAATTAAGATAACAAACGTCGTTAATTTAATTCCTCCACCTGTCGATACACTTCCTGCACCAATAAACATTAAAATCATCGTAAATAATATAGATGATTCTTCCATACCTCCATAGTCAACCGTATTAAATCCAGCTGTCCGCGGAGTAATACCTTGAAAGAAGGAAGCCCATAGTTTTTCATTTAAAGATAAATTCCCTAACGTCTTCACATTATTATATTCCAATACAAAAATTACAATCATTGCTATAACATTTAGCACTACTGTTCCAATAATCATTATTTTTGAGTGAAGTGATAATTTTCGAAAACTGCGGCTATACCATATATCAATTAATACGGTAAAACCGAGTCCCCCAATTACAATTAAAGAGCAAATCCCAATATTAATAATGGGATCCCCTACATATCTTGTTAAATTATCTGGCCATAAAGCAAATCCTGCATTATTATAAGATGCAATTACATGAAAAATACTATAATATAAACCTTTTCCAAAACCAAACTCTGGAATAAAGCGAAACGATAAAAAGATGACCCCAATAAGTTCAATACAAATCGAAAATATAAAGACACGCTTTACTAATTTTACAAGACCACCTATATTTGTTTGATTAAATGCTTCTCCAATTAATAAACGATGGCGTAATCCGATTTTTTTACCTAGTACCCAAACAATTAAAATGGCAATTGTCATAAGACCTAGACCACCTGTTTGAATTAAAAACATAATAACAATTTCGCCAAACATCGTAAATGTACTTGCTGTATCCACTACTCCCAAACCAGTTACGGTCGCTGCTGACGTTGCTGTAAAGAAAGCATCTACCCAACTAATATGTACTTTCGTTGCGAATGGTAATTTTAATAACAAACCGCCAACCACAATTAAGCAGAAAAAGCCTAATGCTAATATTTGTGGTGGGTTTAATCGTATAAGACGATTATACAGCCCTTGTTTTTTTGTTACGTCCATATCACTAACTCCCTTATTAAAGTGAAGCTTTCCCCTCATACAATAAAAAGCTTTTTAAAAGCCCTTAAATAATTGGGACAAACCTTATATTCTCATAATATAGTTGAGCATAATCCTTTTTTTCATAGATTACAACTTTTATTTATATTCAGATTCCTTTTCGTTTTATGCTGGGAAAACTCTATATCCTAACTCAATATTGCTAGCAATAACAATTTCATATGTACTATTTTTCAAATCCCCATATCTTTCACTCTATGTTCACATAGAGGTCACATCCACCTTTTATAGTATATGTATCGAAGCTGTTCCTCCCTAATTTATAAGACATTCCCCAGTGTCTTTGAATAGCTTCCATCCCTAATTAAATTGACATAAATTGTCCCCTTCCTTGACCATCTTATATATGATGGTCTTATTTTTTTGTTTTCTCTATCTTTTATTCCGCTATTTGTGGGCAATAAACGCCCGATTGGTTAAGGCTAATAATCAACAGGGGATGAACAAAAAACACTCATTAAATTTTCATTTTATTTAAAACTCCCTCTCTCTTTCACTCTATATTCACACAGAGGTCACATCCACCTTTTATAGTATATGTATCGAAGTTGTTCCTCCCTAATTTATAAGACATTCCCCAGTGTCTTTGAACAGCTTCCATCCCTAATTAAATTGACATAAATTGTCCCCTTCCTTGACCATCTTATATATGATGGTCTTATTTTTTTGTCTTTCTATCTTTTATTTAAAACTCCCTCTCTCTTTCACTCTATGTTCACACAGAGGTCACATCTACCTTTTATAGTATATGTATCGAAGTTGTTCCTCCCTAATTTATAAGACATTCCCCAGTGTCTTTGAACAGCTTCCATCCCTAATTAAATTGACATAAATTGTCCCCTTCCTTGACCATCTTATATATGATGGTCTTATTTTTTTGTCTTTCTATCTTTTATTTAAAACTCCCCCTCTCTTTCACCCTATGTTCACATGAGAGTCACACCTATCTTTTATAGTATATGTATCGAAGTTGTTCCTCCCTAATTTATAAGACATTCCCCAGTGTCTTAAAGCAACTTCCATCCCTAATTAAATTGACATAAATTGTCCCCTTCCCTTGACCATCCTATGTGATGGTCTATTTTATTTTCCAAACACAAAATCTGTCTATCTACACTTAAAAAAAATAAAAATTCAGAAAATATTGTCAAATTAGGTATTTTTTCGGTATAATTACTTTAGAAAGAAATTTCGCAAAAACAAAAGGGGGGATTTTATTGAGACAAACAAAAGCAATCTTAATCGCATTATTTCTAGGTCTAGTTGTTGGACTCACTCTAAATTTAGCTGCTCCATCTATCTTTGAGCCACTAAATCAATATGTGTTCAACCCAATTGGTCAATTGTTTATTCGACTTATTAAAATGCTAGTTGTTCCTGTTGTGTTCATTTCTATCGTACTTGGTGCTGCCGGCCTTGGAGATCCGAAACAACTTGGAAGAATCGGTTTAAAATCAATTTCATTCTTTCTCGTAACAACTGCGGTTGCCATCTCTATAGCGGTTACATTTGCACTTATTATAAAGCCAGGAGCTGGCGGTAATTTTAAAACAGAAGGTCTTAAGTATGAAGGTGCAAAAACTGAAACATCTTTCGTCGACACATTGCTAAATATCGTACCAGATAACCCAGCAAAAGCGATGGCTGACGGAAACATGTTACAAATCATTGCCTTTGCCGTATTGATTGGACTCGGTATAGCTATTTTAGGAAAACGAGTTCAAGGTATCCATTCATTACTTGAACAGGGCAACGAATTAATGATGTATCTTGTTAATCTCGTTATGAAATTAGCCCCAATTGGAACATTCGGTTTGCTCGCTTCATCCGTTGGTAAAATGGGGCTTGCAGGCGTCGCTGCGATGTTCAAGTATATGATTGTCGTTATGTTAGTACTCATTATTCACGGGGTCTTTGTATATGGCGGCTTATTAAAGGTATTAGCAAAAGAAAGTATTGTTCGTTTCTTTAAACATTTCGGACCAGTAATGGCAATTGGATTTAGTACATCTAGCTCTAATGCATCGCTTCCATTTGCAATGAAAACAGCACAAGATAAGCTTGGCGTTCCAAAAGCGATAAGCTCATTTGTACAACCACTAGGGGCAACTATTAATATGGATGGTACTGCCATTATGCAAGGAGTAGCCACTGTATTTATCGCTCAAGTATACGGAGTTGAACTTACATTACCGCAATTAGCTATGGTCGTATTAACTGCTGTACTAGCTAGTATCGGTACTGCTGGTGTACCTGGTGTTGGACTTGTAATGCTTACAATGGTTTTAAATCAAGTAAATCTACCAGTAGAAGGTATCGCTTTAATTATCGGTATTGACCGTATTCTAGATATGTCTAGAACAGCTGTAAACATTTCTGGTGATGCAATTTGCGCAATGATTGTCGCAAAATCAGAAGAAAAATATAATACGGATCAATCGGCAGCATCGTAAATCAAAAAAGGAGTGAATTATTTCACTCCTTTTTTGATTTACTCCCTTTTTTAGAACGATATTCTTTCCCTTTATTATCATTACCAGTTTCAAATTCAGTGCTAAATTCCTGATTAAACTGGCCGGACTTTGGTGATCCTTGATTACCGCTCCCTTTACTACCGTTACGATTCGTCATATTTCTCCCTCCTTCCTTGTATTAGTAGTATGGCGCTCTATCTTTTTTCATACACATTTTATTTATTAACATCTATTACACACGAAAGAAGATCTCCCATCTATAAGGAAGACCTTCTATTTTATCACGTAAGCGTTTTCTTGTTTATAATCACTTAAATAAGTTTTTTGGAAATTGAAATCATTACATTCATTTCATCTTCTGAAAGTGCAGAGAATCTTTCTTGTAAATATTGTTTTTTCGCATCTTCCATTTTCGCAACTAAATCTTTCCCTTGTTCTGTAATCTCTAAATACACAACTCGGCGATCTGATGTAGAACGTGAACGAGTTACAAAACCCTTATTAATTAATTTTTCTGTAACAGCTGTAATATGACTATTCGACACATTTAATTCATTTGCTACACGCGATACCATTTCTTTATTCGTACGATTTAATATTCTTAGGACGATGAATTCATTCCACGGTATGTAACCACCAAATATTTTTCCGATATCATTACGCAACGTGCGAAACATAGCAAACACATTTGTCGATAGTTCTTCCATTAATTGCTCTCGATTTTGAGACAACATTGACAGCTCCTTTTATTTCATTTAGTTAAATAAAAACCTTATTAATAATTTTACATGAAATCTTACTTTTTGTCACCTTATTTTCCCATAATTCGTAGTTTTTTAATATGTATTTCATGATAAAATGAAGTCAACTTCCAGAAAAAGGGGTATTTTAATGCATGAGGAGGATAGGTTCTCAAATCTCAGCCTAAAAGATAAAACAATTATCATTAGTATTATTGCTCTTTTTCTCATTATAGTTTTTACATTTATATTTTTTGTATATGTAGGAATCTTTCAAATTACAGGTATAGCGTATAGTTCACGTACTGCTTTACTTCTCTTTTTTTTATTAATCACTTTCTTAGATGGTATTACATTATTTATTTTCAGTTTCTTCAAAGCGCTGCTATATCCATTGACTCAAAACATGTCAAATTGGATTTCTCTCACTCTTTTCTCATTCATTGAAATTACACTAGATTGGTTCGTCATTCATACTGCTGATGATTGGATAGAAAGCGTACAAATGTCCAACTTAACTGAATTATGTGTCGTACTATTCTTTTTTCTATTAAATAAATTATTAAGTGACAAGAAAGAGTAAGAATACAAGCTTTTCTATATAAAAATTGGTACAATGAAAGCAAATCTTACTAAAGAGGTGTTAATTATGAACTTACAACAATGGGCTGATAAAGGTATGTCCTTTGATACATATGTGAATGAAATGCAAGTAAACCAATACGAGCTACTACACATTTACAATAATTTTTTAATTCCAAATGAATTACTTCCTGTATTAGAAGAACGTCAAAATGATGGCTGGCGTGTTATCGTATTAACTGCTGATTGGTGTGGCGATGCTCTTTTATGCGTACCTGTTATGAAACGAATTTCTGAAGTTGCAAATATTGATATGAGTTTATTAATTCGCGATGAAAACTTAGAATTAATGGATCAATATTTAACAAATGGAACAGCACGTGCGATTCCAATCTTTATTTTCATTGATAAAGATGGAAATGAACAAGCTGTTTGGGGACCACGCGCTCCAAAAGTACAAGAATTAGTAACTTCAATGCGCGCTACATTACCTGAAAAAGAAGATCCAACTTTCGAAGAAAAACAAAAAGAAATGTATGCTAATTTCCGTGCTACATTAGCTGATGATACTTCTCTTTGGGAACATGTAATGGAAAACATGATGGAAAAAGTAGTAAAATAAAAACCTGCCGAGCTCGGCAGGTTTTTTTATTACATAATGAAGAAATAGAATACCGCAGCTAAAATGAAACGATAATAAGCGAACGGTGTTAGTTTTACACGAGATAATAATTTCAAGAATGAAACAATTGCAAGCATCGCAACAACGAATGCAGTTACAAACCCTGTTACAAATAGCGTTATATCTGCTGAGCTTAATACATCCCAGCTTTTAATTAAATCTAAGCCACTTGCAGCTACCATCATCGGTACCGCTAAAATGAACGTATATTCAGCTGCCGCTGTATGCGACACGCGAGCTAATAAACCACCACTTATTGTAGAACCAGAACGAGAAAATCCTGGCCAAAGAGCTAAACATTGGAACATTCCAATTGTAAATGCCTGTTTATATGTGATTTCATCTAACGTTCTTGCTGTACTTGGTTTCGAAAACTTCTCAGCAACAATCATTAAAATACCACCGGCTACTAAGCTAATAACAACTGGTCCTGGACCAAATAAAACCTCTTTAATAGTGCTATGGAATAATACGCCAAGTACCCCGGCAGGAATCATCCCGATAATAATATGTAATAAATTTAACGATGGTCCGTCTGTTACTTTACCTATTCCAACTAACGACCATAGACGCTTCCAAAATATAACAACAACTGCTAAAATCGATCCCAATTGGATAACAACTTCAAAAACTTTCGCTCTCTCATCGTCAAATCCAATTAAATGTCCTGTTAAAATCATATGTCCTGTTGATGATACTGGTAGAAACTCTGTTAACCCTTCAACAGCACCCATGATTAAACCAATTAACCAATCAGCCACAAGTAGTGCCTCCTTAATAACAAATAATATGTAATTTTTTCACACCTTATCATAATACCTTATCCCTTTTCAAAGTGCATCCTTTTTTTATTGGCTTCATATGTTATAGGCGCGTATTTCTTTTCTAATCTTTGATTAAATTGTATGATAGTAAGAGTTTGTTTTTTTATACGGAAAGGGGATTTTATGAAAGAAACTACTTCATTCTCACAAAAGTTAAAGCAATTTGTATTACTATTTTTTCCGATTTTCGTAACGCAAATGTCATTATTTGCGATGAGTTTTTTTGATACAACGATGTCAGGACATGCAAGTCCAACTGATTTAGCAGGTGTGGCAATTGGAACAAGTATATGGATTCCAGTTAGTACGGGGTTAACAGGAATTTTAATGGCTACTACTCCCATTGTTGCACAGCTCGTTGGATCCAAGAAAAAAGAGGACGTTCCCCACGTTGTCATACAAGCAGTTTATTTAGCAATTTGTGCTAGCTTCGTTGTTATCCTCATCGGTTTTTTCGTCGTTTCACCTATTTTAAATGGCATGCGCTTAGAAGAACCTGTGGAACGTATTGCAGCGCAATTTTTAAGTATTATCGCAATAGGAATTATACCTTTATTCACTTACACTGTTTTACGTGGATTTATTGATGCATTAGGAAAAACTCGAACAACGATGATTATTACATTATTATCATTACCAATTAATGTAATATTAAATTACCTATTAATTTTTGGTAACTTCGGTTTCCCAAAGCTCGGTGGTGTCGGAGCAGCAATTGCTTCCACTGCAACATATTGGTGCATTTTAATTATTACAGTCATTATTATTCAGACGAAAGAGCCTTTTGCCTCTTTCAACATTTTCAAACAATTATACCGACCTTCTCTTTCGAGTTGGATAGCATTCTTAAAACTTGGCGTCCCTATCGGATTTGCTATCTTTTTTGAAACGAGTATTTTCGCTGCGGTAACGCTCATGATGAGTAATTTTAGTACGACAACTATTGCAGCTCACCAAGCAGCTATGAACTTTGCTTCCTTGTTATATATGACTCCGCTAAGTTTAGCAATGGCAATGACTATTGCGGTTGGATTCGAAGTTGGAGCAAAACGTTACGATAATGCAAAACAATACGGACTGATTGGAATTGGATTAGCCCTTGCCTTTGCTTTATTATATTCGATTCTTCTCTACTTCTTTGATGATCAAATTGCTTCTATTTATACGACAGATGCAAAAGTTCATCATTTAGCAAAAGAATTTCTTATCTTTGCAATTTTATTTCAAATTTCAGATGCAATTGCAACCCCTGTACAAGGAGCTTTGCGTGGTTATAAAGATGTAAATGTTGCTCTAATTATGACTTTAATTGCTTATTGGATAATAGGTCTACCACTAGGTTACATATTAGCGACGTATACAGAATGGGCCGCGAAAGGCTATTGGATCGGTCTTATTATCGGTCTAGCATTTGGCGCTGCCTTCCTACTTATCCGTCTCTTTCAAGTACAACGAAAATATACAACACAAAACAGCCGCTAATAATAAAGCGGCTGTTTTCTTTATGCATATTTTTTCTTGTAATGTATAATATAATGAAAAAGAAAGGTGGGTACATATGGACGACAAAGAAAAAAAGCAATCATTCGATGAAGAATTTGCCCCTGAAATTTCACCTGGATATCGGCAAGATGTACATAAGCCACCTAAATATAAAAACACTTCGTTTTTAATGGGCATTACCATTTTCGCTGCTGTATTACTCATACTTATCATTTTCGTTTATTTTTGATGAAAGGTGGCCTATTATATGAAGAAACAAGATTCCAATCGTTCAAAAAGAACTGTTAAAACACAAAAAGGATATGCAGGAGATTCTGTTCATACTCTTAAACAAGTCGAGCAAGGGAATTTATATATTGCTCAAAAAGAACTTGGTCAACAAAATGAAAATCTTTAAAGGCCCTTTATTCCTTAAGGGTCTTTTTATTCCGCATTAAGTAATACACCCTCAAATGTTCTATTGAGCAATGAATTTCCTTTATTGTACGCGCTGCTTTTGGTCTAGCACCATAAATATATTATTAACCTTTACAATTTTCACTTCATAATTCAATTTCATTTCGCTTCTCTTACTCTTACCATTTTCAGTACCCGCAACGTACGCTACAGCTTGATAAAGAAAACTCTCATTGGTCTCTTCACGTATCTCCTCGTTTGTAAATTTATACTCTAAATCTTGAAAACGATTTGGATAATAATTTCCCATTAATTGTTCATACCCTCTATTTAAAAATAGTTCTTCACCTTTTCGTTTCACATCTTCTTTATTAGTAGACCCAAACACTGATAGTTGCTCGGTCACAAAATGCTCTCCTACCTTTTTCATTTCATTATGAGTTAAGTTTTCTATACTTTTGTTCTTTAACTCCTTATTTAACTCGTACTGATCAATCGGTTTAAAGGTAGCAAAAACCTCCTCTTTATATGACCAAAACAATACAAAAGCGATACATAGAGAAATGATTAACAGTCTTTTTTTCGTAATACTCCCGCCCTTCTTCATAATAATAGATATATTTTAACATATAGAAAGAAAATTCTGATATCATAAAATAGAATAACTTAACTCAGAAACGAGGAACAATTATGGACTCTTACAAACATTATATAAAAGAAGCTTTGCCTAATCTTTCTATACATTCATATAAACAAAATGAAGAAGGATGGGATAATGTAGCAGTTATAGTAAATGATGAGCTACTGTTTCGTTTCCCGCGAAAACAGGAATATGCGATGCGAATTCCGTTAGAAAAAGAACTATGCGCAATTCTCACTCAATCACTACAAGAAATCGAAGTTCCACAATATCACCTAATTTATAAAAATGAATCTGATGAGGTTCCTCTTTGTAGTTACTATACTCTCATTCATGGTGAACCATTAAAAACAGAAACAGTTGCCACGCTGGAGGATCCAAAGCTGAAAGCAATTATTACACAATTAGCTACTTTCCTTGCGGTACTACATAGTATTCCTTTACACCAAGTTACAACGCTATGTTTCCCTATTGAAAAAACATGTACCTACTGGAAAGAGCTACAAACAAAATTAAACCAATATCTCACTACTAGCCTTACTTCATTACAGAAACTAGCCTTAAATCGCTTATTTGAAAATTTCTTTGCATGTTTAGCTACATCCACTTTTCAAAACACAATCATTCACGCTGATTTTACTCATCATCACATTTTATTTAACAAGCATAACAAAAGCATTTCAGGTGTTATCGATTTTGGTGATGCGCAAATTGGCGATCCTGCTTTTGATTTTGCAGGACTATATTATGATTTCGGACATGAGTTTACTACATCTGTATATGAACAGTACAGTACACTTATTTCTCATCATGATCCATTACTCATTCATCGTATTACTACCTTTTATCAATACAGTCCTTTACTACATAATATTATTTATAATTTTGAGTCAGAGAATGAACTCGAATTCATTACAGGCACAGAACAGCTAAAAACGATATTACAGGGATGAGATTACATTCTCTCCCTATATACTCTCTCCTCATACATCATTAACTTTTTATCCATTTCAACAATAACTTTATACAATTGAAACGCCTGTAAAATTTGCAGTTGAATTTCAAAAGGAGCATTTTGTTCTTTTAACCATTGAAATACTTTTGTTTCATCTTTCATTGATTATTCCTCCCTTTATTCTGATTTGTGGGTAGCCCGATTAATGAGGGCTGATAATCAGTGGGTGATTGACAAAACCCCCACTGATTAAAGTTTCACTTTATTAAAATCTGCTACAAATATACCGTAAATGATGAAAAGCTTTTCATGTCAATAACAAAAAAGGATGCAAAGTTGCATCCTTTAATGAACTATATTTTTCTTCTGTTTCGCTTCTGTCTTTACTTCTTCCCCTTGGCATTCACTACGAAACGCACAACTTATACACTCAGAACGAAAATGACGCTCTGTATAATGCTCAGGTTGCTCTAACATTTCTTTCATTCTAGATAAATCAGCCATTCCAGTTATAATATCTTCCTGTTTCGGAATGTACTCATACTTAGTTCCTTCTATTAAATTAATAACTTCAATTTTTCCTGGAAGAACTCCGAAAGCTTTATAACTGAATACTGTCATTAGCTTCTGACAAAGAGCAAGCATTTCCTCATCTGCATCGACAACATACTTTTTAATTACAAACGACTCAGCACTCCACTCACCAACTTCAAATGTCAATGACATGTGGACACCTAACTCTTCCATATATGTTTGAAACTTCTCGTATAAAAACAATGGTGGTGTCTGACTATCATCCTTTTCAACGAACTGTAATAAGTGATCCGTTAGCTTCGCTAATACAATATAGTATTCCGTCTTCGAAGCAAACATATTAATCCTTACTTTTTTCCAATACTTTTCTATTAATATTAAAAGTACAATTTTCGTTTGTTGACCCGCAGGTAGCGTGTAATACTCGTTAATAATTTGATTGACAATCATTTGTGCTATTTGTTGCCATTCAAATGAAGAAGGTTCTCTTCTTTTTATGTGACGAAAATAAAATTTATGCGGACAACGCATAAAATCATACAAATGATAATCTGTCATCGTTTTGATTGAGATTTTCTCATGCACTTGCTCTTCATCTCCCTTCTGCCATTAAGAAAGGTGTTTTACAAATTCAGCTCCAAACTGTAAACATTTTTCTACATCTTCATCTTCTGGCGTTAATTCTACTTTTAGTCCTTCTAACACAACTGCTGCCCCGCGCTCTTGTAGCTTTTCTATTAAAATGTCAACTGCCACTCCGTATTTCGGATAAGCCGAATCACATGATCCGAATACTGCCGCTTTTTTCCCAGTTAAATCAATAGAATCCATTGCATCATAAAAATCTAAGAAATCATCAGGAAGATCGCCATCTCCCCAAGTGTATGCACCTAAAATAATTCCATCATACTGTTCTAATATAGAAGCTTCTGGTGAATCCATAATATCAATAACTTCAATTTCATTTTCTGTTTCACGAATTACGCCGGCAATATGGTCAGCCATTTCCTCTGTATTTCCACTCATACTTGCAAAAATCATTACTAACTTACTCAACTGAACCTCTCCCTTTACTTTGTATCTCTTTTTCTGTTTGAATGCTCTTCTTCTCATCTACATATTCAGACCGAATTACATTTCTTTGCCATTCCATATGCTGATCAACATCTTTATTTTTATCTTTTAATCCCCTCCGCAGAAGGTGAAAATTCTTTCTCATTAACATGTCGCATCCATCCTATTGATAATAATTATCAATTTCAACTATATTTAGATTAATTGACATTGATTATCAATGTCAATAACTATTTTTAAAAAAATGATTAAAATGTACAAGCTTGTCCGTTAGCTATTCATATACTATGAATGAGCATAGTTCTTTCTCAGCCCTCTCTGACGGAAAGAAATAAAAGCAACTGCAATAGAGTGCAGTTGCCTTTTTTTGTTTTTCTATAATTTTAGTAATCTTATAGTCGTCTCTAAAAATAGCTCCACTCCACAAATTAATGCTGATTCATCCACGTCAAATTTCGGATGATGATGTGGATAACAAGTATATATATTTTCATTACCTGTTCCTAATTTAATGAAACAACCAGGTGCTTTTCTTAAATATGCTGAAAAATCTTCTCCACCCATAGAAGGTTCAAGCTTCACAACACGCTCATTCCCAAACAAATGTAGTGCACTTTCTTCTACTATTTTCGTAATATATTCATCATTAATAACCGGATCATATCCATATCGATACGTATATGTATACGATCCTCCATGTGCTTCTGTAATTCCTTTCACAATTTTCTCGATTTTCCCTTCTGCTTCCACCCTCAATGCTTGATTAAATGAACGAACAGTTCCCATTAAAGTTGCTGTACTAGGAATAATATTGTCAGCCGTTCCCCCATGAAATTGTGTAACTGAAACAACCCTTTGCATAAAAGCACTTGTATTTCTTGATACGATATGTTGTAGATTTGTAATAATCTGTGCTCCGATAGCAATAGGATCTATCGTTTCTTCTGGTCGCGCCGCATGTCCTCCTTTGCCTTGAATCTCAACTGTAAATACGTCTGGAGCTGCCATCATCGGTCCATATGCAATTCCTATCTTTCCACTCTCAAGTCCTGACATAACATGTAAACCTATTACATAATCAACACCGTCCATTACACCTGCCTCAACCATTTCTTGTCCCCCACCGGGATACACCTCTTCTGCGTGCTGAAAGAATAGACGAATCTCACCTGCAAAATCTTCCTTTATATTTGATAACACCTCTGCTGTACTTAATAAAATAGCTGCGTGAGCATCGTGCCCACATGCATGCATCATTCCTTTATTCACAGATGTATAAGATTTACTTGTCTCCTCTTGAATTGGCAAAGCGTCTATATCAGCTCGAATCGCAATTACTTTCCCTTGCTTCACACCTCTTTTAATTGCTAGTACACTATACTTCGTCGGTCTCGTTACTTCAAAAGAAGAAAATGAGCATAATGTATCATATATAAATTGCGAAGTTTCTTTTTCATGAAATGATAATTCCGGATACTTATGGAAATGCCTTCTCCATTTCACGATATTTTCTTCCGAAATTAGATTCTTCCACACTCTATTCATGATAATTTCCTCCTTTTCAAAAGAACTAGAAATTTAAAAGTTTACTCCGTCTTAAATGATTAATAAAAACAAACACTGTATTTTTACGTATTCTTATAGTCCACTTTTATGTATTCACACAATCCACTTTCTATTTACATGTCAAACCCATTACAAATTCATGCTGAATGTAATATAATTGCTAAGTTAGGGATTTTCTTTTTTAGTATTTAGTGCTAATATCAAAAAAGAGCCTTTTGACTTATTTTTACCTAAAATGTGGGATTTTGTTTTTTTCACAATAATGTAGGACATGATACCTACAAAGAGCTATTATTTCATTAAGAGAGGGAAAGACATGGAAAGATTAAAAGAGATATGGTCTCGACCACTCACACAATGGGTTGCAAAGACGGTTTATTATCTTGCAATTTTATTTGCATTACTTTGGTTGTATGGATTCCATGATACAAACACAAGTACATTTATTTACAATGAATTCTAGGGTGGGAACGTTATGAAGTTATTAGAACAAATTGAAAAGTGGGCTGCAGAAACGCCTGATCAAACCGCTTTTGTTTGGCGAGATGCGAAAATTACGTACAAACAATTAAAGGAAGATTCTGATGCGTTGGCACATTGGATTTCTTCTGAGTATCCAGACGATCGTTCACCAATTATGGTGTATGGCCATATGCAACCTGAAATGATTATTAACTTTTTAGGATGTGTAAAAGCTGGACATGCTTACATTCCTGTAGATTTATCTATCCCAGCTGATCGTGTACAACGTATTGCTGAAAATTCTGGTGCGAAATTACTTTTATCGGCAACAGCAGTAACTGTAACTGATTTACCAGTTCGCATCGTAAGTGAAGACAACTTAAAAGATATTTTCTTTACTCATAAAGGGAACACTCCAAATCCTGAACATGCGGTAAAAGGTGATGAGAACTTCTACATTATTTACACATCAGGAAGCACAGGTAATCCGAAAGGGGTTCAGATTACTTATAACTGCCTTGTTAGCTTTACAAAATGGGCTGTAGAAGATTTCAACTTACAAACAGGGCAAGTATTCTTAAACCAAGCACCTTTCTCATTTGATTTATCTGTAATGGATATTTACCCATCATTAGTAACAGGTGGTACACTTTGGGCAATCGATAAAGATATGATTGCGCGTCCAAAAGACTTGTTTGCTTCTTTAGAGCAATCGGATATTCAAGTATGGACTTCCACACCTTCTTTCGCTGAAATGTGTTTAATGGAAGCATCTTTCTCTGAGAGTATGCTACCGAACATGAAAACATTCTTATTCTGCGGTGAAGTGTTACCAAATGAAGTAGCTAGAAAATTAATTGAGCGTTTCCCTAAAGCAACAATTATGAATACGTATGGTCCAACAGAAGCTACTGTCGCTGTAACAGGTATTCACGTTACAGAAGAAGTGCTTGATCAATACAAATCACTTCCAGTTGGCTATTGTAAATCAGACTGTCGCCTTCTTATTATGAAAGAAGATGGCACGATCGCACCTGATGGTGAAAAAGGTGAAATCGTAATTGTCGGTCCAAGCGTAAGCGTTGGATATTTAGGAAGCCCTGAATTAACAGAAAAAGCATTTACTATGATTGACGGTGAGCGCGCCTATAAAACAGGCGATGCTGGCTATGTTGAAAATGGTCTTCTATTCTATAATGGTCGTCTTGATTTCCAAATTAAGCTGCATGGTTATCGAATGGAATTAGAAGAAATTGAGCATCACCTTCGTGCGTGTTCTTACGTAGAAGGAGCAGTTATCGTTCCAATTAAAAAAGGTGAGAAATACGATTATTTATTAGCGGTTGTTGTTCCTGGGGAGCATTCGTTTGAAAAAGAATTCAAATTAACATCTGCAATCAAAAAAGAACTCAATGAGCGATTACCAAACTACATGATTCCACGTAAATTCATGTATCAATCTTCTATTCCAATGACACCAAATGGAAAGGTAGATCGCAAAAAATTATTGAGTGAGGTTACAGCATGACCGCATATGGATCATTTTATTTTTTCGCTATAGTGGGCATTTTATTAATACCTACTATCATAGCTGGATTAAAAGGTAAAATGTTGCGCAAATATAATGCCGTTTTAACATTAGTCATGATTGCTATTATCTTCTCAGATAAACCAAAGCAAGCAATGATGCTAGCTGCATTTATTATTTGGCAATATGTCCTTATTAAAGGCTATTTAATTTTAAGAAAACAAAATAATAGTACATTCACATTTTGCATAGCTGTTATTTTATCGATTTTGCCTCTTATTTTGGCAAAAATCGCGCCGTTTGCATCGTTTTTACCTGAGTTAAAACTTGTTGTTTTCCTAGGTATATCTTACGTAACATTCAGAGCAGTTCAAATGGTATTTGAAGTTCGTGATGGTTTAATTAAAGAGCTTTCTTTCTTTAACTTCTGGGAATTCGTTTTATTCTTCCCTGCGATTTCAACAGGACCTATCGATCGTTACCGAAGATTCCAAAAAGATATTCAAAAGCCACCTAGCGCTGAAGAATATCAAAATTTACTATATACAGGACTAAATCGTATTTTCCAAGGTTTCTTGTATAAATTTATTATTGCTTACTTAATAAAGCAATATTGTATGGATCCAGCATTCGCTCAACACGATACAATATTTTCAAATATGATTTACATGTATAGCTATAGCTTATATCTATTCTTTGATTTTGCTGGTTATAGCTCTTTTGTAATTGGTGTAAGTTATATGATGGGAATTAAAACGCCAGAAAACTTCAATAAGCCATTCCTTAGTCGTAATATTAAAGACTTCTGGAACCGCTGGCACATGAGTTTATCATTCTGGTTCCGTGATTTTATTTACATGCGTTTCGTCTTTTTTGCAACGAAGAAAAAGTTAATTAAGAACCGTTACACTATTTCGTATATCGGGGCATTTTTAAACTTCTTCATTATGGGAATTTGGCACATCCAAGGAAGCGCTGTTGCGCAGTATGTTATTTATGGTCTATACCATGCCGCACTGTTTATTTTATTCGATATTTTCGAACGAAAAAACAAGAAGCATAAGTTTTGGCCAAACAATAAATTTACACACATCCTTGCGATTGTAATTACGTTCCACGTTGTATGTTTCGGTTTCCTAATCTTCTCTGGACACCTTAACAGATACTTTTAATGCACCCTTCTTATTCCATTAAGAAGTTGCACATATAATAATTTCGGATATAAAGGAGATTTTAAAAATGGCAGAATTCAAAGAGCAAGTATTAGATATTTTAGAAGAAGTATGTGAAAACGATATTGTGAAAGAAAACTTAGATGTTCAATTATTTGAAGAAGGTATCCTTGATTCTTTCGCTGTAGTATCTTTATTAGTTGAATTCCAAGAGCGTTTAGATATTGAAGTTTCTATTTCTGATTTTGACCGTGACGAGTGGGCTACACCAAACATGGTTATTAAAAAGTTGGAAGAAATCCGATGAACAAAGCAAAATTTGGTCCGATGCTTTTAGCATTGGCCCTTTTTGCTGTATTCTTACTTATTCCAACGCGCTTCCTACTTCCACTTTTAAGTGATGAAAAAGTAGAACAAGCTGCTACTTCTTTAAAAGAAGAAAAAATTCAAAGTATGATTTTACAGCAAAAGATGTTAGCAGATCCAAAATATCTTCCGATGTACGGTTCATCGGAATTCGCACGTATGGATGCTTTCCATCCATCTAATTATTTTAAAGTAAAGCCTGAAGGATTTACGCCATTCCTTCTTGGACGCGGCGGAACACAAGACCTTGTACATGTATTAAACTTCGCATCTACAATGGATCAATTGAAAGATAAGAAAATGGTATTCGTTCTTTCTCCGCAATGGTTTGTACCACAAGGTATTGACGAAACGCACTTTGCACCTAACTTTTCAAAACAACAAGGTTACCACTTCATTTTCAACAATGATTTAAAACCTGAAATGAAAAAACAAATTGCAAAGCGTTTATTAAACTTTGAGATTGTAAAAAAAGAAACTTTATTAAAAATTTCGCTTGAAGGTATCGCTTATGATGATACGAAGTATAAAGTAAAAGCACTTGCTGCTAAACCTTTCGCTTATATTTACCGTAACATTTTAGATCGTAAAGATTTATTTACAGCTATGTTTAATATTAAACCGCACAAAGAGAAGCTCGATTCTTCATTAAAACAAATGAACTGGGAAGAGGCTCGTAAACATGCGGATCAAACAGGTGCAGCAGAATCTAGATCTAATGAATATGGTATCGAAGATGGTTACTTCAATAGCAAAATTAAGAAAAAATTAAAGCAACGTGAAGGTTACTTAAAAAATGATGCTTATGACCAATCGCCAGAATATGAAGATTTACAAATTGTACTTGATTTATTAAAACAATCTGGTGCAAAACCACTCTTCATTTCTGTTCCTGTCAAAGGTCCTTGGTACGACTACGCTGGCTTCCCGAAAGAACGCCGCGAAGCATACTATAAGAAAGTTCATGAGCAAATTGAAAAAGCTGGTTATCCAATTGCCGACTTCTCAAATCATGAATACGATAAATACTTCTTAAAAGATCATATGCACTTAGGTTGGAAAGGCTGGGTTTACATCGACGAAGCCATCCAACAATTTTATAAAGCAAACTAACGAAAAGACCGCTTGAATTACTCAAGTGGTCTTTTTGTATATATTTTGTAATTGCTCGATTGCATTCGCCGCTTCTTTCATAACTCGCTCCACTACATGCTGAGCTGATTCGATTCGTGCCAATGATGCTGCCTGCCCTGCCCAAAGTGACATATATTCTTCCTTATTTTGCTTCGCTGCCTCTTGGCGTATTTTAGAAGTTAATACGTTTTGCACTGGATATACCGGAAGCCCTTCTTCTTTTCCTTCATGTCTCTCTATAAATTCATTCCGAATACCGCGTGCATATTTCCCGGAAAACGCACGAGTTACAGTTGTGCTCGTATCTGTACTATGTAAAACCGCTTCTTTATACACATCGTGCGTAATACTCTCTTCACTTGTTAAAAAGGCTGATCCCATTTGAACACCTTCTGCTCCTAGTGCCAATGCCGCAACAAGCCCTTGTCCGTTCATTACACCACCTGCTGCGACAATTGGGATATGCGGAACAGCCCCTACTAACTGAGGTATTAACGCAAACGTACCAATCATAGCATCTCGTTCTTTCCCAATAAACGTTCCTCTATGCCCTCCTGCTTCGCTACCTTGCCCAATAATAATATCTACTCCTAGCTCAGCAAGTACTTTCGCTTCCTTCACATGGGTAGCTGTTCCGATAACTTTTATTCCACTTCTTTTTAAATCATTTATTTCTTCTTTTTCTAACGTTTGAAATGCAAAGCTAACGACCGGTACTTTTTCATCTAATAGCACTTGTAATTGTTCCTTATAGCTTTTTGGAAGCTTTAACGTTCCTTCTACTTCTATACCTAATTCTCTATTCACTCCGCTTAGTAATACTTTCGCCTCATCTACCTTCTCTTCTTCTATTTCTATCTCTTTCGTTACAAGTAAATTAACACCGAAAGGCTTATCTGTTAGTTCTCTTATTCTATAAATCGCTTCACGAATTTGTTCTGGGCTCATATAGCCCGCTCCAAGCGTCCCTAATCCTCCACTATTACTTACTGCTGCAACAAGTTCTGGCGTCGTAATCGCGCCTGCCATACCGGCTTGAACAACGGGATACTCAATTTTTAATATGTCTGTTACTCGACTTGTAAACATCATTTCCCCTCCTATTTCCTTTATATCTTCTTTATTTGATAAGCTTTCCCCTGCTTTTGCAAGGGTTGAACTTCATATGAAGCGAATATATTGAAAGAGAAGGAGGCTGAGCTTAATGATTTATCCAAATGCATTAAAACAAGGTGATACAGTAATGATTATTGCACCATCTGGTCCACCTACAATCGAAAATGTATTAAAAGGTGTGAATGTATTACAAGAGATGGGGTTATCCGTAATAATCGGGAAGAGTGTTTACGAGAAATATGGATTTTTAGCCGGAAGTGATCAAGTTCGGCTTGACGATATACATGAAGCATTTACAAATAATGAAGTGAAGGCAATTTTTTGTGCACGAGGTGGTTATGGAAGTGCTCGTCTTCTTCCTCACATTCAATATGAAGTTATTAGGCAGAATCCAAAAATCTTTTGGGGATATAGCGATATTACAGCTTTACATACTGCTGTTTCACGTTATGCAAAGCTTATAACATTTCATGGTCCGATGATTGAAGAACTAGGAAAAGGCATTGATTCCCTATCTTTATCCTCTTTTAATCAGCTATTCCATCCGTATTCAACCATTTTATCTGCATCAGAATGTATCGTACCTAGCTCTCACAGTACAGTTACAGGTACGTTAGTTGGAGGAAATTTAGCTGTGTTAACAAGTATAATTGGCTCGCCCTACGAGATAAATACGGACAATACACTTTTATTACTTGAAGACATTGGTGAAGAACCGTACCGCATTGACCGTATGTTAAATCAGCTACTTTTATCTGGAAAGTTTAATGAATGCAGGGGCGTTATTTTCACAAGTTGTCACGACTGCACTCCTTCAAAGCCCTCTCAATCATTGCAAACAATATTATATGAATATTTCGCGCCATATCATATACCTGTCCTATTCGATTTACCAATTGGACATATAAGTCCAAACATCGGTATTCCACTTGGAGCTACAGCAACAATAAACACGAATAATAAAACAGTCTCTATTTCTTCTGGTATAGCCACTCCATATTCAAATTAAAAAGGAAAAGCGATTACGCTTTTCCTTTTACTTATAATAATTAAAAATTCGTCCAGATGCGATATCTGCAATTTCTTCTGGAATAAATGTTTTACTTATATCAGTGCCAACATTTAATACAGCTGTAGCATCTTTCTCAATGCTACCAAATAACTCTTTCCCACGTATCGTAATAAGGGGCGTTCCTTCTGGCAACACATCTTTTACAAATTCCATTTGTGTAAAGAACGGAACGATCCATCTACCTTCTCCTTGGAAATGACGCAAACGAAGTATTCCTTCTGTTGCCCCGTCCTCTGCTTCTAGTGAACCAGCAACATAAAACTCAGTAGATAAGAGCAATTCATAAAATTCCTTTTGCTTCTGTTTATCATTCCCTGCTACAACAAGTACCTCTTCTAATTTCTTTACTGAAATTTGCTCCATATGATGCCACCCCTATTTTCAAAATGATTGTACTTAGATTATACGAAATATTCTTATTTTTTTCTACATAATTCGCAATTATTTTCTTAAAATAATTTTAATACTTCTTTTGTCGTCACAATCGTAGCAAACTCTTCATGTAAATTTACAAGTGTCATATTGTGAATATCCTCTGCACTATACTCCTTACCATCTAAACCTTTACGGTTAAACGTAGCCGTTGCATCACTCACTAAATATGTTGTAAATCCTAAATTCCCTGCCATTCGTGTCGTAGTTTCCACGCAATGATTTGTCGTTAATCCTACAACCACTACTGCATTACATTTGTTCTTTCTTAATTGCTCTTCTAAATTTGCCCCAATGAACGCGCTGTTAACGAATTTCTGAATAACCACTTCACCAAGTAGTGGTTGCACTTCTTCTTTAAAGTTTACCGTTTCCGCTCTCTCATAAAACATTGACTGAGCATTTTCTTTATTTACATGTTGAATATGAAAAACTGGTCGTTCCCTTTTTCTCCATTCTTCTAACAAAATTCTCATGTTTTCTTCAGCAAAAATATTATTTCTCTCGCCCCAATCTGGTAATTGAAATGCCTTTTGTACATCGATTATGATAAGTGCTATTTGATTTGTCATCATTTCCCCCTTAATTTGGCTGTAATTGAAATAGAAAACCAAGTTGTTGTGACGCAGTAATAAAGCAAACATAGGCGCAAAGCTCTACAATTTCTTTTTCTGTCCAATATTGTTTTAATACGTGAAACATAGTATCATCTATTGCTTTTCGGTCATGAACAAATGTATGCGCAAAAGTAACAGCTACACCAATCTCCTCTGCCTTTTGCACATCATCAGGTCTTCCCTTTGCCATACAGTACGGACATTCATTCCCATACGCTAATGTTCTTCTCACTTGCTCCTTCAACTCTGCTGAAAGAGTTCCTGTATTGTACAGTGTATCTTCTAACGTACTCCACGAATGTAATATATCCGAATTATGCCCTAATAACTTTTGAAACTTTGTATCTCCTACATTTGATAATGAAATTCTCTCCATCATTTCCCCTCCTATTTCCTTCTGTTTTATTGTAAAATAAATAACGTTCACTTTACATTTCATATGAATCTTAATTTATATTTTCCCTTTACAAAAATCATTATTTTACTGGAGGTATATTTACAAATGCAATTAGACCGTGTTGATCGAAAAATTTTAAATGAATTATATAATGATAGTCGCCTTTCGATGCGTGAATTGGCGAAACGAGTAAACTTATCTGCTCCGTCTACTTCAGAACGTGTTCGTAAGCTCGAAAGCGAAGGTGTTATTCAAAAATACACAATCGATATTGATTATAAAAAGGCAGGACTCGTTTTAGATTGTATTTTAGAAATCACTTTAAAAAATGGTGATACAACACGTATGCAACAATTTATTCAGTCTTATCCATCTGCAAGTTTTTGTTACCGAGTAACAGGAAGCTTATGCTACATTGTAAAAATTTCTGTTCCTTCACTCGTTGAACTTGAAGAATTTATCAATGATGTTTCTTCATATGCAACGACAGTTTCTCATATCGTATTATCAGAAGTATCTCTTACTCCTGATATTGAACATATCTTCCCAGAAGATTAATTTATTTTTATTCAAAAAATATAAAAAAACCCCTTACAATAAGAATAAAAATAATATATTATGTATTAAAATACATAAAGTTCGAGAAAGGGGCTTTACATTGAAAATCTGGTTTTATGAAAAAACGGCACAATTAGATGACTTGCTTGGTATTTGGGACAATGTTCCAACCATCCCGCGAATTGGTGAAAAAGTGGAGATTTTAAAGACGGTCCGCACTGTTACAGATATTAAATATGTAAAGAACGGTAATAATTTTCGAGTAGAAATTATTACAAATTAAAAAGTAGCTCTTTAGGAGCTACTTTTTAATTATCTATTATGTGCTTTCTTTATAACGATTTTATCTTCTTCTACAGATACTGTTACATAATCATTTTCTTCTAACCGAAGCTTATTTACAGCCTCATCTGGTAACTCTATGGCCATCAATCTATCGGTTAAGATCACTTGACTATACACTTCATTTTCTTGTGATGAACTCACTACTTTTTGCTCATTTATAAAACGTACTGGTGGCACGCCAACTTCTTTTACTGTACGCCATTGTTTCCAAACATAAGGAATTAACCAAAGCAATCCAACAACTGTAAGACCGATACCAATCCATAAATTACTTTGCGCTTGTAATTCAGTAATTGAGATTGTACCGCTTTCTTCTCCACCGAAAAATTGCATACTTGTTGCAATCAAATTATTTAGAGCGTGCACAGCTATATTCGTCCATATATTTTTTGTCTTTATGTATAAAAGACACATAACGACACCAAACATGAACGCACCAATAACATCAAAATGTCCTAAGCCAAAAATAATTGAAGATATAATTACAGCTTTTTTAATTCCCCATTTATAAGCCATTCGCTGTAAGAAAAATCCCCTAAAAATAACCTCTTCCATAATAGGTGCTAACACACATGCTGAAATGAAAGTAAATATCGTCATATATACGTTACTCGTATTAATAACATTTCCGTCTTCTAGCATAGTAACTAAGAAATTCGGTAACGTATGTGCTAATATGTAAAATTGAATCTGAGATATGCCAACTGAAAAAATCATCCCCATTATCGTTGCTAATACAATTAATCCCCAAGATAAACGTCCTGGCTTATCAAAAAAACTGTTAAATACAACATTATTTTTATTTGTTTTTACGTATAGCCAAAGTAACGGAAATACAAAAAATACAGTTATTTGTGAAATAACCTCCATCGTATTCTCAGAAACATTTGTTAGATCTAATGGAATCATTATAAGGAACACCCCTATAATCATCCATCCAAAAAAGCTACGTAGCCTTATACGTGAAAATGCATAGTGCATATAAAACACCCCCAAAGATAGTAAAAATAAAACTTTAATTAGTACTTTATAGGCAATCCTTTCCCTATAAATAGCAGGATAACTAAATTATAATATGAATATAGTTGAAATCCTTCCTATTTTTCTCATTTTTTTAAACAGCATATCTCTTAAAATACCATATCGTTGTTCTTCAAGTTGCAATCCAAGTGAAATTTATGTAATAAAAATCCCCGTTTTTACAAGCGGGGATTTCTTTTATTATAATACGTCACGTTTTTGGAATAATGCACTTGATGCTACAAGTAACACAACAAAGTATGCAGCTACAAGTAATAATGAAGTTGTAAACGTAAATTCTGTAAATGTTGGTTCCATTCCACCATTGATTAATTTATTGCTATCGTAAGCTCTTAAATCCAAATGGTTGAATACTACAAACTTCGCTACACCTTTTGCAAACATTATTAATACCATATTAATTGCACCTTGTAAGAAGAATAGGAACATCGTAATAATTAATGGTAATACAGATTTTCTAAATACGTTTGCTAAGAAAAATGCAAGTGTTGCAAAGAAAAATGGTGATAGCAGCTGATATAATATTGTTTTTAAAACAATTCCTAACGTTAATTCAGTTTTACTACCGTCCATTACAATTAATCCAATAATCATAGCAATTAACGTACTAGCAAATACAATAAATAACATCGTTAATAACACTGTAATATATTTAGAAAATAAAACTGTCATTCGTTTTCTTGGACGAATTAATAATTGTTTAATCGTTCCTTTTTGGAATTCATCTGTAATTGTACGCGAAGCTGTTGTAATTCCAAAAATCGTTGCGAATATCATAATTAAGCCGATATCTGAACTTACAAAATCTAAGTAAGATCCATTTAAACTACCAGCTTCACCCCATTTCGCCAGTACTACTGCTCCTAAAATCTCCAATAAAGCAATGACACCAATTAAAATATACATACCTTTTTTCGCATGCAACTTTAAAAATTCATTTTGAATTAATTTAAACATTACGCTTTCACTCCCCCAGTAATCGCTAAGAACTCATCCTCTAACGTTTTATTTTGAACAGTAACTCCGTATACAAGCACATCAGCATGAACAAGTTTTTTTACAAGTTGCGGAATGTTGTCTTTTGTTACAGATGCTACAATTACATTCCCTTTTGCTTTACCTTTAATGATTTCATTCGCTTTCTGAACTTCATCTACTTCAAACGCTACAACGACTGCCTCATCATGCTTCACTTTTTCATGTAAGTTGTACTCTTGTACAAACTCACCTTGTTTAATAATAACGACGCGATCACACATTAATTCAATTTCACTCAATAAGTGACTTGATACGATTACAGCAATATTCTCTTCTTTCGCTAAACGTTGTAAATAATCACGAATTTGGCGAATACCAGCTGGATCTAATCCATTTGTCGGCTCATCTAAAATTAAGATTTTCGGCTGATGAAGTAATGCCTGTGCAATTCCTAAACGTTGTTTCATACCAAGTGAATATGTTTTCACCTTTTTATGAATCGCATGCTCTAACTCAACAAGCTTTACAATCTCAGCAATGCGCTCTTTACTAATTGGTGTAATGGCCATGTTCGCAAAATGCTTTAAGTTTTGCATTCCTGTCATATAATCATATAGTTCAGGATTTTCTACAATCGCTCCAATTTGCTCTAGTGCCTTTTCACGCTCCGAGCGAATACTATGTCCACAAATTGTAATATCGCCCTCTGTCATTGAAATAAGACCTGTCATCATACGGATCGTCGTCGTCTTACCGCTACCGTTCGGTCCAAGGAATCCGTATACTTCTCCTTCACGAACCTCAAATGATAAACCACGAATAATTTCCGTTCCACCAATCTTTTTTCGAACATTCTCTAACTTTACTACTACGTTTCCCAATGCTGATTCCTCCTTTAGACTTCTAGTTTTTTATCGATAATATAAGCAATTACATATATTATTAGAGCACTAACCATTACCATGAAACTTATATTAAAAATGTTAAATCCATTTTCTTGAAACATATTAATAAACAGACTCTTGCTTTCACTATGATATTCTACTCTTCGCAATACTTGGAAAGCTGGAGCTAATTTTCCTAGCAAGGTTGTCGCTAAAGTAATCGCGATATTTATTACTAGAAAAATAATAACGATTAGTATATTTTGCGCCTTTTTCTTTTTCGTAAGTAACTTTACTAGAGTAATTACCAATATGATTTGTAAAACACTAAACAAAAACTCAAATAAATCGCTTATCGTATATATTAAATTATTAATTATGCCTACTTGCATAATCTCTTTTGCTTCTACATATACAGAAGTCGTAGGAAAAGCTAATACATAACTTACGTAGAAAAGAATTCCACATATCCCATACCATATAGCCATTGCGATAAATGAGAAAATAAGCATAGAAATTACATATTGTTTCCCAGATATTGCTGTAAGTCGTAACATTGGATTAGTTAGTAAGCGTGAATATGATTTCATTGTTTGTATAAACATATAAACAATATAAAAGAAAAATATAATCATAATGATTCCAAATATACCCTCTTGTCTACTGATAGCCGCATCACTTTTTCTTACAATCATTTGTGAAAATAACACAGCTTCAATTAGCACAAAGAATAAAAAAGTAACAATATATCTTTTCTTATTTACATTCCATAAATAGGAAAGTACTGACTTCACTTACTAAACACCTCCTTAAACAATTCATGAACTGCTTTTCCTCTCTGAAAACGAATTTCTTCTACATTTTCATATAGAACCATTTCTCCATCTTTTAAAAAGATCACTTCATCAAAAATATTTTCAATTTCATTTATTAAGTGAGTGGAAATTAATATCGTACAATCTTCCCTATAGAACTGTAGAATTAGATCCAATACATGTTCTCTAGAAAGAGGATCAATCCCGCCCAATGGCTCATCCAGTACATATAGCTTCGCTTTTCGAGAAAACGTTAAAATAATCTGCAACTTCTCAACCATACCTTTTGACAATGCTGTAATTTTTTCTTCTAACGGTATTTTAAATTCTGCAATCGTATCTACCGCTTTTTGAATATCGAAGTCTTTATAAAAATCTCGATAGAAAAATAAAGCGTTTTTTACAGTCATCCAATCATCAAAGATTGGCTTATCGGACATAAATGAAACAATTTCTTTCGTCTGTAACCCTACCTTTTTACCGTCTATTGTAATACTACCTTCAGAAGGGTGTTGCAAGCCTGCAATCATTTTCAATAACGTCGTTTTCCCGCTCCCGTTATCTCCAACAAGCCCAACGATTTTCCCTTCCGTAATCTCTATGTTTAATTCACGGATCACTGCTTTTAATCCGTATCTCTTCCATAAGTTTTCTATTTTCAATAGCTCTGTCATTGGCTCTCCTCCCTCTTATCATGTAATGAAGAACGAAGAATTGTAAGAATTTCTTCTTCTGAAAAACCTAAATTGTCCATTCCATCTATAAAAGAATGAAGTAATTCTTTCGCCATCTCTTTTCGCAGCTCCATAATTTTCTCCCCTTCATTCGTTACATACCGTCCCATTCCTCTACGTGTGACAACAACTCCATCCCGTTCTAGCTCTTGAAATGTACGCTGAATCGTATTTGGATTCACTTGTAATTCACTCGCTAATTCACGGACAGAGGGAATTTTATCACCAGGCAATAAATGTCCTGTTACGATCTCTTTTTTTATGTATTCCATTACCTGAATGTAAATTGGTGTATTTGGAGAAAACTCTATTTTCATTTCTTCCCTCCTTTTGTATCGGTGTACTAGTTAAATAATACACCGATACAAAAGGTTTGTAAATACCCATTTAATTACAAAAAAGTTCTATCCGTTAAACGAATAGAACTTCCCAAATATAAATCGCTATACAAAAATAATAGTGTTATGTAAACAAAATTATAAAGAAAAACTGTCTTATCAATGAATAAGACAGTTTTTCTTTATAATCCTATATTAAAAGTTAAACACGAAGTCATCGTCAGCTAACTTTTCAACGTTCGTTGCTTTTACGTAACCATTTCCTTTTACAGAGAAGAAATCATGGTTTTTCGTATCTGTACGTAAACCATTTAAAACGATTGGGTTAATTTCTTCTTCTTCAAACTTCGGCTCAAGTCCTAAGTTCATAAGCCCTTTATTCGCATTGTAACGAACGAAACGATTTACATCTTCTACAAGACCGATAGAAGTGTAAATTTCTTCTGTATAGGCCATTTCAATTTCATATAGTTCCATTAATAAATCTTGTGTTTCTTTTTGCACTTCTTGTTGCTCTTCTGCAGAAAGTTCTGCGAAGATTTGTTGTGCTAAAATACCGACGAATACGCCGTGAATTGACTCATCACGAATTATCAAGTTGATAATCTCACCACTTGCTGTTAGTTTTCCTTGACCAGCTAAGTAAAGTGGATAGAAGAATCCGCTATAGAATAAGTAACTTTCTAAGAACACACTTGCTACCATTGCCATGTATAACTCTTTTTTTGTTACTTCAGGCTTTAATAAACGACGATAGTAACTAGTAATAATACCAGCTTTTTTCTCAAGTAACGGATGATTGTCTACCCAGTCAAAAATATCATCAATCTCTTCTTCTGTAGCTAATGTTGTGAAAATGTGACTATAACTTTTCGCATGTACTTCTTCCATAGCTCCCATGAAAGCTAATACACTTTTCGCTTGTAAATTTTCAAGATGAACCAGTACAAGTGGCATTCCTTCGCCACCTTGTTTCGTATCTAAAAGTGTTAAACCACCTAATACACGCTTATAAGCAATTTGCTCTTCTTTCGATAATTGCACCCAAGTATTTTTGTCAGACGAAACCGCAATTTCTTCTTCTGTCCAAAACTGAGCGATGTTTTGCTTCCAAAACATTAAACTAAAATCATCTTCTTTTTTGTTCCAGTTTACCGCACGCATTAAATCGCCCCTTCTCTAAATATGATAACTAAGCATGAGCAGGGTTCAGAAAACCCTGCTCATCATGTCTCACTTTTTATATTAAACGGTACAAGCCACACACTCTTCCACGCTTAATTTACGTGTTCTCGTATAATACAGACTCTTTAAGCCTTTTTTATGTGCATAGATGTAGTAACGTGCTAATTCACGTGTTGAAATATCACTATTAACGTAAAGAATTGTACTAATTCCTTGGTCAATATGTTCTTGAATTTCTGCGATTAAATCAATTAATTTAAACTGATTCATATCGTAAGAAGATTTATAGTACCAGAACGTATCTTTTGATAAATACGGCATTGGATAATATGTTGTCGCATTCGCATATGTTCTTGATTCGATTTGACTTACAATCGGCATTACGCTTGAAGTTGCATTTTGAACGTAACTGATTGATTGTGTTGGAGCAATGGCAAGACGATATGAGTTGTATAAACCATTCTTCTGTACTTGCTCTTTTAAACTTGTCCAATCTTCTTTTGTTGGAATATGAATTCCTTCAAATAGTTGCTGAACTTTTTCAGTTACTGGGCTGTAATCTGTCGTTTCATACTTTTCGAAGTATGTGCCATTCGCATAATCAGATTTATCGAAGTCCTTAAATGTCTCGCCTTTTTCTGTAGCGATTTCCATACTTTTCTCAATAGAGTAGTAATTTAACATCATAAAGAATGTACGAGCGAATTCTTTCGCTTCTGCACTTTCATAAGCGATTTTATTTTTTGCTAAATATCCGTGTAAGTTCATTGCTCCAAGTCCAACTGAATGAAGCTCGTCATTTGCTTTTTTCACAGTTGGTGCATTCGGAATAATCGTCATATCAGAAACAGCTGTTAAAGCTTCCATTCCCGCATGAACTGCTTCACGAATTTCTTTATTTTCCATTACGTTTACGATATTTAACGATCCTAAGTTACAGTTAATATCACGACGGATAATGTCATCTGTACCGTAATCATTTATTTCTGAAGTTTCTTGAAGCTGGAAGATTTCTGTACATAAGTTCGACATCTTCACAGTTCCAATATCCTTCAATGGATGTTGATTATTTGCATTTGATTTAAACATTAAGTATGGGTAACCAGACTCAAGCTGAATCATAGCGATTTTAATAAGCATATCACGTGCACTAATATCTAGTGGCTTCTTCTTCACTTTCGGATTGCTCATTAATTCATCGTACATTTCATCAATGTCAATATCATCTAAATGCTTGCCATATTCTTTATAAACCGTATAAGGCGCGAAAACATGGAAAGGTTCGTTTTTCTCAGCAAGCTCAAAGAACTTACTTGGAACGATAATTCCGATTGATAGAGACTGAATACGGCTCTTCTCATCGGCATTTATTTTTTTTGTATCAAGGAATTCAATAATATCCCAATGGAAAATGTTTAAATATACTGCACCGGCACCTTTTCGTTGACCAAGCTGATTCGCATATGAAAACGAATCTTCAAGCAATTTCATAACAGGTACTACGCCACTTGCAGCGTTGTCGATACCTTTAATTTGCTCACCGCGTGCGCGTAGCTTAGATAAGTTTAAAGCTACTCCCCCGCCGATTTTCGATAATTGCATCGCAGTATTAATGTTAAAGCCGATCGAATTTAAGCTATCGTCCATCTCTAACAAGAAACAAGACACCATTTCTCCTCTTCTGCTTCTTCCCGCATTTAAAAAGGTTGGTGTCGCTGGTTGGTAGTTTTGTTTTACAATCATGCTTGCGAATTGTCTTGCCTTCGAAACATCACCGCGTCCTAAGTATAATGAAACAATTGCTACACGATCTTCATAGCTTTCTAAGTATTGTTTTTGATCATTCGTTTTTAACGCATAATCTTTGTAGAACTTAGATGCTGCCATATAAGATTGGAACTCGAAGTTTTCACCATAAGCGATGTTATATACTTCCTCTACTTCCTCCAAGCTATACTCGTCCAGAACGTTGTAATAGTAATCATGTTCTTTCATATACTCCATTCGCTCTGCCACGCTATTAAAAGGAACGGTATTCTCTCTAGCTTCTTCCATAAAGACTTCTAATGCCTCTTTATCTTTATGAAGCTGATAAAAACCGTCCTGCATTTGCGTGATTTCATTATTCAGTTCAATGTGTCGCAATCTCCCGCACCCTTTCCTTAAAATATTCTACATCGTTATTTGTTCCAGATAACTCAAATTTTGATACAATAGGCACTTCATATTTAGTAGAAATCTTGTCAGCACTTGCACCGAACATGTCTCCCCAGTTACGATTGCCGCTTGCAGATACGCCTTTTAATTTTTCATTATTGCGCTCTAAAAAGTCTAAAACACGTTCTGGTACATTGCCAAAACCTGTTGTATACGTAATAAGAATAAAGTCTTCATCTATTACTAGATCTTCATCAATTTGAACGGCCGGCATATTTAATTTGTGAATGAAACGCTTCACGTTTCCTGTCATAGAATCATATGCAACTAACATTTCCGACCCTCCCTCTCAAATCTATATTCTCTATATGTTGTTCTTGATTTCTCTATATATTGTATTACGTTTCAAAATAAGACACAAGATATATGTATAAATTCTTTCTTTTTTTAACTTTTACTTTTCGACATGATAGCCGTTTTTTTTCAATACAATGACTATGAAACAACATTCTAAAACTCATGTCAATAAAGTGCTTTTCAAAAAAGTTGTCAACGAATTTAACCTTATTTTTAAAAAAGTTAACAATATATTTTGTCATAAAACGGTAGATGCTGAAGAAATATATTTCTCCAGCATCACGCAAAAAAGAACAGATATGAAACTATAATCTGCTCTAAAAAACGATTACATTTATCAAATTTACCTTATTAAATATATTATACATATACTTTCGTTTCTCGTTACATACTAAAAGATAACTATTATAGAAAAAGATTATTATTATGGAACTTCAATTTATTTATGAAAAGTTTATTCAGAGTGCTCAATGCGCAAAATATCTTTTACAAATATATGATGCGGATTTTCATCTTTATCAATCATTGTACATACCGGAGCCTCTTCATCAAAGTATACAATCATTCCTTCTACGTACTGATATGTATGTCGAACTTGTACAGTTACTTTAATTTCTACTGCTTCTTCATATGCTCTTTTTATTTTCTGAAGCATTTTTGCTGAACATTTTCGTTTCTCTGGATACATAACCATTCCCATAAATCGATTGCCGGCTCTATCTTTCCACATATAATCCCAATGTGGTAAAATGCCTTGTTTAAAATCGCCCATAATTCCCCTCTCCTTTATCTTTTATTTATCCCGCATTAAACGTCCGATTGGTGAAAGGCTACTAATCAGTGAGAGATGCCCTGCTGATCAAAATTCCCCTTTATGAACGTGGCGTTTCTGAATATGTATAAATCACTTGCCCGCCTCGCTGTGCGTTACCAATGAAATGCTTAAAGTCTTCTCTATTTACAACAACTTCTCTGAACGTATAAAATACATCTTTCGTAACAACATACTCCTTTATTTCACCATTTTTTAGCTGATCTAAAATTGTATTTGCTAATTCTTTATCCATGTATTTCACCTCTCTGCAATATTTTATTTTATCGTATATTCTATAGGTCAACAACTGTAAATTTATCCCGCTATTTGCAGGTAGTGCGATTGGTGTTGACTACTAATCAGTCGTGGAATGAACAAAAAATCTTACTGATTAACGTTTCACTTTATCTCGTTGTTATGCCATGATTTTATTTTCGTTATTTCGCAAACAATATCGTTTTACTATATGTCCACTAAATATCATATACTAACATAGCTACTTCTCTATATCAAACATTTCGGCATTCAATTATGCAAAGTTCCATACCACTATGCTACAATATACAAATAGAACTAGGAGGGATACTATGATTCGGAAAGCAAAAAAGACAGATGCAATGGCAATAGCTCCTTTATTGTATAATGCTCTGCATGAAATTGCTGAAAAAATCACAGGTAGCACAGATGAAGCAGAAGTATTACTAGGACTTGAGACATGGTTCTCAAAAGAAAATAACCGTCTGAGCTACGAAAACTGTTTTGTCTATGAACAAGACGAGAGTGCAGTTGGAGTTATTGTCGCTTATCACGGTAGTGAAGCAACACAGCTTGACGCACCAATTGTACATCACTTAAGAGAATTACATAAAGATGAATCAATTACGTTAGAAAAAGAAGCTGAGCTTGATGAGTATTACATTGATACACTATCAGTTTCAAGTGCACACGGCGGAAAAGGTATCGGTTCTAAATTAATTGAAGTTGCCGAAATCTATGCAACTGAAAAAGGGCATGAAAAAATCGCTTTACTTGTTAATTTAGAAAACACACGCGCCTATTCACTATACGAAAAGTTAGGTTATAAAAAAGATGAAATTGTTATGCTAGTAGGCGAACCTTATGCTCATCTCGTAAAACCATTAAACGTCAAAATTTCTGTATCTTAAAAAGAAAGCACACGATTTATATAAATCGTGTGCTTTTATGTTAAATTCGTATTTAATATATTTCCATCCATCGCCTCGTGAAACGTATATGTTGTACATCCCCATGGCTTTCTATGCAAAATAGGCGAACCAGACCATCCCATTGCCCTCAGCTCCGTTCCAATCATCGAATTAAAATAATTATGACCTACAAGAGCAATACTTCCATGTACGAGAGCATAACGATGTAATACGTAAGCTGCTTGCCTTGCCCTCTCTCTTACTTCCTTATAAGATTCAACATTTTTATGGTAACCAAGTATCCATAATGCTCGTCCAATACACATCCATACGTTAAGTTTACACTTCAACCATTTTGGCGCATAAAAGCTCGCCGGAACTGCCACTTCCCTAAAAAGAGAATTTTGTATAAAACATAAAGAATCCATTAATTCAGCTGCTGACTGTACAGCACACTTTTGATCACTCGTTACAATCAATTTCGCTACTTCAACCGCTTCTCTTGTTTCCAATGGTATAGGTTGTTTTTCTGTTATAGTATGTAAGTCATATCCTTTTATCCATTCATGAAAGGATGTAACCGTCATTGGTTCTATAGTACAATCTAAGCGACCATGACGAATAAAAGAAATCTTCATTCTTTTCACTCTCCATTCATCACTTATGAACTCTATTATGCACTAGTTCTAAACATCATACCACGTAAGAAAATAAAGTTATATACCTTTACATCTCCCCACCATTATCATGTGTTATCGAAGCATGGATACCATCCATCCCATCAAAATATGTACTCGTATCATATTGACGAATCTTTTTTAAATGCATATAAGAAAATAAAAATAAAATTAAAGCTATAACACTCCCCACAAATTCAAACATCATTTTACCGCCTCTAATTTCTCCCACTTCAGCAGGTTATTCTACTTTTTCATTATACCTCGATATAAAGATTCTCGCATTTTTGCTATTTTTTTCAAAAAACATGGATTTTCTACATATTTTCTTACAAAAAGTGAATATTTTTCGAATTTTTACTTTGGAAACATTTACAAAGTAGGAAATATGGTTCAAAATAGGAGGAAATAAAAAAACCCAAATTTATTCTTTTTTTGGGAAAACTGTAACAAGGAGAGTTGCTTATGCAGATCGCAGAAACTGGAGATATCATCGAATTTAAAGGTGGAATGCAAGGCCGTGTTCAAAAAGTAAATCAAAACTCTGTTATTGTTGATATAACAATTATGAAGAATTTTAGAGAACTAGATATGGAACCTCTTACAGTTGTAAGTCATAAAAACTATACTGTCATTAATCAAAATGCATAATATAATAGAAAGAAAGGGCCTGTATACTATACAGGCCCTTTCTTTCTATTAACGATTATCAATTGTTTCCGGATATAGATCGTGGTTCATCATGCGGTAATCAGCCATTTGTTCATACTTCGTCCCTGGGCGCCCGTAGTTGCAGTATGGATCAATTGAAATACCACCACGTGGTGTGAATTTCCCCCATACCTCAATATAACGTGGATCCATTAATTTAATTAAATCGTTCATAATAACGTTCATGCAATCTTCATGGAAATCACCATGATTGCGGAAACTAAATAAATACAACTTTAAAGATTTACTCTCTACCATTTTTTGCTCTGGAATATAGCTAATATAAATTGTTGCAAAATCTGGTTGTCCTGTTTTCGGGCATAAACTTGTAAATTCAGGACAATTGAATTTTACAAAATAATCACGGTTTGGATGATTATTATCAAATACCTCTAATATTTCTGGGCTATATTCAAATAAATATTTTGTATTTTGATTCCCTAGTAATGTTACATCTTTTAAATCTTCATCTAATCTTCCTGTCATTTTAAACATCCCTTCTCGTTATACGCCGCGCTTATTTCCCCATACTAACGCATGAAGCTGAGGCAATACTTTTGCATCATTCATCTCTTTACAATTTACAGCTTTATCAATCAGCCATTCATACTTATCTAATAATTTTTTTATAAGCATCGCATCATCCACTGTTTTTGTATCATCGTTTCCTACTTGTAAGAAAAATGGTACCTTTGGATAACGTTCGTGCATCTTAACTGCATATTCAAAATCATGATCATCGAATACTACTACTTTTAAACTAATATCTTTTCCTGCTAGTTTCTGAATAATAGCATCTAACCTCTGAAAATCTGTTTTCATCGTTGAACTTGGTGGTTTTGGAGAAATTGTTATCTCATCAATTTGAAGTAACCAATCTTGCCATTTACTCCCTTGCGTTTCAATTGCCGTTCGCATTCCATTTTCTTTTAATATAGAAAGAAGAAACTCAATATTTTTCAGTAATGCCGGATTTCCACCTGAAATCGTAACATGAGAAAAATTTTCTCCTCCAATTGCAACAAGCTCATCCCAAATATCTTCTGGTGTCATCTGTCTAATTTGATCTTTAGCTGATCCATCCCACGTAAAAGCAGAATCACACCAAGCACAGCTATAATCACAACCAGCTGTACGGATAAACATTGTCTTTTGCCCTACAACCATTCCTTCACCTTGAATAGTCGGACCGAATATTTCTAAGACAGGGATTTTACTCATCAAGCATCCACTCCCGTCTTACTTCCGCATAACTAGTCGGCGTCTCAAATAGACGAACAAATTCAACGCGAGCTCCTTTATATTCGTTCACTCGATTCTCTTTTGTTAGTGCTTCTGCCATCTTTTCATAAATCCAAACGACCATATTTTCAGCAGTCGTATTCATTGCAGGTAACGTTTCGTTTAAATAACGATGATCTAGATAAATTTCTATTTCATTCTTCCAAATTTCTTTTATATCTCCAAAGTCAATTGCAAGACCTATTTCATTTACATATCCACTAATTCCAAATACAACTTTATATGTGTGACCATGTAAGTTTTTACATTTCCCTTCATAACAGTGTAAATGGTGTGCTGCATCAAATGTAAATTCCTTGCTGACCATTACTCTTTTATTATGGTATTTGAGTTGTTTACGCTGAATATCCTTGTCCATTTTTTGCAAATTCTCTACGATGCGAAATCCAAAAAAGTTATCCATTAGTTGTTCGCTCCTTCGCGTTCTTGTAGGTACGTATCTAATCCTGCTTTACGAAGTTGACATGCTGGACATTCACCGCAACCATCACCAATGATTCCGTTATAACATGTTAATGTTTTTTCTCGAACAAACTCAAATGCTCCAAGTTCATCTGATAATTTCCATGTTTCAGCTTTATCAATCCACATAAGTGGCGTGTGAATGACAAACGGGTAATCCATAGATAAATTTAAAGTAACATTTAACGATTTCACAAACACGTCACGGCAGTCTGGATAACCACTGAAATCAGTTTCACATACACCCGTTACAATATGACGTGCTCCAACTTGTTTTGCTAATACAGCAGCAAATGATAAGAAGAGTAAATTTCGTCCATCTACAAATGTCGATGGCAATTCACCTTCTTCATGTGTAATCTCCATATCCGTTCTCGTTAAAGCATTTGGAGCAAGTTGATTTAATAGACTCATATCTAGTACCGTATGCTTTATTCCTAGTTCTTTTGCAATTTCCGCTGCACAATCAATTTCTAGCTTATGACGTTGATTGTAATTAAACGTTACAGCTTCTACCTCTGCAAACTGCTCTATTGCCCAAAATAAACATGTCGTACTATCTTGTCCTCCACTAAAAACAACAACTGCTTTTTCTTTTTTCATTTCACTCATTCTCCTTCTCTACTATAAATAAGAAGAAAGAACGTTCTTGAACTGTCACAATAAAAAAACAAAACAATACCTAAGGATATTGTTGTTTCCATAGTTTTTTATAGAGGGAGTTCGCGAACCTCTCCCGCGCGGTGCACGGAATTTCTTCTTTCATTGACACAGCTTATTGTAACATATTGTATACTAGCGTAAAAATTTCTGATTTTTCAGCTATTTATTATTTCATTTCTTTCATTTTATAGTATGATTAATTTAATATAAGAAGAGAGGAGGCATCCCACTGAAACCCTTTATTATTTATCTCTTTTTAAATATATTATTCATCCTGATTACAATGCTCGTATATCATTTATTTTGGAATCAAAAAGGGAAACGCTCTCCTAAATTAAATTCAGCTATATTCATTGTACTCTGTTGCCTTGCTACCGTACTCTGTATTACATTTGCAGCAAAAACAAATAATGGTTTTCAATTTGATATGCGCCATATTGTATTAATTGTCGGTACATTAACGGGAGGGCCTATTGCTGGTGGTTCTATCTTAGTTGTATTAAACATATATCGCTTATTATTAGGTGGGATAGGTGTTTTCCCATCTCTTATCGGTTCTGTTCTTCTATTTATTGTTCTATTATTAACATATAAATTTTTCAATCGAACTTCTAATCGTATAAAAATAACACTTGCTATTATCTACAGTCTCACATACGGATTTAGTTGGATACCCTTCTTCCTTTCAAAGGTTACAAATAAGACTGATTATATACCGCATATTATTGTGTATGAATTATGTTCAATGCTTGGTACGATTCTAATTTTATATTTACTACACATATTACAAACTCAAGTTCGTCTCCAAAACGAACTTATAAATGCTGAAAAGTTTCATTTAATTGGTGAAATGGCAGCGTCTATCTCTCATGAAATTCGCAATCCATTAACTTCAACGAAAGGTTTTTTACAACTGTTACAATCAGATACATGCACTGAGCAGGAACGAAAATTATATATCGACATTGCCATTAATGGCATCGAACAAGCAAATCATGTTCTTACAGATTATTTAACCTTTGCTAAACCAAGCATTGAAAAAGAACAAACATTACAGTTAGAAGAAGAATTACTACATGCATTGTCGTTAATTACACCGCTTGCTAATTTAACAAATGTACGTACTCATTATATAAAGCAAAGCACTTCTTTTTTTATCGCTGGAGAAAAGCAAAAACTAAATCAATGTTTATTAAATATTTTAAAAAATTGCATTGAGGCTATGCCAAAAGGCGGTGATCTTTATTTCACATTAGTTCCTGATCATAAGCATATTCAGTTATATATAAAAGATACAGGAGTCGGTATGGATTCAGAACAAGTAAAACGTCTTGGTTCGCCCTTTTATTCAACGAAAGAAAAAGGTACTGGACTTGGAATGATGGTCGTATTCAGTGTTGTTCAAGCTATGAATGGAAAAATTGATATTATAAGTGAAAAAGGAATCGGTACAACCTTTTTATTAACTTTTCCACTCATACAAAAAACGTGATGAAATACTCATCACGTTTTTTCTGTTCCTTCAACTAATTCAGCAAAAGCTTTCACTTTTCCGTGCGGTTGTTGATTTTCTTTACGTGCTTTCCAGGCGCGCTCTTCTTCTCGCTTCTTCTTAGACATGTTTTTTCAACTCCTTCTTTTCTTTCTCCATGTAGTATTCCAAAATAAGAAAGAAAACTATGCACGTATCAAAAAAGAAGTGGTTTCCCACTTCTTCCACTTTAGCGTTGCAAAATTGCATGTTTCGCCTCTTTTAACTGCGTAAGATGTCTTTGTTCATGCAAATCAAGAAATTGAACCCATTGATACAAATTCAGATCATTAAAAACAGGATGCTTTAATCCATTTTCAAATAAATCTTTTTCATCTATAACACTATGAAGCGCGTGTAATAGTTCTTGGCGTGAATGTTCTAGTAATTGAATTCCTTGCTGTTTTTTCATTAAAGTTTCTGTTGGTTGCATTTGCTGAGGAGCTTCTCGTTTATGTGTGCGATCAAGCGTAAGTTGGAGGTCTTTAAATGGAGTCATGTTTCTTTCATTTTTTTGTAAAGCATATACAAGGGCAGACGTGACAGATTGTTCAACTAAATGCAAGTGGTGTAAAATTTGAATAATACTCCATTTATCACGGCGTGGCTTTACATTCACTTCTGTGTCATTTAACATTTCAATTTCTGATAATAGCGTGCTTCGAGTAGCCTGTAATGAGTTTACTAAACTTTCTAAACTTACATCCATATTAGATTGAAGCATACTTGTTCCCCCCTTTTGTTGGTGAAAAGAGGTGCTCCTTATTAGAAACACCCCTTCAGTATTCTGAATTTTCTTTTATTATCTCATCATTTTCCCATTATGTCGATGTTAAACATGTGAAAAAAGCGCATGTTTTTTACAATTTTGTGTCGTCAATCGCATGTAACCATGCTTCAATTTCTGTAATAACACTTTTCACACAGCCTTCAGCAAATGGTGATGTTAAATTTGCAACCTCTACTAATTCTAAGAACGATTTACTTCCACCTTGTTGGCACAGATTCACATAATCTTCCCACGCCTCTTGTCTATTATCTCTTGCACGTTTCCAAAATTGTAGCGCACAAATTTGAGCAAGCGTGTAATCAATATAATAGAACGGTGAGCTATAAATATGCCCTTGACGTTGCCAAAAACCACCGCGCTCTAAATAATCATTCTCCTCATAATCACGATGTGGTAAATATTTCTTCTCTATGTTACGCCATGCTGTCTTACGCTCTTCAGGTGATGCTTCAGGATTTTCATATACATAATGTTGATATTCATCAACAGATACACCATAAGGTAAAAACAGAAGTGCTGAACTTAAGTGAGAGAAGTAATATTTATCTGCATCTTCTTCAAAGAATAGCTTCATCCATGGCCATGTAAAGAATTCCATACTCATAGAGTGGATTTCACACGCCTCATATGTTGGCCAATTATATTCTGGAATTTCAAATTTACGACTTTCATATACTTGGAAGGCATGACCTGCTTCATGTGTTAATACATCAATGTCACCAGATGTTCCATTGAAGTTTGAGAAAATAAATGGCGCTTTATAATTCTCAATATATGTACAATATCCGCCACCAGCTTTTCCTTTTTTCGCAACTAAATCTAATAAATCATTATCTAGCATGAAATTGAAAAATTCATCTGTTTCAGCCGATAACTCTTTATACATTGTCTTTCCATGATCAACAATCCAATCCGCATCTCCTTTTGGAGTTGGGTTACCTGTAGCAAACTCAAAGTTTTCGTCGTAATAAGCTAACTTCTCTACACCGATACGTGCTTGTTGTCGCTTTCTTAATTCCGTTGTAACGGGAACGATATAATCTAGCACTTGCTGACGGTAATTAGCCACCATCTCCGCATTATAATCTGTACGGTACATTCTTGCATATCCAAGTTCAACAAAGTTTTTGAAACCTAAAGATTTTGCGATTTTCGTTCTCACTTTAACAAGCTCATCATAAATACGATCTAGTTCTTCCTCATTTCCAGCTAAAAATCCGTAGTATGCTTCACTTGCTGCTTTACGTTCGCTTCTTTCTTTTCCTTGCATAAACGGAATCAGTTGCGATAACGTTCTTTCTTCTCCAGCAAAGTCAATTTTTGCAGATGCTAATAACTGTGTATATTGCGATGATAATTTATTTTCTAATTGTAAATCTTTCACGACTTCATCTGAATATGTTTTTAAATCACATTCTGCTAGAGCAAATAATTGTTTTCCATAATACGCCTCTAATTCTTCACGAAATGGAGAATTAATGAGTGCCTTATAATATTTTGTACCATATCCTTGTACAACTGGAGAGAATTCATCAAAGAAATCCTGCTCCTCCTTATAAAAAGTATCCGTCGTATCAACAGAATGGCGAATGTAACAAAGGTTTCCCATTGTACCAAAATCGTTGCGAATCTCATTAATTGAATGAATGACTTGTTTTTGTTCTTCTACAGTTTTTGCGTTATCAAACTTCTCTAAAGCAACAGTAAATTTCTCTTTTAACTCTTCAATATTTGGGCGTTTATATTCATAGTCTTTAAATGACATGAACGAGCCTCCTCTCCATTACATACCTTTATTATAATTCAATACGTATTCTTGAATTCCCTCTTAATTTTCAACAAATTTCGGCAGTGACTGCCCTGAGTTCATTACAAATAAAAAAAGCCTTGGATTTATTTATCCAAAGCTCCTTTGGAACATATTATTTTTCATACTTCCCAATTTTTTTTAATAAATCAAGTAATTCATCTTTTTCATCTTTCGTTAACATTTCAAAAGACTGATGTATAACTTTCTCATGCCCCGGAAAAATAGAAGCAATAAAGTTCTCGCCAGACTCAGTTAATTGCGCGTAAATAACACGTCTGTCATTCGGACATGGAATTCTCTTTACTAATCCCTTTTTCTCCAGCTTATCTACAACATATGTAATGCTGCCACTAGCTATTAAAATACGCTCACCAATTTGCTGAAGTGGTTGACCGCCTTTATGATATAGCAGTTCTAATACAGCAAATTCAGTTGGATTTAATCCGTTACTTTGTATAGATTTATTTGTAGTATCCATAACAGAACGATGTACACGAGATAATGCAATAAATACTTTTAAAGATTGAGAAATATCTTCTCGTTCATTATTTGATGTCATACAACTTTCAACCCTTCACTTAAATTCTCAGCAATAAAAAGAAAATGCCACTTCATACTTCATGTGAATTCCGAATGAGCATTCACTCATCCATTTCCTCTCCCCTAATATATTAAGAATCATTCTTGAATAAAAACATGACAATTTTAACATAGTTTATATATAATGATAATAAAAAAAGAAGGAGTACCACATTTGAAAGTCAAATTCCAAAGCATAATTGTATATATATTGCTTGTTATCCTACCGACAATAGGGATTGGTGCTACATTTTATTCGTATCATACATATAAAATGAAACAGGAAAACAAATTATCTGCTCATACAGTTCTCTTTTTATATAGAGATTATTTGGATCATCATCTTGGTGAAGCAATTTCTGCTTTAGACATGCTTGCAAAAGTTGTAGGCACCGAGACTGGTAATATAAATGGCATTAAACAAATTGTACATGATACAGATGGAAACGATGCACGCTTTTCTGGTCTATATTACGCTACACCAGAAGGAGTCATTACAATCGCATCTGAAGATGAATCAAAGCCTATAGATGTTTCAGACCGTAAATATATTCAAGACGCGCTCCAAACTAAAAAAACCACTGTATCATCAGTCATTACTGATCGCGTTCTTGGACATAAAGCTATTATAATTGCTGCCCCCATATTTAATAAACAGAAGGAGCTCTCAGGATTATTATTAGCTAGTTTACGCTTTGATTACATTTCATCTTCTTTAAATGCCATTAAACCACAATACCATTTTGAGGTAACTGATAAACATGATGTAGTTTTTCTAACCGATGATAATAACGACACAAGTGATACGCATTCTAATATGCTTACTACCCCACTCCAAAGATTAAATTGGAAGGTCTCTGTTTCTCCATTACCTATTCATCAAAAAACCTTATACCAGTGGGTTACAATAGAGTGTATAGCTACTTTATTTTTAATGTCTATTTTATTTTTACTTGCTCAATATATTTTGTTAAAACGGCAAACAAAACTTGAAAGACAACAAAATGAACTACAGAAAATTGAATTAGTTGGAACTTTTGCAGCGAGTACAGCACACGAAATCCGTAATCCTCTTACTGGAATTAAAGGGCTCGTCGCTCTATTAAAAGAGAAATATAAAGATGAGCAAGATCAGTTCTACTTTTCCGTAATTGAACAAGAAATAGAGCGAATCAATGAAATTGTAAGTGAATTTCTTATTCTCGGAAAGCCAACCGCCATCATCGAACAAACGTATGATGTAAGAACAATTCTAAATGAGGTAGCATTAATTATTCAATCTGAGGCGAATTTACATAACATTGTATTCCATTTACATTTGCCAGACCATCCTGTTCATATCCGTTGTTCGAAAGACCATATGAAACAAGTGGTTTTAAACATTACAAAAAATGCAATTGAGGCCATGACTTCTAGTGATACACTAACCATTGTAGTAAAAAACAATGAAACACACGCACAATTGCAGATTATAGATACTGGAAAAGGGATTCCGCAACATATTCAAAAACACCTCTTTCATCCGTTCTTTACTAATAAAGATACTGGAACAGGTCTTGGACTTGTCATATGTAAACGAATTGTAGAGATGTATAATGGGCATATTTTTATTGACAGTACAGAAAACGAAGGAACAACAGTTCATATCGAAATTCCGTTACACATAGTATAATTATCCTTATCCTATAAGGGTAATTATACTTATTTCATAAAACCAGCCACAAGCATTCGCCAAAAATTATTTGATTTTCCTTCATACCCGATTTGGAAAATAGGTATTTTTATAATTGAAAACCATTTCGGTGTTTGTTTTTCTTTATAACATTGATATTGTAAAATAAGCTTGTCCAATTCTTGACTAACTTGAATTGTCTCCCTACTATTTAGCCCACTTGTTAATCCTAGTTGAATCATTTCTTCACGTTTCATATGAATATCACGTGAAAGCTTTTCTAATGTGTACTTCCTTTTTACAGTAAACATCCATATCCCCCTTATTATACTTCCATGCTCTTAACTTCACTTCTCCATTGACTTTTTTAACTACTTAATCATATGCAAATTTGAAGAATCAGAAATTTTAACATTTTCTCCCTGTAATTTACAAATCTTTACCCTCACTTTGAGAATTATTACAAATTATTCTATCTTTGTAAATACATTCGCAATAATAGACATTTTTTTCATCTTGTTTTTTTATAAATGCTACGTAAACCGGTGATTCTTAATTTTCCACCTACTTTTCTTCGACATTTTTTGTTTAATTTATATAAAAAAGCAAAACATAATGATGATTGATAAAGTGAAACTTTAATCAGTGTTTTTTGTTCAGCCCCCACTGATTATTAGTATTCACCAATCGGGTAGGCAGTGAATCTCCCACCTATCCAGCCCAATGTTGAGGTGGGAGTCTTACTCCCCACAAATAGCGGGATAACAATAGAAAGGAAATATTTATATGCGAAAATATACGATTGCATTACTCATCATTGTTTTGTTTTTACCGTCCTTCTTATTTCCTATTCAAGCAAATGCTCATACGAATAAAGTTGCTATTGTCATTGATGATTTCGGAAATAATATGAAGGGGACTAATCAAATGTTATCACTTCCCATTCCACTCACTGTTGCTGTTATGCCTTTTCTTCCTTCCACAAAAGAAGATGCAATAGCTGCCCATAAGAAAGGCCATGAAGTTATTATACATATGCCAATGGAACCTATAAAAGGTAAAAAAGAATGGCTTGGGCCGAAAGCAATTACAACTGATTTAAGCGATGAAGAAATAAACAACCGACTTGAACAAGCGATTCAAGAAGTACCGCATGCAATTGGAATGAACAATCATATGGGGTCAAAAGTAACAGCGGATGAAAGAATTGTTCGCCTTATACTTGCTGCTTGTAAAAAACACGGTTTATTTTACTTAGATAGTAAAACGAATCCTAATAGTGTCGTCCCAAAAATCGGAAAGGAATTAGGAGTTCCTATTATTGAAAACCAACTATTTTTTGATGATGTGTATACAGCAGGACATATTTCAAAACAAGCCCAATTACTCATCAAAAAAATTCAAGAAAAACCTATTATGGTAGCTATCGGGCATGTGGGCCCTCCAGGTGAAATTACATCACGCGTTATTGAAACTTCTATCCCTAAAATTCGTGAGCATGCAGACTTTATTTTCTTATCTGATCTAGCATTATCCCCGCCTCCTGTTTCAAAATAAAGTTCATTACTCACATATAATCAGCCCTCACCAATTGGGCTTTTATGGGCAATCCGTCCCCCCACTTAACTTCTTTACTTGCGCTGAATTTTGAGGCTCGGATTTTACTGCCCACAAATGGCGGGACAAAAAAGTACCTATCTATATATAACAGATAGGTACTTTTTTTAACTTAAATATAATCTACATGACTCACTCTGAATCCTTTTTTCTCTATTTTTCCGATTAATTGCTTTAATCTTGTTTCATCTAACTCATCTGATATATTTACAATAACGCGGCGGATATATTGATCACCGTTATCTAACGTAAATAGGCCACCGATATTATATGCTTTTAACAATGTCCCAAGCTCTTTAATCGTTCCCTTACAATCTTGTGTTGCAATTGTTAATATATAACCACCTGTTCGCATACCAAATGAATCTTCAATAACATCAAATATATTCGAATGCGTTAACATACCGACAAATTCATTATAATCATTTAGCACGGCTAAAAACGGAAGCCGACGAATTACATAAAAAGCTCTGAAGAATGAATCCTTTTCAAAAATAAATGCATTGGAATCATCAAGCATATCCCCTGCACTTACATGCTCTAATCCGCTATTGCATTTTTTTTCTAATAAATCTACTTTATAAATAATCCCCGTGAATTTCTTCTCATCTTCTGCTAATACCGGGATGGCTCGAAATCCCGTTTCGTTCATCATTTGCAGTGCCTCTTCACCAGAATCATTTATCTTGCAAAATGTTACTTGCTGCTTTGGCAGAAAATGATATTTAACTCGCAAAATATGTTCCTCCTTACATGTCAACATGTAATCTATATATAATAAGGAGACCTATATTTTATGAGTGAAATTATTTTTAAAACGCTTTCATTTGTTTATTAACTTGTATCCATATCACATCCATTTTTATATAACAGAGCTCCTTGCACCCTTAATCATTAATAACTTTACATGATAGTTCATTAAATATTCTATACCCTCTAGCCATTTTTTCGCTTCTTCTGGCGTTTTTCCCCACACAATCATGCCGTAATTATGAACAAGAACTACTCCTCCACCTTCAATGAAATTCGGAACATTGCTTTCTAATAAATCAGCGAATTTTTTTTCATCTTCTACAATTGGAATTGTCATTTCTGTTATACCTTCTTTTCCGAAAACACGCTCCACACTGCGTTTATCGAACGTTACTTCTCCTTCTTCCCCATATAACTCTGATATTAAATGACTATCTACAGTCTGCACTTGTAAAATACATCCTGCACTACTTTTTTTATAAATATCCGCATGCATAAATGACTCTGCAGCTGGTTTTTCTTCATTTTCAAATACTGACTCGCACATGCAATTTACGACAATAAAATCTTCTTCCGAAAATAGCCCTTTATCTCTTCCCTCAACATTTACTAAAAATGTTAACGGCTCTTTTGACGTACATAGCGATAAGCTAATTTTGGTACCATAAAACCAATCACGAAGTGCCAATTCAGATTTCACATCTTTTAATTCATTCCATTTCTTCAGAAAAAATAACATTTCGTCACCCCCGGCATAATATTCATATAAGGTTCGAATCCTTTCTATGTAAAAGGAATATTTTTTGATTATTCTAAAAATTTAATTGAATTATCACATGAGAACGCTTTTTTGTCAATATAGTTTCGTGGTTCTTCTTTAAAATAGGCTATTCATATGTCTATACTCCTATCTATTTCCTATTTCATTTTGCACATAAAAAATACGCTATTCTTTAATTAAAGAATAGCGTATTTTCCTCATTTTTTATCCCGCATTAACGGGCAGCCCGATTGGTGAGGGCTACTAATCAGTGGGGAATGAACAAAACCCCCACTGAATAAAGTTTCACTTTATTTCTTTATTGCATTATACAAAAACTGTGCGTATTGTTCACGTGTTACGAAATTATCTCCTAAAAAATTCCCTTCCCCGTCGCCTTTTGATATTTTATTATCCACTAAAGCTTTCACATATCCTTTCGCCCAATGGCCATTTGGTACATCTTTAAAATTCTCTGCACTATTTTCATTTTCTTTTAACTGAAATACTCTTTGTAGTACTACTGACATTTCATATCGAGTTAATACTCCATCCGGACGGAACATACCATTTCCATAGCCTGTCATAATTCCAGCTTGAACCACTGCATCAATAGCCGTTTCATACATATTTCCTTTCGTATCTGTAAATGCCGTTTTTTGTTCTAGATTATTTTCTAATTTTAAATACCTTTGTATTAGAAGTGCTACTTGTCCACGAGTAATGTTATCACCAAATCCAAATTCACCATTTCCATAGCCTATAAATAATTTTTCTTTCGCTAAGTAATTAATTGCTTCTTCTGACCAATGTCCCTTTGGTACATCTTTAAATTCTACCACTTCTGTTTTCTCATCTTCTTTAGATGTATTACCGTCTTTACTTTCTACTACATTTTGAATAACAGATCCTGTAAAGAAGATTCCTGTATCCGCGAATGGATCTTTCAAACCAAATTCATATACTTTCTCACCTGGTGTACTCCATTTCACTACACCATTACTATACGTACCATTATCGCTCTTCAGACGGATTTTCGTAGAAATCTCACCATCTTTTTCATATATAGGTACTTTTACTTCTTTATTTACTTCTGTTTCCTCTAAAAATACTTTTTGATTTTGGACATTAATATAAGCCGTCTTACTTAGTTCTATAACTGGTCGGACATCACGGATTTCATTTGCAACAAAACTTAGAAATACTAATTTTTTCAAATTACTAACTGGTGATAAGTCTGAAATATAATTCGCTTCTAAATCAAGCTTTTGTAAGTTTACTAAACTTGATAATGAAGTAATATCTTTTAACTCGTTGTTGGGTAAGTTTAAAATTTTCAACTGTGTCATCTTACTTAGAGGAGTAACATCTGTTATTTCATTTTTCCCTATCCATAGCTCTTGTAATTGATTCAATTGATCAATGCCTGATAAATCTTTCACTTTATTACGTGTTAATACTAAATCTTTTAACGGTAACGTATAAAGCGGTTTAATATCTTCAATTTGATTACCTGCTAAAGTTAAGTATGTTACATTTTTCAAATTGCTTAATGGAGCAACGTTCGTAATTTTATTATTTGCTAAATTCAAGTAATCTAGTTGTTCCATTTTCGCTAATGCTGTTACATCTTCTATTTGGTTGCCTGATAGAAATAAACTTTTTACATTTTTCATTTCAGTTAGTGGTGCAACGTTTGTAATTTTATTATTACTTAAATCAAGGGATTCTAAATTATCCATCTTAACAAGTGGCGTTACATCTGCAAATTCATTACCACGCAAAGCTAAATGATTTAATTGCTTTAAGTTCGCAAAGAACGACGGATCCTTTATCTTCGCATTCGCAACTGTTAAAGATTTTAAATTTGGCATATATTTTAATGCACTATAATCAAGTATCTCATTTGTATTTAAAAACAAATCCTTTACTTGTAATAAATCTTCTTTCGTAATTGGTGTATTTAAATCTTTTCTATTAAATACTTTTTTATTAACAAGCTCTCTTAATTTGTTATCTGTTATCATATTTTGATTATCAACTGGATTATCCGTTTCCGTATTTCCTGAATTAGAGTTATCATCTGGTTTCTCTGTTTCTTTGTTACCTACAGTTGGATCTTTAATTTCAAATTGAACTTGATATTTGTGATCATATCCAATAGCTGGAATAAGTATATGCATTTGCATATTGTGCTTCTTCTCAAACTCGCCAATTTCAAATTGAACTACCTTCGTTCCATTCTTCCTCTTATCTTCTGACAAAACCTTCACATCATGAAATACACCAGGCTGGTTTTTATCTTCTATTCTAAGATATTGAAAATAATCGCTATCTTGCATTGTTACAGTGACAATTTTTTTGCCAGCTGCAATCGTTACTTTAGGATTTTTTATATATTGAGAAACCATAGATGGCTCATCTTTTTGGTCCTTATATATTTTAATCTCAGTATCATACGTGCGATCACTCGCTGCTGCTACCGATTGATTTGCTTCAACTTTTAATGCCGCTAATGCTGGAGTAGAGTACGTAGCAAATGGAATCGCTAATGTTGTCGCTACTACTAGCGCCTTCATATAATTTTTTTTCAAAATAATATCCCCTATCATATATAATTTTCACAATTGATAACATTTATCAATTAATCACAAATAAATGATAATGAATCTCATTATCATTGTCAATGAGAATATTACATTAAATTTATATTTTTAAAGGTACAAAATAAAAAAGCCCTTTATTCAAAGGGCTTTTTTACCTATCGTATGAAGAATTTCACTTTTTTCCTTCTCATTGATGACACCTATTTTTTGCAAAATATTCGCGTACAATACAAGTTTATTATATATTCGTTCTGACATGTTCTCCCTTCTTTCCTTCGACCAACTTTTTTTGTATTGGTAAATTATATGAAAGAGGTGAGAAAATGTGTCCACTTTTTGCATAACTGCAAATCTTTTATTTTACGATTTACAGATAATAAAACTCCCTCCTAAAAATTAGGTGGGAGTTTATGTGCTTTCACTGTATTTAACAAACTGTCCACTGAATATTATGCTTCATAAGTTCTTCTTCAAAGCTATATGGCATTTTTTTATCACAAATTACGTGTTGAATACGCGAAATTGCTGCTATACGATAATTCCCTTTCACGCCTACCTTCGTATGATCACATAAAATATATGTTTTCTCAGCTAATTTCATCATCGCCTCTGACAATTTCGCTTTCTCTAATTCAAAGCTGGAAACTCCAAAACTAGGTAATAACCCATCAATCGAAACAAACGCTTTATGAAAATGGAATTGCTGTATGACTTGCTGAGAAATAGACCCTGATACACGCGAATGCTTTGGAGATACTTTTCCACCTATAAATAAAACTTCACCATGAAACATCTTTTTATTAATAGAAGAAATTAATTGTGTTGCGACTGGAAATGAACTTGTTACAATTGTTAAGTTCTTACGATGAACAAGGTATGGAACCATCTGAAGCGGTGTACTTCCATCATCAATTGCAATGACATCACCATCTTCTACAAATGTCGCTGCTTTATAACCAATTCTTTTCTTCTCTTCTATATGTAGCATTTCTCTTTCTAACATTGGTGCCTCTACTCCAGCGCCTGGAAGTTGAACAGCTCCACCATACACTTTTTTCAGCTTCTTTTCACGATCTAATTCTTCTAAATATCGACGAATCGTTTCTGTTGATACAGCAAATTCTCTCGCTAATTCTGAGACCTTTACTTTCCCTTTAAATTCTACCTTTTCAAGAATGGTTCGCTTTCTTTCTTCTCCTACTACAGACATAGCTTCACCTCATTTATATCTCCCTTATAAACTTCCTTACTTATACAAAGTTATAATTTTCTTTATAAGTAGAAACTTCTTCATGAATATGAATACCGCGCTTTGCTAGCTCATCAAAAATCAATTGTGGATTTTCAAAGGCTTCTTCAGGCGTAACAACACCCACCCTATTTACATTTCCATTTGCAATTAACTCTGTAGCAACACCAAATGGAATACCGACGTTTCTCGTATACGCTCTTAATTTTTCCCATCCTACAACAGAACCATCAGATAACGGATGTGTATGATATAACACATGTCTTTGCTTCTCATTATTTTTCATACCTATTACTTCTACATGAAGTGCATAACCATAAAGCTCTGTTTCTTGACCTTCTTTCGATTGCAATAAATACTGCGAAATACAATCCATAATTCCTATTTCTTTCCCGTTTATTTCAATCTGATCATTACGCAATATGCCGTAATCATATAAAGCACGTACAAGTTGCATATTTTGCTTTGGCCAAGTTCCTCTCGTCTCTATCAGTTTGACACCTTTATTTTCTAGTGCCTTTGCTAACGTAATCGTTTCAGAATGCGGAATGATATACTGTGTTGCCTTACCATAAGGCGCTGGCAACTCTATTTCTCTCGGACGCGCAAACGGAAGTACTTGCTTAAATTCACCATCTTCATACACTATACGCGATGATAAATGTGGATCATATTCATATGTCGTTGTCTCTGTAATTGAAGCAGAAAAAGCAATCGGACGATACGAACCGTGACTTACACGGACGGACTCTACAGTATCCAGTTGATTTGCTGCATGCATTGCCATCATTTGCGTTACACCTGGCGTCATGCCAAATCCAGGTAAACATGTTTTTTCATTTTGAACAAATATAGCATGCGATTCATTTTCTTCACCAAATCCATTTAAGTTCACACCGTGACAGCCTGCTTCTGCAATACAGCGAGTCGACAATCCGTTTAGCTTTATCGTCGTACCGTCCATTACAATGTCATAACCTTTCATTTTTGCAACCGTATCCTCGTGATTCGTTACATCTACTTTTACAAAATCAACACGAGGATCGTTGAGCCATTCTACTACTTTACGGCCCTCTTCCTCGTTAAAATCGGCTACAGTAATCGTCTCAAAAGATGAAAATTGAACTAAATCCAAAATAGCTTCACGACAAATTTTACCTGCTCCACCTAAGCAAAATACTTTCACCCAATAACAGCTCCTTTAGCCATACAATCAACTAAGCGATTAATATCTTCTTCATGTACATCACCGATATTTCCAATGCGGAACGTATCTACTTTCGAAATTTTCCCAGGGTAAATAACAAATCCATAACGCTTTAATTCGTTATATAACTGTTGAAACTCAAACCCCTCTTTTGGATAAATGAAAGATGTAATAATAGGAGATTGATATTTCTTATCTACTAGTGGCTTAAATCCGATTTCTCCCATTCTATTCACTAGTAGTTTTTGATTGTTGTAATATCGATTGTAACGCGCTCTTACTCCACCTTCTTTTTCTAGCTCAAGTAGCGCTTGATAAAAAGCATGTACAACATGTGTAGGCGAAGTAAAACGCCATTTCCCATTTTGTTTTTCCATCGTTTCCCACTGATCATATAAATCAAGAGATAAAGAGCGTCCTTGCCCTTTACACTTCAATAATTCATCACGTTTTGCGATTACAAATCCGAATCCAGGAACCCCTTGAATACACTTATTTGCACTACTAATTAAAAAATCAATTTGTAAATCAGCAATGTCTATTTCAATCCCGCCGAAACTACTCATCGCATCAACAATTGTAACCTTTCCATACTGTTGTCCTAATTTACATACATCTACAATTGGATTTATAATTCCTGTCGTTGTTTCACAATGAACAACTGCAATATGCGTAATCTCTTTATCTTCTTGCAATAACTTTTCTACTTCTACAATATTAGTAGGTTCCCACTCTTCTGTTTGACTGATCACTACATCAATCTGTAACATCTCTGCCATTTGCACAATTCGCTTACCGTACGCACCATTTGTACAAACGAGAAGCTTCCCATTTGCCGGAATAACAGAACCAATTACTGCTTCAACTGAAAACGTACCGCTTCCTTGCATTAACACTGTTGTATATTTCTCTTCTTCCTTCGTCGCTAACGATACAAGTTTAGCTCTTACTTCTTGCACCATCGTATTATATTCATCATCCCACGTACACCAATCGTATAGCATAACTTCTTTTACTGATTTTGTTGTCGTTAATGGTCCTGGTGTTAATAATAAGTAGTGATTTTCATTCATGATCCCGTGCCCCTTTTATGAAATAATAAGTTCTTGTTTCTCGATATGTTCCATTACGTTTTCGAGCTCCTGCATCGTTTCAATCGTAAAATGAGCCCCATTTTCAACAAACCGATTACGAACTATTTCTATTTTTTCACGAAGCTCTACCGAATCCATACTCTCCACTTCCTCTTCCGTTAAACCAAGCTCACTACTTCCAAGAATTACACCAACTGTCCACATTCCAGCATTTCTACCTTCTTTCATATCTGATACTGTGTCCCCTACTTTTATCATATGGTTCATCGGATACACACCAAGTTCCATTGCATTTTTATAGCACATCCATGGATATGGACGGCCTGCTGGAACATCATCTGGCGTAACAAGAAAATCAGGTTTATATCCTTGTAACACTGCTTCCTTTGCTACAATTTCCATCATTTCTCTCGTATAGCCCGTTGTTGAACCGATTTTAATGCCTCTCTCACGTAAAGAAGCGATTACTTCTTTTACCCCATCAATCGGCGTAGCATAACTTGGTAAAATAGAAAAGAGAATTTCTTCAAACTCTTCATACATCTCATGAATGTCTGCTTCTGTTGGTAATTGACCGAAGACACGCTTCCACTCATCCGCAATACGAGGCATTTCTGTTAGTGCCCTTACATGATCTATTTTTAATAATCCCATTGGCTTACGTGCTTCTTCTGCTGTAATTTCAACGCCGCGTTTATGAAAAATCTTCATGAATACTTCTAGCGGTGCAAAGCATCCGTAATCAACCGTCGTACCTGCCCAATCAAAAATAACTGCTTCAATTTTCATTCTGTCCATCACCCTTCTTACTTATCTTTTTTGCCATTGTGAAGTTCGGTTACGAAGTGCTTTCGTTCCCCATTCATATACAACTCTCACTACAATATTTGTAACAACAATAAGTACACTCATTGCAGCTGCTGGCGCTACATTTCCTGCATCATCCATATTTACGATTGATACGGCAGCTAGTTTAAAATCAGCTGCATATAGGAATACAACTGCCGATACAGTTACCATTGAATTTACGAAGTAGTACATTACCATTTCTAAAATTGCTGGTAAACACATTGGTACTGTTACTCGGAAGAATGTTTTATAAAACGGAATACCCATCGACTGCGAAACAAGCTCAAACTCTCGGTCTAATTTCTTTAAGGCAGTCGTTGCCGTGACAAATGTTACAGAATAAAAATGAATGATATTTACTAGTACTAATACAGCGATTGTTCCGTATAAAGAATGAAACGGATTCGTTACTGATAGTCCAAGAATTTGAATCGTTGGTTGACTAAAGAAAAAGACATATCCTAATCCGAGTACTAAACCTGGTATCGCTAACGGCACTATAGAGAAAAAGTAACCTGTTTTTCTAAAAAATTGTAGCTGGTCTATTTTCTCAATTGCATATGCGAATGCAAATGTTAAAATCGCCCCAATAACTGCTGTAACTGCTGAAACAATTACGCTATTTTTAAATGCTTCAAGTCCATCTCCTGTTAAACTTGAAAAATTAAAATGCTCAAATGTAAAACTCATATTATATGGCCATACTTTCACACTTGCAGCAATACCAACTGCAACAAATAATAGAATGATCATAAGGGTAATCACACTACAATATATGAATGAGATTACATCTCTTTTCTTATTAGCTATTATTCTGTATGGTACTGCTTTTGAAGATAAGAAATTCGCCTGCTTTCTTTGCGTAATACGATCAACTACAAATGCGAATATAGCTGGGATTAATAAAATCATTCCGACAGTTGCACCCATCGGCATATTTTGCTGTCCAATTACTTGTTTGTATACGTCAGTAGCAAGCACATTATATTGCCCACCAACAATTTTTGGTGCCCCAAAATCAGTAAAACTAAGTGTAAACACAACAAACATTGCACTAATTAATCCGTACTTTACACTAGGTAAAGTAACCGTGAAAAATTGCTTTGTTTTACTGGCTCCTAACATATTAGAAGCTTCATATAAACGATAATCTGATCCTTGAAAGGCAATTAGCAATATGAGAAAGGCTTGCGGAAATGTATACATAACTTCAGCTATTACAATTCCTACTGGTCCATATAAAGGGATTTGTATACCTTCAAATAAACCAAACATTCCTTTCGTTACTAGCCCTTGATTACCAAATAAATATGTAAGTGCTATACCGTGCATCATCGTTGGTGCAAACAATGGTAATAACGCTACATACTGAAATACACGCTTTCCAAAAACATTCGTACGGGCAATTGCATATGCGTAAACGAATGCGATTGCAACTGAAATAATTGTTGTTGCGCCCGAAATCCATACTGTATTTTGTAAAGACTGAACTAAAGTTGGTGTTGTGAAATATTTACTGAAATTCGATAAACCAACGAAAACTCCATCTTTATTATAAAAAGCTTGTGTAAATAGTTGTAATAGCGGTAATACAAGTATGATAAGGAAAGAAAAAATCATACCGATAATTACGAGCCTTTGGATCCATTCCTCTTTCCCTATACTTCTCTTAATCTTTTTTTTCGTACTTTCTACCTTATAGTTTTCTAACATCTCCATCTATACAATGACCTTCTTTCCATATGACAACATATGATTTTCTGAGAAAGAGATTTGAATCGGCTTTCCTTTTCTAATAGCCGTTGCTTCTACTTCTGATGCTAATATATCCACTACAATTTTCTCATTATAAAGGTGTGTGTTTTCTTCTAAGACTCGCACTTCCGTCCGATATACAGATCCGCGAAATTCCATACTTTCCACAACTGATTTAATACCGTCCTTTTGTACAATTGTTACATGTTCAGGACGAATTGCATGTTCTTCGTTATTTTTCGAAAAGAAATTAATAGAACCAATAAAATCTGCCACAAACGGATTGGCTGGTCTTTGATAAATCTCCTCTGGTGTTCCAATCTGCATAATTTCCGCATGATTCATTACAACAATTTTATCAGCCATCGTTAATGCCTCTTCTTGATCATGCGTTACCATAATCGTCGTTACTCCTATTTTCTCTTGCAAATCACGCATTTCCCTACGTAATTTTTCACGCACTTTTGCATCTAAAGCTGATAACGGCTCATCGAGTAACAAAATATCTGGAGACAGAGCGAGCGCACGTGCAAGTGCTACTCGCTGCTGTTGTCCACCAGACATTTGAGCAGGATATTTATCTTTTACATTCAGCAAATCTACAAGTTTTAACGCATCTAGCGCTTTCTCTTTCACTTCTGCTTTCCCATATTTTTTTGTCTTTAAGCCGTATTCAATATTTTCAAGTGCTGTTAAATTCGGAAATAAAGCATACGATTGGAAAACCATTCCGAAGTTTCTCTTTCCAGGAGGCAATGCTGTAATATCTTTTCCATTCACAGCTATACTGCCAGTCGTTGGTTCCTCTAGTCCCGCTAAAATGCGAAGCAACGTCGTTTTCCCACAGCCACTTGGGCCTAATAAACAAACAAACTCATTTTTTTTCACAGTAAAAGAAATATCTTTTAACGCTGTAAATGCATCAAACTGTTTTTGAATGTGTTGAATTGATAAATATTCGCTCATTTTTCTCTCTCCCACTCACTTACTTTTTCGGTTCTGCTTTTTGGCCAAACTCTTTTTCCCATTTTTCTAAAATTTTGTCGCGATTTTCTGCTGCCCATTTAAAGTCATTCTTTTTATATAATTTTTCCGTAACATCTTTCGGGAATCCCTCTGGAAGTTTATAGTCATTTTTAATTGTCGCAAATCCATTTTTCTCAAAGTATAACTTCATTACATCATCAGTAATTGCCCAATCTAAAAATGCTTGCGCTAATTTATCATTTTTCGCATTATCTTTCTTAATAAGTGCGTTCGCTTCTACTTCCCATCCTAATCCTTCTTTCGGCAGTACAACTTCAACTGGTGCACCTTTTTGTTTCTCTTTTAAAGCACTATAAACCATTGATACACCGACTGGATATTCACCTGCTCCTGCTAATTTCGCTGGTTTTGAACCTGAATGCGTATAACTTGCCATATTATCATGAAGTTTCTTCATGTAATCCCAGCCTTTATCTTCACCCATAATTTGTAGCCATGCAGAAACTGTTAAAAATCCTGTTCCAGATGATGCTGGATGTGGCATAACAAGTGTTCCTTTATACTCTGGTTTCGTTAAATCTTCATATGATTCTGGCATCGGTAAATTTTTCTTCTTTAACTCTTCTTTATTTACAGCAATCCCCGTCATAAATGCAGTATTTCCTACCCATTTTTCAGGTTGCTTATCATCTTTAAATTGTGGAAGAACACGATCTGCTCCTTTTGGAGAGTATCCTTTTAACATATCTTTTTTATCTAAAGCTAATAGACTTGATGCCGCAGTTCCCCATACAACATCTGCTTGTGTATTTTTCCCTTCAGCTAGTAATTTCGCAGTAATAACTCCTGTTGAATCACGTACAATGTTCAATTTCACATCAGGATATTTCTTTTTAAAGGAATCAAGATAAATTGGTACAAGCTCTTCTTCAATGGCTGTGTAAACAGTTAATGATCCAGATAATTTGTCATCTTTCACTTTCGCTCCAGCACTTTCTTCTTTCTTTGCACCACACCCCATTAATAACGAAAATACCATTCCAGTCGCTACAGCTTTAAAGATTGTTTTTTTCACTGTTTCTCTCTCCTTTTACAAATCTTATGTACAACTCAAATATAAACAACTAGTGTAAAAGCAGTATTAAACCAACATTAATCTTTTGTTTGTTGTTTGTTTTTGTGTAATACGTTGCTACTTCTATGTTTTTTCGCATTTTTCTGCTAATAGAAAACACTAAATTTACAAATAATTAAAAAAACCTTTATAATCCCACAAAAAAATGAGGCGTTTGTAAAAAACGCCTCATTTTTGTTTCCCTTTTTTTGAATTACGATTAGCATACTTTGCGCTATTTTCTCCTTCATACTCTAATGCAAATTCTGCATCTGGTAAGCTTTCTTTCGGAGTTTTATTATTATTGATTGCCGCATTTTGTTTCACTTTTCTTTTTACCAATACATTCACCTGCTCTCAAGAAATCACTTTCTACTCTATTTTGAAACAACTTAAAATAATTATTACTGGCAAGTGTTAACAAGTACATAAGAGGCGTTCGATGGAAATACTACATATGAAGAAACCATTATAAAAAGGAGCGATGATTTTGAAGAAAAAAGAAAAGATTCAATCACCGATTTTAGACGAAACGCTCCCGCATCAAATGAATTTTCCATCTTTTAAAGGAACAGGAAAAACGATGCAACAACCTTTTGTGAATCAATATGATGTTGTAATTGGAGACAGTAAATATAATTCCGAGAACAGTCCGCTTAACAATTGGAGTGATGAAGTAGATCCTGCCATTATGGCTGGCGATGAGTGGATCCATCCTACAAATGATATTGGCTGGATTTCAGAAGAAAATCAAGAATTGCTAAAAAACGAAGCGGATAATAAAAATGAAGCTTTTATGCATCCACAATTTGGCATTAACGACTAAAAAACCATTCTACCTAACGTAGGTAGAATGGTTTCATACTATCCAATAATAATCCGCTCTTTCGGGTATTTATAGCGAGGTGGTTGTTCCCTTCCACCACTAGCTAAAATAAATGTTAAAATGCCAACGCGTCCGATAAACATAAGCACAATAAGTACAAGTTTCCCAACAGTTGTTAAATCAGGCGTAACACCTGTTGATAGTCCCGTCGTTCCGAAAGCAGAACAAACTTCAACAATTAGGCTCATAAGCGGTACATTTTCCGTAATAGATAAAATGAATAGCGCAGTAGCACATAACAAAATCCCCATCGTCATAACGACAGATGCTTTCAGTACATCCTCTTCATGTAGCTGACGTTTGAAGACTCTAACTGTTCTACCGCCCCTTGCAAAGGTGTATAGTGACAATATACTAACAGCAAATGTTGTTGTACGTATTCCGCCCCCAACCGAACTTGGAGATGCCCCTATAAACATTAATATACTCATAAATAAAAGCGTCGGTTGTGACAATTCACGTATATCCATCGTAGCAAGTCCACCACTTCGCGTCGTCACAGATTGGAATAATGTATAAAAGACAGTTTCATGCCATGACTTTCCTACTAAAAAATGATTTCTCTCCAGTAAAAAAATCATAATTGTACCAACAACAACGAGTGCAAAAAATGTTGTTGTCGTCAATTTTGTAAATAATGAAAAACGGAATAATTGTTGTCTCCTTTTACTAAGGAATTGTTTCACTTCCATTAGCACAGGGAAACCAATCGCTCCTAAAATAATTAGTAACATATGAATCATTTGAACAATATAATCCTTTTTATAAGGAATTAATGATTGTCCTGTTAAATCAAATCCGCCGTTCGTAGTTGCACTAACAGCTGCAAAGAAACCGTGAAAATAAGCTTCTTGCCAAGTCGGAAAGTAAAGTAAAAATCTTGTACCTAATAGGATTGCTCCAATAAGTTCTATTGAAATAATTACAATCAAAATAGAACGCATCAATTCTACAAGACCCGATAAATTCCCTTGATTATGGTCTGCCATAATTAATCTTCTTCTTTGCAAACCAATCTTTTTCCCCGTAATGATCCAAACAAATGTACCAAGCGCCATAATTCCTAAGCCGCCTAATTGTAGAATAAGGGCTAAAACAATAATTCCTGCTGTAGTAAACGTATCTGAAATCGTAATAACAGACAGTCCCGTAACGCTTACCGCACTAACCGATGTAAAAAGCGCATCTATAAATGTCCATTTCACACCAGGCTTCGTAACAAACGGTAAACTAAGCAATATCACCGATACAACTACTGCTAACAAATAAAACAAAACGATGAGTTGTACAGGACGTAATTTTTGTAAAAACTTTTTTATATCTCTCATTCCATCACTTCGCTACCTTTTTTCTATCGATTAAATAAAGAAAAATCTTTACTTTCTTTATTTGTAAGTAACTGCTCAAATAATTTGGCAAAGACCATTCCATATACAGTTCCATTACCTCCATACGGCAATGCGTAAAACAAATTATGTATCTTTTCGTCTTCTTTTAAAATGGGGAGACCATCATGAGTACCACCAAATGCAGCTGCCCAATAGTAGTCTGCCTGTATATTTTTATACTGCGGGAACATCTCTTTTACAATATTAATAAGGATATCACGCTTATGCAATAATTTCGTATCACCAATTGTTTGAATTTGCAGCGCTTCATCTAATCCGCCTACAATAATGCGGTTTCGATACGTTCGAAAATATAAGTAGGGCCGTGCCGTTTCCCAAATTAACGATCGCTCATGCCAGCCTTCAAACTGATCTATTTCATTTGTTACAATTGCATAAGAGGTGTCTACTGTTGTATTTTTTCTTTCTTTCTTTCCAAAAAGCGCTTCATAACCTGTCGCCATAATAATATTCTTTGCTACAATTTGATTTCCTGTTTTCGTGTAACAAATTAAATCATTTTTGCGTTTCTTTATATGTATTGCCTCTGTATGTTCATATATATTAGCTCCCATTTGATTTGCTTTATGCAAAAGACTGTGCGCTAATAAATACGGATTCACCTCGGCATCACCGTGTGTATATAATGCCGCTTGTTTTATGAAAGGATAACGTTTCTTAATATCAGATTCTGTAAAATACTCAACAGGAAATCCATAATTCTGTAACGTATTGTACTCCTCTTGTAAAAATGAGACATCCTCACTTTTACTTGCATAATATAAACTATTTCGCGGAATAAAATGGGGATTAATATCAAGAGTCGGTATAACCTCTTCCATTGTTCTTAGCGCTTCATAACAAAGCTTATATGCTCGTACCCCTTTTTCTTTACCCAATGTATGGATAAGAGAGGTTAACGATTTATCATGAAGAAATTGTAGTAAACCTGTATTAGCAGCTGTGCTACCACATGCAATTACTCTTTTTTCAATAAGTGTAACACTCATGCCAATTTTCGCTAACGAATGCGCTATATGAGCACCGGCTTCGCCACTTCCGACTACGAGCACATCACATATCATATCATTTTCTAACAGTGGATAACAAGGTACAGAAACTCCTGTATTCCAAAACAACTTACCCATCATAAGTTTCATAATTATACTCCTAAAATATAAATTTCTCCTTTCTATGTTTTGTTATTTTTCATAAAAAAATCCAACTAACATAGGCTAGTTGGATTTTTTATTTTTAATTAGAACGCTCTTCAAGCCAATTTCCAATCGTCGGATATGTTTGTTTTACAGCTGTTCCACCGTAAACGATAGACATATGCCCTGTCGGTAAACATACATATTGTTTATCTGTGCTAGAAATATGGTCTAGTAATGCTTCTACTTGACATGGCAAAGCGATATGATCACGTTTCCCGGAAATATTTAAGACATTCGCCTTAATATTTGCAAGATCTACCTTTTGTCCGCGAATAACGAGTTCACCCTTAACCAATTTATTATTTTGATAAAAATCACGAATCCACTGTCTGTATGATTCACCTGGGAACGGAATACCATCACCAACCCACTTTTGAACCAATCTCCAGCTTTCGACGAAGCGTTCATTCTCTGAACGATCTACTAGAGCAACATATGGACCAACAAAGTTCGTAATTGGCTTTAACATTTTGTTTCCGAAATCAATCATTTCTGGCGGAATATTTCCAAATGTATCAACCGCTTTATCTAAATTGAAGTATTTCTCATCTAATAAAGGACCATACAATCCTGTTTCAGAGAAATCAAAAGGACTTGTCATGAAAATTAAATTACGAATTGGCATGTGCGGATGAAGCGCTGCATAAATAGAAGTTAGCGTTCCACCCATGCAATAACCAAGTAAAGAAATCTCGTCCGATTTTGCAGTTCGCATTACTTTTTTTACTGCTTTTGCAATATAATCAAACACGAAATCATCAAATTTCAAATGACTATCTTCTAAACCAAATGTGCCCCAATCAAGCATATATACATCAAAACCACGATCCACTAGATATTCCACTAAACTATTTCCAGGAGTTAAATCCATAATATATGGTTTATTAATAAGAGCATATATTAACAGAATTGGAACTCTTTGTGTTTTTTCTTGTTTTGGAATGTAGCGATAAAGCTTCGTCTTATTCTTCGTCCAAATAACCTCTTTCGGCGTTAATCCGACTTGCGGCTCTGGTTCACGTAATAAAATTTCACTCGCCCTTTTCACTCGGCGGTATGCTTTTCGGTACTCTTCTGGGTATAGCTCTAATTGCTTTTCCCATTCTGTTGCGAATGTAGTCATTTTTCTATCTCCTTTTTGGTCGATTTCCTTCTTAAAAAAAAGAAGTGCATTCCTGCTATGGATATGCACTTTTTTCTTACTTCATTACATATATAATCCGCCGTTAATGTTTAATTGTTGACCTGTGATATACGCACCGTCACGGCATAGGTATACTACACCTTTTGCAATTTCATCAGCTTGACCAAAACGTTTTTTCGGGATTTTTGCAACGATTTTTTGACGTACTTCTTCTGGTACTTCTGCTACCATTTCAGTATCAATAAATCCTGGGCAAATAGCATTTACAGTGACATTTGTTTTTGCAAGTTCTAACGCTAATGATTTTGTAAATCCTAACATCCCCGCTTTTGCTGCTGAGTAGTTTGTTTGGCCAAATCCACCTGCTTGACCAATAATAGAAGAAATGCTAATAATTCTTCCTTCTTCTGCTTCCGTTATGTATGGAAGAACCGCACTTGTCGTATTAAATACGCTGCTTAAATTCACGTCAATTACGCGCTCCCAATCTTCACGATTTAACTTTTTGAATGTACGGTCTCTTGTAATACCAGCATTATTAACAAGAATATCAACTTTACCAAAATGATTCACAGCTTCTTCTACAAGTCGGTTTGCATCTTCTACTTTAGAAACATCCGCTTGCACTGCATAAACGTCATGTCCGTCTTTTCCTAATTCATTTACTAAATTTTCAGCTGCTTCTTTACTGCTATTATAGTTAATAACTACTTTCGCTCCCTCTTGTGCTAATGCTACTGTAATTGCTTTTCCAATTCCTTTTGCTCCACCTGTTACGATTGCTACTTTTCCATTTAATTGAACCATTTCTTTTCCCCCTTAAATGAATTTGTGAACGATTGTTATGAATCATTTTGGTACTCATACTATAGAGTCCATATATAATTATGTTTCGCTGTTTATACGTGAAAAGAGATTCTCCCTCTCTCTTTTATCTGTTATAAACAAGCGCTTTTATCATTTTTTATTTTCTGGTTTATTCGCAGGCTTTACCTCTTCTTTTACAGGTACTTGTAGTTTAGCTAGTACTGCATTTTGCTTTTCTAGCAATTCTAAAATTTGATCTACTTTTGTTTCAAGCGTACGAATATCTTGTTTTACTTTCGTTACATCACGCTTTAATGTAGGAGCTTGCCCTAAAGAATCTACTTTCTCCTCTAGAAACTCCTCAATGTTATCTACTTTATTTTCTAAGTTAATAACAAGCGTAGCCACTCTTGCGATATCCTCTTTCGTCGGCACATTTACTTGTTCTAAATAGTTTTTTGTCGTATCATTTAATGCTTTTTGATAAAACAAATTCAAATCTAGAACGCTGCCCATCCAAGCAGAATATTCTTCTGTTTTAATTGTTTCATTGAGCGCTTTTCCCCAAAATGTTTCGGTTTGTTCATAAGCATTTTTCCATGCTTGTAGTGGATCGAATTTTTGATCAATCACTTTACCTACACTCCCTTTTTCGTTTTTGAAACAATTCAACCTATTCACTATTTTCTAATATTCTGAATAAAACTTCAAGTCTATATTTTATTTTTTTCTATTTTCTAACAAATGTGTTGACTTTAAAAACAGATAGGTGTAAATTGCACTTATAAGCAAAAAATTCCATCTAACTGATTCATGAGGTGATGCACAATCATGCTACAAAATGAACCAGAACAACGCGAAAGTTTGGAGAGCAACCAAGCGAAACAACCAAACTCCATGCCAAAAAACTTCTTAGTTCCCTTCTTACTTCTCTGTCTAAAAGACTGGAGTCTTCATGGTTACAAACTTATTCAAATGCTAATGGATATCGGCTTTTCTTCTGTTGACCAAGGTAATGTTTATAGAACACTACGCAAATTAGAAAAAGAAAACCTTATTTCTTCTACTTGGGATACAAGCGATGGAGGGCCGGCAAAAAGAATTTATTCTTTAACTGAATATGGAGAGCAATATTTAACAACATGTGCGACTTCTTTTGAACATTATCAAAATATGTTGCGAACGTTTTTCACGTTATACACCAATGCATTCTTTCCATTTTCTACTTCTCCAGAAAAGGATGAAACGGATTCTTCATCTTCACCTGGTGGTACAGCAGAGTAATCTGCGTTCACAATATGCAAAAAAACATTTGGGGGTCAAACAATGGAAACTAAACCATACGAATTAGTCGATGCATTTTGGAAAAACTGGTCTCAATCACTTTCCCTTTTCTCTTCAGCTGGGAAGCAATTAGAGCAACTTACTTTAGAAACATTAAAACAACAACAAGACGCTTTGCATAAATTAACATCAGGAGTAGATGAACTAGAAAAAGAACTACAACAACTCACTGCTCAGTTCAATAACCAATATACAGATTACGTGAAACAATTAACTGGAAACTCCTTAAATGATCAAATTAACGAGTGGCAGGACAAATGGAAGGAACTTTCTGCTCATATGCATCAGCTTACTGTTTCTCCTACAAAAACATCATTGTCAATTCTTACCCAAACAAGCGGCCAATTTGAAGAAACAACAAAACAATTTATTGAGCAACAACAATTACAACGTGAAGAGGCTCAAAAACAGTTAGAGGGTTTTTTGGAAGAGTTCAAGTCAAAACAGTTGGAACTCGCAAAAAAGTTCGAGGAAAACTCAAAAAATCTATTTACTTCCATCAAGTAAGAAAAATGTGGGAGCTAACCGCAGCACAAACAAAACTCTTTCTTCCTCCTACTACATCAAGATGGCTAACATTTTTCGATATGGAAAAGAAGGAGGACAAAATGAATCCATTTCAAGAAGCACAAACTGTTCCGGAGCTTCGTTATGATGAGATTCAAGTCGGTGATCAAGCATCCCTTACAAAAACAATTACAGATGAAGATGTTATCAATTTTGCAAAATTGACTGGGGATGTGAATCCTATTCACATTTTAGATTCTTTTGCAAAAACGACAATGTTTAAAGAACGTATTGCTCACGGTATGCTCGTTTCGAGTTTTATTTCTACCATCCTTGGAACGAAACTCCCAGGCAAAAATACGATTTATTTATCCCAAAATGTTTCATTCCGTGCCCCTGTCAAAATCGGTGATACACTTCGCGTTGTGGCAGAGGTTATTAAGAAGCGTGATGATAAAAAAATCATTACGCTGCAAACAAACATATATAATCAATCAGATGATATTGTCGTGGAAGGAACAGCGACAATACTAAAAAAAGAGTAGCAAATTTGCTACTCTTTTTTCTATCCAAGAACTTCTAATCGCACCGATTACTTCCGCGTATGAGTACGTCGTTTCCACATAAAATAACGTTACCAGTTTAGATAAGAACTTAGCTGAACTGGACTACTCATAAGGATGTGTATCAACATGGTAAAAACAAACAAATTATTAGTTCCAGGTGCAGAACAAGCACTTGAACAATTTAAATATGAAATTGCACAAGAATTTGGTGTAAGTTTAGGATCTAATACAGCATCTCGTTCTAACGGTTCAGTTGGCGGTGAAGTAACAAAACGTCTTGTTGCTTTAGCTCAACAACAATTACGTGGATAATAATATAACATATGGCTTAGAGGCAGATATTCTCTGCCTCTTTCTATTTTCAACATACATAATGGTGCTTTTTCACATACTAATCAAAGCAAAACGAAAGGAGCGATATGTGAAATGAAACGGATTAATATTAGCATGAGCCCTCCCCGCGTTCTTACTTTGTCTTTTCTTGTATTATCAGTTGTCGGCACATGTTTATTAAAACTACCCATTGCTACGACAACGTCCATTTCATGGCTCGATGCCTTATTTACAACCGTTTCCGCTTGTACTGTTACTGGGCTTGGTGTTGTAGATACTGGAAAAGTATTTACTTTGTTTGGACAATGTGTCATTTTAACGCTTATACAAGTTGGCGGGCTTGGCATTATGAGCTTTGCTGTCTTAATTGCGATTATGCTCGGAAGAAAAATCGGTCTTCAAAATCGGATTTTACTGCAACAAGCATTAAATCAAACGAATATCGGCGGCATCATCCGTCTTGCCAAAGCATTATTTTTATTCTCTTTTACAGTCGAATGTATCGCTACTATAATTCTTTCTTTTGAATGGGTACCAAAATATGGGGTTATGAAAGGGATCTATTATAGTTTTTTCCATTCAATCTCAGCCTTTAACAATGCTGGCTTTTCTGTGTGGAGCGATAATTTAATGTCCCATTCTCATAGCATTCTTGTCAATCTCGTCATTTCCTCTCTCATCATTTTAGGTGGAATTGGTTTTACAGTAATCGTAGACATAAAAAGAAAGAAAAACTTTAAAAACCTTACACTACATTCAAAACTTATGCTCTCTTCTACTCTAATCGTCAACATTATTGCTACCCTTTTTATTTTTATATTCGAGTTCCATAACTCCCTTTCTATGAGAGGTTTTACCCCATTTGAAGAAGGATTAGCCTCTTATTTTCAAGCAATTTCAACGCGAACTGCCGGGTTTAATACAGTTGATATTTCTACATTGTCAAAACCTTCTCTTCTATTAATGATGCTCCTTATGTTTATTGGTGCTGGTAGCGCTTCAACTGGTGGTGGGATTAAGTTAACAACATTTTTAATCATATTTTTTGGCGTATTTAAATTTTTACAACAACAAGAGGATATTGTCGTATTTAAAAAATCCATTAAAGATACTCTCATTGTCAAATCATTAACCATTACTATTATTTCAATTTCATTTATCTTTTTTGCTATTTTAATTTTGAGTATCACTGAGCGAGTTCCTCTATTGATGAGTGCTTTCGAAGTATTTTCAGCATTTGGGACTGTTGGCCTCAGTATGAATTTAACACCCCACTTAACTATAATCGGAAAAGCTATTATTATCTTTATGATGTTTTTCGGGAAAATGGGTCCTTTAACATTGGCTTTTTCATTTGCTCGTAAAAAGAACCTGAAAATAAAATATCCGAATGAAGATATTTTAACAGGTTGACAACCGTATAAATTATCCATATAATGAGAATACAATAACATATCTCCAAAGGGGAGTAGCGTCCAAGAATATTTCTTGGAAACAAAGTCGTCATTACGTAGAACTTAGTTCTTCCGGCTTTGTTGGCATTTTTTATTACATATGTCTAGCAAGACCTTTGCCTATTAACGGCAGAGGTCTTTTTTGCATTCACTTCCAGATTCTTCCAAAGTTAATAGGCAGGAGTATGGGGAAACTAAATAGTGGGGAAATTCTTCACTTATTTAGAACTTATAGAAATGAGAGGAGAATGTACATGGATGTATCATTATTATTGGAGTATGGTTGGGTATTACTCATCCTAATTGCACTTGAAGGGATTTTAGCGGCTGATAACGCTCTTGTTCTTGCAATTATGGTAAAACATTTACCAGAAGAAAAAAGAAAGAAAGCACTATTTTATGGATTAGCGGGGGCATTTGTTTTCCGATTTGGATCGTTATTTATGATTTCGTTCTTAGTCGATGTATGGCAAGTGCAAGCAATCGGTGCCATCTACCTTATGTTTATCGCTGGTAATCACTTATTTAAAACATATGTTAAAAAGAACACAGATGAAGAAACAGAAGAAAAAGAAGCAAAGAAAAAACAAGAGAACTTTTGGTGGACTGTATTTAAAGTTGAGGTTGCTGATATCGCCTTCGCAGTTGATTCAATTTTAGCTGCTGTTGCACTAGCAATGACTTTACCAAAAACAGGATTAGGTACAATTGGTAGTCTTGATACTGGGCAATTCGTTGTTATCTTTGTAGGTGGACTTATCGGATTAATCATTATGCGATTTGCAGCAACTGCTTTCGTACAAATCTTAAAACGTAAACCAGGACTTGAAACCGCAGCATTCTTAATTGTAGGTTGGGTTGGTGTGAAGCTAGCAGTTTATACATTAGCACACCCTGCATTAAATGTAATTCCACATTCATTCCCAGAATCCACTCCGTGGAAGCTTACATTCTGGATTGTATTAGTCGGAATCGCAGTTGGTGGTTGGTTCTTCTCAAAAGAAGTAGAAGTAAAAGTAGAAAAGAATTTAGACGAAAAAGCGCTGTAATTACAGCGCTTTTTCTTTTTCTTTCTTCCTCCCAATGTCCAGAAAAAATTCCATTATACTACCTTTTGTAAACGTTTTCTTAATGTATGTATGTCCTTTTTGTGAAACATTGCACAAACTTATTGAAAGTGAGAACAATTCCATGTACTTTATTCATATAAGGAGTATTTATAGAAGATTTACTAAAGGAGCGTATTACTCATGCTAGAACAAGGACTAGATTATGTTGTCAAACTGGCTAAAAGCAAAAAGAAAATACTAGATACAAACCCAATGCAATATTTCATTCGTGCTGCACTTGCGGGTATTTATATCGGTTTTATTATTGTACTATGTTTTAAATTAGGTAACTTTTTTCACATTGCAGATTCACCAGCAACTTATTTAGCTGCTTCTATGTTTTTCGGGATTGCTCTCGTACTTATTATATATGGCGGTGCTGAATTGTTTACTGGGAACACAATGTACTTTACTGTAGCAACTTTAAGAAAAGAAACAACGATTTCTGATACACTACGTAACTGGGTTGCTTGTTATGCAGGTAACTTAGCCGGCGCGTTATTCTTTGCCTTACTATTTTACGCAACTGGAATTTTTGAAGCAATTGATCACGGTCACTTAATGAGTAAAGTCGTTGAAGGAAAGATGAACACACCTACAATGCAGTTATTCTTTAAAGCCATTTTATGTAACTGGCTCGTATGTCTTGCTTGTTTCTTACCTTCTCAGGTTAAAGGTGACACAGCAAAAATAATAGTCATGATGCTACTTGTTTTCACATTCTTCTTATCTGGTTACGAACATAGTATTGCAAACTTATCACTCTTTGCTTTATCTTTAGTTTCACCGCATCCTGAGACAATTTCTTTTTCAGGTGCTATTCATAACTTAATTCCTGTTACAATCGGTAACATTATTGGCGGATCAGTATTTGTCGGTATGGTATACCACTACTTAACAAAGAAAACACCTGAAGTTCAACAGGAAGAAACTGAAATCGCAGCAGCTCAACAAGAAGAGATTATTCCTTTACAAGCACATATGAAACATTAAAAACTCCAAAGTTTTACTTTGGAGTTTTTAGCTTCCCACGTATTTAACAACAAGGTGAGGATTAATTTCTCCTTCTTCTTTTCCCTTATCCATTCTCTGTTTCATCTTGTGCATACCGATGACATCATTCGTATGAAGGTGAATTTCATTCACATATAATCCCTCTGTACAAAAAGCTTCTACAAAATCTAGTCCATTTTTTGCTCTCCACCCCATATTAAAATCAAGGGAAAGAATATTCACATCATAATTCCGAACCATTTGCAAGGCACATTCTACCGTAGTTGCGGACACATACCCGAACGGGCAACTTCTTTGATCATCCATATATACGTTCATTTTTGACTCCCTCTCTAATTTGAATATGCGGCCAATACATAACACATTGCCCCAAGACTAATAAAAGGACCAAATGGAATTGGCTTTCCTACTTCTATACGTTTTAATACGATACCAATCCCGAAAAAACAAAGACTAAAACAAGATGCTAAAAATAAAACGATAAAAACTCCCTTCACTCCTACTATAAAACCAAGTAACGAAAGTAGTTTTATATCTCCTCCGCCAAGCCCTTCTGGATATATCTTTTGCATGCAATATAACAAAAGGAATATAACACCACTACCAACTATACTATCTGTCCAAGTAACTAATTGTACAAAAATACTTTCGAGAATGAGTAAAACGGCAAACGAAATTAAAATACAATCAGGAATTAACATATATAAGTAATCTGTAACTGAAATAATAAGAAGTAGCGAAAAAAGGGATAAAACGATAATAAGTTCTCGTTCTATTCCAATCATATACACGGTAAGAAGAAATATACTTCCTGTTATACATTCAAATGCTACATATATAATTGGAATTTTCCTCTTACAATTCGTACAACAGCCTCTTTGTATATAAAATGAAATGATGGGGATTAGTTCTTTTGGCCTTAGCACATATTTGCAATAATAACAATGTGAACGCGGGGTAATAATAGACGCACCTAATGGAACCCTCACCGCAACTAACATAAAAAAAGAACCAAACACCATCCCTGCTAACAGTGCATATAAATAAGTGAACATCCCTTCCTCTCCTTTCCAAAAAAACATAGCAAAAAAAGGAGAGAACTTCTACTTCATATTATCCTTTATTCTACTAAAAAAGCAGGCCATTTTCCGGCCTGCTTTCCCCTCTTTTATACGATGAAATATACTGCTTTTAATGGTCCATGTACTCCGACAACAAGATTCATCTCAATGTCAGCCGAGTTACTTGGCCCTGTAATAAAGTTAATACAAGATGCCGCTGTCTCCCCATTTTCTACGCGTGAGTTCATATCCTGAACTGCTTGTGTAATACGAGGCACAAGTGTTTCACGTGGAATAATAGCAAAATATACAGTCGGTAAAAAGTGTAAAGAACGTCCCTGCCCTTTATGACTTTGTACAACAATTGTACCAGATTCGGCTAATGTATAATCACTAAATGCAATACCAATATTCGCTTTTTCAGCTAAACGCATATTTTCGTCTTTTCTCTCTGGATCCCATACGTTTACTTCAACGTCTCGCTTTGGAAGTTCTTCTTTAAATAAAGATGTTAAACCATATGCATCAAAACGATCATCTGCTGATAATAAAATAGGTCCCCCGCCGTTTTCCATGATTACTTTTTGAAGGTCTTCACCTAAACGGTCATTTGTCGTTTCTACTACAGTTGTATGAATGTTTGTACATTGCTTTTTAAACACTTCTAGTAATTCTTCTTGTGAATAATCTTTTAACGTTTCTATATTCACATTACTTTTCCATACTGGACGCTCTACACCTTCTGTTTTACGTGCGCGCCCAAGTTCTTTTGCAATGTTATCTAGAAAGGCATCACGGTTTTGAATTAATCCTGTCATTATTTATCCCCGCCTTTCTTATGATCTTTATACCAATCACGGAATCGTTCTTTACTTGGAGCTGGGAATTCACGAATATCCGTCCAGTTTTTAAGTGGTCCAACACCTTTTGATACACGATTACCAGATGTAAATGGACTCATTGCCGCTGGTGCCATTTTTGAACCCATTTTATATAAAGCAGCTGAAGAAGCACCCATACTAAACATTTTCATCGCTAGTTTTTCTGCAAGTGGTGCACGACCTTCTTGCTCAACGATGACTTGACGATGTTTTAATAATAAATCATGCAATGGAATTTTTACTGGACAAGCTTCTGTACATGCTCCGCATAAACTAGATGCATAAGGAAGCTCTTTGTAATCATCATATCCACCTAGAAGCGGTGTTAATACCGCACCGATTGGTCCTGAGTAAATCGATCCATATGAATGTCCACCAACGTGACGATATACAGGACATACGTTAACACAAGCAGCGCAACGAATACATTGTAATACGGAACGGAATTCAGATCCAAGAATTTGAGAGCGACCATTATCAACAACCACTAAATGGAATTCTTCAGGTCCATCAACTTCCTCTTCTTGAATTGGTCCTGCTACTGTTACATAACTTGTTAATTTTTGACCTACTGCACTACGACATAGTAAACCAACTAAAACATCTAATTCTTCCATTGTCGGAACCATACGTTCCATACCCATTACCGCAATTTGTGTTTTAGGAATTGACATAACAAGATCTGCATTACCTTCATTCGTTACTAAACAAAGAGATCCAGTATTTGCAACAGCAAAGTTACAACCAGTTACACCAATTTCTGCATCCATAAATTTCTCACGAAGTTGTTTACGAACAAACTTTGTCATTTCATATGGGTCATCAGAATTTTCATAGCCTAGCTTTTCTTTAAATACATCGCGAATTTGCGTTCTATTTTTATGAAGTGCAGGTGCAATAATATGTGAAGGTGGATCGTTATCTACTTGCAAAATATACTCTCCTAAGTCACTCTCTAACACTTCACAGCCAATCTCTTCAAGCGCATGGTTCATACTAATTTCTTCTGTTACCATCGATTTTGATTTTACTACTTTTTTCGCTTGTTTCTTTTTGGCAACGTCTTGAATATACTTTGCAGCTTCCTCTTTCGTCTTCGCAAAGTACACGTGTCCGCCTCTTTTTGATACATTTTCACTTAACTGCATTAAGTAATAATCCAGATTTTCTAACGTATGTTGACGAATTTGTTCACCTAGTTCACGCCACTCTTCCCAGTTTCCTAATTCATCTGCAGCTTTTAAGCGATTCGTATATAAACGCGTTTGTGCAGAAGATACTGCTCCGCGCATAAACGAATCTTGAATTCCATCACCAACGCGATCATTAAATTTTTTCTCACTGATTTTCATAGACATAGCTTATGTTCCCCCTTCATGAGCGACTATTCAGTACCTCAGCAATATGCATTACTTTTACTTCTTTTCCTAAACGCTCAATACGTCCGCCAATGTTTAACAAACACCCACAATCTGCACCGATTAAATAATCTGCACCTGTTTCCATGACACTATCTACTTTTTCGTCTACCATTTGCTCAGAAATTGGAGTCATCTTAACTGAAAACGTTCCCCCAAACCCGCAACAATTTTGCACGTTTGGCAAATCTCTCACAGTTAATCCTTTTACATTTGATAATAAAATTCCTGGTGCTTCTTTTACTCCAAGCATACGCGTCATATGACATGATTTATGAATAGTAGCTATCCCTGGTAAACTTGCACCAACATCTGTAACTTTTAAAACATCTACAATAAACTGTGTAAATTCATAAGTTTTATCAGCAACTTTTTGTGCACGTTTAGCCCACTTTGGATCATCTTTGAAAACATGCGGATACTCATGAAACATTGTCGCACAAGAACCAGATGGCGTAACAATATATTCTGCATCTTCGAAAGTTTCAATCATATGTTTCATCGCTTCTTTTGCTGCTTCTACATGGCCGCTATTATAAGCAGGCTGACCACAACAAACTTGTGCTTCTGGAAATTCAATTTCACAACCTAAACGCTCCAACACTTCAACTGTTGCTTTGCCGACATTTGTTTCAAACATATCGACTAAACAAGTAACAAATAAAGTAACTTTCATAACTATTACTCCCCCTTTTTACAACTTCACCAACAAACATATGGTCATCAGATGACTTAGTAGAGAAGAAATAGGCTCAACCATGGCCTATCCTCTCCCTCTTCTAAAGAAAACGCTTACTTAATCTTTCTCTATTTTATCAGAAAATTAAATTTTTAAAAGATTAAATTACGAATTTATATCGTTTTTACCTGTGACAATATGTTCTACATTTGTTAAATGATCTAGCATTGCTTGCTGCGCTAATTCTACATCTTGTTTTAACACCGCATCATATATAACTTGATGCTCTTCTATAAGTCGTTCTGATGTCGTTTGTTCACCATATAAAATAATGCGTCTTGATTCACCAATTGTTTCAGCAATCATCTCTGAAACATGATTCATGAGTTCAAGCAAAATGTTATTATGCGAAGACTCTGCAATTCCCATATGAAATTGAAAATCGGCTTTTTCGCCAGCCTTTTCATCTCCAATGCTCTTTGCCATTTCATCTAACCAATGTTTCATATTTTGTAAATTATCTTCCGTACGTTTTGCCGCCGCTACTCGAACTGCCCCCACTTCAAGCACCTTTCGTACTTCTAATAAATTCAAAATATCTTCTTTCTTCATTAATAATCTATTGTTTAATGATTTCGTTAATGAAGAAGAATCGAAGTTCTTCACATATGTACCTTCTCCTTGTTTCATCTCAATTAAGCCCATCGCTCTTAGCGCACTTAGCGCTTCACGAACAGCAGATCTGCCAACTTGAAACTGCTCAGCTAATTGATGCACAGGGAGTAGTTTGTCACCAGGTTTTAACGTACCATTTTTAATCATTGTTAAAATAGCTTCAGATACTTCTTCGTAAATTTTTTTCGGTTTAATAGATTTGTACTCCAGTTAAATCACCTCAGTATCTTCCAAACAACAATTGAAACGATTTATAAGAACTTTGCATCATAACTATTTTAGACCGAATTGATAAGAAGTACAAATGTTTTGTTCATAAAATAGTCAAATTTTCGATATTTATTACATATTAATTTATATTTTTACGTATAAAGTGAAACTTTAATCAGTGGGGGTTTTGTTCATCGCCCACTGATTATTAGCCCTCACGAATCGGACTTTTACGGGCAGCAGGACCTCCACCTAACTTCTTTGCTTCCGTTGAATTTTGAGGTGAGGGTCTTACTGCCCGGCGAATAGCGGGATAAATATTTTCTTCAATATAAAGAACATGTCCTAAAAATTAGAACATGCTCCCCTCATCCTGTACATTCAGTTTAATAATAACCGTTGTTCCCTTATCTTTTTCACTTTCAATTTTCCACTGTCCACCATGTATATGAACAATTTGTTTCACAATAGCAAGGCCTAAACCTGTTCCACCGTGTTGACGACTTCTCGCTTTATCAACTCGGTAAAAGCGTTCTCCAAGATTCTCCAAATGTTCTATATCAATACCAATTCCTGTATCTTTTATTTTTAATTCACAGTAATCATCGATTTGCTCTAAAGTTATAACGATATTTCCTTTTTGATTTGTATACCGTATCGCATTATCTAACACATTATGAAGCACTTGTTGCATACGATCTTCATCAATCATGACAATGACCTCTGGATTTAAATTAGTTGAAATATGAATTTCCTTTTCTATAAACTTAATCTCATACGTATCTAATACGTCTTCAATCAGCTGTGAAAAAACGATAGGTTGCTTCTTTAACGGAAAGTGCTCACCTTCTAATTGTGCTAAGTCTAACAAGTCATGAACGAGACGCTGCATACGACCTGCTTCTTTATGAATTAGCTGCGTTACTTTTTCCTGCTGCGGTCCCTTTGCAACACCATCTAAAATAGCCTCGCTATACCCTTTTATATAACTAAGTGGTGTTCTAAGTTCATGCGAAACATTTGCTAAAAATTCCTTACGCTTTACATCTTCTGTCTCTAATGAATTTGCCATTTTATTAAATGCTTTTCCTAATCGTCCAATTTCATCCTCTGAAGAAACTGTAATCCGCTCCGAAAAATCTCCCGTAGCCAAATGATTTGCAACCCGCTCCATTTGCGAAAGTGGCTTCGTAATTGCAATTATAATTTTCCTTCCAACCCATATCGTAATTAAAATCATAGCAATTGCTAACGGTGCTAAAATAAGACCCATATCATAGATTAAATCTTTTATACTTTTTAAAGGAATATACGAATAGACAATTCCGACTAATTTTTTATTTTCCAATACAGGGATGACAACCCCCATAATATTACGGTCAAAATGTTCTTCATATCCTATTTTTGTCACAGTTTTCCCGTCTAATAGCGTTTGCCTATCTCCTTCACTTATAAGAGAATGATGATGCACATCAAAAGGCAAACATGCGCTTAAATCACGCGGATTAGACACGAAAATAACGTCTGAACTAGATATTTGATCAAACGATCTTACTTTCTCTTCAAAAGTTGATATTCCTTCACGCTTATCATATTGAGCAGCAAGACTTTTTCCTTCCATTACTAACGAAGCTTTTAAATTATCAACGTATAATTTTTCATACGAGTATAAAGATACGAAATAAAGAAAGGACACTGTTACACATACTGCACATACTACTGTAAGCCAAAGTTTTTGTACCATCGTAAACATACGTTACACCTCAAATTTATAGCCTACACCCCAAACAGTTTGAATGTAGTTTCCACTTTCTCCAAGCTTCAAGCGCATCGTTTTCACATGCGTATCTACCGTTCTTGTACTTCCGGCATAATCATATCCCCATACCTTTTCAAGTAATTGCTCCCGGCTAAATACTTGTCCTGTATGTTGGCAAAGAAAATATAATAAATCAAACTCTTTTACAGTAAGAGAAATCGACTCACCATCCGCCTCTATTCGTCTACTTTTTTCATTGATAAGAATTGGTCCAAATTGAATCTCTTCTTGCTGTTCTTGCTTTGTATATCTTCTTAGCACAGCTTCCATACGGGCAACCAATTCACCAGGACTAAACGGTTTTACAATATAGTCATCTGCTCCCATACGTAAGCCGTTCACCCTATTCCACTCTTCACCTTTTGCCGTTAAAAATATAATCGGCACATCTGACGTTTTTCTAATTTCTTTACAAACTGAAAGTCCATCCATTTCTGGCATCATTATATCTAATACAACGAAATCATAATGATCCGTTTCTAGTTTTTTAAGAGCCTCTTTTCCATTCTCAGCTTCTCCCCACTCATATCCAAAGTTATCCAAATACATTCCAACAAGCTGTCTCATATCACTTTCATCATCTACAACTAGCACTCTATATTTATTCATTGTCCTTCCCTTCCCTCTCTATGAGTTGAAACGGTCCTTTTCCGACTTTAATTGTTTGTTTTATTTTCAAATTCTTCATATCTATAACGCACACTTCATCACTATCATAACTGGCTACATACCCTTCTGCTCCGCTCTCAAAAAATGCAAATGGATTCGACCCTACTTCTACAGAAGCTATTTCTTTATATGTTCTAATATCAAACTTTCTAAGTGTATTCGACCCATGACTGAGTGCATATACGTACTTACTATCCCTCGTTATATTCACAGGCATAAATGGAGCGTGTAAAGAACGCACCATTTCTCCACTCTGTAAAGAATACACTAACACTTTCTCATTTACTTGATTTCCATCACCATGTCCGCCAATCCATATTTCTTTCCCATCAGGACTAATCGTCGCTCCTGTTGATGCTGGCGGAATCATAAAGGATTGAATAACTTCTTTTTTCTTCGTATCAATTGTCGTTAGTTTCGTATCATAAAAGTTTAGTACAGATAACCGATTCTGATACTCTACCATCGTTATAGGCCCTTTTCCTGTTGAAACATTTCCTGTCTCTTTCCCATTTATCGTAAAGAACCTTACCTTTTGAACATTTTGATCAGCAGCAAATAATTGTTTTTTATCTGCTGATACGACCACATTTACAATGCCCTTTCCAGTTTTATATTTTCCCACTTGCCTTCCTTCCGCTAGTGAATATACATACATATATTCTAATTGCTTACCGTATACAAGTATTTCATCGCCATTTGGAAGCAGTGTGATTCCGGCCATTGGCTCATTTAGTTCCCATGTCGTAATTAACTTTTTATCTTTTTTATCAATAAAACTAATGCTGCCTTCTTTTATATTCGTAGTTATAATAACATTTTTATCTTTAGCAATTGGTGTATATGAACTTCCTTGACACCCTACTAGTAGAAATAAAAAACAGAGAAGAAAAACATACTTTCTCAAAAGATTCCCTCCATCTTCGGATGATTTCGTTATAATTGTAAAATAACAAATAAATGTGTGGAAAGTGTGAAATTTCCCTTTCTTACTCAATTTACATATATAATGTACAACAAATAGAATTTGAGGTGTGTCAATTATGCTATTTCCTGATTTAGCGAATAAAATTGTACGAGAAGTACGCAGACTAATTACAGAAAATATTATTATCATTAATATAGAAGGCGTTATTATCGCAAGTACAGATACAGAAAGAATTGGTCAATTTCATGAAGGTGCACTCCGCTGTGCCAAACAAAAGAAAACCGTCATCATTACAAAAGAAGATGAAAGGCGATTGCAAGGTGTAAAGGCTGGGATGAATCTTCCTTTATTATTTCATGATGAAGTAATTGGTGTCATTGGAATTACAGGAGAACCTGAAAATATTTCACGCTACGGAGAAATATTGCGTAAGATGACCGAATTATTAATTCATGAAAACTACTTTTTAGAGCAACTAGAACTTGAGCACCGTTCTTATGAAGCTTTTGTCTTTGATTGGCTTCAAAATACAGAGTGGTCTCCAAGTTTTCTTGATCGCGCCAAAACACTTGGCATTGATTTATATAAGAAAAAACAACTTATTTTGTTTTCTATTGGCAAAAATGACACGATGCTCCAGCGTAAAATATGGCAACACATACGTAATATTTTAACAAAAGAGCATCTATTTGTTCGCTGGGGAAATGATCGTTTTATTTTATTTACAGCGATGAGCTCCAAAGAACAAACTTATCAATTTTTAAAACGGTTAAAACAAGACTGCGAAACTTTATTTTCTATTCCTTTATATATAGGGATTGGACAAACAGTTACCCCAAACAATATGAGCATATGTTACGAACAAGCATTACGCGCTCTTTCTGTATCATTGGAGACGAAAAAAATTGTATTTAATGAAGATTTACGTTTAGAAATGTGTTTACAAGATATTTCTGTCGAAACGCGTGAACAATTTCTAGAGCGTACCATCGAAAACTTATTATCATTTCCTGAGCTTATGCAAACTTTACGCTTATTTGTCGATTATAACCAATCTTATAAACAGACGGCTAAACAATTACATATACACATTAACACATTACATTACAGGCTAAAAAAGATTGAAGAACATACAGGACTTGATCCAAAACAATTCAAAGACTTAAACGTTTTGTACTTCGCACTTCTCCTATTAGATAATTATACAAAAAAGAATGATAAAACAGATTAATCTTTAGATGATTATACATAGAAAGAATCCCTCGACTTTTTTATCATTATAATGAAAGCACTGTTACCACGTTGTTTATTATAACTAAACACGTTAACAGTTTGAGGGGGATTTCCAATGTTAGAAAAACAAATTATTCATTCATTCGTATCTATTGTTGGCGAAGATAATGTAGATACATCCAATATGGGGCGTTTAACTTATAGTTATGATGCCACTCCAAACTTCCAAGCAATGCCTGATGCAGTCATTGCTCCTCGTAATACAAATGAAGTAGCTGAAGTGTTAAAAGTATGTAACACTCACAAAATCCCTGTGTATGTGCGCGGGTCTGGAACAAACCTTTGCGCAGGAACATGTCCACTTGAAGGCGGTATCGTCCTTATTTTCCGCCATATGAACAATATTTTAGAAATTGATGAAGAAAACTTAACAATTACTGTACAAGCTGGTGTCATTACACTTGATATTATTAAAGCGGTAGAAGAAAAAGGTTTATTTTATCCACCAGATCCAAGCTCGATGAAAATTTCTACAATCGGCGGTAATATTAATGAAAACTCAGGTGGATTACGCGGTTTGAAATATGGCGTAACACGTGATTATGTAATGGGGCTTGAACTTGTCTTACCAAATGGCGATATTATTCGCACTGGTGGTAAATTAGCAAAAGATGTAGCTGGTTACGATTTAACTCGTTTATTTATCGGTTCTGAAGGAACACTTGGCGTGGTAACAGAAGCTATATTAAAACTTGTTCCTATGCCTGAAACAAAGAAAACAATGCTTGCACTATATGAAGATATTAATGAAGCTGCACGTGCTGTTTCTTCTATTATTGCAAATAAAATCATTCCAGCAACACTGGAGTTTTTAGACCAACCGACAATTGAAGTAGTAGAAGCGTTTGCACAAATCGGTTTACCTACAGATGTAAAAGCAATTTTATTAATCGAACAAGACGGTCCGCCCGAAGTAGTCAATCGAGATATTGAAAAAATGGCTAACGTTTGTCACTCTATGAATGCGGTTGATGTTCGCGTTGCAAAAGGTGAAACAGAAGCAGATGCGCTTCGTACCGCTCGCCGTAGTGCTCTATCAGCGCTCGCACGATTAAAACCTACTACAATATTAGAAGATGCGACTGTACCACGTTCACAAATCGCTCCGATGGTTGAAGCTATTAATGCCATTGCAAAAAAATATAATATTCCTATTTGTACGTTTGGACATGCTGGTGATGGTAATTTACATCCAACTTGTATGACAGACGCTCGTAATGCAGAAGAGATGCACCGAGCTGAGCAAGCTTTTGCTGAAATATTTGCGAAAGCAATTGAACTTGGTGGCACAATTACTGGTGAACATGGTGTTGGTGCAATGAAAGCTCCATATTTAGAAATGAAATTAGGTAAAGAAGGTATTGCAGCTATGCAAGGAATAAAGCAAGCTTTCGATCCAAATAACATTATGAATCCTGGAAAAATGTTCGCGAAAGACACTCGAAAAAGAGTGGTGGTTGAGCGATGACCACATTAAATAAAGAAAATATTCAAAAAGAATTTAAAGAACGATTAAGTGAAGATGAATTACTAAACTGTATGCGATGCGGTTTTTGTTTACCTACTTGTCCTACCTACATTCAATCCGGATATAAAGAGTCACATTCACCGCGCGGACGTATTGCATTAATGAAAGCAGTCGTTGATGGTTTAATCGAACCAGATGAAGATGTTGAAAATACATTAAACGTTTGTCTTGGTTGCCGTGCTTGTGAGCCTGTTTGTCCATCTGGTGTAAATTATGGACATTTATTAGAAGAAACTCGTGATATTATTAATCAAAATAAAAAATTCTCAGTGCCAGTGAAAGCTGTTCGAAAAGTCGTTTTTGAAGGATTATTCCCCCATCAAAATCGAATGAGAACATTAACTGGACTAATCGGATTTTATCAACGTTCTGGTTTACAAACGCTAACACATAAAACAGGGATTATGAAGTTATTCCCTGAAACCCTTGCAACGATGGATCTCGTTTTACCAAAAGTCCCTAAAATGAAAGCGATGAAAGATCGTCCTTCATTTTTACCTGCAGAAAGTACAAAGAAAAAACAAGTTGCATTCTTTACAGGCTGCTTAATGGATACGATGTTTTTAGAAACAAATAATGCAACGATGAAACTTCTTCAATTAGCTGGTTGTGATATCGTTATTCCGAAAACACAAAGTTGCTGCGGTGCATTGCATGGACATGCTGGTGAAAAGAGTGGAGCAAAAGAATTAGCAAAGCGAAATATAAAAGCATTCGAAAATTTAAACATCGACTACATTATTACGAATGCAGGTGGTTGCGGGGCTTATCTTGTAGACTATGATTATCTTTTAAAGGATGATCCGGATTGGGCTGAACGTGCTAAGCAGTTTGTTTCTAAAATTAAAGATATTACTGCTATACTAGTAGAACTAGACTTCCATAAGCGAACTGACTTACGACTCACGCCGCAGGTTATTACGTATCAAGACTCTTGTCATTTACGCAATGTTATGCGCACATCTTCTGAACCTCGTATGTTACTAGAGGCTATCCAAGTTGCAACATATCGAGAAATGAAAGATGCCGACCGCTGCTGTGGCTCTGCTGGTATTTACAATATTGTTCATTCAGAGTTATCAATGGAATTTCTAGATTACAAAATGGACCGTGTGCATGAAACAGAAGCAGCAACCATTGTTACTGCAAATCCAGGTTGTTTATTACAAATGAAATTGGGCATTGAGCGAGAAGGGCTTTCTCATAAAATGAGAGGAATTCACATTGTGGATTTATTATTAGAAGCAATTGAAACTAACTCGTAATAACTCGTAACATACGTAATAATAGGAAAACGGCTATCTCCTTCGTCTATGTAAAGAGATAGCCGCTTTTTTGTCTGCTACAACATTAAAAATATGTTACTTTATTATAAAAAAGAACAACAGAAACATTACAGTTTTGTAAAAATCAATCCATTATATTCCTCTAAAAATCGTTCAAACCATTGATACAATAGGATTCTTCATTTTCTATTTAGGTAACTTTATCCAAAAATCCCCTCTTAAAACCAAGTATAAAAACACTATAAATTCCTTTTATACTCTATATTTCTCTTATTTTTACCCCCTTCTTCTCTTAGGATAAATTAGGTAATTTTAAAGTCTATGAATTTTTTTCCATCTTTTTTCTCGCAAATTGTATGCTACGATGAATTTGTCAGTCAGACAGGCTGTCAAAAACAAATCGTGTGAAAACAAATTAAAACTTTATATAGGGGGACACACATCATGAAAAAGCGTGTTTTATTATCTGTAGCTGCTGCAACAGCTCTTACTTTAGGAGTATCTTCTCTAGATGCACAAGCTGCAACAGTACAACCATCTAACGTAAAGGTTCAAAATATTCAGCATTCAAAAGTAATGATGAAACAAATGAGCCAACAAGAATTACAAGCATTCTTACAATCTATGGGAGTTGAATCATTAGCACAATGGCAACAAGGAAACTTCCAACCAAACTGCTTCATTCCTGGTCAACAACCTACTGAAAATGTTGTAACTGAGCAACCAACAGCTAAGCCAGAAACTCAAAAGCCAGTTGAGCAAAAACCTGCCGAGCAAAAGCCTGCTGAAGAAGTTCAAAAACCAGAAGCTCAAAAGCCTGCTGAAAACAACAATACTCAAAAACCAGCTGAGCAAAAACCAGCTGAGCAAAAACCAGCTGAGCAAAAGCCTGCTGAAGAAGCAAAATCTTTAAGCGAGTTTGAACAACGTGTTGTTGAATTAACAAACGCTGAGCGTGCAAAACAAGGCTTACCAGCACTAAAAATCGATACTGAATTAAGCAAAGTAGCACGTATTAAGTCTGAAGATATGCAAAAAAACAACTACTTTGATCATAACAGCCCTACATACGGGTCTCCGTTTGACATGATGAAGAAATTTGGTATTTCTTATACATCTGCAGGTGAAAACATCGCTCAAGGTCAACGTACACCTGAAGAAGTAGTACAAGCTTGGATGAACAGCGCTGGACACCGTGCAAACATCTTAAATAACGGCTTCACTCACATCGGTGTTGGTTATGTAGAAAGCGGCAACTACTGGACACAACAATTTATTACGAAGTAAATAGATTAAAAGAGTCTTCTCATAATGAGAAGACTCTTTTTTAAGTTTCATAGCTTTCTATTATGTATGAATAGAAAATATATAACATAAACAACATAGATCCACAGCTTATTACACTAAGCAATACATAAAATCCCCACTCTAAGTTCAAAAACAATGAAAACAATATGCCGCATGCCATCACTTGAAAAATCCGTCTACTCACTAAACAAATTTTTTGTAATTTAATTGGATCTTTTTCTTTTTCTTTGCCTTTTATTTTCTTAAATTCTTTACTCAGCATAAAAAGAAACATACTAATCCCAATCGTTAATCCTGTTTGAAAGGATATCAAATCCCCAAAATTAATAAAGAGGATAAGCGTATGAATAAACAACATAAATAACGTAATTTTCTTTATAAATCCGCCTATAATACCATGCTCTCTTTCATTAAACTTAAATATATTATGTGAAATAATATACAAAAATCCATATGAAAAAATAATAAAACAGGGAATAAATGCTACAACGACTTGTTTACTCATAAACTCGTTTGGCTGACCATTTACATTCCAATGTACTGCCATACGATTTGGTAAATAGGGATAGAGAAATAGAGTAAGTAAAAGACAAGCGAAAAATATTCCCAGTACATACTTATATTTAATCAAGTGATTCTCACCTCTCTTTTCTCTTAACGGCTTCGCTTCTTTTAGAGAAATCCCTGCAAAAATCTACTTTTTTCAAGTTAAAACTTATACTTTACGCATTTTCTTTTTGAAATTCTTTTATTTTATTATTTAACTTTGTAGGAAACGGCACATCAACTTCAATCGCTTCTTTCGTAATTGGATGCAAGAAATTTATCTTCATCGCATGCAATGCCTGACTGGACATATATTTTGTTTGTCCACCATATAATACATCCCCAACTAATGGATTACCATTATGACTCATATGAACACGAATTTGATGTGTTCTACCCGTTTCTAATTGTAACGTTACGAAAGTCGTGTTTTGCTTCTTAAAATACTTTTCTACTTTATAATATGTGATAGCTTGGTCACCTTTTGGAGAAATACGACGCCTTGTAGCATGATGGCGATCCCTTCCGATAGCAGCATCAATCTTTCCTTTTTTCTTCTTTACTTTCCCTTCAACGAGCGCTGCGTACGTTCTTTTAATTTTTCTTTCCATTAATAAGCGATCCATAATTGAACCAGCAATTCTATGCTTAGCAAACACGACACCACCTGTCGTATCTTTATCTAAACGATGAATATGACGCACCTTCGTCTCTAAACCTTGCATTTGAAAATGAAAAGCAACAAGATTTGCAAGCGTCCCGGTTCCACCTTTTTCAGCAGGGTGCGTGTCCATTTGCTCTGGTTTATTTACGATCAGTACGTGATCATCTTCGTATACTACATGTAATTCACCATATTCTGGATCTACACCGTACTCTTCCTCAGCAAACATATGGACTTGTAACTTATCGTTCTCTTTTAAAAGCTCATTCCATCTTCTTTGTTCCCCGTTAACCGTAACACCTTTTTCCATACGAAGCTGATGTAATAGCTTTTTCGGTATTTCCCATTCTACTTTTAATACCGATTCAATACTTATACCATTCCATTTAGCTGGAACGGTAATTTCACACCATTCACCCTTTTTCTTTGTTTCCATACTGTTTATCACCTTATTTCTATTGATTCTCTCATTGTAACGGAAAACACACTTTGATGCACCGTCAAAAATAGAGGACAGTCTTATAATAGACTGCCCCTCAAGCTCTAAGTCTTTTCATTTCTAACAATACTTCTTCAGCTTTTTGTTCATACGATAAATCTTTAAAGAAATCCGCCAACCTTTTATAATCATTGTAAGCATCTAATAAATCGTCCATCTTTTCTATTTTCATCACTTGTTGTTTTTGTTTCATTTTTACTGGATAGCGATAACCTGATACTTCTTGTATTTTGTAATACTCATCCTCTACTTGAACGACCTTTACAAGTTCTTCCTCTTCTGCATCCATCGTATACCCGTCAAATTCTCTAAGTAGTTCATAAATGATATGAGTCCATTCATCTTTTGGATAAAACCCTTTTTCTAACCGATAACCGACAATGCGATACATATGCCCATCGTTCTCGGCAAACTGTACTGTATCATTTAACTTAAACTTAAAATAACGAAACATTGCCTTCACCTACTTATTATGTAATGTTCTTATCACATACTATTTGCAAAATGTAGGCTTTGCTATTCATAAAAAATGCTCATCATATTGATGAGCATTTTTTATGATGCTTTTTCTCTTTTTTTTCGAAATGGTAACCACCAGTTCCAGTCTCCAAATAACTTCATTAAGCTTGGTACGAGCATAAGACGAATAATTGTTGCATCAAGAAATATTGCTAATGCAACGCCAAGACCCATCTGCTTTACTGGTAAAATATCAGTAAATGCGAATGCACCAGTTACAACAATCATTATTAAAGCAGCTGATGTAATAATTCTACTTGTTGAAACGAGCCCTTCTAACGTTGCTTGATCGTTATCTCCTGTTTCTTCATAGAGCTCATGAATACGTGAAATAAGAAATACTTCATAATCCATACTAAGCCCAAATACGAGGCCAAAAATGAAGATTGGTAAGACAAACAGAACCGGACTTGCTTCTAAACCGAAATGACCACCTTCAAATAACCAAACAACAATTCCAATGGTTGCACTTAAACTAAGTATATTCATAACAATTGCCTTAATTGGAATGAGTATAGATCGGAATGCAAATAATAATATAACAAAGGTCGATCCAAATATAACAGACATACCAATTACAACTTTATCTTTAATTTCATCTTCTAATTCTTGTTGAAACGTCGTCATTCCGCCTAGATAATACGTAACATCCGTTTCTTTATAGTTCTTTTTAAAGTCACGTACCCACTGTTTTGCAGTCTCTGTACGTGGTTTTGTTTTCAAAAAGATTTCTATCGTCGTCTTATTCCCTTGCGTGTATGCTTCAAATACAGGAGTTAGTTTCGCTGATTCTGGCGACTGCAACATTCCAACAACTTGATCTGCTTTCATTCCAGTTAACCCGTCGTATAAACTTCTTACTTCATGTACTTTCTTATCATCTTTTAACTTTTGAACGACTTCTTCTATCTTTTGTAGACTTTCTTTTTCTTTCATATCTTTTTTCGTCTCTACAACTAATGTAACATCAGCGTGTGTTTTGACAGTTTCATTAAATGCTTCTTCATACTTTTCATATGCAATCCTTGTATCACTCTTTTCAGGTAAAGCTTCAACACCAGGGAACTGCAAATTAGCTGTACGTAACGGTAATAAGCAAATAACAATAAATGTTGTAACAACAATAATCATTGCAATTGGATGTTTCATCACAAATTGTGCAAATTTACGCCATGCTTTTGCCGGCGTATGTGCTACTTGATTCTTTTTTAATATTCTTTTACCGATTAACGATAATAGTGCTGGAAGAAGTGTGAGTGAGAATAAAATACTCATAATGACAACAATCATTCCGCTAATCGCGACAGATTGAATATAATCTATCTTAAAGAAAAACAAACCGGATAACCCAACAAATACGCATAATCCTGAAAATACAATCGCACGTCCTGCCGTTTGATATGTAATTGCTATCGCTTCTTTTACCGTTCGTTTAGCAACTTCCTCTCGAAAACGGTTCACAAATAATAGCGCAAAATCAATAGATAATGCAAGTCCAATCATCGGTGCAACGTTTAACACGAAAATAGATAGTTCTTTATCAACACCGATGAAATACAATATACCCATCGTACTAATAACACTAAGCGCCCCATTCAAAATCGGTAAAATTGATGCCAAAAGACTACCAAACGAAAATAGTAATACAAGAAACGCAATTGGTAATCCAATCATCTCTGCTACTTTTAAATCATTTTGCGTTCTTTCATTAATCTCTTTATTAATTTTCGGAAACCCTGTAGGTGTTACTTTTAATGCTATATTACTTTCTTTCTCAATCTCATCAGCAAATTGTAATGTCTTTTCCATTCGTTCCTTATTTGTTTTCCCGGAAAATAAAATTGTCGCATAGCCGATGTCATCTTGTAGCATTTCTTTATTTTGGATTGGGTGATGGAAAGATTCATAGTTCTCTTTCTCTTGAACATTCTTTACAATTTCATTTATTCGCTTTTTAAATTCCTCATGCGAAGCATCTTTATTTTTCTCAAAAACGAGCAGCAGCGTATCTTGAGACTTCTTAAAATCTTTATCTAAAATTTCTTTCGTTTTTTGATAGTCGCCTTCCGTTTGGAAACCGTCACCACCTAATACTCCCGGTAGCTTTGGAGCAAAAATCCCAAGTGCGATTGCGAGCAACAGTAACGCTACAATTACTGTATAACGAAACTGATACAAAAAGGCTCCTAACTTCCCCCACTTATCAACTTTATGTACATTTGTCTTCACACATTTTCACCTACTTTACATAATTCAATTGTCACTTATACTGTATCACATCTTGATATAAACAAAAAACGTCTGGAAAAACTATAATAATAGTTTTTCCAGACGTTTTTCTATCTCTCTTTATTAAGCCCTAATCTCTCAGTAAGTAAACGATGGTAGTAAATCGCGATAATTAACAAAATACCACCTACGCAGTAACCAGCTAAAATATCAGTTGGGTAATGTACATTTAAAATGACTCTACTTAATCCAATCGATAGAATTACTATACCCATCAAAATCGTTGTGACACATTTCCCAGCTACGCTTTTCAAATTAGCAGCAATGATATAAGTAAGAAATCCAAATGTCATAATCGATAACATTGCATGTCCACTAGGAAAACTATACCCAAGTGCATCTAGCGCTTCATTTAATGACGGACGTTCTCTCTTTACAATCTCTTTTATCCCTTTATTCACAAGATGTGTTATTAAAATTCCCATTGGATATACAATCATCGCAGCATAATAACGCTTCTTCCAAAAAACAAGCAAACTTATAACGAGCGTAGCGACTATCCCAATTGCTGATCCCAATTTTGTAAAGTACGAGAAAAATGTAAGCGAACTTTCCGTTTGTAGCCCTCTTACTAATCCACGGACATATGTATCCATCACTGTAACGCCACCTGCATGTACGCGCCAAGCAACAATACCAAATACAGCAAATAACAAACCGATACACATTACCTCATACTGATGTAACTTCTTCTTCAAACGATTTCCTCCTACTATGAAAAAATGCGATTTCTACTTTAGAAACCGCATTTCCTTGCTTATTTACCTTTTGTTTTTAGCTCTGTCCAGTAACGATCATAGTCTTTTAACTTATCGTCTACATCAACAAGCCATTCTGTACGATCTAACTCTTCTTTCGTTAAGAAAATCATGTGATTATCACGGTATTCTTTACTATGAAGAGGATGAGCTTTTTCATTTGGATTACTGTAACCAATTGACTCGTAGTTTTTCACACTTACTTTTTCATCTAGTAAGTAGTTCATAAATTTCTCAGCAAGCTCTTTATGTTTTGCACCTTTTGGAATTGCTAACGTATCAGCCCAAATTGTGCCGCCTTCTTTTGGTACAACATATTCTACATCTTTATTATCTTTTGCGATAAATGCTGCATCTCCAGACCAAACTGTTCCGATCCAAGCATCTTCTGTAATGAATTTTTGTTTAATGTTATCTGTATCAAATGCTAATAAGTTTGGAAGCAGCTTCTTTAAATCATCTGCTGCTGTCTTTAATTGTGCATCGTCTTTCGTACTGTTTGAGAACCCGTGCTTCTTAAGACCCACTCCTAATACTTCACGAGAATCGTTCAGTAACGTTACATGTCCTTTATATTTCTCATTCCATAAGTCCGCCCAGCTTGTAGGTGCTTCTTTCACATACTTTTTATTGTATGCAATCCCTGTTACACCCCAAGTGTACACTAAAGAATATTTATTCTCTGGATCAAACGCAGGTGTTTTAAAATTAGAAACCATATTTTCGATATTCGGGATATTCTTTTTATCTAACGGCGCTAATAAGTCCATTTTCGCCATTGTTTTAACCATGTAATCCGACGGCTGAATTAAGTCATACTTTGCGCCACCAGCTTGTAATTTCGCAAGCATTTCTTCATTACTTGCGTACTTGTCATAGTTAATTTTCACATTATACTTCTTTTCAAAATCTTTTAGCACTTGCTCATCAAAATTGTCAGCCCAACTATAAATATTTAATTCTTCTTTCTTTTCACCACAACCAGCAAGCACACCAGCAACAAGGCTAAAGCTAATTGCTGCGCCAGCTATTCTTTTCATTAATTTCATCGGTTTATTACCCCCTTGTACTTTCTATATCGTTCGTATTATAAAGGAAGGTGTCCTCCAGAGTTTTCTTCACCATCTGCACCTTTGTTCCGGAAGATTTCAGATAGAACCATTAATCCTACGATAGCAACAATTAAAATTGTAGAAAGAGCATTAATTTCTGGTGATACTCCGCGCTTAACCATACTGTAAATGTATAGTGGCAATGTTGTTGATCCTGGTCCTGATACGAAGAAACTAATTACAAAATCATCAATTGATAATGTGAATGTTAATAATGCTGCCGAAATAACTCCCGGTGCAATTGCTGGGAACGTTACATAACGAAACGTTTGCCAAGGTGTTGCTCCTAGATCATTTGCAGCTTCTTCTAAGTCACGTCCCATACTTGAAAGACGCGCAGCTAAAATAACAACAACAAACGAAATACTAAATGTAATATGTGCAATAATAATCGTTGTTTGTCCAAGTTCCATTCCTAACTGACTGAAAAGAATTAGTAAAGATAATCCCATTAAAATATCAGGAATTAAAATTGGTAAATATACAAGGCCATTAATAGCCCCTTCGAAACGATATTTATAACGATGTAAAGCAATTGCAAAGAATACACCAAGTACCGTTGTCACAATCGTTGTTATAACTGCAATCGTAATACTATTTACAAATGCATCAATAACATCTTGTTTTTGAAATAAATCTGTATACCAATGGAATGTAAAACCTTCCCACTCCGCATTAATGCGAGAGTCGTTGAAAGAATAGACCATTAAAACCATCATTGGAAAATACAAGAATAACAAAATTAACCAAGAATAAGAAACTAAAAACTTCTTCATCTTTGCCTATTCCCCTCCGTTCTCATTATATTTATATACTTTCGTTGCACGATAATATAAGTAAATTAACAGAACAGAGAATAGAACAACGATAATCGATAACGCAGATCCAAACGGCCAGTCACGTGCACCTAAGAATTGATTTTGAATAACGTTTCCGATTAATGCTACTTTCGATCCGCCCATCACGTCTGATACAACAAACATTCCGATAGAAGAAACGAATACTAAAATAGAACCAGTCGCAATTCCTGACATCGTCATCGGCACTGTTATATTCCAAAATGCCTTTATTGGTGTTGCTCCTAAATCATAAGCCGCTTCTAGCTTACGCTTATCCAGCTGCTCAATTGCTGCATACACTGGTAAAATCATAAATGGTAATAAAGAATAGACCATTCCGAGTATTACAGAAGGAGTATTATATAATAAATTTAACGGTTCACTAATAATGCCAAGCTTTAATAACAACGTATTCACAAGACCTTGTGAACGTAAAATAACAATCCATGCGTATGAACGAACAAGAAAGTTAATCCAAAACGGGATCGTTGCCAATAATAAAAGAATAGAGCGGTATTTGCGGTCAACAATTGTAATTGTATACGCAAACGGATAACCAATTAATAAACATATTACTGTTGTAATAACTGCGATCTTAACAGTTTCCCATAACGTTCCTAAGTACAATGGATCAAATACACGGGATATATTCTCCAGCGTAAATTGCATTTCTACTGTCCCGTAAGCTCCGCGCTGCATGAAGGCGAATCCTAATACGAATACGAGCGGGATTAGGAAGAAAATTAACAGCCACGCGACTGTAGGTAGTGCGAGTAATTTCCCTTTTTTCAATTTAAGGTCACCTCGTCCTCTTGCTCCCAGCCTACATATACATTATCTCCAATGCTCCACTGCGCTGCCTCTTCAGCAGTTTGATATGCCATTAGTAATTCTGATGTTTTCTCATCACGTACATAAAGCTTCTCCATATTTCCGACAAACTCAATATCTTCAATATGTCCAAGATGGTATTCTTTTAAAATTGGTTCTTCAACCGAACGTACTTTTACATTTTCAGGGCGAATTGCTACATAGCCTTCCCCGTTCTTCACAATATTATTTTCACCGATGAATGTCGCAACGAACAATGTTTTCGGCTTATTATAAATTTCTTTCGGCGTTCCGATTTGTTCGATATGTCCTTTATTCATAACGACAATACGATCGCTCATGCTCATTGCTTCTTCTTGATCGTGCGTTACGTATATGAACGTAATTCCTAAATTACGTTGTAAGTTTTTCAATTCACGTTGCAAGTCTTTTCGTAACTTAAAGTCAAGCGCTCCAAGTGGCTCATCTAATAGTAATACACGCGGATTATTTACAATCGCTCTTGCAATTGCAACACGCTGCTGTTGTCCACCAGAAAGCTTCGCAGGTTTACGATTACGGAACTCAAGTAACTGCGTTAAACGCATTGCCTCTTCAGCACGCTCTTTCTGCTCTGCTGCTGATACTTTCTGCATTTTCATACCAAAACAAATATTCTTCTCTACTGTCATATGTGGGAATAGTGCGTAATGTTGGAACACTAGGTTCATATGACGCTTATATGGCGGCAAATCGTTAATTCTTTCATCATCTAATAAAAGATTCCCTTTAGTTGGAGTTTCAAATCCTGCGATCATACGAAGTAAAGTCGTTTTCCCGCAGCCACTCGGCCCTAAAATTGTTAAAAACTCTCCCTCTTTAATATCTAAAGAAAGAGGTGGGATAATCACTTGATTTCCAAAATGTTTTTCAACTGCTTCAACTTTAATAATCTTTTTCATTTTCCCGTCCTATCTACCTTAAATTTTAAATTTTTATATTCATGAATAAATATTTATGTTCTATAGACTATTTTTTGTTTCGATCCAAACAAAAATGGTTATTTAACAAGCGTTCGTTTCTATTCTTTATGTAGTATGTTTGATTCATTTTCGCATGATACATAACGTCGAACAGAAAAACCCCTTCCATTGCGAAGGGGCTATTATCATACGGCTACGCCTACTGATAAACACCATCATCATTTTAACAACTTTCGTATGAATTTTAAAGCACTTTTTGTAGAAGAGTAACGAATTTTCATGTCGAATGCTGTAGATTGGGCTAAAATGCTTTTATAATGTGAAAAAGTCCGAAAACTTTCTTTCCCATGATAACCCCCTAATCCACTACTTCCAACACCCCCAAAAGGTAAATATGGCGTGGCAAGATGATAGACAACATCATTAATACAGCCTCCACCATATGAAATATTACTCGTCACTTTCTTTTGTACTTCTTTATCTTCAGAAAATACATATAACGCTAACGGCTTCGGATGTTGCTGGATTGTGCCAATTACATCTTCTATGTTGTCGTACTCTATGATTGGTAAAATCGGACCAAAAATTTCATCTTCCATAACAGTATCTTTCCATGTAATATCCGCTAGTACTGTCGGTTCAATATGTAATGTATCTTTCTTATAGTTTCCACCAATTACGACTTGACCATCTTGTAAAAATCCACATAATCGTTCGAAATGGCGCTCACTTACAATACGCACATAATTTTCATTTTGCAAAGGTTCTTTACTATACTGCTCTATAATTTCATGTCGCAGTGCCTCAATTAGCTTTTCTTTCACGGAAGAATGCACATACATATAATCAGGCGCTACACACGTCTGCCCCGCATTTAAAAACTTACCCCAAACAATTCTTCTTGCTGTCATCTCTATCTTTGCATCTTTATGTACAATACAAGGACTTTTCCCGCCAAGTTCTAAAGTGAGCGGCGTCAACTGCTTCGCTGCTGCTTCCATTACAACTTTTCCAACGCCAACACTACCAGTAAAGAAAATATAATCAAACGGTTCCCTCAGCAAAGATGTACTCTCTTCAACGCCACCTTCTACTACCGCTACAAGCTCTTCTGGGAATAATTCATCTAACATTCTCTTAAGCACTTTTGAAACGCTTGGTGTTAACTCTGACGGCTTTAAAACGATTGTATTTCCAGCTGCCAGTGCTCCTACAAGTGGTGCAATTGCTAATTGAAAAGGATAGTTCCACGGTGCAATAATAAGCGTCACACCATACGGTTCTGGCACTACTTTTCCTTTTGATCCCAAATGAGTAAGTGCTGTTCGAACTCGTTTCGGTTTACTCCACGATGAAATATGTTTCAATTGAAAGGAAATTTCTTTTAATACATATCCAACTTCCGTTGTAAACGACTCGTGAACTGACTTATTTAAATCTAATTTCAATGCCTGAAATATTTCTTCTTCAAAATGCTGAATGCCTTCATAAAGCTTCTTCAAATTATTCTTTCGCATTTCGATGCTTCTCGTATGCCCTTTTAAAAAATATTCCTTTTGCCTACTTACAATAGAGGAAATACTCATTCACTCACCTTCTCCCACTATTTTTATCCAATTCTTTCATTATTTATATAGACTTCATATATAACAAATTTCTATTCTTAAGGTTACATTATATATGACTTTTTCAGCTATATAAAATTCATTGCTCACAAAAAAACTACCGAAAGAAAATCTCTCGGTAGTTTTACAGTATTAACGATATAAACGAACAGCACCTGCAGAATTATCATCAGCTTGTCCTACTACTTCAAACTTCAGACCAAGCTTCGGTAAAATACGTCCTGCATCTGGAATCTGTTGATTAATATACGTTTTAGAATCATCAAACTTCGGTACACCTGCTAAACCATCATACGTATACGTTCCACGCGTTGGAGATACGACTTTCCAAGCTGGCGTTTTATCAAATGAGAACGCCGCATCTGCGATTTGGAATCGTGTACTACTTTCCACTGTCGGTTTACCATTTAAAGTTCCTACAATTGCTTCTGGATGAGAATCAACTACACCTAGGAAACCGTGTCCTGGATGTACACCAACCCAGTTATCTGTATAAGCTGAATCTGCATACCATACGACCATACCAGCGTTATATACTGGACCACGTGCAAATTTTAACGCGTTATCTGAACCAGCATAGTTTCTCCACTCAACATAGTAGTTATGGCTTTTCTTCTCTGTTCCGTTAGAAACAGCAAAACCATCTAATTTGAATTGTGGCGTACCTTCTGCGTCATCAGAGAATACTACTTTATCATCTACTGTTAATGAAGCATTATCAAGTAAGAAACCATTTAATGCTAAACCACCATCAGTAATGTAATCAAATGTTAATTTTACTTTCTTACCTTTGAACTGGCTTAAATCATATGATTTGTCAATCCATTTTCCATTTGTCGAATCTGCATTTCCACTATTTGCTTTCTCACCAAGTCTTTCAATTAACGTTTGTTGACCATCTTCCGTTACAGCGTGTACTTCAAGGAAATCATACTCTGCTTCAATTTCATATAATGATTTGAAGTCAAATTTTGCAGTCGTTGCATTTGTTAAATCGAACAGTGGTGTTTCCATCTTCGTATGAAGATCATCACCTTTTGTGCTGTAGTAATACTGTTTTCCGAATGCCGGTTCAATTGTTTTTATATCTTTGTCTGGTAAGTTAACACGAATCATACCTGGACGGTTAGATTTCGTAACACTTTGGTCTAAATATGTTGCTAGGCCGATACCTTTATTTAATTTCTCGTAATCTACTTCTACGATATTTGCCCAGTTACCACCGATTGTTTTTTGGAAAAACTCTTTATTTTGTGGTGATAAGCTCGTTGGTGTTGTACCTGCAATTTTACCAGCCCAGCTTCCGCCACTCATGATAGACCAAGCTTGAATTGGCTCACCAGCACCGCTATATTGTGTATCATACTCATCTGGTAAACCTAAATCATGACCATATTCATGCGCGAATACACCAACTGCTCCATCTTCTGGTTCAATTGTGTAGTCGAACGCTGCCATCTTTCCACCCCAATATGGAACTTTCGCTTGTGTACCTTCAATTGCGAATGGTTTTGGTCCAACTGTCCAGCGATGTGACCAAATTGCATCATCACCTAATTTACCCCCACCTGCTTCTTGTCCAACACCTGCATGAATAATCATTAAGTGATCAATTAAACCATCCGGTTGATTTTTATTTCCATCACCATTTACATCATATTGATCAAATTGATCAAACTCTGATAGATCAAGACCGCTATCTACAGCTGCTTTTAATGCATCTTTTACTAAATCACGTGGGCCTTTTGGTCCTTTATTATCATGACCGCCGCTAGCAGCATCTGCACCGTAATCAGCAGCTTTACCAGGAACTGTTAACCATTTTGTAACTGTTCCGTCCACTGTGTAACTACCACCAGATTGCTCTTCGTAATATTGTTTAAACGTTTCAATTTTACTTCCATCATCTAATGTAAACGGCTCGTTGCCGAATAACATTTTTTCATAATGTTCTTTATTAAAATCGTTAGAATACATATATCCAGGCTCTTTGTCGATATTATTATGTTTAAAGTCAGCGTACTCTACAAGTAAAACGAGTACTTTATCTTTACGAACTTCACCGTTATAGTCTTTTTGTTTCGCTGGAGAAGTTGGTACTTTACCATTTAGACCGCCTTTAACTGGGCCTGTCGCTGCAGGTGTTCCTGTTGCAGGGTTATCTAATTTTTCTTTCGTGTCTGCTTTCGCATCTTTCACTTTCTTTAAAAAATCAGATGCTTCTTTCGTAAGTTGATCCCCATTTGATACTTCTTTCCCAGGATTTTCACCCTTTTTGTTCTCTACATACTTTTCGACAGCTTTCTTTGTTTCTTTCTCTGAAGCTGACGAATCAATTACCCCACGTTTTTTTAGCGCATCTGCTAAACGTTCTTCCGGAATTAAGTGATCATCAACTGGGCTCGTAGCCGTTTTATTCGCAGGCGTTTCAGCATATGCAGATTGAGTGCCAGCCCCGAATGAAAGGCCTAATACAGCTGTTAAAGCGATTGATGACAAAACTTTGAACGGTTTCTTGTTCATCCCTTATTTCCTCCCCTAATAAATAATATGTATTACAAATTGAATTTTATTAAAAATTCAATATTTTTTCAATATTTAGTCATATTATGTAATATTTTTAATATATTTGTAAAAATTTCATAGTTAGCATACGAATATATCACAATTCAACAATGTTTTCTGAAAATATTGAAAGTTTTTATCGAACAATTTATAATTTCCATAGAGGGAGTTTAATGGGGATTTTATCTTTGTTTCATCTACACAATATTTGATAATTCACTATATAAAACACAAAATCCAATTGCATTATCATGTATTCTGTAGCAGCAATTATGACCGATAATTAGGGAGGAATTACATTTGTACAAAGATAAGACAGACGCACTGGATCAAGAATGGATTGATTTAATACTTGAAGCTCTAGATGCCGGTATCGCCATGCAAGACATCGAGCAATTTTTCCAACGTATGAAGCCATCCAGTCAGGCTCAATAGGTTTGTTCTTTTTAACGAAGTTTATGTTATAATAATGACATCATAAGACAACTACATATTGATAGAAAGGTGCGCAAATATGATTGGAGAACGTATAAAACGCCTTCGTTTACAAAAAGGGATTTCATTAACTGAACTTGCCGAAAAAGCTGGCGTTGCTAAATCTTACATTAGTTCTATAGAACGAAATTTACAAAAAAACCCTTCCATTCAGTTTCTTGAAAAGATCGCAGCAGTTCTACAAATTCCAGTTGATACTTTACTTCATGATGAAACAACAAAGGAAACTAACCTAGACTCCGAATGGACACAACTCGTTAAAGATGCAATGAACTCTGGTGTCTCCAAAGAACAATTTCGTGAATTTCTTGAATTTACAAAGTGGAAGCAAAATAATAAATAGAAAGAAGTGCTTACAAGTAGCACTTCTTTTTCTTTATAAAAAAAGCGGGGGATACCCGCTTTTTTATTATTTTTCTTCCCCAGCTTCTTGGTTAGCATTGAATGTCCATTCTAAATTCAATGTATCACCTTGGAAGATATTTTGATCTTTTCCATTATCTACAAATTCAAATTGTACCCATAGATAATCCTCTGTACCAGCTGCTAATCCACCCTTTTCTCCCCACTCAGGAGCAAAGATGTCTTTAGCTAAAAGATCTGGATCAACTTTTTGTAAGTCTGCTAAAGTTGTTTCGTATACAGGCTCACTTTGTTTATCCCAGTTCCAAAGGAATTTTACTTTAACGTGCTTACCAAAGTCTTCACCAGCATTATCACCTTTTGCATCTTTAACAGTATACTTTGTTGCTAATTTAACATCTTTAATAGTTAACGAACCGCTGTTTTGTAATAAGAACTCTTTCTTAACAGAATCCCCTGGTTTTAAATCTTTAATATCTACAAGCGTCTTAGGGTTTAATGTAAGGTCTAACGTCCCAGCTGCAAATGTATTGTTTGATACTTCTTTATCGCTAAAGAATGCAAATGTTCCTCCACCAATTAAAGCTAACCCCAATGCTGCTGATGCAACTCCCATACCTAATTTCTTTTTCAGACTCACAATCAATTCCCCCTAGCTTTTTTTTATATTTTTATCACTTATTTTTCAATAAGAGATGTAAAGAAAACTATATTAGCTTAGCTAATATGTGTTCTTTTTTAAAAACCTTATGTTCATTATAACGAACAACCCTATATAAACACAACACATATTTATTAATATTTTCAGTTATTTTTATTTCTCAATATTATTTAGACTTTTCAGAAAAAAATGATGATAATTTATAACTTTTTTCACACTCAAATCATTTAATACTATAAGAAAAAAGAAAAACAAAGAGGTGAGGGCTAACGTTCCCTCACACTCGTATAAATATTACTAGTCTTGCTTATTCGTTCACTCTCTCTTACACCACATTCTTGTTTTCTAGCTGTTTCACTAAAGCAGTTCCTCCGCTTTCTTCTGCTCTTCTAGCTTTTTCTGTTCTTCCGCTTTCTTTTGCTCTTCTACTTTTTTCTGTTCTTCTACTTTTTTCTGTTCTTCTACTTTTTTCTGTTCTTCTACTTTCTTCTGTTCTTCTACTTTCTTCTGTTCTTCTACTTTCTTCTGTTCTTCTACTTTCTTCTGTTCTTCTACTTTCTTCTGTTCTTCGGCTTTCTTTTGTTCTTCTACTTTCTTTTGTTCTTCGGCTTTCTTTTGTTCTTCTACTTTCTTTTGTCCTTCCGCTTCAATTGCAACGTTTAATTGTTGCTGAAGAGCCTGAATTTGCTCATCAATAGCTTTCAAGCTAATTTCTTTCTCAATATAGTCACGCTTCTCTTTGATACTGCGAAAGCCTTCATTTACATATATGGACACTTGCTGCATCGACTCATCTTTATTTACCTTTAATTCTTCTTGTATTTGATTGTAAGGAGCTTCTATTTCAGTATATACATTTTGCAGAGCTTCCTTCTCAGCAACAATTTTCTCACGCCCTTGTTGCCATACAGAAATCGCCTGTTTTATTTCTTCAATAGAAGTTGCTTTCGATTTCCCCTTCATCGTTCCATACTCACGCTCAATAAACTGTTTATGTTTCTCAGATTGCTCTTTTAACGTATTAACTGTTTTCGGAAATATAATTGCTGTAGAAAGCGTCGCTTCTACTTTCGTTTCATGAATGAACGCCGCTTCTGTATGCGTCATAATTTGAGATCCTAAATAAAACGTAATAGAACACATACACGGCAATATAAGCATCTTTTTAAAATTACGCGGTCTTTTCAGCATCTTAATCTCTCCCATCGAACATTACGTTCTTTATACAGAACATTATCTATATTATAGTAAAGAACTATTAAAATTGATAGACAAATACTAGAAAAATAGAAAAAGGGCTATCCATGTGATAGCCCTTTTTATTATTATCTTTCTTCACCTGCTGTTTGTTGTGCATCAAACGTCCAATTTAATTGTAACTTATCGCCTTGGAATTGATTTTGATCTTTTCCATTATCAACGAACTCAAATTTCACTTTGAATTTATCAGATTTACCTGCTGAAATACCTTTTTCATCCCAGAACCAAGCCGATAAATCATTATCTACAGCTGTAAGTGTGTCACCTTTTAATTTATCTAAAGTAGTTTGTTTCACAATTGTCTCATGCTTATCTACATTTTTTAAGAATGTTACTTTAATATGTTTACCAAAATCATCTTTATTATCTTTCTTTACATCTTCTACATTATAATCTGTTTTCAGTAGAACCTTTTTAATATCTAAAGAGCCTTTATTTTCTAGTTTAAATTCTTTTTCAATTGTATCCCCAGGCTTTAAATTCGATACGTTAACAACTGTTGATGGATTTAATGCTAAATCCAGTGTTCCAGCCGCAAATGTATTGTTTGACACTTCTTTATCACTGAAAAATGCAAATGTTCCTCCACCAACTAAAGCTGCTCCTAATACTGCTGATGTAATACCCATTCCTAATTTTTTCTTTAAAGTCATGTCCATATCCCCTTAATATATATTTGTTAACTTCCTAAACGGAAAGTATAACCAAACGAACTAGACGGATTGTTCTACTTTTTTATCTTTCTTTTCTCCGTCAATGCTACGAATAGCACCAAAAATAGAAATAGCGGAATAACCAAGCAAAAAGACTCCTGGAATAATAAGAAGTAATGCTGCTCCTGCTTTCGAATTCGCATAATTCAGTAAATAACCAACATATGGAACTGTAATATCTGCATACTTTCCAACTACATTTTCTGCAAGTACTGGCTCTAAATCTGGTCCGTTGTTGTTATCCCCTTTTGTTTCATACATTACTTTTCCATTTGTATCTTTCACACCGATAATACGGTGAGTGATAATTTTTTGATCTTTCTCTTTAAAGGTAATAACATCACCTTTTTGATATTTAGAACCATCTTTGTTTGGTTCTATTGCAATGATTGATCCTGTTAAAAACGTCGGCTCCATTGATCCTGAAAGAACGCTCTTAAATTGATATCCCATCACTGTCGGATCACCACCGCTTGCTTTTGAAGAAATAACTACAAAAGCTAAAAAAACCATCAATGCAAATAAAACAAATGAGATCGCGTTGCTAATTATCTTCCATATTAATTTCATCGTCTCTCTCCCTCTCCGTTGTTTTATATTATTTGAAGTATGCAATATCCATTGCGTTCTTTAACAAGAACACAAGTAAATGATATAACGAACTTTAAGTTATTGCAATAAGAAAATTTACAATTATTAGTTATTTAAGATATATAAAAAAGACTGTGCCAAAATTTTACACAGTCTTTTTATTAGTAATTTATTTACCTTCTGATTTCATTCCTTTTGTATTTCGGCGCAACACTACATATAAAATTGCTCCAAATAATACAATCGCACCTATCCCAACACTTATTACTTTCATATTTGAGTCTTTTACTTCAGGCATAGTTGTATCTTTTCTAGGCATCGCAAAAGTGACATCTTCTGTTGAAAGAACATTTACCGTCGCAATTGTTTGATTATTTTTCGTAATATCAACTGCACCAACTACCTCACCACGATGTATTCCTTTATGATATAAAGATTCTTTATCTAATGAAGCCGCCCGGAAAATAGTTTTCACATTTTTCCCTTCATCTTTCTTAAGCATAAGCTCTGCACTTTGTTCCAACTCAGAATTAACATCTTTATTTAAATATGTTGTTTTTTGATGCCAATTATGTTTATCAAGCACCATTTGCTTCGTAAATTGACCGAAAGAATAGTCCGCCATCTGCTTCAAATCTTCATAAATTTCAGGTCTTTGAGAAGCCATTACTACGCTTATAATACGATTTCCATCTTTCTCATTTAATAAAACAAGTGTATTACGCGCTTCATTCGTAAACCCTGTTTTACCGCCAATGCTATATGGATTTTCAAAAAAATTAGATTTATTAAAAATAGACACCGTCTGCCTAGACGTCGTAACTGTCGTTCTTTTCGTATTCATCGCTTGTAAAATTTCAGGATACTTTTGCACACCCTTCGTAATCATAGCCATATCATACGGCGTCGTATAATGGTTCGGATCATGTAATCCATTCGGTGTTACAAAGTGGCTATCTTTCGCCCCTAATTGCTTCGCTTTCTCATTCATCATATTAGCGAAATTCTCAACACTCCCGCCAATCCGCTCCGCAATCGCATACGACACATCATTCGCACTCAGCACCATTAAAATCATAAGCGCAGTATTTCTATTAATTGTCTCTCCAGGTTGAAACTCAATTTGATAATTACTCTTCTCTTGATCTAATGCTAATTGTGAAAATGTAAATTGATCCTCTGGCTTTGTATGCTCCATGAGTAAAATCGCTGTTAACACCTTCGTCGTACTAGCAGGATATGCACGGTGATATGCGTTTTTGTCATACAAAACATCTCCTGTTTTTGCATCAATTGTCGTTGCAAACTGACTAAAAACATTCGGTCCTTCTGCAGGTGGTGGTGCAACTTGTTCTGGATTTACTCCAATATTCGTCTCAGCACGCAATGTCATAGGTGTCAACAAAAACAAACAAATAACTGTAATAAAAACCAAAATTTTCTTAAAATTTACCATATGACTCTCCCTTTTCCATTTACTCCTCTAACAAAATAATAAATCTACCAATCATATGTAATTTGTATTAAACTGGAAGAATTTTCACTATTTTTTACTATATCATATTTTTACGATAAAGAACATAAATATACAATAAAAATAAGAAGGAATTACTCTTTCTTATCCTTCTCATCAATCAACGAATCTATTAACTTTTGACTAGCTTCCTCGGGCGTAATCTCATCCGTTATCCCCATAAACGACCAACCTTTAGAATCGACCCACTCAACAAACTCTTGTAAAAATTCATCATGTGTAACATCTACATCAAGAATCGAACCATTAATCGAAATCGTTCTATTTTTAGACACGCGCATCTTGAACGTTTTTCTTACCATTACAACTTTTCTCCCTCTACTTCTGAATATTTATAAAGTGAAACTTTAATCAACCCTCACGAATCGGACTTTTACGGCCATCCCGACCCAACCTAACTTCTTTGCTTTTGCTGAATTTCGAGGTAAGGGATCTTACTGCCCGCAAATAGCGAGATAAAATAATCATGTATCTCTGTTATACATGATTTTCAGTAAATTGTAAAAAGGATATATTGGCCAATTTAAATAGCAAAAATGAAAATCTCTTACCTACGTAAACGTAATACGACATACAATTGCTCATAAATTATTAAATAAATCCATAAAAATATACACTTTAAAACATAATTGAGTAAGCCATTATAGTCTTTTGGAAGATATTATCTAAAATAGTATACTAAACGGATAAAGGATATTTGAATAAAGAAACTGAGGCTTTCTATTTAGCTGGACTCTTAAGTTGTAGACTTAGAGACTGATGCCGGAATTCATATTTAATTTCTATTTCTGTACATCATATCGTAAGAAAGAAGGTAGTACTGTGAAAACAACAGAAAATTTTACTGACAGGGCCGATATATATGCAAAATATCGCCCTAGTTATCCTAATGAATATATTGATTACTTGCTTTCAGCTAACCAACTGAAAGGGAATCGGATTGTGGCTGATATTGGTTCAGGTACGGGGATATTTAGCCACCAGCTGCTTGAAAGTGGTTTACATGTTATTGGAGTTGAACCAAATGATGATATGAGGAAGATCGCTGAGCAATCGTTAAAACTATATTCTCGTTTTCAATCCATAAAAGCAACTGCTGAACATACCACTTTAAAAGAAAATAGTGTAGATTTAGTAACTGTTGCCCAAGCATTTCATTGGTTTAATAAAGAGGCTTTCAAAATCGAATGCCAACGAATTTTAAAACAAAAAGAAAATGTTGCACTTGTTTGGAATAGTAGAGATTTAACTAGTCCACTTATTAAAGAGAATGCAGAAATTTGCCAGAAAACCTGTCCAAACTTTAAAGGCTTTAGCGGTGGAATAGATGAAACTCCAGAAGTATTTAAGAACTTTTTTAAAGATGGAAAGTATGATTTTAAAGAATATCAAAATGATTTACTTTTTGATTATGAAGGGTTTTTGGGAAGGAATTTATCAGCATCTTATGCTCCGAAAGAAAATGACGAACAGTATAAAAATTTTATTTTTCTCCTATCAGAGCTATTCGAAAAATACAGTAAAGATGGAAAAATTATTCTCCCGAATTTAACGCGAAGCTATCTAGGCAATGTATAAACAGCCTGATACAAAGAGACTTTGAACGGAATTAAAACAAGCTTAACCCCTTCCTGAATGTAGAAAGAGGTTAGGCTTGTTTTGCATTTTACCACATCAAATTCAAATGACTTTCGTACAATAAAGTAGAATATATTAGAAAACACCTTAAACTGAGGAGGAACTCAATGGCGCGTTGTACGTATTGTAAAACGAAATGGAAAGTAAAAGACGTATGGTCGATACTCTTGGCATTTGAAAAAGATTGTCCGTATTGTTTTGGGAGGCAATATCTATCAAAGAAAACAGTGAACGCTATGCCAGAACTTATAAGCTTACCTTTACACTTCTTGTTCCCTTTTCTTGTTGATTTGAGTGATGAAGGTCCTTTGGATTGGTATCGGAAATAATATAACCTCTACATCCAAAGACTACTTTCTACTAAATTCGCTTCTCATCATTATCCCTTCATACATTACTCTCATAATCGCTTATACTTTCCCTTTTAAAGATCCCATAGCTCAACAGGAAGAGCGTCCCCTGAACAAATTTTATCAATTATGACTAAAAAATCAGTGATATATGTATACTGTTAAACATAAAAAATTAGCATTGGGTTCCAATTAAATATTAATTGAAACCCAACACTACTTGTATTCTGTAATTCAGAATACAAGTAGTGTTTTTATTATGCATTTTTGCATACAGTATTGTTTTCTCTTGTAAATAGATAATAATGGTATATAATAAAATCAACGTTTTACCAATAAAAGGTAATAAAGAGTAGTGGGATAAGCAAATACCCAAAACGTATTAACAGATTTATTCTATGTAAATCATGATACATATATGGAATCAAAACTATGAAATTTTATGTAGAGATTAGATTACTACAAGATGAAAGATTCATAGCGAATACACTTAAGGAAAAAACGTTCCATTAGATTAATGTGATATCTATCGAACGAATTGAGAATATACTTAGGGGGAATTTCAAGTGAAAACATTTAGTAAAGTATTATTAACAGGAGCTTTAGCTTTAGGCGGTTTAACAGCTATGAACATTGAAACACCAAAAGCACATGCTGACGAATGGGATGGTTGTCATTACATTTGTGGTCCTGGTGAAACGGTGAACGGTGTTACAGTTCAGGTACACTCTACACAAGTTACTTTTGGTAACAGCGTAATTGCAAGAATTACAAATGACCGAGCTGAAGAAATTCATTACAATGTCAGCCTTGAAAAGAAATATGGCGATAGATGGGGAGAATTTGAAACCAACTTCCGTTGGCAAAATCAATGGGTCCCAGCTGGAAGCAATGATGAAATTGCAACTTTCACAGGATATGGCGATGATATTTATGAGGATGGAACATATCGTTATAAAGTCGAAATAAAAGGCGCTGACGGTTCTATTGATACAATTTACACAGCAGGAATGACAGTTACAGGACGATAGCTTATGAACAAGCTCCATTATTTATGATTGTATTTTTGAAAATATCATTGATAATTGCGTTGATATTATTATTAAAATAAGCTCTTCGGGGCTTATTTTTTATACAAAAATTAGAATATAAACATTCGGAAAATTACATCTTTACACCATTAAAGTTCGTTGCTATTATAGGAATACATCAAATGTTACAATACTCAACAAATTGTACAAATCCTCCGATTACACGAATGAAATGAAAATACATTGCTGATGGTAACATTTATAGTTGGGATCCCGTAGCTCAGCAGGGAGAGCGCCACCTTGACAGGGTGGAGGTCGTGAGTTCGAGCCTCTCCGGGGTCATAAAATGATCGTAAACCGTGTCAGATTAACGTTTGATACGGTTTTTTTATTTTCCGTTGACTTAACCAGGGTGGCGGTCAGCTACAACGGGTCGTTATAGGTCTCTCGTCTCGTTTTCAAAAACGAAATAGAAGGCGTTTTTTTTATGACAGCTATTAATGAAGGAACTGTTTCAAAACGTAAAGGGAAACGTGTAAAGAAAGAGTTACGAACATTTGCTACACAAACGATCGACGACTTGTTCGAGAAATTCTATCATGCCAAGTTAGCTGAAGGACGAGCTACACGTACTTTGCATCAGTCTAAAGAAAACTTTCGATACTTTACGTATTTCCTCGATTACAAAAGTCTTAGTAGAAATATAGATACCATTACGAGTGATGTAATCCGCAACTACGTAGTATTTATGGAGAACGAGAAAATACAATTTGAAGACCATAATTATAAACCAAATAAGTCATAAAAATCGACGTTGTGCCATCTTCGTTATGGCGAAATTAATTTTTCAATAGTAACTACCTCCGATTTTTATTAAACTCTTTTTCCTATGTATAAATCCGACTCCTGAATTGCTTCGTAACGTTAATTTCAAAAAAGCTTCAAAACCTCTCATTCGTATATCTTGGAAGAAGCGCCGGTAGAAAGATGGCCAGCTACTACTCCCGTCTCTCACACTATTAAATCCGATCCTAAGTCGACTTTGTAGCGGAGAAACTGAAAAAACGCAAAAAAGACGTGAACCGAGGTTTACGCCTATATTTCAATTATTCTGCTATTATTTATTCTTCATCTTCGTCATACATAAAATGCTTAGCTATCTACCACCTAGCCTACACTCTTAACTTTTGAAGAATTTAAGATACTTAACATCCTCATCTTCAAAACATCTTCCTTCCGATTTTTTGTTAGCAAAGCAGAAAAACTCTTTTGCTATTTCTAAATCACCCAATTCATACGCAACTTTTCCTGAAATAAATTCTTTTTCACCTGTATCAATACGCATAAATCCGGTTAAAAACATTTTATCTGACCATTTTTTTGCTGTCTTAAAATCCTTTACAATAAAACAAGTATCAATAATATCATTCACTAAATCATAACTTTCATTATAAATACCTTTCGGAGTAGGCAATACACTCCAAGCCTCTTCTAATAATGTAATAGACTCATTATGATTACCTTTATCAAATTCATCATTACTCTGATTAACTAGACTTTCGAATTTCTCTTTTAAAGGTGATTGTAATATAGCCATATTGCTCCTCCTTAAATAATGTCTTTAATCAAGTCAAAATATTTATCATCTTCTTCAAAAAATATCTTATAACCTTCTAGCATGTATGCTTTTAATAAATATTCCTTAGCTTTTTCAAGTTCTCCACATTCGAACAAGCTCTCTCCAAGTCTCAATAAAATCAATGGATTCGAAATACCGTCTGGACAGTTTAAAGCATTATAAAAATTACTTTTTGCCATTTCATAGTCATCTTTAATAAGATAAGTGTCGCCTATTACTGTATATAACCAAGTACTCGCTTCCCAATCCGTCTTTGGTGCTGGCACCATATCTAAAGCCACTAAATATTTCTCCAGTGCTTGATCAAATTGTTCTACTTCAAATAGAATATCTCCCTCTTCACATAGTTGTACAATTTGATTGTATATTTTGTCATCTAGTTCTAGTTCCAATTCCCTTTACCTCCAATTATTTTTTAGTCGGTGGCAAATATCTCTCACCTAATTTAGCGCCTGCTGATCTATTTAAACTAAAATGATCCATTTCATAATTAACAGAATCTAGCATCCATTTTCTAACTTCCTTAGACTTTGCTCCATAATGCCTACCAATACTATTCCACCACGAGACAGCATCGGTTAGATGAGCCATATCTGATTTATTAAGATCATACCAAACTCCATCACTTGCCTTAAATTGCATTTTACCGGCACGTGTTGTCCTAATTCTTGGTGGATTTTCATTTTTCATTCTTTCCATTTATATAAGTAGTACTAGCTACAAGTAGTAGACAAGTTAATAAATAGAAGATAGTTTTTTTATTCATATACTACACTCCTTATCTATCATTTCATTGGATTATATAATATAAGTTATTTACAGCAAATGGATTTAATAGTATTTTTTAGGTTGAATAATAAAGAAAAACCTTACCGAAGTAAGGTTCCGTTTTTACATTCTATAGTGACTGACTTATTAAAACGATCATTACAATAATCGCTATAAGCATAACAACTAAACAGGCGATTAATTTATAAAATCCTCGTTTCGTTAACGTCCCGCCTTGAACGTCTTTACGAATAAATAAGAATACAGCTAAAAATAATACAAGCCCAATGCCAAAAGCATACATCATTTGCATATGTTAATCTTCCTTTCTCTCTTCCATCTTAATATCTTTTTGATAAAACAACAAATGAGATAAAAACTGTACTCATTGTAAGTGCCATAAGTATATTTAATAATTCAGTAGCAGAAAGTGTAAGTATTTTTAAGTTTAAGCCGATAGAGAAAAGAAGATAATATGCCGTTAATGCAAAAAAGGTTACAAACATTCCCTTATAACGAATAAGTTTCATTCGCTCGTCTTTTTCTTTAAATTGCGGGTGCAAGTAGCTTAGACAGAAACTCATAATCATAATCCCAAGCAATGGATACGTTATGGCTGGCGGTGCAGAATGCGTCATTATACCTGTTAATATCATAAATCCACTCATAAATAGAAAAATAATCCCCATAATTACAAAGTACTTTTGTGAATAATTCATCCCTATTCCCCCTCTTCTTTTCCTTCATAAATAAATACATGTTCTATCGTTGTCTGAAATGTTTTCGCTATTTCAAATGCTAGCGGAAGTGATGGATCGTATTTCCCTTTTTCAATTGAGATAATGGTTTGTCTGGAAACTCCAAGTTTCTCAGCCAACTTTTCTTGAGATAGTCCAAATTTTTTTCGGTATTCGACCATTTTATTTTCCAAGGAAATTTCTCCCTCCTTCCATATACCGAGTATATATGTAAAGGAAACTTTACGTCAAGTTCCCTTTACATATATTTTGATTATTATTCACGCTATTTATATAGAAGAAACTTTTTTCAATTTCAGCACGTCTATTTTGAAGCGAAACACGGAACACTGTAAATAACTGTTACTATATCTCCTCACTTCTTTTTTTAAAATTTAATATCTCCATATTTGTTTTATCCTTTTAAAATATTTCATTTATTTCTTTATTTCACGAAATACGTTATTTGTTTTACGGTGTTTTTCGTCATATTTATAGAAACTAACTGTTTATGGAGCATTTTTTATGTTTAGCAACTTTTTTTGTAGAAATCCTTCACTTTCCTTTCAATATTTAACACTATCTAAATAAAGTTTACGATAAATTCATAATTTTTTATTTTTTATACTATATTCCGTTATATTGTTGTATAATATCTATGAAAGCGCTTATTATTTCAATATACATAATTCAAACTGATTTTATCGAAACATTCTAACTATTATACCTATATTTAAATGCAACAATTATAGCTATTAGTATAGGCATACCAAATATATCCACCCCATTTTTCTGTAAAATTACTTTATAACATGAAAGATTAACTTGGGTGATAAGTTATTGTGAATGTTTTTTTACAAAACAGATAAGTAATAGTGTTTGGTATTATGTAAATTATTGTAATAACATAAGAGTAAAGAAAACATTTACATTGATTATTGATTCATTACTTATTGAAAAAGAGCAAAATGCACCTTTGTATGGAAAAGGATTATATGCATTGGGAGGTTTAAACAAATGACGAGGAAGAATACAACGACAAACCCTTGGGCCAAGTTCCACGGTCCGAACCTTGGTTATGTTATTGAACAGTATGATCTTTACGTAACTGGAGCAGGTTCTGTTGATCCGGAATTACAAGAGCTTTTTGAAATTTTTGGAGCTCCTTCGTTTCAAGATGATGTCGTAACAGGGGACAACACAGCAACACATTTTTCTCCTCAAAACACAGGTAACATTGAAAAAATTCTTAAAGTCGTTCAACTTGTTGAGCAGATTCGTTCTTTCGGGCACACGTTGGCTCACATCAACCCGATGGAAGATGCTGCAAATGGACAATCTCTTCTTGAGAAAGCAATGAGCGAACTGAACGATGCTGACTTGAAAGCGATTCCAGCGAAAACAGTATGGCCAGATGCACCAGAAGGTATTCACACTGCACTTGATGTAATTCATAGATTAAAAGACGTTTATACAAAATCTTTAGCTTATGAATTTTCTCATATACAAGATAGTGAAGAACGCGCGTGGTTGCATCAAATGGTGGAATCAAATTCATTGCGTCAACCACTATCAAATAAAAAACGAACTGCTCTTTTAAAACGTTTAACAGCTGTTGAAGGTTTCGAGCAATTCTTGCATAAAACATTCGTTGGGCAAAAACGTTTCTCTATCGAGGGCGTTGATATGCTTGTACCTGTTTTAGATGAAATTGTTCTAGAAGGTGCTAAAAACGGCGTTGAGGATGTCATGATTGGTATGGCTCACCGCGGTCGCCTAAGCGTACTTGCTCACGTATTAGAAAAACCATATAGCCACATGTTTGCTGAGTTCAAACATGCAAAAATAGAAGGCGCAGTGGCTAATTCTGGCTGGACTGGCGATGTGAAATACCACCTAGGTAGAGAACAAGTCGTTAGTAACGAAGAAGTTAGCACTCGCGTGACATTAGCAAATAACCCGAGTCATCTTGAGTTCGTGAATCCTGTAGTAGAAGGTTTCGCACGTGCTGCTCAAGAGAATCGTAAAAAATCTGGTCTTCCAGATCAAGATACTTCAAAATCATTCGTAATTTTAGTTCATGGTGATGCTGCATTCCCTGGTCAAGGTATTGTATCTGAGACACTCAACTTAAGCAGATTGAACGCGTATCAAACAGGCGGAACGATTCATGTTATCGCAAACAATGCAGTTGGTTTTACGACTGATAGCTATGATTCTCGTTCTACGAAATATTCTAGTGACCTTGCAAAAGGTTTCGATATTCCGATTGTTCACGTGAACGCTGATGATCCGGAAGCTTGTCTTGCAGCTGCTAACCTTGCGATTCAATATCGCATGTTGTTCAAAAAAGATTTCTTAATCGATTTAATTGGTTACCGCCGCTACGGTCATAACGAAATGGATGATCCAGCAGTTACGCAACCACAAGTGTACAAAAAAATTAAAAACCATCCAACTGTAAGAGCAATTTATGCAGATCAATTACAAGCTGCTGGTGTTCTAAATGCAGATGAGGTTGAAACAATTACACAGTTTACACAAGAGCAATTAAAATCCGACTATGCACAAGTACCACCAGCTGATACGAGCGACGCAACAATTCACGTTAAAGTACCAGATGTTGTTGCAAAAGGTATTCAGTCAATTGATACTGGTGTTGAGATTGACTCACTTCGTGCAATTAATGAAGGTCTACTATCTTGGCCGGAAGGATTTAACGTATATCCGAAAGTGAAGAAAATTCTTGAGCGCCGTAAAGATGCTCTTGAAGAGAACGGTAAAATTGAATGGGCACTTGCTGAATCGTTAGCATTCGCTTCTATTTTACAAGAAGGTACGCCAATTCGTTTAACTGGTCAAGATTCACAGCGTGGTACATTCGCACACCGTCATATCGTATTACACGATACTGATACAAACGAAACATATTCACCATTGCATCGCTTACCAAACATTAATGCATCGTTCTCTGTTCATAACAGTCCGTTATCAGAGGCTGCTGTTGTTGGTTACGAATATGGTTATAACGTATTCGCTCCAGAAACTCTTGTTATGTGGGAAGCGCAATATGGTGACTTCTCAAATACTGCGCAAGCATTATTTGATCAATATGTTTCAGCTGGAAGAGCAAAATGGGGTCAAAAATCTGGCTTAGTTCTTCTATTACCACACGGTTATGAAGGTCAAGGACCAGAGCACTCTAGTGCACGTCCAGAGCGTTTCTTACAGTTAGCTGCTGAGAATAACTGGACAGTTGCAAACTTAACGAGCGCGGCTCAATACTTCCATATCCTGCGTCGTCAAGCATCTATCTTAGGAACAGAAGCTGTTCGACCATTAGTATTGATGACGCCGAAGAGTTTATTACGTCACCCACTTACGCTTTCAACTGCTAGTCAGTTAAGCGAAGGACGTTTCCAACCTGCTTTAGAACAAGAAAACCTTGGCATGAAACCAAATAAAGTAAAACGTCTTGTTTTAAGCACAGGTAAAATGGCGATTGACTTAGCAGCAGAAATCGAGTCGGGTAAACATGAGTACAACTTAGACGAAGTTCATGTCGTTCGTATTGAGCAATTGTACCCATTCCCTGCTGAGAAAGTTCAATCTATTATTAAACGCTTTAAAAACTTAGAAGAAATCATTTGGGTTCAAGAAGAACCTCGTAATATGGGCGCATGGCATTACATGGCTCCAATTCTGTTCGAACTTGCTGGAGATAAAGTGAAAACGGGCTACATTGGACGTCCTGATCGCTCTAGTCCATCTGGCGGCGATCCATTCGCTCACAAAGCTGAGCAAGAGCTAATTGTTGCACATGCTTTAGATGTAAAGTATAACTTCCGTCAAGATAAACAAGAAATTGAAGTTTACAGCAACTAAAAAGTAACAATGAAGGTTTCTAGCTTGTTCCTTGGGCAGATATTCTGCCCAAGGCCAGGCTAACAAATGGAGATTACCGAAGACAAAAGAAGAAAAAACACACCGTTAGGCAAATAAGGGGAGGACATTTAAAATGATCGAAATTAAAGTACCTGAGCTTGCAGAATCTATTACTGAAGGAACTATTTCACAATGGCTTATCAACGTAGGCGACAAAGTTGAGAAAGGTGGCAGCGTTGTTGAGCTTGAAACTGATAAAGTCAATGTAGAAATCATTGCAGAAGATTCAGGTATTGTATCGAAGTTACTAGGCGAACCTGGGGATACAGTTGAAGTTGGCGCAACTATCGCAATTTTAGATGCTAATGGAGCACCAGTTGCAGTAAGTACACCTGCACCAGTGGCTGAGCAACCAAAACAAGAAACAGCTGAAGCACCGAAAGCTGCGGCACCAAGTGCTGAGCAAACTGCAACACTACAAGGGTTACCAAATACAAACCGTCCTATCGCATCACCAGCTGCTAGAAAGATGGCTCGTGAATTAGGAATCGACTTAAACGACGTACGTAGTACAGATCCACTTGGACGCGTGAGACCACATGATGTACAAGCTCATGCTGCAGCACCAAAAGAAGCACCAGCTGCTCCAAAGAGTCCAGCTCCTGCTCCAGTTGCAAAAACGGAATTCGAAAAACCAGTTGAGCGCGTGAAAATGTCCCGCCGCCGTCAAACAATTGCAAAACGTCTTGTAGAAGTTCAACAAACATCTGCAATGTTAACAACATTTAACGAAGTTGATATGAGTGCGATCATGGAATTACGTAAAGAACGCAAAGATGCTTTCGAGAAAAAACATGATGTACGTCTTGGCTTCATGTCATTCTTCACAAAAGCAGTTGTTGCAGCATTAAAACAATTCCCATTATTAAATGCTGAAATTCAAGGTGACGAGCTTATCATTAAAAAATTCTATGATATCGGTATTGCAGTAGCAGCTCCAGATGGATTAGTTGTTCCAGTTGTACGCGATGCTAACCAATTAAACTTCGCTGAAATCGAAAGCGAAATTCGTGAATTAGGTAAAAAAGCACGCGATAACAAACTTTCATTAAAAGAACTACAAGGTGGTACATTTACAATTACAAACGGTGGTGTATTCGGTTCTCTAATGTCAACACCGATCCTAAATAGCCCTCAAGTTGGTATTTTAGGAATGCATAAAATCCAAGTACGCCCAGTTGCAATTGATAACGAGCGTATGGAAAACCGCCCAATGATGTACATTGCTTTATCTTACGATCACCGCATTGTTGATGGTAAAGAAGCAGTTAGCTTCCTTGTTGCTGTTAAAGATATGCTTGAAGATCCAAAGTCATTATTATTAGAAGGTTGATAGATTAAAAATCTATTAAAGGCTGTAGAATGATTCATTCTACAGCCTTTTTTTATTGTGTTCATACGGGACAAATTTCATGACATAAGGTAATAATGTATGCCTAAACGTAAGGAGGATTAAAATGAATAACCTTCCAATTCATGCAAAACTTAAAGTAAATAAGGATACTTTCTTCCTCCCCGATTCAAACGGGGGTGTCTATTTTCGAAATAACGCCAGTTCATTTCGTATGGACGGTGATGGAATTTATGACTGGATTGAAAAATTAATGCCAATGTTTAACGGGAATTATTCTTTAGCCGAAATAACCGATGGCCTCCCTCTCCCCTATCAAAACCGTGTATTTGAAATTGGAGAGATTTTATATGAAAATGGTTTCGTTCGTGATGCAAATCAAGATGCACCTCATGAATTAAACAGTACATTACTCGACAGATATGCTTCGCAAATTGAATTTTTAGAAGCCGATTCTCATTCAGGTGCTTTAAAATTCGAAACGTACCGCGGAGCAAATGTCCTTGTACTTGGTTCTGGGGATATGCTCACTTCCTTAGTTTCTTCTTTATTAGAATCTGGTTTACCTACATTTTATTACCTCGTTACAGATCGGGATGAAACAAACTATGACAGAATACATGAGCTAATAGAACGTGCATATGAAGTTGATAACAGTGTACTCCTTCAAGAAATCGATACTACAATTGACCGTCCCTTGCATGAAGTATTCGAACCTTTTGATTGGATTTTATATGTTTCTCAAAACGGAGACATTGACGGTTTAAAAACAGTTCACACTATTTGTAGAGAAACGAAAAAGAATTTTATACCAGCTATTTGTTTATCAACACTCGGTATAGCTGGACCTGTCGTAATGGAAAACCGTGATGAATGCTGGGAATCCGCATGGCATCGACTACATGAAACGACTTTGCAAAATGAAAATTCATCGGATTCCTTCTCACAAATTACATCTGCCATGTTAGCAAATGTAATCGTTTTTGAATTGTTTAAACATGTCGCGGATGATTCATATCGTGAAAAAGAATCACAATTCTTTTTATTAAACTATGAAACACTTGAAGGAACGTGGCATCCTTTTATAAAACACCCTCTTGCAACTGATGAAAGTTTTACAATTGATACGATAGAAAATCTTTCTGAAAAACTTGAGCATCGGTCGAACCAACATACTTCAACTGATGTATTCCGCTTTTTCGACTCATTAACTTCTAAAGAAGCCGGTATATTCCATGTATGGGATGAACAAGATTCATATCAATTACCGTTATCACAGTGCTATATTCAAGTAGCCACTCCACTATCAGATGGCCCAGCTCCCCTTCTGCCTCTTATGACTTGCAGTGGATTGACTCATAATGAAGCACGCCGAGAAGCCGGTTTAACAGGAATTGAAACATATGTAGCAGAAATCATTCACCGCCTTATTCCTGAACATAACGATATCGGTATCGGTGCTGGAGAAACGATGACAGAAGGATTTTACCGGGCACTACAACAACATTTAAACAATAAACTGTATGAGCGGCAGTCACATATGCTAGAAGAACTTACAACGATTGATTTAACTGATATTCACGATAAACATTGTAGATTTTATTACGATGCTCTTGCTACAATTCATGAAACACCTAAAATTGCAATGAGTGAAGAGATTCTCAGTTTTCCAGTCATTTGGATTGGTATAAATGATAGATGGTACGGTGCATCTAATATTAATATGACGTTAGCGTTACGAAGCGCACTACAACTATCACTGCTACACATTCAAAGTGAAGAGACTCCTTACAGAGCTAATATCTTGCCTGAATCATCTATTATTTTATATGACACGGATTCTTTTAGAGTGGAAATACAAGCGGAAGAAGAAATTCCAAGTGTGCAATCTTTACAGCTTGCCTTACAGCATTTAGAAGAACATAATTTTTATCCCTTCGTGTTTGATTTAGCAATCGAACCATTTTTGAAAGAAAACTTAGACGGTGTGTATGGGGTATTAATTGCAAAGGAGGACGGTCTATGACTCAAAATATATTACTTATAGGGGATGGCCTTCTTGCAGACTATGTACATGATCAATTATGCAAACAATATTCCATCATTCGTCAGCATACCCTTACAGAAGAACTTCCTGAAAATATTCATCTCGCTCTCGTATTACATGACGGATCTCCTTCTACTATTCATCATGACGCTGAGCTAATTTTTCGGTCAAATCATATTCCGTGGTTACGTGGTTTTACTTCATTTGGCGAAGGTATTATCGGTCCTTACATTCATCCTCTTACGCCCGGATGTTCCCATTGTTCTGATGGACGCCGTTTTATCGCTGGCTTTGATCAAAAAGAAATGTGGGAACTACAACGGAAATATGCCTTTAAAGCAGATAATGTAACGAGGCGTGATGTACGTGCCACCCAAAATGGAATGTTACAAATGTGCCATCTTATTTGCGCAGAAACAGAAAAAATATTAACTCATAATCATTCTTCTTTAGAAAATGAACTTATTTTACTAAACTTACAAACATTACAATGTACGCGGCATTCTTTTCTTCCAGATCCTCTCTGTCCTGTATGTAGTAATTTACCTGATGATACTGCGGATGCGGCGGAAGTTTCTTTACAACCGAGTTTAAAAGTAAGCACCGAAACGTATCGCTGCCGTTCCATTCATGAATTAAACACATTTTTAACGCGAGACTATTTAGATTATCGGGTCGGTATGTTGAACGGCAAAATGCAGCATTCATTATTACCATTCGCTGACGTCATTATAAACATGCCATTAATGTTCGGAAATGAAGGTGTTGCAGGCCGAACTCATTCATTTGCAGTGAGTGAAGCAACTGCTATTTTAGAAGGTTTAGAACGATATTGCGGTATGTCGCCTCGCGGGAAAAAGACAAATGTGCATGGTAGTTTTCATGATTTAGAGGAACATGCACTAAATCCCCTCACACTCGGTGTACATGCAAATGAACATTACAATCGTGATAATTTTCCATTTAAGCCGTTTGATCCTGATTATGAGCAAAACTGGGTATGGGGATATTCTTTATCACAAAACAGACCGCTTTTAGTTCCTGAATCAATTGCTTATTATAGCCTCGGTCATCGAGATGCTTTCGTGTATGAAACATCAAATGGATGTGCAATTGGCGGTAGTTTAGAAGAAGCGATTTTTCACGGTATTTTAGAAATTGTAGAGCGTGATGCCTTCTTACTCACTTGGTATGCAGAATTACCTCTTCCCCGCCTTGATCTGAGTTCAGCAAATGATACAGAATTACAATTAATGATCCAGCGGTTACGTACGATTACCGGGTATGAATTACACGCTTTTAATGCGACGATGGAACACGGCATCCCGAGCTTATGGGTAATTGCAAAAAATACGCGTGAAAATGGAATGAACGTTGTTTGTGCGGGAGGCGCTCATTTAGATCCTATTCGAGCCTTAAAAAGCGCCATTCAAGAAATAGCAGGCATGTTACTAATAACAGACGATGAGCTCGAGCACAAAAGAGAATACTACGAAAAGTGCTTACAAGATCCTTATTTCGTTAATAAAATGGAAGACCATAGTATGCTGTACGGATTGAAAGAAACGGAAGAACGTCTTCACTTCCTTTTACGAGAAGATGCACCGGTGCAAACGTTCCAAGAAATAAATGTATCACAATCATTTGATATGGATTTAACATCCGATCTCCACCAACTTTTAAATCGTTTGCATCAATCTGACCTTGAAGTAATCGTTGTAGATCAAACCGTTCCCCTTATAGAAAAGAACGGACTACACTGTGTAAAAGTTATTATTCCAGGTATGTTACCGATGACGTTCGGACACCATCTTACTCGGGTTACAGGACTGGACCGGGTATATACCGTACCGATGACACTTGGATATACAGACGAACCTTTAACAAATGAAAGATTAAATCCACATCCACATCCGTTTCCATAGTAAAGGAGGGATTTCATGCAGCTAGATACTTTTTTACATCATCTCCATTTCTCTATCGATGAAATTATGCCAAATCATGAGGTGGACTGGAAAGACGCACCGCTTCCTTATAAATTATATCGAAATGTACCTACCATCCCGCTCTCCTTAGAAATCCCGTTATCTTTATCGAACTCTTCTACTACACCTACTCTAAATGAGATTGGTCACTACCTTTGGTATTCATTTGGTGTAACACAATTATGTCAGCTAAATAGCGAGAGAAATGTATTACGTAGATCCATTCCTTCAGGTGGTGCCTTATACCCGAATGAATTGTATATCTATTTAAAGATTGACGATTATCCAGACGGCATTTACCATTATGACGCCGCGCATCACCGACTTATTTTACTTCGCGAAGGAAATTTCGATTCTTATTTAGCAGACGCACTCGGTAATCGCTGTAACATACAGGATTGTTTCGGTGCTGCATTCGTATCCACTATGTTTTGGAAAAACTTCTTTAAATACAATAACTTTTCATATCGACTTCAAGGATTAGATAGTGGTGTTCTCATCGGACAATTACTTGAATGTGCCAAACAATTCGGTTACACAAATGGCGTATACTTTCAGTTTCTAGACCGTGCACTGAACCATTTACTCGGATTGTCAGAAGGTGAAGAAAGTGTGTATGCCGTTATCCCTTTAAGTACAGAGCCAGAAACTAATTGGTTTCACAATGATTACCGTGAAAATAAAACAGTTACTTCTCATGAGTTGTTGCAACAAATTCCGCCGCTCGCACATGAACATTTCGTTCGCTCAAAACATGTAGATGAATATCCGATGATAACAAAAATAAATGAAGCTTCTATGATCGAATCGACAGCACACTTCCAAACACTAGCTCATGAAGAGCACTATCAACATCATGAGTATGCTGTACAACTGCCGAAAGTAGAGCGTTTATCTTATGATTTCTTGCAACTTTGCAGAAAACGGTATTCCCCTGATGCTGACTTTACTTTAACGAAATGGGATGCAGCTGAGCTCGCTACTTTACTACAAGAAGCGAGCCTCTCCTTCCCCTATTACAACGACCTTGATGGTAAGTATACAAATAAAAATACACGCGTCTCCTTATATGGATGTTTTTATAACGTGAAAAATATTGAAAACGGAGCTTACGCTTATAACAGTAAAACACATTCCATACAACCAATTCGATATGGAGACCTTCGCTACCCACTTCAGTCTAGTATGACGATGGATAACGTAAACCTTTTTCAAGTACCACTTTGCCTACATGTAGTCGGAAAGAAAGATTATTATACAAATGCATTAGGCTATAGAGGGTACCGTATCCATCAAATGGAAGCAGGTATACTCGTTCATAAACTCGTTTTTGCAGCGACCGCGATGGGGATGGGCGGGCATCCTTTACTTAGTTTTGATACAAATTCATGTGATCAATTGTACGGAATAGATGCTGGGAATGAAACATCTCTTATTCAAGTTCCAGTTGGGGCATATCGAGCGCGGAATTGGTTAAAAGGGGCTTTGCATTGTTAGAAGCACGCCGTCTATCGGCGTGCTTTTTTACTAGATTAACTTAAAAATACTCTTAATTTGTCTAGCAAATAACCAATTTTTCGTACCGTAGTTATCATTTAAACTATCTAAATTGATAGATTGTCCGTTAGCAAACTTTAATTCTAACGTAGTATTTTTGTCATTTGTTTTTAAGTTACTATTTGTAATGTCATCATACTTTAATTTTTCAATCTCAATATATTCGTCTTTTTCTTGTCCAATCACGACATGGTCTTGGAAGAAGAAAAATACTTCTACTTTTTTACCGAAACAAAATACATTTTTCGTATAAATTAATGTCGCGTTATCAAGTCCGACACATACTTCTTTCATTTCTTCCACAACGTGTCCAAAGTCTTCTTCATGTCTTGCATTTGATTCAGCAATCCATTCTTCGATTGTTTTCATGTTAATTGCCATACTGCGCCCCCTGGTTCATTCATTGCTTCGTTTAAAAAATAAATACTATATGAAAATATAAGCGATACGTAATATGTTTTCAAGGGGAAAGGGTATATTCAAAATAAAGTGAAACTTTATTTACTCCCTCATTGTAAAAAAAATAGCACTTTAAAAAGTGCTATTCCGCTCTCCTTGCCGCTTGCTGAATTGGGTCCCAAACGCTGTTATATGGTGGTGCATAACTTAAGTCGACATCTTCTAAATCGTGAATACTCATTTTATTGAAAAGTGCCATTGCAATCACATCAATCCGTTTATCTACGCCTTCTTCTCCAATTACTTGCCCGCCCAATAATTGTTTCGTATCGGATCGATATAGTAATTTCAAGTAAAGTGGTTTTGCATTTGGATAATAGCCCGCCATATTTGTAGAATCTACTTTAACTGTTTTATACGGGATGTGTAGCCCTTTCGCTTCTTTTTCATTTAATCCTGTTCTTGCAAGCGTCAAATCCATAAATTTAATAATACCTGTACCTAACGTACCTTTAAAGGCTCTTCGTTTATCCAGCATGTTCAGTCCAGCAAGTCGCCCTTGTTTATTGGCAGTCGTTCCGAGCGGGATATGATCATGAATTTCCTTTATAACGTGGTAATGTGTTGCGCAATCACCAGCTGCATATACGTCTTGCACATTCGTTTGCATATATGCATTTACTTCAATTGCCCCTTTATGATTCTTACGTATATTTGTCCCTTCAAGAAAATCAGTATTTGGCTTCACTCCGACAGATACTAAAACAAGATCCGCTTTATACGTACCTTTATCCGTTTCAACTGCTTCTACTCGTTCATTCCCTTTGAATGCTTTTACATTTTCATTCGTTAAAATTTCAATATGATGTTTATCTGCTTCTTTATGTATGTACTCTGCCATATCTGCATCATAAATCGTACCGATATGATCATTTCGCTCAATCATTCTTACTTTCTTACCAAGTTCGACGAATGTTTCTGCCATCTCAAGTCCAATGGCACCACCGCCAATAATCGTTACATCTTCAACTTTATTCGTTTCTAGCGTTTTTAATATGCGCTCAGCATCAGGAATTGTTTTTAAAAGATGAACGCCTTGTAATTCCCGTCCTTCCCATTCTGGCATAACAGGACGCACTCCAGTCGCAATTAATAATCGATCGTACGGAAATTCAAAGACATCTTTCGTCTTCGTATGCTCTGCGTACACCATTTTCTTTTCCGTATCTACTTTCGTTACTTCATGACGCACTTTCGCATCAATTCCATATTTCTCACGAAACGTCTTTACGTTACGCGCGATTAACTTTTCAGTTGAAGCGATAGCACCACTAATGACATACGGTAATCCACACTGAGCGTATGAATAAATTTCACCTTTTTCTAAAGTTACAACATTTGCATTTTCATCGTTTCTAACAATTTGCATCGCTGCACTCATACCAGCTGCATCTCCGCCAATAATGACATAGTTCACTTTACCACTCCTTCTTTTTTACATACTCTTTACGTTTTCCATATTTTATCGAAATAACACCTACTTCCATTGTAAAGAAAGAGAATTTCATCTTCAAATTTTGTGCACAAACCTATGCTTGAATAGGTAACTGTCGTGTCTTATAAACAATATGTTTAATATGCTATAACAGTAACAATTGAAAGTAGGTGAAACATACATGTGCGCCGGCCTTCTCGCTCAAACTCCAGAGGAACCGAAAGAACCAAAACCCGCCTTGTCGCTTGATCAAGAATTCTCTATTAACGCAACCATCTATAGTGCTCGTGCTTGGTTATCTAATGATGAGACTTTCCCACAAACGATTTGGAAAGGCTCTCGCTTCGCTTCAGCATCACACGCTGGCAAGTCCATCTTACCAATCGGCACTGTAAAAATTTTGAACTTATCTGATGATACAATAACAGTTACTGCATCATCAGAATCAGATGATAATCTCAAAATAGTCGTACCCCCTCATTCTGAAGGTGTTTTAACATCTAATGGTTTATCTGATGTGCAAGCAAGTACATCAGGAGGAGCAAGTAAAGTCACATTTCTCTTTCATATCTTTTTCTCAAGGGATCCTGGTTCAGATAAAAAACCATAAAAAGGTACAGTTATGCACTGTACCTTTTTTCCTGTGTTCTATTCTCTTGATTTGATTAGTTCAATATTATAAGTTTCGATATCTGTTAACTTTCCTTTAAAATAAGGATTTTCTCTATACCAAGACTGTTTTGCAAAATACGCTTGCATATCTTTCGTTTGAAAAATATGTCCATGCCTTGCATATATTTCATTTCTAGCAATTTTCAACTGCTCTTTCGATAAATATGTTAAATCTGCGCTCGTTAATTTTCGAATATCACTATCAGGAAAGATGAAACCATTATATACATACCCAGTCGCGGGCGTTGGAGTAACATTATAAACAACTGTTTTTTCTGTACTTTTCTTTTGGAATGGAAGATTATAAGACGAAAGTGCCGTTACCGTCTCTACTTGTGTCGTTTCCCGTCCGCTTTCTCCATTTCGTTCTAAATAAATCGTCGCACTTCCATCAGTCGCTACTGGCCCCCATGTAATTTCTTCTCCTGCCAGCGCTGTAACCGGTTTTTGATTTACGTACAATGTTGCACCCGGCGCGTTCGTTTGAACTGTAATATATTGACCTTGCAACGTTAAATCTATCGTTACGTTATTTTGGCTCTGTTTCATAAGTACAACCTTTTCCTCACGAGATAATTTTACATAGTCATTTTTATAATCTGATTGAAACACTTGATTTCCCGGAAGAAATGGCCCATATTGCTTCTCAAACCTTTTGTCATCTGTCTTATCAATTTCTTTTCCGTTCATTTTTAACGATACGCCTTTTTCATTTGTAAGCAAAGTTGTATAGTACGTCTTCGCTTTCAATTTATATCGATCAAATATAAAGAAATACTTTCCGTCTTTCGTTAATGAAAAATCAGCTCTTTCTATTCCGTCCCGTTGTTTTTCACCTTGTCTCAAATATCCTTTTAATTCATTTACGTAAGATGGATTTTCTTTTATATATGAAAATAGGGGCTTTACACTCTCTCTCGTTATCATAACCGATGGATCATCTGCCGTAACGATCTCAGCTAATTTCTCTCCGTCCCTCTCTTGTAAAATCGTAATCATCCGGTCTACTTGTGCCAGCTGCGTATAATACGACGATCCGTACAAATACAATCCAATAATCACTATAACAAATAACGCTAACAGTGTAATGCCAACTTTTGCACCACCGCTCATGTTCTTCTTTACTACAGGACGTCCCCTCTTCGACCCGCAGTTTTGACAAAATTGCAAACCATCTTCAAACTGAACTCCGCACTTTGTACATACATTCATTCAGTCAACCACCTTTTCATTAGAAGCCAGTTATTCCCTGTGTTAAGGCTTGAATTATCGTGCTAATGTAAGACCAAAGTACAATGAACGTTGCAATTCCAATTAAAACATTTGCAATAATAAGTGTGTAAACGAGATCTAATCCGCCATTGTCTAGCTTTAATACGGCTACAGTTATACTAATCCCTATATAAGTTGCAGCTACGGATAATAATATAGGTAAGAAAAAGATTAATAAGAAACTAAAAAGAAAAGAAAGGACTAATATGACAATAGCCGGCGTCGCTATCGTTCCCCATATACCAAATACTTCAAGAAACGAAAAAGATGATTTCATCATCTTGCCACTTACAAAAATAATAAATCCGACAAATAAAATTAAAATTAATAAAAAGAAAAAGACCGTTATAGATTCTCCAAAAAACGTGGGAGTAGATATATCTGGTGCAAATGTTCTCGTAACTGCTGATGCTGCACTCATCATTCTATAAAAAATACATGCTCCTAAAAAACAAATAAGAACAAGACTTACAATTCCATTTCGCACTTCAATAGCGCCGCTTTTCATAATCGCTGTCGGTGCTTGTAATGCATGTTTAAAAAATTGAAAATAGCCGCTCGCAAACCGTTTCGCTTGCTCTACCGTTTCATTTGGCCGAGCTTCCTTTGCTTGTGCCGCACGTGCTTGTTCCGGCCCTTCTTCTTGGCCACTACTTGCCACTACTTCTTCCGTTAACGAATGTCCACAATTCCCGCAAAACTTTGCCTCCGCTGCATTTTCTGTATGACATGACGGACATTTCATTCTCTTATCCCTCCTTAAGCATATACCATATAGGGTGTTACAAGTTCAATATATGACTTTGGACATAAAACATGACTACAAGAAAAAGATTCTGAAATCCTTCTTCCGAAAGAAAATATATGTGCTAGTAATCTTGAAAAAAAATGCTATTATGAAACAGAATAAATAATATTTTTAACAGATTGGATGACTGGCAATGGAATTGGTAAACTCAATTTTTCAAATACTCCTTACAAGCGTAATCCAATTATTATCTTTAATTGGCGTTATCATTGTAATTGGATTTCTATTAGGCTATTTAGAATCTCTCACACGCATGTATTGGTCGAGAGCTTTCGGAAGAAAAGGATTCCTATTAACGGCTTGGATTGGTGTTCCGATTCACGAACTTGGACATGCCATTATGTGCGTGCTGTTCCGTCATAAGATTGTAGCAACGCAGTTCTTCCCGACAGATACAAGTCAAGGGGCTTTAGGTTACGTACAACATCAATACAATCAAAAAAGTGTGTATCAACGGATTGGGAATTTCTTCATCGGCATTGGGCCTATTATTTCTGGTATTACTGCACTAATCCTTTTAATGCGCTATTTCGTACCAGAATCATATTTTTTATTTAATACAACTCTCGAAAAAACGATTGCTTCTACCTCTATTAATATAGAAATGATCCAAAACATGCTCTTGTCGACGTTTGTATTATTGAAAAGCTTATTTACAATCGGTAATTTATTGAATCCTTCCTTTTGGTTATTTTTATTTATCGCCATTTGCATTTCCGCACATATCGCTTTAAGTAAACCAGACATTAAAGGATCAATAGACGGAGTTATCGTCATGTTTATCGTTTTATTTTTATTCAACATCATCGCGGGACTGTTTCAATACGACAGTAACCAGCTACTTGGACAGGTTATGAAATATAATATGTATCTCATTGCGTTTTCTAGTGTAGCACTGCTTTTCTCTTGTATTTCTACACTTGTAAGTTTTGGGTTTTATAAAATAAGAAGAGGGCGTTCTTTTTGAACGCCCTCTTCTTATTAATTATTCCCCTTATAATCACAATGCTCAACCGGAACACGAGCATGCCCCTCTTCATCGGTACACCATGACTGTGATTGGAATGCAAGAAAGATACCAATCCATTCTTCTTCCTTCTCGAAGTGAATGAGTATTCCTCCGTCTTGCCATATGCCATCATCACCTTGCCATTTTTCTACATTCCCTTGATTCATGTGAATATCATGTATACCGTTTCCTGGTTTGAAATGAAAATAGGAATCTGGTGTATTTTCTTCTGGTCCCCATCTTTCGCCAAATGCGTAAATAATTGCTTTTTCTTCTATCGCTCGTTTTATATAACGTTCTATTTTTTCATTTAAATCATTATCTGCTCCTGCTTTTTCGGGAGGCAAAGGAATCATTTGTTTTGAGTCAAATAGATTTCCTCTTACATAATCTAAAGCTACTTTCGGTTCATTGTTTTTTATTTCTGTAAAACCGAATGGTAATGTCGGTAAAATATGAATCGCCTCTGACCTAATATTGTTACTCGCAAAATATAAAACTTCCGACGGATAACTTTGCGATTTTACGTTAATTGCAATACGATAATCTACTCCTGTCTCGCCCTGTAAATGAACTTGATAATGAGGTGTTTTCCCTTTTCCAATCTTTGATTGTATAACTGTACCTTTTAACACACCGTAGTTTTTTAGGGGCATACATTTCATCTCCTATTCATTTAGTAGCAGCTATTCATATTTAAATCATTATCCACTCATAAAAAAAATCCTCCTATGTTAGGAGGATTTTTAATTTCTCAACATATACCAAACAATAACCTCTACCACTACAAGTAAAACCGCACCAAAGATCATTAACGTCGTCTTCTTTAATAGTTCATTTTCACGGTAAGGGATATTACATAAGTAAGCACCTAATGTAATCCGTGATGGACAAGCGATTGTCGCTACTGATGATGCAGTGTTTTGAAGGGTTGTGACATATTGCCACGGGAGTGCTACGTTTTGTGCGGTTTGCATTTGTAGTTTTATAAACATTGCATTTGATCCTGCGTTACTACCTGTTAAAAATCCACCAATAGCGCCAATAAACGGAGCAACGAAAACGAAAAATGTTCCAAATGTATCACCAGCTGTCTTTGCGAGTAATGAATGCATGCCTGATGCACCCATTAGTTCTGAAATGGCGATAAACATTGTCGTCGTAATCGCAAAAGGAATCCATTGTTTGATCGTTTGCGAGAGTGATTGTTTAATAATATTAGACGGGATGCGGAAGAAAATAATAGTAAATAAGCAAGTCATACCGAGCCAAAATCCTGGTGAATATAGTAACTCTAGTTTGTAAGAGTATGATTTCAAATCAAGAACCGCATATGATCTGAACAAATCATGTAATGCTGGAACGAGGCGAGAAAGTAAAATACAAACTGTTAGAAATATATAAGGGCTAATAATTTTTATAATGGATACTTCTCTCTCCGTTGCAGCCGCATGTTCTGTTATAAGATTTTGCCCACTTTTTCCTTTTAATTTAATGATAAGAAAGCCAAATGTAATCGTAACGATAGAACTTAATATCCCGGCTAGTTCAACACTTACGTACGCATTAGAAAGATAGATTCCGAGAGAAAATAATAGAAAGAATCCTACTCCTTCTTTCCACTTTTCTATAACCGCTTGCCAGCCGCCAACAACGTGTAAAGAAAGAATAACAAAGTAAGCAAACATCGGAATACTTAATAGCGCTGTATTTGTACCAAGTGTTGTAAGAGGCATATTTATTAGCTGCGAACCGATAATCGTACCAGTTGCCATTGCGCCCCATGAACTAGCTAGTAAGCCGATGAATGAGAGCAGTACAGCTTGAAATGGTTTATATCCTAGTGAAAGAAAAATAGGTGCTGCAACCATGAAGCCGATACCGAATCCACTTACTGATTCAATAAGCGGGCAAATGCCAAAACACATAAGCAGCATTTGTAATAAGCGATCCTGAGTAACTTCTTCTAGAAAACGTGCTACTTGATCGATGTACCCCATTTTGTTCATGAGGTGAAATAAAAAAATACCGAAAAATAAAACGTACCCTACAATAAAACAAATTAACCATCCTTTAATCGTTGCGTGTACAGTTTCACTTATCCCTAATTGAAACGTTGGCGAGAGTAAAACGATTCCAACAGACACAGCATAAGAAATTAACGAAGACCTTAATGACGTTTGTTTAAATAAAAATAAACAAATGAAAATCATCATAATTGGGATAAGTGCCAACAATATGGCCATATTATCATCTCATTTCATTTAAAATACAATTTTTAACTATTATATAACAGATGTTGTAATTTTCAATTGTTTTTAAAACAGATTTAAAAAAGGAGCCAAACGGCCCCTTTTCATTCACTCCCATTTTCTATTATCCTGAAAAACTGTCTGCTGTCCGATTATTTTTTTCAACACAACAAACACAATGTAAGTACATATTGCTTGCAATGCAATATTCCAAAATTTCATTAATGTAAATGAATGAATCCGTAGAAATAATTCGTTTAATAATACAATCGAAACGATACTAAATAATTCTATACTAATCGAAAATAGACATATTTCTAAAATAGACTGTTCTTGAATGCGATTTAAGTTGGAAAAGATAAATACATATCCTAAAAATAGAGCCATCAACTCTATTTTCGTCATGCTAATGAGCCAAGCGTATAGCGGTACAGTTAAAAGAAGATATAGTAGTTTACGTCTTAGCATGCCTTCTCACCCTCTAAATTATATGTATTTTCTGTATATTTTAACATTTATTACGCAAAACAAAAAGAAGAGACTACGCCTCTTCTTTTTGTTTTGTTGCATATATTAATTCACATATTTCTTCTCGCTTTTCATTTTCTAAAAGCTCAATGATCTTACTTCCAACGACAACTCCGTCGCATATTGTAACCATTTCTTCTACATGTTCTTTTGTTGAGATGCCGAATCCAGCGACTACTGGTAAGTTGACGTGTGATTTTACTTTTTCTAAGTAACTATGAATCTCCTCTTTAAAGTTTTGACGTACTCCCGTTACGCCCGCTACTGTAACAGCATAAACGAACCCTTCTGATTCACTCGTAATTTTTTCAATTCTTTCAATAGGACTCGTTACGGTAACGAGTGGAATGAGCGCAATGTTTGCCTCTCGAAGTAACGGCGCAATAATATTTTGTTCTTCATACGGTAAGTCCGGAACGATGATGCCGTCTACACCTGCTTCTATACAGTTCTCGATGAATCTCTCTTTTCCGAATGCAAGTACCGGATTTAAATATGTCATAAGAACAAAGGGCATTTGTACTTCTTTCCTTACCTCTGCTAACGCTTGAAAAATGCCTTTTAATGTTACGCCGCTCTCTAGCGCTCGCTTTCCTGCTCTTTGAATCGTTGGGCCATCTGCGACTGGATCTGAAAACGGAATACCAATTTCAACGATGCTTGCTCCAGCCTCATCTAGAAAACGAATTCTTTCTTTTAATTTTTCAAGGCCACCATCTCCGCCCATTACGTACGGAATAAATGCTTTCTTGCCATTTTCAAACGCTGCTTTAATTTTTTCTACTCCCATTTTTTACACCTCTTCCATATAACGTTTTATACTCTCTACATCTTTATCACCACGGCCAGATAAACAAATAACAAGTCCTTCATCTTCCTTCATTTTCGGAGCTAATTTTAATGCGTATGCGACAGCATGCGAGCTTTCTAACGCCGGGATAATGCCTTCTTTTTTCGTTAATAATTGAAATGCTTCTAATGCTTCTTCGTCTGTTATCGACTGATAAGAAACGCGGCCAATATCTTTTAGCAAGCTATGTTCTGGACCAACACCTGGATAATCAAGTCCTGCTGAAATAGAGTGTGCTTCTTGAATTTGTCCTTCTTCGTTTTGCAGAAGATACATCAGTGATCCGTGGAGAACGCCAACGCTTCCTTTCGTTAAAGTTGCTGCATGCTTTTCTGTATGAACGCCTTTTCCAGCTGCTTCTACGCCGTAAAGAGCAACTTCTTCATCATGTACAAATGGATAAAACATTCCCATCGCATTACTGCCACCGCCAATACAAGCAACGACTGCTTCTGGTAACTTTCCTTCTAACGCCTCATATTGTTTTTTCGTTTCATTTCCAATTACACTTTGGAAATCACGTACAATTTGCGGGAATGGATGTGGTCCGAGAACAGATCCCATAATGTAGTGCGTATCATGCACATGTGAAACCCAGTAACGAAGCGCCTCGTTTACCGCATCTTTTAATGTACCACTACCTGCCGCTACACTTTCTACTTTCGCTCCGAGTAATTCCATTCGGAACACATTTAATTTTTGACGTCTTACATCTTCTTCTCCCATAAAAATGACGCATTCTAATCCGAGAAGAGCACATACAGTAGCTGTTGCAACTCCGTGTTGTCCAGCTCCTGTTTCAGCGACAACTTTTTTCTTGCCCATTCGCACTGCAAGTAGTGCCTGACCGATTGTATTGTTAATTTTATGAGCTCCTGTATGGTTCAAATCTTCACGTTTTAAATAAATCTTTGCACCTCCGCAATACTTCGTCAGATTTTCAGCGAAATAAAGCGGTGTTTCTCTTCCGACGTACGTTTTTAAATAATGATTTAATTCCTTTTGAAATGCTTCATCTTGCATCGCTTCTTTATATGCTTCTTCTAGTTCTAGTACAGATTGCATTAACGTTTCTGGAACGTATCGTCCTCCGTATATACCGTAATGTCCTTTTTCATCTGGATATGCGTAGTTCATTTGGAACACTCCTTCGCTTTTATAATAAATTGTTTTATTTTCTCTACATCTTTCTTTCCTTCTGTCTCTACTCCGCTGCTCACATCGACCATGTATGGCCGAACAGTTCGAATTGCTTCTTCTATATTAAGAGCGTTTAATCCACCAGCTAATATCGTTTTCTTTCGCAATTCTTTTGGCATATGCCCAAGTAGTTCCCATGAAAATGTCTTTCCATTTCCTCCATGAAACTTTTCTTTCGGGCTATCAAATAATATATAATCCGTTTCATACCTTTGAGCGTTTTTCATATCCCTCTCTGAAGTTACTCCTAGCGACTTTATACACAGAATATTCAGTCTTCTAATTTGGTAATTGTCTTCATCCCCATGTAGTTGTACATGTGTTAACCCACACTTATCTGCAATTTTCTGGATCACTTCTACTGATTCATTTACGAAAACACCGATTTTTAACACGTTGGCTGGAAGCTCCTGAATGATTTCTTTCGCTCTCTTTGGAGTGATTTTCCGTTTACTTTCTGCAAAAACAAATCCGAGTGCATCTGCGCCGTATTCGCACGCACTTTTCGCTGTTTCCACATCAGTGATGCCGCAAATTTTCACTTTCATATATTCACCTTACAATCTTCAAAAAAACTACTAATAGAAGATGATGTCATAAGCGCCTCTCCAACTAATACACCTTTGGCCCCAGCTCTTTTAACACGAATAATATCTTCTTTTGAATGAATGCCACTTTCACTAATCCAAAGTAGTTTCTCCTCATTCAATCTTTTTCCAAGCTTTTCAGTTTGGCTTAAATCTACTTCGAACGTTTTTAAATTACGATTATTAATGCCAATAACGTGCGGATTTAATACAATCGCAGTTTCTAATTCCTGTTCATCATGAACTTCAACAATCGCTTCCAATCCTTTTTCTAACACGTAGCTATACAACTCTTTTAACTTCTCTTTCGTTAACGCTGCTACAATTAGTAAAATAATATCTGCTCCCGCTTCATATGCTCTATCAATTTGAATCTTATCGATTATGAAATCTTTACATAAAAGCGGAATGTTACTTTCTTCTCTTGCTGTTTGTAAATCGTGAAACGACCCTTTAAAAAATTGACCATCTGTTAAAACAGATACTGTTCCTGCACCACATTTCTCATATGTTCCCACTTGTTTTCGTACGTCAACGTGTAAATTGATATCTCCTTTTGATGGTGATGCTCGCTTTACTTCTGCAATGACAGTAAACTGCTGTAACGCTTCTACAAGTGAATGTGTCTTTCTTTTTGTTTTTACTGGTGTATATATTTCATACAACTCCGCAACTTCCTTTTTCTTCTGTTCTACAATTTCATCTAAAATCGTCCCCACTTTAGTTCACCCTTTCTAATTTTTCATTGCTTGCTGCAATTAATAAGTTTAATTTGGTTAATGCTTTTCCAGAGTCAATGCTATGTGCCGCGAGTTTAATTCCTTCTTCAATCGTTTCCGTTTTTCCATTTGCGAAAAGAGCTAGACCTGCATTTAATAAAACTGTATCACGATAAACACTCTTTTCTCCGCTCAATACTTCAAGCGTAATCTTTGCATTTTCTTTTGAATTCCCCCCTCTAATTTCTTCATTTTTCACTCTTGAAAAACCATACTTTTCTGGATCAATACTCATTTCTACTATTTCATTATCTTTTAAAAGGACTACGTGATTTTCCCCTTGTAATGACGCTTCATCTAAAAAACCACTTCCATTTACGACAAGCGCTTGTTTCCGGCCTAACTTTTGTAATACTTCTGCAACTGGTAATAACATATCTCGTTTATAAATACCGACAAATTGTGTTTCTAAATTCACTGGATTTGTTAAAGGACCAATTAAATTAAAGATCGTCGGCACGTTTAACTCTTTTCTTATTTTCATAATGCGCCTTAGTGCTGGATGCATCACTGGTGCAAATAAAAATGCAATGCCCACATGCTCTAGTAAATAATCAATTTCGTTTGGCGTACTACTAATATTTACACCTAGTTCTTCTAATAAGTCTGCACTTCCTGTTTTACTAGAAACAGCACGATTACCATGTTTTGCAACCTTTACACCTGCTCCTGCCAGTACGAATGCTGATGTTGTGCTAATATTAAACGTTTGAGCACCGTCACCACCCGTCCCGCAATTGTCCATTGCTCCTTGTATATGGTTCGAAAACGGCAATGCCTTTTCGCGAAGAGCTTGAACGAGACCGTATATTTCTTCTGCAGTTTCACCTTTCGCTTTCAGTAAGACTAAGAAAGCTGCAATTTCACTTTCTAATATGTTTTCACTTAATAAAAGTAGTCCTGCTTTATACATTTCCTCTTCTGTTAAATGTTGACCCTCCACTAATTTACGAAGATAGTTATTCATACTCTTTCCTCCTCTTTTATTTCTGTTAAAAAGGCACGTATTAACTTTCCGCCTTCTTCTGTTGCGATTGATTCCGGATGAAACTGTAATCCGAAGAGCGGATAATAATTGTGACGGACTGCCATTATCTCTCCGTCGTCCATCGCTGTCGCTAATATGTCAAAACACTCTGGCAAGCTCGTTTGCTCTGCAACAAGGGAATGATAGCGCATTGCCGTTAGCGGCTGGGTAGCGTATGAAAAGATTGACGTTCCGTTATGTTTCACACGCGATGTTTTTCCATGTTTAATACATTCTGCTCTAACAATGTCTCCTCCAAATGCAGCTATGATCGCTTGGTGGCCAAGACAAATCCCTAATATGGGAACGTTCTTATAAAAATGACGGATGACGTCGATACAAATGCCAGCATCCTCTGGTTTTCCTGGTCCTGGTGAAAGTACAATTCCTCTTGGATTCACCTCTTCTAACTGTTCTATCGTTATTTCATCATTTCTTACAACTACAATTTCTTCTTCATGTTCGCCTAACAGTTGATACAAGTTATATGTGAACGAATCGTAATTATCGATAAGTACAATCATTTCATTACCTCCAAAAGCGCTCTCGCTTTATTTAATGTTTCTTCATATTCAGCTACTGGATCTGAATCGTAAACGACTCCTGCTCCTGCCTGAACATATGCTTTTTCATCCTTTACGACCATCGTTCGAATGGCGAGCGCCATATCAAGATTTCCTGAAAAACTAACGTATCCAACTGCACCAGCGTATACATTTCTTTTTTCATTTTCTAGTTCATTTATAATTTCCATCGCTCTAATTTTCGGAGCTCCAGAAACCGTCCCTGCTGGTAAGCAATACGCTAACGCATCAAATCCGCCCATTTGTTTTTGCAATGTTCCGTAAACTTCGGATACAATGTGCATAACGTGAGAATATTTTTCTACTTTCATATATTTATCTATCGTAACCGAGCCGATTTCACTCACTCTACCAATATCGTTTCGCCCAAGATCTACAAGCATCATATGCTCTGCTCGCTCTTTCTCATTGCCTAACAGTTCTTTTGCGATTTCCTCATCTTCCCTCTTCGTTTTCCCCCTCGGCCTTGTACCAGCAATTGGATTCGTCATCACTTTATCCTCCCTTACTGATAGTAAACTTTCCGGCGAGGAACCGAGTACAACATAATCTTGAAAATCGATATAGAACATATATGGTGATGGATTTGCAATTCGAAGTTTTCGATATAACGCGAATGGATCACCAATACATTCACTTTGTAAACGCTGTGACAGTACAACTTGGAATATGTCTCCCGCTCTTATATATTCTTTCGCCATTTCTACCATCTCACAAAACTCTTTTTCCGTTATAGAAGAAGTGAATGATAATGTGGATTGTATTGCATTTACTTCAGTTTCTTCTCCTTGTAGCACTTCCTCTTTGTATACTCGTAGCCTTTCGTATACTTCCTCATAATCTGCTGAATCATCTTCCCTGCATACATATACAAACGACAACCTTTGGCGTAAATGATCGTAAACGATAAACTCACGATATAGTAAGAGGTGTACTTCCGGAATATTTAATGGGTCGTGTAAATCCGCTCCAATGTTTTCATACTGCCGAATGACATCATATCCAATATAACCAACTGCTCCTCCGCAAAATGGAAATGGGCTGTCTACTTGTGATGGTGCGATTATTTCTTCTAACACTTGTAGTACGTTACCTTGTAACTTTTCTGCCCGGCCGAAAATCGTTCGTTCTACTTCCGTACCAACGCTTTTTACTTCTCCATAAGGATTACATCCTAAGTAAGAATAACGCCCTTTATCTTGATGAAGCTGTGAACTTTCTAATAAAAATTTCTTCTTTCCTTTCATACGTCTATATAAAGAAATTGGCGTAATGCTATCTCCTTCTTCTTCAGTAATTACTAAAAATGTCTTTCTCTCTCTTTTTTGTTTTATAAATTCTTCTTTCGTCATCATGTCCTTCACCTCACTCTGAAAAATAAAAAAGTCCCCTACATATCGAAAATATGTAGAGGACGATAAATATACCGCGGTACCACCTCGTGTTGGATGCAAAAGCATCCCGCTTTGTTCAGGTACAAATTTTATACCTTATCCTTGTAACGGCGGAACCCGGGTTGCCTACTAAAAATAATTGTTCAGCATACCTCTCGTAAGCCCATTCCGTATATGGCACCGTACCGGGCTCCCACCTATTCCCGGCTCTCTGTAACGTCTCCAATATACGTACTCTTCTTACTTAAACGATTTCATTTATTTAATTTTTTATACACAAAAAGGGAGTACTCATCCTATAGAAAGGACGGGTACTCCCGTGGTGCCACCTTAATTCGTTACAAATGTAACGCACTTTACCGTATCAAAAACAATACGTGTCTCTTGTATCGATGAGATCATGTCGCCAAAGCCTACTTCTTTCGTTTCGGTTTGGAAGCTCCGAAGCCCATTCCACATCAATTCCATACTGATTCGCACCAACCATCAGCTCTCTGACATGTTCATCATGTGTACTCTTCTTCATCAACGCTTGCATTTTTTTAAGTTGCACTCATTATAGACCTGACTTTTTTCACAAGTCAATACTTTTTTAAAAATTTTATTTTTCTTTCCTTTCAATATTATATTGACAAAACAACCTCTTTTTATGTAAATATAATAAATACTCTATTAAAAATAAGGTTTTTTGTATGAATATTATATATTAAAAAAGTAAAATGACATCAAAAAACGCTTACATTTCTGAAAATTCGTATTTCTATATGGATTTTTCAGAATAATCATGATAGATTATAAAGTGAAACTTTAATCAGTAGGGGGGTGTTCATCCCCACTGATTATTAGTTGAACCAATCGGGCATTTACGGACAGTTGATCTCCCACCTAACTTCCTTGCCCAGCCAATTTTAAGGTGGGAGTTTTGCTACCCGTTAATGCGGGATAAATATGCATAACGCATCAAAAGACCTGACAAAAGAAAGGGGAACTACATGAGTACGCAGATGTTAACTTTAACTTCTATCTCTATTTACATGCTCGGGATGTTAGTAATCGGCTATTTCGCCTACAAACGAACGTCCAACTTAACAGATTATATGCTTGGCGGGCGTACACTAGGCCCCGCAGTAACAGCATTAAGTGCTGGAGCATCCGATATGAGTGGTTGGCTTTTAATGGGATTACCCGGTGCAATGTTTAGCGTTGGATTAAGTAGTAGTTGGATTGCGATCGGCCTAACACTAGGCGCATATGCAAACTGGCTTTATGTCGCTCCTCGCTTACGTACCTACTCAGAAATTGCAAACAACTCTATTACTATTCCAGAATTTTTGGAACACCGTTTCCACGACAAATCTCATATGCTACGTTTAGTATCCGGACTTGTTATTATGATTTTCTTTACTTTTTATGTAGCTTCAGGATTAGTTTCAGGCGCTGTATTATTTGAAAATTCATTTGGCATGAACTATCATGTTGGATTATTCATTGTTGCAGGCGTTGTTGTCGCTTACACATTATTTGGTGGTTTCTTAGCAGTAAGTTGGACAGACTTCGTACAAGGAATCATTATGGTGGTCGCTCTTATTCTTGTTCCTATCGTAACAATTATGAATTCGAACGGACTTGGACCTGCATTTGATACAATTCGATCTGTAGATCCAACACGTCTAGATATTTTTAAAGGGGCCTCTACTTTAGGAATGATTTCTTTATTCGCATGGGGGCTTGGTTATGTTGGACAACCTCATATTATCGTACGCTTTATGGCGATTTCGTCCGTAAAAGAACTGAAAAGCGCACGAAGAATTGGTATGAGCTGGATGATTTTCTCTGTTGTCGGAGCTATGTTTACTGGTCTTATCGGTATTGCTTACTATTCACAACAAGAGTTAACATTATCTAACCCAGAAACAATTTTCCTTGAACTAGGAAAAATTTTATTCCATCCACTTATTACTGGATTCTTATTAGCCGCTATTTTAGCAGCGATTATGAGTACAATCTCATCTCAGTTACTTGTTACTTCAAGTGCAGTAACGGAAGACTTATATCGTACATTCTTTAAACGCTCTGCCTCTGATAAAGAGCTTGTATTTGTCGGTCGTATGGCTGTACTTGTTATTGCATTAGTTGGATGCGCTTTAGCGTTTAAACAAAATGATACAATTTTAGCTCTTGTTGGATACGCTTGGGCTGGGTTCGGTTCTTCATTTGGACCTGCTATTTTATTAAGCTTATATTGGAAACGTATGACGAAATGGGGCGCACTTGCCGGTATGATTTCTGGTGCCGCTACTGTTATTATATGGACTCAATTCAAATTCTTAAAAGATTTCTTATATGAAATGATTCCAGGTTTCGCTATTAGTTTACTAGCCATCGTAATTATTAGTTTACTAACACAACCTTCAAAAGAAGTTGAAGAGCAATTTGAGGATTTCGAAAAACAACATCGTCATAATTTATAAAAAAATCTCTGCTGTTATCATAACAGCAGAGATTTTTTACAGTTCGACAATCTTCTTATCAAATTTAACAAATTCTTTATGTTTCGTTAAATTTAACATAACACTACTCCTTTATAGTATGAGTATCAGCACTTATACAGAAAGGGGACTCCAACATGTTAGCAGCTTTCCAGCAACAACAAACACGAAAATTTTCACCTATCACAAATACTTCTGCGTCTTGTTTAAACATGCAACCTAACCCGCCTAAAATTTCAATTGCTCCTTCTGTTATTTCAGTCATCGGTGTTCATATGGAAAAACATAAATTAAAAATAAAAACAGGACAAAACATTGTGTTATCAGCTTCCATTTTACCAATACAAGCAACGAATAAAGAGCTTATTTGGTCAAATATGAATTCTGATATCATCACCATATATCCAAAAGGTGACACCGTGACGATTACTGGAAAAAGTGCAGGTAAAGCAGTCGTAATTGTCACAACTGCTGAAGGCAAATTTCGTGACCTATGTGTCATTCATGTACAACCTTATATGACAAATCCAAAGTAAAAGAGTGGCTTCATAGCCACTCTTTTACTTGATTTCAATATTTGAGTTTTTACTTTTTACAAGGTTAATAAAAAACTTGGATATAACCATACATCTTTTTTTGATGGAAATTCCACTAAACTTTCCCTCTCTTGATTTAAGTCAATGAATCTCCTCCTCTTCCCTATTACAATGAAAACAATATTAGAAAAGGAGGACGTATTATGACTGAACGAAAGTACGCCTTATTTGCTAGCACATCTCTTCTTGTTATGGCATTCATTGCATTTTTCTCTTACGGTTTTGTTCATGGAAACCTCGTTATACAAGGAGATGCGAGTACAACATTCCATAATATCCAAACTTCAAATTCACTTTTCAAAGCGGAAGTTTTTGGGTGGATTATCATTTTTATCACTGATATTGTCGCTGCGTGGGCTCTTTATTTCTTTCTAAAACCAATTCATACTAGCCTCTCATTACTAGCCGCTTTGCTTCGTCTTATGTATACAGCTGTACTTGGGATTGCTATATTCAATCTAATATTGGCATTATTGCTTTCAAAAAATACAATTGCAAATCCAGAAACATATACAATGTTGTTTCTCAGTGCATTCGAATACATTTGGTCTGTAGGATTGATCATTTTTGGATTGCATCTTTTCGTTTTAGGCTATGTAGCTTTTCTCTCTAAACAGATACCAAAGTTTATTAGTATACTGCTGTTCATTGCTGCTACCGGTTATATGCTAATTCACGTCATGAATACAATGTTTACACAATACGATACAATGATTTCAATCATGCAATCACTATTCCAATTACCTATGATTGCAGGTGAATTAGGACTTGCGATATGGCTACTATTGAAAGGTGGTAAACACTCTAATTAAGCCGTTTCTTAATTCTACTTAATGATTCTGGTGTCATGCCAAGATAGCTTGCTAGCTGATATTGTGGAACGCGATGAATTAAATACGGGCGTTTTCGTAACAATGTTTTATATCGCTCTTCTGGTGTCGATGAGATAAATACAGCAAGTCCATCTTGTACTTCACCGAAATTGTACTCGATCATTTTACGCGTCATTTCTTCTAATTGTGAATACTTATTATACATGTCCTTTTCACTATGTAGATCACCAACAACTACAGTACAATCTTCTAAACACGTTAACGTATATGATGAAGATTTATCTTGTTTATGATGGTTGAAATTCGAAATTGCCTGTTCTTCTGTATAAAAATTTGATGTAACTTCTTTCCCTGCTTCATCTATACTATGTTGCCTAACGCATCCTTTTAATACAAAATAACATTTTAACGGAACATTTCCTTGTCTTAGGAGCACTGTTCCTTTTTTATATTCTTCAATTTGTAATTCACTGAGGATCATTTGCTGCTCTTCTTCACTTAGTGTTGTAAATCCATTCATATACTTCTTTAATATTTCTTCCATTTTCCTCCCCCTTCTACACCCGTATTTCTATAAAACAAAAAGAGAAGTATCACAACTTCTCTTTTCTCCCCTAACACTATAATTCCTGTGTATACACCGGCTCGTTTACGACGTTTTTTGCTGTACGTTTTTGTTGCTGCAGTAAGAATACAGATACACCAAACAATACGAGCATGCTACCGATAATTTGCATTGCATTTAATTTTTCTCCAAGTAAGAAGAACGCAAGTATAGATGCTCCAACAGGTTCTCCTAAAATACTCATTGAAATTGTCGTTGCATTTACATAATTTAATAGCCAGTTATTAATTACATGTGACACTGTCGGCACAACCGCAAGTAAAAGAAAAACAGTCCAATCCCACTTCGTATAACCTGTAAAGGGTATTTGTAATATGACATTATAAATCCCCATAAAAAGACCTGCGAACGCAAAGACTGTAAAGCTATAAATCCAGTGCGATACTTTCTTCACTGTCGTTTGCCCGATAAATAAATAACCGACAACCGCTATTACACTTAGAAAGGATAATATGTCACCATAAATTGCTTGCTTACTTAAACCTAAATCTCCCCAACCAATGCACATTACTCCTAAAATAGCGATTCCCATCGTTGCAATGGCTGAATATGTTGTTCTTTCTTTAAATAGAAAAAAACCTCCAACTAAAGATACGATTGGTTGAAGCGCCAAAATAATTGTTGAACTAGCAACTGTTGTATGCTTTAAAGATTCAAACCATAAAAGAAAATGAAGTGCTAAAAAGAAACCAGATCCAATTAAAAAGCCCCAATCTTTCATTTGAATCCTATTAAATTCCTCTCTTTTTTTCCATACGATAGGCAGCATAATAAGTACGATAATCCATAAGCGGTACATACTTAATATTGAAGATGGTGCTGAGGACATCTTTACAAAAACTGCTGCAAAGGAAATGGCAATTATAGAAATAGCCAATGGTAGTGCGATTGATTTTTCTTGTTTCAAATCCTGTCTCCCCTCTCACCTGTCAAAAATCCCACTTCATTATATCCGTTTTCTTTCGTAACTTAAATACTAATTTTTTAGATTCTTCGTACCATTATGGTAAAATAGAAATTAAGGCACCAATTAGTGAATATTTCTTTCCTTTTCACTACAAGCGTCGCTCTTACAATCGTTACAGTAAATTTTTATTTAGGGGGATCTACATGAGTCAAACAATAGGGAGAATTGAAGAAATTTCATTTTATAGCGCATCACTTCAAGAAGATGTTACACTTCTCGTTTATTTACCAGTAAATTACACACCACTGCACAAACATACAGTTGTAATTGCACAAGATGGTAGAGATTATTTTCAGCTCGGTAAAGCGCACCGTGTAATTGAGCGCCTTCGTGAAACCGAAGAAATTGACCGTACAATTATTGTCGGTATTCCATATAAAAATGTACATGATCGTAAAGAAAAATATTTCCCAAATGAAGTGAAAAATGCTGCATATATTCGTTTCCTTGCTCATGAACTTGCACCATATATTGATGAAAATTATCCAACGTATCAAATGGGAAAAGGTCGTGTTTTAATTGGTGATTCTCTTGGCGGAACAGTTTCCTTTATGACTGCACTTATGTATCCGCATACATTCGGTAAAGTCGTTATGCAATCACCATTTGTGGATGAGACAGTGATGAACTTAGCAAAAGAATTCAAAGATCCACAGGCGTTAGAACTGTATCACGTCATCGGTACAGAAGAAACGGCTGTAAAGCGTACTGATGGACAAGTATCTGATTTCGTAGGGCCGAACCGTGAGTTAAATACGCTTCTTACAGATAGAAACTTCATCACGCATTACGAGGAATTTGAAGGCAATCATACTTGGAAATATTGGCAGACTGATTTACCGAAAGCCTTCTCTCATATTCTATCAATGAAATAATAGAGAGCAGTATTCAGAATAATTTGATATAATAGATAAAGAGATTTATTTATCTCAAAATCTAACTAGACTTACAAAGGGAGGAATTGGAACATGAAATTAGGCATTGTAATTTTTCCATCTAAAATGATTCAAGATAAAGCGAACGGATTGCGTAAACGTTATGACCCGCACTACGCATTAGTTCCGCCACATATTACATTGAAAACACCCTTTGAGGCGCAAGATGAACAATTAGAGTCGATTGTAAACGAGTTACATACAATCGCAAGTAAAACGAACCCTTTCACCCTTCATGTTGGGAAAGTTGGTTCTTTCGCACCTGTTAATAACGTCCTTTACTTTAAAGTAGAAAAAACACCTGAACTTACTTTCTTAAATGAAGAAATGCATAGCGGGTTATTCACGCAAGAACGCGAATATGCTTTCGTACCTCATTTAACAATCGGACAAGGCTTATCAGATGCAGAGCATGCTGATGTGTTGGGCCGATTACGTATGAAAGATTTCTATTACGAACAACCAATTGATCGTTTCCATCTTCTATATCAATTAGAAAATGGAACATGGACTGTACACGAAACATTCCGTCTTGGAAAGGGGAACAACTAATTTGCACGCACAGATTGTACAAACGGACGAACAACTAAGAGATGCATTCTCTGTACGTAAACAAGTGTTTGTAAATGAACAACATGTCTCTGCTGAAGAAGAGTACGATGAGTTTGAAGAAACTTCAACACACGTTGTTATATATGACAATGATGTTCCAGTTGGTGCTGGACGTTTTCGCATCCTTGATGGTATAGGAAAAATGGAACGCATTTGCGTGCTAAATTCCCATCGCAAAAAAGGGATTGGAAAAATTGTTATGGATTCGCTTGAAGCGTATGCAAAAGAAAATTCGCTACCAAAATTGAAACTTCACGCTCAAACACATGCTGAAGATTTCTATAAAAAACTTGGATATGTAACAAGTTCTGATGTATTTATGGAAGCAAATATCCCGCACGTCGTAATGATAAAAGAATTGTAATTTGAAAGCAGGAGGTGACCCCTCCTGTTTTTTTACATTGCTATTTTCTTTTTCTTCCGCTAAAGTTAAATGTTGATGCTATAGTTTTGAAGGTGAACATATGACACAAGAAAAATTTTCACAAAAATCGTTAACACACGCTGATATTCCGCGTGCGACATATCATATTCCGAAAACATCTACCCATTTAATTATGGAAGAAGATGTAGATGCGGCTTATTTCCGCGCTCTTGAACAACAAAATGTTTTTTTAAACGAAAAACAATTAGAAGCCGTGCGCACAACAGAAGGTCCTGTTCTTACACTAGCTGGTGCCGGAAGCGGGAAAACATCTGTTTTAACAACTCGCGTTGGTTATTTAGTAAATGTAAAACAAGTTCATCCACGAAATATTTTATTACTTACATTTACACAAAAAGCAGCTGAAGAAATACGAAGTCGTGTTGCGAAGTTACCAGGCATGAATCATGCAGCAAGTAGCTACGTAGTTGCTGGTACATTCCACTCTGTTTTCTTAAAATTGCTTCGTAGCCAAGGGTATAATCAGCAAATTTTAGCAAATGAAAAACATAAACAAATTATGATAAAGAAAATCTTAAAAGAATTGCGTTTAAAAGACGATTATGATGCGGAAACGATGCTCGCGATGATTTCACTTGAGAAAAACAAATTAAATCGTCCGAAAGATGTAAAAGCGAAAACACCAGTCGAACAAGAATTTAAAGAAGTATACGAACGTTTTGAAGAGGTAAAACAAAGATACAATTATATTGATTTCGATGACATCTTATTGGAAACATATTATATGTTAGAAAATAATGCTCCTTTACTAACTCAATTACAACAACGGTTTCACTACATTGAAGTAGATGAGTTTCAAGATACATCGTATGCACAATATGAAATCGTAAAATTGTTAGCCACGCCAAGAAATAATTTATTTATCGCAGGTGATGACGACCAGGCGATATACGGCTGGCGAGGAGCAAGTCACCAAATTATTTTATCTTTTCCAAAAGAATTTGATAACACAACAATCATTGCACTAAATACGAATTATCGATCCAATCCCTTTATCGTCGGGCTTGGAAATGAAGTTATAAAATTAAATCAAGAACGTTTTGATAAAGAGCTATACTCTGTTCGTGAGGAAGGTGTACAACCTTTTTATGCAAGACCTGCTACGACTCTTGACGAAGCAAATCAAATTTTGCAGCTTATTCAAGAAAAAGTAGAGAGTGGTGAACGTAACTTTAAAGATTTTTGTTTACTGTATCGCACACATTCTGTAAGTCGTTCGTTACTTGATCAGCTTACCATTCATAAAATCCCGTTTATTAAACACGGGGCGAGCCAATCATTTTATGAACATTCTTTAATCAAGCCTGTATTAGATCATTTAAGACTCGTGATTGAGCCGTTTCGACTAGAATCACTTTCAAACATATTGCCGACGATGTATATCGGACGTGATGATTGTATTTCATTTATTGAACGTGAACAATGGAAATATGGTGAGGGACGCTTCCCTTCTCTTCTTCATTTCTTACTATTAAATCCAAGCTTAAAACCTTTTCAAGTGAAAAAGGTAAATGAGCGCATCGATTTTATTAAGTTTATTAAAGAATTAGAACCGAAAAAAGCATTAAAAGAAATCATTCATGGTAAAGGAAAATATTTAGAGTACTTACAAAGTAACGATCGTTCTTCCTTTACGATGCATAAAGACATACAAGAAGAAATGTTGGAAGAATTAATGGAGTCTGCAACTCGTTTCACCGATATTCCAGCTTATTTACAATTTATCGACGAGGCGATTCAAGGTCAAAAAGAAATGGAAGCATTAAAAACAATGCCGCAAAAAGATGCCGTTTCACTTATGTCAATCCATAACGCAAAAGGCCTTGAATTTCCATGTGTCTTTTTACTTGGAGCAAGTGATGGAATCCTGCCTCATACTTCTTCTTTAAAAGATGCAAATGATCGTGTTACGGAAACTTCTGAAGCGTTAGAAGAAGAACGCCGATTACTGTATGTCGCCATTACACGTGCGAAAGAAGAACTTTATATTTCTTCTCCGCAATTTTTCAGAGGAAAGAAATTAGATATATCTCGTTTTTTATATACTGTGCGAAAAGATTTACCTGAAAAGACATCCACTAAATAAGGATGTCTTTTTTTATATCACGTTATGTACATCCCTCCTATATAAATTCCTTGTTTTTATCGTGAGAATTAACGTAATATCAGCCATATTCCACTCATATTGTAATAGTGTATGTCAGAACTCACGAGAAGGAGTGAACATAATGAGCTGCAATTGTAATGAAGATCATCAACATGAGTGTGATTTCAACTGTGTATCGAATGTTGTTCGTTTTATACATGAACTACAAGAATGTGCAACGACAACATGTGGATCTGGTTGCGAAGTTCCATTTTTAGGTGCACATAACAATGCATCAGTAGCGAATACACGTCCTTTTATTTTATACACAAAAACTGGAGAACCTTTTGAAGCATTTGCACCATCTTCAAGCCTTACTAGCTGCCGTTCTCCCATTTTCCGCGTAGAAAGTATAGATGATGATGACTGTGCTGTATTGCGTGTATTAACTGTAGTTTTAGGTGATGGTACCGCTGTACCACCTGGTGACGACCCAATCTGTACGTTTTTAGCTGTACCAAATGCAAGACTAATATCAACCTCCACTTGCATCACTGTTGATTTAAGTTGCTTCTGCGCTATTCAATGCTTACGCGATGTTTCTATTTAAAACTAAATAATGAGTTAAGCATGGATTGGGTGGCAGATAATTCTGCCACCCAATCCATGCTTAAAGAGTATTCTTATGTAAATTTCTTAAAATTGGGAACTTGTCTAGAACATAGAACCTGTCCTTTTCATTAACTGAAAGTAGAAACAGATAAAGGAGTGAAAAACATGTTCTCTTCTGATTGCGAATTTACTAAAATCGATTGCGAGGCGAAGCCAGCTAGTACACTACCTGCCTTTGGTTTTGCTTTCAACGCGTCTGCACCTCAGTTTGCTTCACTATTTACACCACTATTATTACCTAGCGTAAGTCCAAACCCAAATATTACTGTTCCTGTAATAAATGATACAGTAAGTGTCGGAGATGGCATTCGAATTCTACGAGCTGGTATTTATCAAATCAGTTATACATTAACAATTAGTCTTGATAACTCACCTGTTGCACCAGAAGCTGGTCGTTTCTTCTTATCATTAAATACACCAGCTAATATTATTCCTGGATCAGGTACAGCAGTTCGTTCTAACGTTATTGGTACTGGTGAAGTAGACGTATCCAGCGGTGTTATTCTTATTAACTTAAATCCTGGTGACTTAATTCAAATTGTGCCAGTTCAGTTAATTGGAACTGTAGACATTCGTGCTGCAGCATTAACAGTTGCACAAATTAGCTAGTAAAAAGCGGTATTTCTAATACAGAAATACCGCTTTTTATATATAATAAAAAACACTCACAGTAGCATGAGTGTTTCATTCTTCATATTGTTTTATTGTGTTCTTCTTTTTCCCACAATTGCATCCCTTTTTCTTCACAAACCCTTGTTGTTGTAATTGTTCTTGATATGCCTGTTGTTGTGCTTGGTGTTGTTGCTGTATATGATACCACTGCTGCAGGTCATATGAATTTTGCCTTGGATTATTGCTCACAGCAAACATCTCCTCTACTGTCAATTCTGTCTATTTACTATATGAACAACTCTTTATTTCCGTTCCCTCATTCTTTTAAACTCCGCTTTTTCTCTTATTATGAAAATATATTATTCTCCCATAAAATATCCTGTAATCGTTTCAATGATTGCTGCTGCTCCTGCAATGGCTAATAATGCAAGTAACGGTTCTGCAACGATAGGAATCCAATTATATAAGACTAATAAAAAAGCACTAACCCATACACCTGTACACCAATAACAGCTTAACAATTCGCCAATCCACTTTCTTAATCCTTTACCTTTCACTTTTGTAAACGTTGATACACTTCCATCCGGCTCCGTAATCTCTAATTCATCAATAAATGGTCTTCGCAAAAAGGCTGTAATTTTATCATAAACAATTAAACGAGTGAGCCTAAAAGCAGCTAACGCAAAAATAAAAAATAAAAGCCAGCTTGTAAACAGCATGATTCCACCTTCCCTTATCCTCTTTCGCCTATTTAAAAAAAAAGGTCTTGAGATTGTGACCAAATCTCCTCGACTCCAATATCTTATTAATGTAAATACAAACAAGAAGATAAGGAGTGACATTAATGAGTTGTAACGAAAATAAACACCATGGCTCTTCTCATTGTGTAGTTGACGTTGTAAAATTCATCAATGAATTACAAGATTGTTCTACAACAACATGTGGATCTGGTTGTGAAATCCCATTCTTAGGTGCACACAATACTGCATCAGTAGCTAATACACGCCCTTTTATTTTATACACAAAAACTGGAGAACCTTTTGAAGCATTTGCACCATCATCAAGCCTTACTAGCTGCCGTTCTCCAATTTTCCGTGTGGAAAGTGTAGATGACGATAGCTGTGCTGTACTACGTGTATTAACTGTAGTTTTAGGTGACAGTTCTCCGGTACCACCTGGTGACGATCCAATTTGTACGTTTTTAGCTGTACCAAATGCAAGATTAATATCTACAACTACTTGCATTACTGTTGATTTAAGCTGTTTCTGTGCGATTCAATGCTTACGCGACGTTTCTATCGTAAAGTAAACTAAAAAACTATTGGGGTGGTAGAAGCTTTCTACCACCTTTACATATTTAAAAACCGGCCATACTAATCGATTGGATATCATCTATAGACAGCCTAATATCTCTCATACTATTTTGCGGCATAATAGATACAATGCCATTTCGATACGATATGATCGATCCAACATATGAGACTGTAGCTGTTTTTATTCTGCACCTTACTTTCGGAATGTAATGAGGGCGGTTTAGTAAAAAATGAATTTTTTCATCATTATTCATATCCTTAAATGATTTATTATACGGGACAGTTCTTACTGGTTCTGGTTCTTGCTCTTCTTGCTCTTCTTGCTCTTCTTGTTCTGCGTGTTCTTCTTTTTCTTCTATTTTTTCTTCCACTTGCTGCTCTTCTTGTTGTTCTTGTTCTATTACCTCTTCCACAGCACTACTTACAATATTTTCTTGTCTATTACTTTTCTCTTTTTGATCTTCATTTTCAAAGTTTGTCAGGATAATCCTTTTTATTTTCGGTGCAGCAAGTTCTAAACTTACTTGCGTGATATATAACAACGGTTTTCCAACTGTTGAACTTTTATTTTTATTCTTCACACTCGTCCCTCCCACTTCCATACGTAGCTAAATAAATCGTGTACTATTATAGTTATATTCATCACCTGATAAGAACTTTCGTTAAAAATCGTTCTTTCTCAGAACAAATAAAAAGGACAATCTCATCATTTAGAGATTGTCCTTTAAAATTTAATATTATATTTATCCTAGGATATGATACCCTGAATCAACGTGAATGTTTTCTCCTGTTACACCTCGAGCTAAATCACTGAATAGGAATACTGCTGTATCGCCAACTTCTTCTTGCGTTGTTGTGCGACGAAGTGGTGCGCGCTCCTCAATTTCTCTTAAGATTGAGTTGAAATCGCCTACACCTTTTGCAGATAACGTACGAATTGGTCCTGCAGAAATAGCGTTAACACGAATACCGTGTTGACCTAAATCGTTCGCTAAATATTTCACGCTCGCTTCTAATGAAGCTTTCGCAACACCCATAACGTTATAATTTTTCACAACGCGCTCGCCGCCAAGGTATGTTAACGTTAAAATATTTCCGCCTTCTGTCATTACTTTTTTTGCTTCTCTTGCTACAGCTGTTAAAGAGAATGCACTAATATTTTGTGCAAGTAAAAATCCATCGCGAGAAGTATCTACAAATTCACCTTTTAAGTCATCGCGATTTGCAAAAGCAATACAATGTGCTACACCGTGAATAGTACCTACTTCTTGTTTAATTGTTTCAAAGCAAGCTGTAAGTTCCTCATCATTCGTTACATCACAAGGTAATACAAGTGATTCTTGTCCTTCTAATGTGTCCGCTAATTCACGAACGTTTCTTTCTAAACGTTCTCCTGCATATGTGAATATTAATTTTGCACCTGCATTATGCAAAGAGCGAGCTATTCCCCATGCAATACTTCTTTGGTTCGCAACGCCCATAACAACAAATGTTTTCCCTTGTAATAGTTCCATGATATATCCTCCCAGAAATACTTATACTTGTTATTAGTACCTGATACTATAATTATAGTACCATAAAACCGCTTAAAGGCAAACAAAAAAGTCATTAACAGAAATTTGTTAATGACTTTTGGTTTCTATAAAAAACCGCTCTAATCCTTCTTCCCAAGACGGCATTTGTGAAAAACCATTTAATCTTAGCATGTTATGTTGAAAAATAGAATATTTGGGCCTCGCAGCCGCAGCCCCGAATTCTTCCGTTGAAACAGGTAATACATGCACTTTCATATTGGCGTACGAAAATATCTTTTGTGCAAATTCAAACCAAGAGCATGAGCCTCTGTTTGATACGTGGTATGTACCGTATAAAGAAGTATGAATGAGCTTATTAATAACCATATTCAAATCCGCCACATACGTAGGAGAGCCAACTTGATCCGCTACAACAGATATTTCATCTCTTTCTTTTCCTAATCGCATCATCGTTTTCACAAAATTATTCCCATATTTACCATATAGCCACGATGTGCGAACGATAAAATATTTATTATGTAACTCTTTGACGAACTGCTCCCCCGCATACTTAGAGGCCCCATATATATTTATCGGTGCTGGACTATGAAATTCGTCGTATCCATCTGGTCTGGCGCCTTGAAATACATAATCAGTACTAATATAAACTAGCTTCGCCCCTACTAATTGTGAAGCAACCGCTACATTTCGAGCTCCGATTGCATTTATTCTATATGCAAGATCCTGTTCTTTCTCCGCATGATCTACTTTCGTATAGGCAGCACAATGAATAATTATATGTGGTTTTATTTCTTGTACCACTTGTTGTATTCGGGATATATTTGTCACATCTAATAACTTTTTATCAAATGGATATATATCATATTCTTCAGAGTCTAACTCTTCAAATAGTTGCTTTCCTAATTGACCGTTTGCTCCTGTTATGATAACCCTCTCTTTCATTTAACATGCCCCTTACTGGTCTTTTAGTGGTTTCCACCATTCCTTATTCTTTTCATACCATTTCACCGTCTCTTGTAATCCTTGTTCAAACGTATATTTCGGTTCCCAATCAAATTCATTCTTCATTTTCTCTGCATCAATCGCATAACGACGATCGTGCCCTAAACGATCTGTAACATATTCAATGTCTTTTTTTGTTTTTCCTAAAAGAGTAATAATTTGTTCCACAACTTCTACATTTGTTTTTTCATTATTTCCACCTATATTATATACTTCTCCGACACGTCCCTTATGCAAAACAACGTCAATCGCACTGCAATGATCCGTTACATGTAACCAATCTCTTACATTTAAACCATCACCATATAACGGTAGTTTTTTTCCTTCTAGTGCATTCGTAACCATTAATGGAATTAATTTTTCAGGATACTGGTACGGTCCATAATTGTTAGAACAACGCGTTACTATAACCGGTAATTGATATGTTTTATAGTAAGATAGAGCTATCATGTCCGCGCTCGCCTTACTTGAAGAATATGGACTATTTGGAGCTAACGGCGTTTTCTCTGTGAACTTCCCTGTTTTTCCTAAAGAGCCATACACTTCATCCGTTGATACTTGCACAAGTTTTATATGCGAATATTTTTTAACTAGTTCTAATAAAGTGACCGTCCCAATTACATTTGTATCATAAAAAGGAATCGGATTTTCAATACTACGGTCCACATGTGATTCAGCTGCAAAATTTACAATCACTTGTACGTCCCGCTCTTTTATAACGTGTTCTAATAGCTCTCCATTTTGAATTTCTCCCTTTACAAAAAAGTAATTCGGGTGATCCTGAAGAGATTTTACGTTATTTAAATTCCCGCTATATGTTAATGCATCGTAATTAATAATTTTATATGTTTCATAACTTTGTAGCATGTAATGAACGAAATTACTTCCAATAAATCCAGCCCCACCTGTTACTAATATATTCATAAACAACGCTCCTACTTAAAAACTATCTTCATATTCCTCTAATAATGGTAATATCTGATCCTTATCGGACAATATAGGATCGGTTACTGGCCAAGGAATTGCTAAATCTTTATCTTCCCAAAGTAATCCTGAGTCATGCTCTGCGCTATAATATTCATCTACTTTATACATAACGATAGTATGCGGAACAAGCGTGCAAAATCCATGCGCAAACCCTTTTGGCACTAGTAATTGCCGATGGTTATCTCCACTTAAAATATATCCTTTCCATTGTTTAAATGTTGGTGATTTTTTTCGTAAATCAACGATAACATCATAAATTGCCCCTTGCATAACTTGAATGAGTTTCGTTTGTGCTTTCGGTTTTTTTTGAAAGTGTAGTCCCCGAATCGTTCCTGCCTTAGCCGAATAAGATACGTTATCCTGTACAAATGAATACGTTATCCCTAATGTTTCTAGCACCTGCTTATTATAACTCTCTGAAAAAAAGCCACGCTCGTCTCCAAACAACCTCGGTTCTAACAATTTTGCATCGGTAAAATTTGTTTCTACAACTTTCATATTCTCACCTATTCTCCGTTAAACTGTTTCCCAAAATTAATATCACGCGCTAACGTATTCGCCTTTTGAAGCGAAGCATGAGTTCCCGCATCAGTCCACCAGCCGTTCATTTCATTATAAGTAAGTACCCCTCGTTTTAAATACCAATTATTTATATCTGTAATTTCAAGTTCTCCCCGTGCAGAAGGTTTTAATTCTTTAATATAAGAAAAGACTTTCGAATCATACAAATAAATTCCCGTAACCGCATAAGAACTTTTCGGCTCTTTCGGCTTTTCTTCAATTTCAACTATTTTTCGGTTTTGAATATGTGCTACGCCAAATCTTTCGGGATCTTCTACAGATTGCAATAGCACTTTCGCACCTTCTTTTTGATTTGCAAACTCTTCAACATACGGAAGAATATCATCTGAAAAAATATTATCACCTAATATAACTACCATACGATCATTCCCGACGAAATCTTCACAAAGCCCTAACGCCTGTGCGATCCCGCCCGCTTTATCTTGCACACGATACGTAAAGGACACTCCAAATTCATGACCACTCCCTAAAAAGCTAACAACATCCCCCATATGCTCTTTACCTGTAATAATCATAATATCTGTAATATCGCATTGTTTTAGCTTATATACCGCATGATAAATCATCGGATACCGACCAACAGGAAGTAAATGTTTATTCGTTACTTTCGTTATTGGATATAATCTCGATCCAGTACCACCTGCTAAAATAATTCCTTTCACTTTGCATCTCTCCTTTATGATGGAGATAATATATCTTTGTAATGTTCTACAAACACTTTCCGGTACTTCTCATATGTATCCGCATCAAACTCATCCCCGTTGTAATGAATACACCATAAATTTGCTTGATTTGGGATACCGATTAAATAACCAGCCCTTTGAAACTCTAAAGACTGTGACACATCATAAAAGTGAAACCCTTGAAACAAATCTTCTCGCCACGGAATATCATACTGCGTTGCCATGAATAAACCATCAATTGCCTGAACTGACAAAAATGGTTGATTACCATAAAAAACCTGATCTAAATTTAATAATTGATAATTCCGTCTTCTATACTCAATCACTTTCCCTACTAAATTTTTTCCTTCCCACCATATCCCGTTATTCGGTAAAAACTGAGCTCCAGCGACTCCTATTAAACCAAGCTTTTCATTTTCTTTAAAAAGAGATATAAGTGTAGAAAACATGTCTCGATTAATAAGATATGTATCTTGATGTATATACACTTTGTATTTCGCTGGATATGAAAGGGCTCGGTTGTATGCACTCGCCATACTTTGTGCATCTCGTATCGGAAAAATTTGTACGACATAACCAGGGGGAACAAAAATGTTTCTTATTTGGCTCTCACATTGTTTGAAAAGCTCCTCATTATTTACACAAACAACGACTAATATTGTATGATCTTTCATTTTTGTCCCCCCTTTTATTCTTCCTTATTTATATCTGACATATAGTGTTCCACAAATATTTTTCGATACTTTTCATAGTTCGTCATATTCACATCAAAATGATAATGGATACACCAAGCATCGCGCTGTACAGGTACACCAACTGTATATCCTGCTTTTTTAAATTCAAACGATTGAGATACATCATAAAAATCAAATCCGTCAAATAAGTCTTCTCGCCACGGAACATCATATTGTGTCGCCATTAATAAACCATCAATACATTCTACAGGAATAAATGTTTTTGATTCATGATACGGTTGTTCTAAACTTGCCATATAAAACAAATCATTCATATAACCAATGACCTTTCCTACAATTCCACGCCCTTCGTTCCATACACCAGTTGGAGGAACATATTGCGCTCCAACCATCCCAATCATACCAAGATGTTCATGTTCCTCAAATAATTGAAGTAATCCGTATAAAAAGGCTCTATTTATAATAAAAACATCTTGATGTATATACACTTTATACTTTGCTGGATGCGAAATGGCTTGATTGTATCCACTCGTCATACTTTTCGCATTTCGAATCGGCATAAATTGGACAATATATCCTGGCGGTACTAACAATTGCAATATATGTCGCACGCAGTTTGCATACAATTTCCGATCATTTATACATGTAACAAATAATATTGTTTTGTCTGCAGCACTCATAATTGTGATTTTTCAGCTTCAATAATATACTGAAATACAACTGTCTCAGCCATGAAGCCACTTCCAAGACGATATTTTTTACAAATTCCATATAACTCCTCAATAAGCGGCTCATACATTTTATGATCAACATATACACGATCTACTTTACTAATTGAATATCCTGCTTTTAAAAACATTCTTAGCATTTCATTGAATGTAAAGAAACGAATATGTGTTTTATCTAATAAACCATATTCTGTATACGTCCAATTTCCAGCAAGCAAGGGAGCTAATACTGAAATATGAGCAACGTTTGGTATACTTGCTAAAATCACACCATTTTGCTTTATATATGGCTTTACTTTTTCTATTACAGCCCATGGATTAAATAAATGCTCTAATACATCCCCAAATATGACGCAATCAAATTGCCCCTCCTCATAAGGAAGATCTATTTTTTCTATATCCCCTAAAATAACATGATCTAGTCTTTCCTTCGCTTTTTCTGCCGCCTCTGGAAATGCCTCAATTCCTGATACACGTGTACCGTTTTCTTTAATAGCTGCTCCCAATGCACCGCTCGAGCAACCAATATCAAGAACTTCTTTCCATTCCTTTTTTATATGCTTTAATAAATTCGGATTCGCTGCATTATAATAATGCTCGGATTTTTCTTCATATAAAGAACTTTTTTCGCGACTCATTTCACACACTCCTTATGCAAATTGAATTAGAAATATAAATCTCATATGAATTCTATAAAGTGCAGATTTTGTTCATCCCCCACTGATTATTAGCCCACAAATAGTAGTATAAAACCTTTTATTTATATTGGTTACGTTACTGATACTCTAATATATAACCAATCTATTAGAGTTAGAATAACGATACATCATTTCTAAAAAACGAAACCTATTACACTTTATATGGTTTATCAAAAACTCCCCGAAAATATTTACGGTTATATTCAATTGCAGCATTATTCGGAACATAAGAAGCTGCTAATTCATTGTAATAATACGCTTTATCCTGCTCCCCTAACCTGCTATAACAAATACACATTTGTAAATAGGGTAGCCATGTGTAGCTAGCTGGACTATGGAAAGGACTCTCCGTTGCCATTGGTACTTCCGTTGCAAGTTTAAACCAAAATATCGCTTCATTATATTTTTCTTGTTCCATATATATATATCCTATTCTTGTACAATTCTCTCCTCTAGGGACGCCATACCGAAACGACTTCACACAAGATTCGATTGCCTTCTCCCACATTCCGAGCTTTGCATAGCAATCTCCTAACTTACCACATGCATAAATTTTCTCTTCATACCATCCTTCGTCTTGATTAAGAAATGTTTCATATAGAAGAACTGCATCATCATATTTTTGGTTATCCGTAGATTCATTTGCGTAATAAAATAAATCTCTCGGACTTAATTCTTCACCTGCCGCTACAGTATTTTGAAAAATTTTCAAATTACGATTTGTTACTTTTTTTTCTTTTTTATGTGTAATAGCAACATTACTACTAAAAACCTCACCAGAAATAGCTAAATACTCATGAACCTTTCCAAACCATTGGAATTGTTTTTCACGCTTTACAAGTCGATTTCTTTTTGTACAATATAAAGGTTTCCCGTTAGAATCCATCGCAAGATGATAAGGCATCGAAACAGCATCAATTTTAGGATCTAATTCTCTTTTTAAAAGTTTCAATGCTTCTTGAGCATCTTCTAATAATACGTCATCTGCATCTAGCCACAATATATACTCTTGCGTCGCTTTTGAAAAAGAAAAATTTCTTGCTGCTGCAAAATCATCAATCCACTGGAAATCATATATGTTAGAAGTGTATTTCTCTACGATTTCTTTCGTTCGATCGACGGAGCCTGTATCAACCACTATAATTTCATCCACAATTTTTTCAACTGTGTCTAAACAACGGGCTATTGTCTCCTCCTCATCTCGAACAATCATACATAAACTAATTGTAATTCCTTGCTTGTTCAACATAATCACCCTCTTCCAAATCAATCATATGTTATACATATACTAAACTTTCCATTTTTTTAAATTGTTCAAGTAGTTTAAGATTTCTTTTCAATAATTCAAATGTCCGTGTCATTTTCTTTCGGTTTTGCATCTACTATATAATGAACGCTTTATGGAGGTGAATTTATGTCAAATAATAATTATTCAAATGGATTAAATCCCGATGAATCTTTATCAGCTAGTGCATTTGACCCTAATCTTGTAGGACCTACATTACCACCGATACCACCGTTTACCCTTCCGACTGGGCCGACCGGGCCAACTGGACCGACTGGACCGACTGGGCCGACTGTACCTACCGGGCCAACTGGACCTACGGGGCCGACTGGGCCAACTGGACCGACTGGACCGACTGGGCCGACTGGTGACACTGGGACTACTGGACCTACGGGGCCGACTGGTGACACTGGGGCTACTGGACCTACGGGGCCGACTGGTGACACTGGGGCTACTGGACCTACGGGGCCGACTGGTGACACTGGAGCTACTGGACCTACGGGGCCGACTGGGGCTACTGGACCGACTGGACCGACTGGACCATCCGGACTAGGACTTCCAGCAGGATTGTATGCATTTAACTCCGCTGGAATTTCTTTAGATCTTGGACTTAATGCTCCAGTACCATTTAATACTGTTGGATCTCAGTTTGGTACAGCAATTTCTCAATTAGATGCTGATACTTTCGTTATTGCTGAAACTGGATTCTATAAAATCACTGTTATCGTATATACTGCGGCAATAAGTGTATTAGGGGGGCTTACAATCCAAGTAAATGGGGTATCTGTACCAGGTACTGGGGCTACTTTAATCTCAGTTGGAGCACCTATCGTTGTTCAAGCAATTACGCAAATTACGACAACTCCATCATTAGTTGAAGTAATCGTTACAGGACTTGGGCTATCATTAGCTCTTGGTACAAATGCATCTATTATTATTGAAAAAGTTGCTTAATTTTTACTTAGCAGTAGAACTGTTATCAGTTTTACTGCTTTTTCAATTTTAAATTCAATCATGAAACATTCGCTATCTACATAATCATATTGTTGTATGACATTTTGCAGGAGGCACAAATATGGAAAGTAAATCTGCTGTTCAGCTTTATCTCGAATTGCTCAAGAAGACAATTTTATTTGAAATATGGTTAGAATATGAGGCATACTTACCGGCATCTCTACATATTTCGAAAGAACTAGAATTCGAACCAGTTACAGTCCCCCTCCCTTTATTCATTAAGCAATATGCCGAAAACCATAACTTAAAAATTGTAAAACCAAATGTCTCAAAAAGTGAACGTCATGATGGAATGGATTGGCCAAGAGCAGCACATAGCATGATTGGTCGAGAACGTATGAACCAATTACAAGAGGCGATGGAAACCGTTGTTCGTGAAAATATAGAAGGTGATTTTATTGAAACAGGTGTATGGCGCGGAGGATCATGCATTTTTATGAATGGTTTTTTACAAGCAAACAACATTATGGATCGTAATGTGTGGGTTGCAGATTCATTTGAAGGTTTGCCAGCACCGAATCTAGAGCAATATCCAAAAGATTACGGTGATTATTTACACACATTCGATTACTTACGCGTCTCTTTAGAACAAGTACAAGAGAATTTCAAAAAATATGATTTACTAAATGATCAAGTGAAATTTTTAAAAGGTTGGTTTAAAGATACTTTACCAACAGCACCAATTGAAAAAATAGCAATTGCACGGCTTGATGGTGATATGTATGAATCCACCATGGATGGTCTCGTGAACTTATATGATAAAGTTTCTAAAGGTGGCTATATAATTATCGATGACTACGGGCTACCACCATGCGCTGAGGCTGTGACAGACTTTAGAAATCAACGGAATTTAAAAGCCCCTATTACTAAAATTGATGTATTTGGCGTTTATTGGAGAAAAGAATAAAAAAGATTTAATCTATAGGAGATTCCATTTTCACTCATTCTTCTCTTACTTCTGATCCAATTAAGTATTCTTTTTCGGAATCTCCCTACATATAACAATTGTTTTCCTGTGTTCTCTCACTACAAATTGAAAATTTCATTAATAGAGTTACTGCATATTCTCACATAAGAAAGGGGTATACTCATGAGCGAATTTAACAAAGAAATGACTTTACTCCCCCCTCCTGAACTCGTCCAATATGTAGGTGGCGACTTCAAAAAGGTTGGAAAAGAGTTCCTAAAGCATTTTATTCAAATTGGCGCTTTAAAATCAAATGAAAAAGTATTAGATGTAGGCTGCGGTGTCGGCCGAATGGCTGTACCATTAATGAATTACTTAAATGATGATGGAGCGTATTATGGATTTGATTTGTTTAAAGATGGAATTACTTGGTGTCAAAATAACATTTCAACTATGCGTAATAATTTTCACTTTGAACATGTTGACATATACAATCAATTCTATAATCCGGAAGGAAAAGAAGATGCCTCTCAATATCGTTTTCCCTATGAAGACGGAACATTCGATTTTATCTTTTTAACTTCTGTATTTACGCATCTTCTCCCAAAAGAATTAGAACATTACGTATCTGAAATTGTACGTGTATTAAAAAAAGACGGGAGATGTTTCATTACATTCTTTCTTATAAACCCTGAATCGTCCTATTATTTAAATGCAGGACAAAGTACATTAGGTTTTTATCATCGAATCGAAAATTGCTACGTTGTAAATAAAGATATTCCGAATTTCGCAGTTGCTTATCCTGAGACAGATATTTGCAATCTATTGAATAAGTACGGCCTAGAAATAATCAATAAGCCGCATTACGGTTTATGGTGCGGCAGACATGAATATACAAGTTACCAAGATATTGTTCTTACAAAAAAAAGCTTCTGAAAGGAAGTTATGTATGATGAATGAAAAAAATCCACCTCTCGTTTCCATCCTTATTCCTACTTATAATCGGCCTCATTATTTCAAAATTGCTCTAGAAAGTGCATTGGCACAAACTTATTCAAATATTGAAATCATCATCGGAGATGATAGTACAAATGATGAAACAGCAACTTTAATACGCGAACAATACTTACCAAATTATAAAAATATAACATACATTCGAAATACCCCTACTCTAGGACAATTTCACAATGACCTTATGCTCATAGAAAAATCAAATGGTGAGTATATAAATTTTTTAATGGACGATGACGTGTTTTATAAGCATAAAATACAAAAAATGATGACCTATTTTGAGCAAGATCCCAATAAAAATCTTGCTCTTGTTACTTCTTATCGAGTACGCATTGATGATCATGGAAATCTAATCGGTGATTCCCATCCAACACAAAGGTTATATAGTGAAGACACCCCATTAAACGGGATATTTTTAGGTAATTGGATGTTAAAGGGCGGACACAACATTATCGGTGAGCCTACAACTACTTTGTTCCGAAAGGAATTGCTCACTGAACCTTTTGGCACCCTTAAAGAGCGACAATATTCTTGTAGTGTTGATATGGCCTCATGGATTTCTTTACTTTCTAAAGGAAATGCAATATACATTTCTGAGCCTTTAAGTCAATTTCGCTACCATGCTGGACAACAAATACACAATAAGCTCCTTCAAGGTTGTGAAGATTTCACACACCTTGTTATAACAGCAAAAGAATATGGCTTTTTACAAAATACTACGGACTATAGAGCAGCTCTACTTAGTGCTTACCAATGGTGTAAAAGTTCCTTAAAATACTATCTTCATCAACTAGATATTTTTCCTGACGCACATGTACGTCTCTCTCATTGTTTGGATATAATTATTAAAGAGCTAAACAATTAAACTACTCTGCAAAATTAAAAGTGTATGGACTATATGTGAATCATTCGTATAGTTCATACATTCTTTCTCATACTATAAAGTGAAACTTTAATCAGCTCTCACCAATCGGGCTTTTACGGGCAGTTGATCCCCCACCTAACTTCTTCGCTTTCGCTGAATTTTGAGGTGGGGGTCTTACTGCCCATTAATGCGGGATAAAATCCATTACTATAAAGAGCAGTAGAAAGGAATACCTACATTGAAAGATCCAAATTCTCAATATCAAATAGACTACGTATTACTATTTATTTTATTTGCCATTGGGATTGTTAGTTGTTGTGCTATTGCAAGTGCGCAAGCCTCTTTACCGCCATTTTTACAAAACGTCAATTTTGTACTAAAGCAAATCCAATGGTATTTCATTGGATTTATAGCCATTGGTGTTATTATGATTATCGACTTCGATCGTTATCAAAAAATTGCTTGGTATTTGTACAGCTTTGCAATGGTACTACTTATTGGACTAGAACTTCAAGTACCAGGTGCCGTTACAATTAAAGGCGCTACCGCTTGGTACAGGCTCCCAGGCATCGGAAATTTTCAGCCTTCTGAAATTATGAAATTGTTTTTAATTATCGTCATTGGACGAATTATAGCAAATCATAATGAGAAATATTTTTCCCAAACGATACATGACGATTTTTTACTACTTGGAAAAATATTTGCAACAAGCTTGCCACCACTACTACTTATTGCAAAAGAACCAGATTTAGGAAACACAATGGTCATTTCAGCGATGCTTGCAGCAATGATACTAGTTTCTGGCATACGATGGCGTTTTATTTTTGGATTAGTTTCAGGTACTTTCGTTGCTGGATCTACATTAATATATATTTTTTTTACTCACACAGATTTCTTTAAAGCACACATTTTAAAAGAATATCAATTAAATCGCTTCTACGGATGGTTAGCACCTTACAAATATGATGCACAAGGCTATCAATTAAGACAAGCATTCTTAGCGACTGGATCCGGAGAAATGCAAGGAAAAGGGTGGGAAAATGGACAAGTATATTTTCCAGAACCACATACAGATTTTATTTTCACTAATGTCGCTGAACAATTTGGATTTCTAGGCGCAAGTGTCATTATTTCTCTTTTTTTCTTACTCATTTTTCGAATGATTCATATTGCTTTAGAAAGTAATGACCCTTTCGGTAGTTACATTTGCGCTGGTACAATCGGAATGTTTACTTTCCAAGTATTCCAAAATATCGGGATGACAATCGGATTACTCCCCATTACAGGGATAACATTACCTCTTATGAGTTACGGAGGAAGTTCACTGCTTACATACATGATTGCGATTGGATTCATTTTAAATGTTCGCTCAAGAACGAAAATCTTTATGTTTAAATGAACAACACAAAAACGCTATATTTTTATCTCTATCCTTTTTTAGATATACTAATGAAAAATACGATGGAGGTTTAAATATGAAATATGACATTATAGGAGATATTCATGGATGCTTCCAAGAGTTTCAAAATTTAACAGAGAAGCTAGGATATAACTGGAGTAGCGGTCTACCGGTTCACCCTGACCAACGTAAACTTGCATTCGTTGGCGATATTACAGACCGTGGTCCTCATTCATTACGTATGATTGAAATTGTATGGGAACTTGTCATACATAAAAAAGAAGCTTATTACGCTCCTGGAAATCACTGTAATAAACTATATCGATTTTTCCTTGGGCGTAATGTAACAGTCGCTCACGGACTTGAAACAACTGTTGCTGAATATGAGGCACTTCCTTCTCATAAGCAAAACGTTATAAAAGAAAAGTTTATCACTCTTTATGAACAATCACCGCTCTACCACATACTAGATGAAAAAAGAGTAATCGTATGTCACGCTGGGATTCGGCAAGATTACATAGGAAGACGAGATAAAAAAGTACAAACCTTTGTATTATATGGCGATATTACAGGAGAAAAGCATGCCGATGGCTCACCTGTCCGTCGCGATTGGGCGCAAGAGTACAAGGGGCAAGCTTGGATTGTATATGGACATACACCAGTAGCAGAACCTCGATTCGTCAATCAGACAGTCAATATTGATACTGGTGCTGTATTTGGTGGCAAATTAACCGGATTACGTTATCCTGAAATGGAGACTATCTCTGTTCCTTCTTCTTTACCTTTTGTCGCTGAGAAATTCCGTCCAATTTCATAACTACCTTACTTAGCGAAAGATTACCGTATTATTTAGGCAGATCTCATATAAAACTAGGTAAAGTAATTAAAAAAAGATGCAATAAAGTGCATCTTTTTTTAATTACACTACATATAATGTCGCAGGAGGTGACAGAATGAAGAAAAAATCTTCTAAACAAAAAAGAAAATTTCCCCCTTTATATCTGCCCATGTACGGAATTAACAACTGGTGTAGTATTCGGGCTGCAGCGATAGAAGAACTGGAAGAACAAGAGTCATCAAAAAAAAGCAAAGTAAAACCAACATATGTCTCTTTAGAAAAGGCTGTGATGAGCCGCATAATCGATCGCAGAAAAATAAAGATGCAACAAAAAAATAAACAGCTCTCAAATCAAGATGAACAGGTAATACATTCTAATCAAACAGAAGAAAAGACGGAAGAAAATATTTCTGTAGCAATAAATAAAAAAGTGGAACCAGAAATTCCAGCTGCTATTATAAACAAAGTAAAAAAAATAAAAGAGGCATTGGCTTCATCGAATGATATACAAACTGAAAAACCACTCATAATTGAGACACCTACACCTGAAAATACAAAAGTTAAAAGGGGCGGCCGATATGCATATGCGGAAGGGCTTCACTCTCATGCGGAGGGCATGGCAGCACATGCGGAAGGCTTATTAACACACGCAAAAGGTTCTTTCTCTCATGCAGAAGGATCAAACTCAAAATCAACCGGACATAGTTCCCATAGTGAGGGAAGTGAAACGACAGCAGGCGGAGCTTATTCTCATGCAGAGGGTAAACAGACGATTGCTTTAGGCGAAGCAGCACACGCAGAAGGAACCGCAACTATCGCTAACGGATCCTCTTCTCATGCGGAAGGTCATCATACATCAACAGCTCATTTTGCAGGTAGCCATATTATGGGGCGCTTCGGCACTGCAGAAGAAGCTTATTCTTGGTTTATTGCAAATGGTGTAAGCGACACCGACCATAATATCGGGGCTAAATGGCTTGCCCATAATGGAGAAATGTACATTGAGGGTGCGTCTTACAATGCAAGTGGAACGGATTTTGCACAAATGTTTGAAACCGAAGATCATAAACCTATTGATGTCGGTTATTTCGTTACATTTAGTAGCGAAGAAAAAATTCGGATAGCTACTTCACACGACTCGTTCATTTTAGGAATATCTAGTGCAACCCCTGCCCTTATAGGAAATAGCGGGGCTTTAAGTTGGGAAAAACGTTATAAAACAGATAACTTTGGAAAACGCCAATATGTATGGACGGAAACCGAAGAAATACAACCTCTTTTAAATACAGAATGGGATCCAACTCGCAAATATGTAGCAAGAAAAGATCGCGCCGAGTGGCTTCCTGTCGGATTAATTGGACAAATGTTAGTACGTGATGACGGCACTTGCGAAGCACATGGATTTTGTCTTCCAAATGACAATGGCATTGCTACAAAAGCCGAAAGTGGATTTTTCGTTATAAAGCGTACGGGTGAAAACCAAATTTTAATATTATTCCGCTAAGAAAAAGGGAACAAAATTCTTTATAATATAAGAATTTTGTTCCCTTTTTAAGTATGCCGCAACACTTCTTGCATATCGCTTGGAAGCTTTATAGTGAAAGACATCTCTTTCTCTAAAATAGGATGATAAAACGTCAAAGATTTACTATGAAGTGCTTGCCGTTTCATTTCATCCCTTCTCCCTCCATATAAGCTATCACCAAGTAATGGATGTCCTATATGAGCCATATGCACACGAATTTGATGCGTTCTTCCTGTCCCAAGCTCAAGCGCTACATGTGTCTTATGATATGTACTATCAATTACTTTAAAATGAGTAACTGCCCTTTGTCCATCCTCACAAACCGTTCGCTCAATAATGCTATCAGATTTTCGACCAATTGGTGCATCAATCATTCCTTCTCGTTCTACAATCTTTCCGTGAACAATTGCTTCATACGTTCGTTTCACAGCTTTTTGTTGATGCTGCTTCGATAAAAGATGATGCACGAAACGATTTTTTGCAATAAGCATAAGCCCCGAAGTATCACGATCTAAACGTGTTACGATGTGCACTGTACTTGCAAGATGCTGCTTATCATAATGAGATAACAGCGCATTGGCAACACTTCCTGCCGGATGTTCTCTAGACGGAATCGTTGACATATTCGCCTCTTTATTAATGATAAGAACCGCGTCATCTTCATATATAATGCATAAAGGAATATCTTCTGCCATCATCCCTTCACTTCTTTCCTCCACTGGAAAAAAGACACGTAATTCTTCACCAGCACGCAACTGATGACGAACACTCGCATGTTGACCATTTACTTCAATTGCTCCGCCATGAAACTTTATATCCGTTAAAGCGGCTTTAGAAATACCTTTCGTTTTCAAAAATTCCCTAACTAAAGTTCCCTCTTCAGCCGGCCCTATATCCCATTTCAATGTAAATCTGTTCAAATATATAACCCTTTCTATTTATCTGCAACAAACGAGTCACGAACTCGTTTCCAGAACGGGAATGGGCGGAAACGAACAAATCGTACTTTCTCGTTTGCGACGCGATACTGGATTGATTTCACATCTTGATGAACCATCGTTAAGTGATCCACTGTAATTTGTAAGTTCATTCCTGCAGCTGGCTTTAACACACATGTATGATGCTTCGGCAATACGAGTGGTGATCCTACAGTACGAAATACACGATTGTTAATGGACGCCATTTCTGCAATTTGAATCGCTTCAATAGATGGGTGAATAATTGCTCCGCCAAGCGCTTTATTATATGCGGTACTTCCTGAAGGAGTAGAGATACAAAGGCCATCTCCGCGGAATGTTTCAAAATATTCTCCGCGTATTTCTACTTCTGTTACTAATGTACCTTCTGCACTTTTTACAGTCGCCTCATTCATCGCTAAATACTGTGACTCTTTACTTCCATTCACATAGCGAATAATAACTTCTAAAAGCGGATATTCCACCACTTGGAATGGTGTTTTCGCAATCGCAATTACTAATTTCTCTACTTCTGTCGGTAACCAATCTGCATAGAAACCTAGATGTCCTGTATGTACACCAACAAATGCTGTTTCATCCAATCGATTATAATAACGATGAAACGCATATAAAAGCGTTCCATCTCCCCCAACAGAAATTACAATATCGGGTTCCTTTTCATCCATTATAAATCCAAAATCTAGCAAGTACTCTTTCATCGTGCTTGCCAGTGTATCTGATGATTGATCTCCCTTTGACATAATTGTAAATTTCATCGCCCAACACCCTTTAGTTTATGATTCGGAATCTTTCGTTTCTTGCTTTCTTGAAAAAGCCTTTTGCGCTTCTTGAATTTCAAGACGAATAGAAGACATTTCTTCATCTAATAAAAACGCCGCTTCAGCTGCACGTTGCAATCGTATTTTAATATCTTCAGGAAAACGTCCACTATATTTATAATTTAAAGAATGCTCAATTGTTGCCCAAAAGTTCATTGCTAGCGTGCGTATTTGGATTTCTACCAATACTTTTTGTTCACCTTGAATCGTTTGAACAGGATAACTAATGACAACATGATAAGAACGATAACCGCTATCTTTCTTTTGCGTGACATAATCACGTTCTTCCACGATTTCAAAGTCATTTCGTTTTCGAAGATATTCTACAACAGGCTTAATCTCATCAACAAATTGACACATCATTCTAAGCCCAGCAATATCCTGCATATCTTCTCTCAATCGGTCTAGCGGTACATTTCTCTTCTCCGCTTTATCAATAATACTTGCAACCGACTTTACCCTTCCTGTTACAAACTCAATTGGAGAATGCTCTGTTAACATTGCAAATTGAGTACGCATTCCTTTTAGTTTCACTTTTAGCTCTGCCACCGCTTGGTGGTAAGGTGCTAAAAATTCTTCCCAATTTCGATTCATTTCAACCACCACCAAAATCAATCCATTTGCTTATAGAAATACTTTTTCTACAGCAGTTACTAATTCTTCTCCGTAATTTGCATTACCTTCAATATTTTCAACTAAATATTCTACTTCTTCTTTTAATCCTTCTAATTCCATTTCAATGTCATTCACGCGAACGAACATAACCACATCGTTATTCATCGCTTCATGCATTGCTTCCCAGCATGTGTGCGGAATACTTACATAAATGAAAGATGATTCATTTTCTAAGATATATAAAAATGATAAATTGTCTGAGTCTACAAGTACGTGATTACGCGCACTTAACTCCTTTACCTCTATTTCACTATTTTCCGCACAAAAAATAAGAGCATTCTCTCTCTTTTCTACGCTCTTAACTTGGATTTTATTTTGCATGCTCTAACTCCTCCATCTCAACTTCCTGTCTTACTTAACAGTATTATTGTATCATAACATGGACGCAAACAAATAAAACATTGAACCAAATTTATGAAAAAGCGATAATGTGTAAAGAATTATTTTTCAAAAGGAGATTATACAATGACACAAGAAATTGAAATTGAATTCAAAAATATCGTTACAAAAGAAGAATTCGATACATTATGTAAATCGTTTTCTATTGAAGCATTTACAAAACAAGTGAATCACTACTTTGAAACACCTGACTTCTCTTTAAAAGAAGCTGGCTCTGCACTTCGTATTCGTCATAAAGGAGAAACTTATACGTTAACGTTGAAACAACCTGCAGAAATCGGTTTATTAGAAACGCATCAAGTCGTAACAGAAGACGAAGCAAAAATGATGATGGAAACAAACACAATCATTCAAGGAGCAGTAGTAGATCAATTACACAAATTACAAATTCCTGTTTCTGCTTTAACATATATGGGTAGTTTAACAACAGAAAGAGCAGAAACATTATTTAAAGGCGGAACGCTTGTCTTTGATCATAGTTTCTATTACAATCACGATGATTATGAAATTGAATTTGAAGTGCAAGATGAAGAAACAGGAAAAGCTGCATTTATTCATTTATTAACGCAACATAACATACCTGTTCGCCATACAAATAACAAAGTAAAACGCTTTTTCCTTGCCAAACAAAAAAAAGCACGCTAAAGTGAAAATTCCACTAGTGAATATGTTTCACTAGTGGATACATCTCACTAAAAAAGTTTACACCCGTAGAATAAGCAAAGAATCTTTGAGAAAGCTGTTTATTTGCCCTCTCGAACATTCCATTGCTACAATAGATATACATTTCATGGAAAAAGGAGTTTATAAAGGATGAGCAAGCAAACGATGACACCATTTGAAGCAATTGGCGGTGAACAATGCATTGCAATATTAGTAGATACATTTTATTCCTATGTCAGTAAACACCCTGACTTATCTCCCATCTTCCCGGAAGATTTAACAGAAACCGCTAGGAAGCAGAAGCAATTTTTAACACAATATTTAGGTGGTCCTAATTTGTACACTGAAGAACATGGTCATCCTATGTTAAGAGCACGCCATCTTCCGTTTGAGATTACTCCAAAACGAGCAGAGGCTTGGCTATCATGTATGGAGCAAGCAATGGATGATACTGGAGTTCATGGTCATATAAGAGAGTTTGTTTTTGAACGTTTAGCATTAACCGCTCAGCATATGGTTAATACTCCAAACGAAACAGGTGAAGTGTAATGGATAAGCAGGAAGCAAAGCATATAAATATGCCATCTCCTTCCGCATGCGAGCATAAGTCTGTAGAAGCATATTTATTTATTGATCCACTTTGTAAAGATTGCTGGGAAATTGAGCCTTTTATTATTAAACTATGGCTTGAATACGGGAAATACTTCTCTATTCGTCATATCGTAACAGGAAAAGTGGATGGAACGAACGCTTCCTCACACAAATGGAATAAACCTGCTAATATTCGATTTGTGTGGGAAAAGACAACCAGTTTACAAGGTTTTTCATGTGATGGAAAGGTACATATGCAAGAAGCATCGTCAACACCATATTTAGTTTCGATGGCAATTAAGGCAGCGGAGTTGCAAGGCCGAAAAGCAGGTTCGAAGTTTTTGCGAAAACTCCAAGAATACATTTTCCTTGAAAATGTATCAAACCCTGACTGCGAACTATTACTTGCATGTGCGAAAGATAGCAATATTGATGTAGAAGAATTTAAAAAAGATCTACATTCTGCTAGTGCAAAAAAAGCTTTCCAATGTGACTTGAAATTCACGAATGAAATGCATATTACAGAAATACCTTCCCTCGTCTTTTTTCATGCGAACTCAGATGAAGAAGGTATTAAAATCGCTGGAAATTATTCCTACGATGTATACGTACAATTATTGAAAGAACTTGTAAAATGTGAAATTGAGCCAGAACCATTACCACCTTTAGAAGTGTTACTAGAAGCAACACAATTTATATCTTCAAAAGAAGTAGCATTTATTTATGATTGTCCGCAACAAGAAATTGAACGCGAACTAAAAAAATTACAACTGAAACGAAAAGTACAAATGATAGAAGTAAAATGCGAACGTTATTGGAAATGGATAGCAAAAGAAAAAGACCTGGTGTAAACACCAGGTCTTTTTCTTTACGGCTTATAAAAATATTAAAGGGGATGGGAGAAATTTTCACGTTCAAACAAAGGGGTATATGTTTGTATGTGAATTCGTTCACGCTTATTATATTACAAGATTCGACGTCAGATGACAACCCCTTTTGTCGAATTTCACACTTTTGTCACATTCTAAACGTTTTCATTTTTGAATAAGCTATAAAAAAGGTCATTTAGGGGGTTTATTTATGAAAAAATCTTATATTGCTCTTCTCTTTCTAGCTGTCATCGTTTCTTTTTTCTTGTACATCCTCTCTCTACTACAAGCTTTTCCTAAAATTATTGCCTTACCTCTTTTATTCGGAATCATCGTTATCACTCTCTCTTATTTCAATTATAAAAAACGATTCAAAGGGTTTTAATTTTAAAAATCAGTCGTAAAACTATCCTTTCAGTTAGAAAAACAAAGAAATTCACCTTTCTCTCCGACAAATATCGACATTGAATCTATTCAACAAAAAGACGAGGATACAATCCCTCGTCTTTTTTCATTACTTTTCTTCAAATAATAATGCTTCTAATTCATTTAATTTCTCTTCAAATACTTGTAGTGCCTCTTTTACTGGTTCAGGAGATGCCATATCTACTCCTGCTTTTTTCAGCACTTCAATTGGATAATCAGAGCTTCCTGCTTTTAAGAACTCGTTAATATAACGTTCTACTGCTGGTTGTCCTTCTTCTAAAATCTGTTTAGATAGAGCTGTCGCTGCACTAAATCCTGTTGCGTATTGATATACGTAATAGTTGTAGTAGAAGTGTGGAATACGAGACCATTCTAAACCAATCTCTTCGTCGATTACTAAAGCGTCACCGAAATATTTCTTATTTAAATCATAGTAAATTTCCGTTAACATGTCTGGCGTAACAGCATGTCCTTCTTGTACTTTCTTATGAATAATATGTTCAAACTCTGCAAACATCGTTTGACGGAATACAGTACCACGGAACCCTTCTAAATAATGATTTAATAAATATAGACGCTCTTTCTTATCTTCTGTCGTTTTTAATAAATAATCATTTAGAAGTGCTTCATTACAAGTAGATGCCACTTCTGCTACGAAGATGGAATAATCACCATATACGTGCGGTTGTGTTTTTCTTGTATAGTAACTATGCACCGAATGACCAAACTCATGAGCAAGTGTAAATAAATTATTTACATTATCATGCCAATTCATTAAAATATACGGATTTGTTCCATATGCACCAGATGAATATGCCCCGCTTCGTTTTCCTTTATTCTCATACACATCTACCCAGCGATTTTCATATGCCTCTTTCAAAATATCAACATATTCATCACCAAGTACGTTTAAAGATTTTAATAAAAGGTCTTGCGCTTCTTCGTATTTCACATTCATTTTCACTTCTGGTACAAGTGGTGTATATAAATCATACATATGAAGCTCATCAAGTCCTAGTGCACGCTTACGAATATCGATGTAACGGTGTAATAAATGTAAGTTGTCATTTACTGTTTCAACGAGTTGATCGTATACTGCTTCCGGAATATTATTATTGCTCAGTGCAGCTTGGCGAGCAGAATCATATTTACGAACACGCGCATTGAAATTATTACGTTTTACTGCTCCGCTTAACGTACTTGCGAATGTGTTTTTAAATTTTCCGTACGTTTCATATACAGCTTTAAATGCATCTTTGCGAACACGAGGATTATCACTTTCTAAAAACTGAATGTAACGGCCATGTGTAATTTCTATTTCTTCTCCGTCTTCCCCTTTAATAGATGGGAATTTTAAATCCGCGTTATTCAACATACCAAATGTATTGCTTGATGAACTCATTACTTCAGATGCTTCCGCTAATAAAGCTTCCTCAGCTTCTGATAATACGTGCGGGCGTTGACGTGTAATTTCTTCTAATGCATGTTCATATACACTTAAATCTCTATTTTCCTTCAAGAATGTTTGCAATGTATCTTCTGAAATCGATAAAATTTCAGGCACAATATACGCTGTGCTACTAGATACTTGTGAATATAAATTTGTTGCACGATCATTTAATGCTTGATATACAGAGTTTGTTGTATCTTGATCGTAACGCATATGAGCATATGTATATAACTTACCTAATCGCATTGATATTTCATCTTCATATTGCAATGCCTCAAGTAAATTGTCCGCAGAGTCACCAAGTTTCCCTTTAAATTCAGTTAACTTCGGTAATAGCTCTTTAATAGCTTGGAATTCTTTTTCCCATTCTGCATCCGTTTGGAAAATATCTTCTAATCGCCACGTACTTGCTTCTTCAATCTCGTTGCGATCTGGTAATGCTTTCGCTTTGTTTTGTTCAGACATTCTTTAAGCCCTCCTTTAAATATCTCTACTTAAGTACAATTCGTTTTTTTCTTATGTAATTCCTTCACAATCATTCTTTATTATATCCGCTTTTCCTCCTCTCATGTTAAAATTTGCCTCAAATAAAGATAGCGCATGTATTAAGCAAATCTCATCATGTTTCATAATTTCCTCCTCTGTTTTTAACATCACGGCATCCCTTATTTTTCGGTACGTATAAGTTCCCACTTTACGTAAAACACCTATATAGCATAAAAATGTCATATATTCAGTAACTGCCATTTTCCATATGTGCTGCGAAAAGTACGGAAGTATCCGCCTTTTCGTATACCTTTTTACATAACTACACACGTATTGAAGAGAAATACACTCTCCCACTGCAAGCTCCCCTATACACTTCATATATAGAAAAGCTTGCCATATAAATGGGTTTGTTTGAAAAGCAAATGCAGAAGGGAGTGGAACACCAATTTCAGAAGGAAAGCTCGCTGGGGTACATTTAAATTGATATAAGAGGCGTAATAATGACTTATAATTATAATTCCAAATCGGTAAGGCATTTTGGCGAAAGTTTTTCTTTCTCTTCTTCCACTCTTCACCCAATCTTTCTTTCCCGAAAGGAACAGGAGAAAAAAGCATTTCAAAAGTAGTCGCATCAGTTGGTAAATATATAGTATGTGAGAAAAAAACATTTGTAGAAAAGGGAGTGACAAATGCACATTTCATAAATGATTTTTGTTTCGGACAGAAGAAAATAAGAAGTGGCTGAGGATAAGATTGTAAGGAGAAAGCCATAAGTGAGGAAAATTTCATCCAATATGCAGATTGCTTTTTCAATTGATTTCCACCAACGATCCAAATGACCTGTATACCAGCTTGCCAATACGAATATGTTCTTTTGTACAGCTGCTCTATAGCGAGGTTTGCACATTGGTATTCAATTGCAATTTTTCTACCCGCCCTCTCTACAAAAACATCTGGTCGTTGCTTAATTTCTGGGAGGTAGTACTCTATATCCACCTGAAAGTTTTGACGTTTGAACCATCTATATAACAATTCTTTACCATGCATATGATACTTTGATTCCGCTTCATAAAAGGCAAGACATGAATCCACTTTTTTATGAGCAAAATGCCAACTTTTTTGTTTCCCTAATTTCATTTGCACTTCCTTTCCGCAAGCTACACAAAAGAATCGTTCTTGTTGACGCATACGGCGCAAAAGCTCTTCATTACAATTATAGAGTAAATGAATTTTTTCACCGTTTTCTCTTTTAGCGATAAATATCGTAATCACACCCTTTCAGCTCCTTATATTCTACAATTTGTTACAAATTCCTTTTAAAAAAGAGATGTCCCAATTTCGGACATCTCTTTTTATAATAAAGGTGATAATAATCGGTACGTTGATTCAACAATTCGTCTATGAAGACGTCTTTTATGAAAATGATCACCATGAATTTCACTTGATTCTTCTAAATCATCTTTAAAGTCTTGAACAAGTTTTCGAATGCTATCTGTATCATATAAAAAGGCATTTACTTCAAAATTCAAATGAAAACTTCTCATATCCATATTAGCTGTCCCAATTGAAGCTAAATCAGAATCAACGATGACAATTTTACTATGAAGAAAACCTTTTTCGTATTCATATATCTTTACTCCTGCATCTAAAAGCTCTGGGAAGTACGATCTCGATGCGTAAAAGACAGTACGCTTATCCGGTTTACTCGGCATTAATAAACGAACATCAATACCAGCAAGTGCAGCAACCTTTAATGCGGATAAAATATCATCATCCGGAATAAAATACGGCGTTGCAATCCAAATTGATTTCCGAGCAGAAGCGATCATTGCGAAATATAAATGCTTAATCGTTTCCCACTTATTATCGGGGCCACCTGCAACTAGCTGCACTCCTCCCCAATGATCACCCTCAACTGCTTTTGCTTGTAAATATTCAGGGGCTAGCACAGCCTCTCCAGTCATATAAAACCAGTCTTGAAGGAAAATAAGTTGTAAACTTTGAACCGCTTCACCACGTAAATACAAATGCGTGTCTCGCCAAAAGCCAAAATATTTATTTTTCCCTAAATACTCATCACCGATATTTAATCCGCCTACAAACCCTTCGTTCCCATCAATCACAACAATTTTCCTATGATTTCGATAATTAATCTTATCGTTTAAAATCGGAAAGCGCACAGGAAAGAATGGAATCATTTCTACACCTGCATCGTTTAATTCTTCAATATACGATTTCGATAACTTAAAACTTCCAACCGCATCATATAAAAAGCGAACAACAACGCCTTCTTTCGATTTTTGTATTAAAATATCTTTAATTTCTGTTCCTAATTTATCATCACGCACAATGTAATATTCCATATGAATGTGATGTTTCGCTCGTTTTAACCCATTTAAAATAGCCCGAAACGTTTCATCTCCATTTGTTAATGTCCTCGTTTCAGTTTGAAATGAAATATTTAAAGCTCCTAATCGATCCGCTAAACGAAATAACAGTTCTTGATGCTTATGATTGCGTAAAATTCGTTCTTCGTAATCTTCATGCCCTTTATATTGTAAAAACGCCTGTTCATCAAGTAACGCCTTCTTTTGGAACATTCTTTTTCTTCGAAAATTTTGTCCAAATAATAAATAAGCAAAGAAACCAAATACCGGAAAAATCCCTAAAACAATTAACCATGTAAGTGTTTTAGATGGATGTCGATTTTCTAAGAAAATAACGCAACCAATTAAAAACGCAGATACTGTAAATAAAATACTAATAATACCTAAAATCGAAACATCTTTTATCCCAATCACATCTGAATAAAATGCTACATCAATAAACATACGTAACGAAACAAATAATGCGAACAATAGCAGTATAAAGAAAATCAGCTTTAACGTATTTTTCATCTCTTACCTCCTAACTAAGAAAGCTTTCCTATTCTTCATATAAAAAGCCGATTTCATACTACAGAAATCGGCCTACGTTTTAGCAGGAAAATTATTGCGAATCGTTTCAAGCGCATGCTCTTTCACAATTTGTTTTCCATACTCACTTACACGATGAATTGTTAAAGTTGATTCTTCTCCATATTCTAAAATAATACTTAAAATACGATCAATTTCTTCTTCATCATGTAGCACTTCATCGAATTCCACATATACATAATAGCGGTCCTCAAATGAATACAGCTCATCTTTTATATCTTCAAAGATAAGACGATGACTTAATGAAATGACATCTTCAAAATCATTAAATTTAATTAAAAAGCCAAACGTACCATCTTCATTAAAGTTTGTTCCTGTTTGTTCTTCTACCTCTTCGACTAATTCTTGTTGGAATAATGATTCGATGCCTTCATCTAGAGGAATATCTATAATTTTGTCTACCCCTATCGGTAGTTCCAGCTTTTGTCCGTCCTTTGAAAGCTCTGCTTTCGTGACAAGTACTTCAATCCCTTTATCGACTGCTTGCACTTGAATCCATAACGGTCCATCAATAAAGAAATCGTCATGATCACGAGCTTCGTCCATCATCTCCCAAAAGAGCTCTTCACTTCGTTCGCGATCATACCAAATTTCTTCACGATTAAATCCTCTATCCTCTATATCAATGTACGTAATAAAAAATTTCATCGTATGATCATTAATTCTTTCAATATCCAAAATACAACTCTCCCTTCCTGCTTAGAATTGTTATGAAGGGATTCCCCACTCATATGACAAATCAATAGATCCTTGTACTCTCATTTTATGATAAGATTCTCCAGAATGGAAATAAAATCGATTTATTTTACAAAAATAGTTATATGCCTATCTTTCCTCGATAAACTACATAAATATATTATTATAGCGATTTCTTACTTACAAAAAATTTGGACATACATTTCCACATTCCCCCGTACACTGTAATAAAGTGAAACTTCTATTAGAAGAGATTATTTAACACCAACTTTCTTCATCACATACATATAGTTCGCTTATTAAAACATCATAAATGGAGGCAGACGAATGGACTTAGAGTTTTTAACATCCGTACTAATGATTGTCGGTATCGATGTTGTATTAGGTGGTGACAATGCAATCGTCATCGCACTAGCTAGCCGAAATTTACCTGAATCGAAACGAAATAAGGCTATTTTGATCGGTACTCTTTTAGCGATTGTACTAAGAATCATCCTTACTATACTAGCTGTCTATTTACTCGACATTCCATTTCTACAATTGATTGGCGGGGTTTTACTTACATTAATTGCAGTCAATTTATTAACCGATAATAGCAACGATCTTTCTTCTATTCAAGGAAAAACAACTTTATTTCAAGCTGTGCGGACAATTGTTTTCGCGGATCTTGTTATGGGGTTTGATAATGTTATTGCCATTGCAGGTGCAGCTCACGGGAGATTTTTACTCGTCATAATCGGCTTACTCATTTCTATCCCGATTATTATTTGGGGCAGCAAACTTATTTTAATACTTATGGAACGATTTCCATTCCTCATTTATTGCGGGGCAGCGATTCTTGCCTATACTGCAGGAAAAATGGTTACACATGAAGACAGACTTGCAACCTTTTTTCATAACAATCCAAGTTTCACTACAAGCATTCCTTATTTGTTCATTTTCACTATTTTATGCATCGGCTTTATCGTACAACAAGTTCGATTACGCAATGTGAAACATTAAAAAAAACCTTCTACTATATAATAGGTAGAAGGTTTTCATATTATTATAATTAATTTACAAGACGTTGTGCTTCACGTAATTGGAACGTTCTTACTGTACGTGGTAAGAAACGACGAATTTCGTCTTCGTTGTAACCAACTTGAAGGCGTTTCTCGTCAATCATAATTGGACGACGTAAAATCCCTGGATAGTCACGAATCATCTTATATAAATCTTGAAGTGGTAAAGACTCTAAGTTTACATTCAATTCTTGGAAAACTTTCGAACGAGTAGAAATAATCTCATCCGTTCCGCTTTCTGTCATACGTAAAATCTCTTTAATTTCCTCAATCGTTAATGGATCTGAGAAAATATTACGTTCTGTATAGGGAATATGATTTTCCTCTAGCCATAATTTCGCCTTTCTACAAGACGTACAGCTTGGAGAACTATATAATGTTACCATACAAAGCTCACTCTCCTTAAAGAGTACAAATTCTGTACTAAATACAGTTTTAATTTCTAACTTCAGCAATTTTTCGCGATAACTTGTCTTATTGAAAAGTACAAAAATCGCATTTCATGTAAGCAACAACTTATAATAAACAACAATTACTTTTAATAAGTAACTTCTATAATCATTATACAATAGATTTTGCAAGAAATATACAGTAAATTTCCTGCTAGTTGAGAAAACTCTTCCGTGCATTTCACTGCTATGTAACATGATTACGCTCACTTCAGCTGTACTTTAACAATAACTTTCAATCCTTTTACTACTCACTTCTCATAGATTTTTCATATAATATATAGTTATTTATCTATAATCTTCCCTATGAAAAAGAGAACGTTTTCTTACTTTTTCTTGATAAATCAATTAAGAAATGTAAGACTATACAAATGAGAATAAAAAGGAACGTTTGTTCTTATTTTAACAAATATCCTCCCTCCTGTCTACACGATTTCTAAAGTAAATTAAATATTTTTCTGACATTTCTTTCTTTTTCATTTTTTATCTCATACAATAAACATACAGACAGGCAAAGGGGGAGTTTTCAAATGATTGCTTTTTTTATTGATTTTATTACGGTTGCTGCCCTCATCATCGGAATAACAGCATTGATTGGTGTCATTACAAATAGCATCGGCGAAAAGCTCTTTGGTGGAAAAGAAAAAATGAAGTTTGTTAACAAAAGTTTGGGTGTACAATCTGGCTGGAACCAAGTTGGCGGAAAAGGCATTTATAAGAAACGAACGTATTAAAAAAAAGCAGGCGATCGCCTGCTTTTTTTCTTATTTCTCTACTGACGCCCATTTAAAGCTTAAATCGCCGCCATATTTATGGTTATACATATTTTTAATTGAATCTCTTTGTAAATATGCTCTACCACGTTGATATACTGGAACGATCGCAGCATCATCAAGTAACATTTTTTCAGCTTCTAATAAGTTCTTCCAACGAGCATTTACATCGCTTCCATCTTTTTTCGCCTTCATAATGATTTCATCGTATTTTGGATTAGAGTACTTCATCTTATTTTGTGAACCATCTGTTACAAACATATCAAGATATGTAATTGGATCTGGGAAGTCCGCACTCCATCCAGAGAATGACATGACATAATCGCCCGCATCTTCTAATTTTAGTTTTTGTGCGAATGGTTGTTGTTTAATTTTTACTGTTAAACCTGGTAAATTCTTTTCTAATTCACCTTTTAAATATTCACCAGTTTTCTTTGATAACTCTACATCTTCATTTAATAATTCTAATTCGATTTCATTTTTACCAAGTTCTTTTTTACCAGCTTCCCAATATTTCTTCGCTTCTTTCACGTTTGGTTTTACAATATCCCCGTTTACAGCACGGAAATCTTTTTTATCTGGTCCTTTAATGAAGTTATCAGGAATTAATCCTGTCGCTGGCTTAGAACCGTTATTTAATAATGTATCCACGAATGGCTTACGGTCAAAAGCAAGTGAAATTGCTTTACGAATATTTTTATTTGCTAAAGCTGGATCTTTTTGATTTAAACGAAGGAAGAATACAGATGTATCTTCTACTGTTTGGAAATCTGGTTTTCCTTTATATTTATCAATAAACTCCGCTAATAACGACGCTCGATCAATTGCATTTGTTTCATATAAGTTAATTGGCGTAGATGTATCTTTTACAATATTAAAGTTTACTTCTTCAATCTTCACTTCTTTATTGTCCCAATATGACGCGCTCTTTGTCATTTTAAAGCTACGTTCATGTTGCCAATCACTTAATGTAAATGGCCCGTTATAAAGCGTTGTATTCGCTTCCAAACCAAACTTCGTACCTTGCTCTTTCACAAACTTTTCATTCACAGGATAGAAGATTGGATATACCATTAAATCTACAAGGTATGGAATTGAATTATCTAATTCCACTTCTAATGTATAATCATCAATCGCCTTTACCCCTAATTGATCCGGACTCATCTCTTTTTTATTAATTTTCTCTGCATTTTTTATATCATACATAATGTACGCTGATTTCGCAGCTGTATCTGGGTTAATCGCTCTTTGCCATGCATATACGAAATCTTTTGCCGTCACAGGCTCACCATTTGACCATTTTGCGTCTTCACGTAATTTAAATGTATATTTTTTACCATCTTCTGATTTTTTGAATTCCTTCGCTACACCAGGAACTAGCTTATCATCTTTTCCTAAACTGTATAAGCCTTCCATCGTATTAGTCATTACTCTTGAAGAAACTGCATCAGCTGATAACGCTGGATCCATCGTTGGAATTTCTTGTGTTTCAATTAAGTTAATAACTTGCTTCGCGCCGCTTTTTCCGCTATCCCCTTTAGCGTTTGCTTGCGATTCATCTTTTTGATAGCTACATGCCCCTAACATCATGCTCATCGCTACTGTTGATGCTACAAAAACTGGTATCTTTTTTTTCATACTTCCACCCTCCAAAAAAATGTTAACCCTTTCATTTTCAAACAAAAAGAAATATATATATGTTCTAATAATTCATATTATACACACAAATATATTTTTTGTATATTTATATTTCTATTTCATTAAAATTTTTCGTTAAAAAATATACCTTTGTAAACGTTTCATATTGCTGATTATTCATACTAAAGTGTTAAAAATAATATTTTTTATACTTTTCTAAATTATCAGAGAAAAATGAATTTTATATCTCATAATACTTTATGTATAATTATCCTTTTGTTTTTATCATAAAATAGCACTCTCTTCATAATAAAAATATGTAGGCTAAAATGAGTGCAAAGGTTAAGAAAGTATGTTACGATACATTTTGCTAAAAATAGATATCGGTAAAGAGGGGACGGACATGGCAGCAATTCAGGCAAAAAACGGGCCTACTGAGAAATTAAGTTTATTCTTATTAACATGGCCTATTTTTCTAGAAGTTTTTCTTTTTATGTTAATGGGGATCGCTGATACTTTCATGTTAAGTGCATTATCAGACGATGCTGTATCTGGGGTTGGTGCAGCGAATCAATACCTCCATATCGCTATTTTGGTACTAGAAGTCATCGGGAACGGCGCAGCTATCGTCGTATCTCAATACCTCGGTTCCAAACGCTTTATGGAAGCATCTAAAATATCAGCATTAGCCGTCACATTAAATTTAATAGTTGGGCTCGTTATAAGCGCTGGTTTTCTTTTATTTTCGAAACATATGATGCTCGCAATGAACTTACAAGGCGATGTACTAACGTATGCGCAAAACTACTTATCTATCGTCGGAGGAGCCATCTTCCTACAAGCTATTATTAACTCATTAGCCGCAATTATCCGTGTACACGGTTTCACAAAGCAAGCGATGTTTATTTCACTCGGAATGAATATGATTCATATCGCTGGAAACTATGTACTCATTTTCGGGAAATTTGGTTTCCCTGAGCTCGGTGTACAAGGGGCTGCCATTTCTTCTGCTGTCAGCCGACTTATAGCGCTTATTGTTTTCTTCTGGTTACTATACCGCGTTATGGAATATCGTGTAAAATTACAATATTATTTCACCTTATCAAAAGAATATATCGGGAAAATTTTAAAAATCGGGATTCCATCTGCTTTTGAGCAAGTTATGTATCAAGCTTGTCAAATTGTCTTCTTATACTATGCAACATATTTAGGAACGGAATCGTTAGCGGCTAGACAATACGCTACGAACATTTCTATGTTCACTTATTTATTCGCTATTGCAATTGGTATGGGAACAGCCATTATTATTGGCCGCCTCGTTGGTGGTGGCGAAAAAGATGAAGCATACGAACGCTTGTGGAAAAGTGTAAAATGGGCGATTGGTGTAACTTTATGTATGGTCGCTCTCGTTATTACATTCCGTACACAATTAATGGGACTGTTTACAGATAATCCGTACATTATCGGGTTAGGCGCAAGTGTTCTTTTACTAAGTGTACTACTTGAAACGGGACGTACGATGAATATCGTCATCATTAATTCGCTTCGTGCAGCTGGTGATGCAAAATATCCTGTTTTAATCGGTGCCTTCTCTATGGTGTTAATGAGTTTACCACTAGGTTACTTTTTCGCCTTTCATTTAGATATGGGGCTCGTTGGTATTTGGCTAGCAATCGCCATCGACGAATGGACACGTGCCATTATTATGTTCTTCCGCTGGAAAAGTAGAGCATGGGAGCGTTATGCACTTGTTAAACCTGAAGAACAAGAGGAGAATGTTTCTGTTCAAGTTCAGTAATTTTGCATATGGATATCACTAATGATACATGAGATTTATATCGGCGATTCTTTAAATATATCGACTGACCGACAAATGTATACAATTCTTTTATATAGTAGAAAAAGAGCCATCCTTCCATAACAGAAGAATGGCTCTTTTTCTTATTGATAAATCTCTTTATATTTCTTGTACTCCGCTTCCGAACATAGTACGAAATGTCCTGGGCGAATTTCACGCATTGTTGGTGCTTCACTACCATAATTATGCTGTGATGGATCATATACGATACGTTTACGATTGCGCTCATAATCTGGATCTGGAAGTGGAATCGCTGATAATAGTGATTTCGTATATGGATGAATTGGATTCGCATATAATTCATCACTTGTTGTTAACTCAACGATTTGGCCACGGTACATTACACCAATACGATCACTAATGTATTTTACCATTGATAAATCATGGGCGATGAATAAGTATGTTAAACCTTTTTCTTTTTGTAACTTTTTCAGTAAGTTTACAACTTGCGCCTGAATCGATACGTCAAGTGCTGAGATCGGCTCATCGGCAATGATAAATTCTGGGTCTACAGCAAGCGCTCGAGCGATACCGATACGCTGACGTTGTCCACCTGAGAATTCGTGTGGGAAACGGTTTGCGTGCTCTTTATTTAAACCAACTGTGTTTAATAGTTCATGAACACGGTCCATGCGCTCTTTTTTACTTTTCGCTAATCCGTGAATATCAATACCTTCTGCGATAATATCCCCTACTGTCATACGAGGATTTAATGATGCGTATGGATCTTGGAAAATCATTTGCATTTTACGGTTGAATTTCTTCAGTTCTGCGCGTGATTTCTTACCATGTACGTTTTCACCATCGAACAATACTTCACCAGCAGTTGCATCATATAAACGAATAATCGTTCTTCCAGTTGTCGATTTACCACAACCTGATTCTCCTACAAGACCAAATGTTTCTCCGCGGTAAATATCAAATGAAATATCATTAACCGCTTTGACAACACCACCACTCACGTCGAAGTGCTGCTTTACATTTTTTACTTCAATTAATTTCTCACGTTGTTTAGTCATGTTGTTCACCTGCTTTCATTTGAAGAATGCGTTTTTCAACGACTGCTGGCGGTTTTACTTCTGGAGCTTGCTCGTGAAGTAACCAAGTTGCCGCATAGTGCGTATCACTTACTTTAAATAAAGGTGGGTCCATTTCAAAATCAATTTTCAGTGCCTGCGGGTTACGTGGTGCAAAAGCATCTCCCTTTGGCGGCTTCAATAAATCTGGAGGCGTTCCAGGGATTGCATATAACTCTTCTTCTGAACCATCTAAACTTGGCATAGATGCGATTAAACCCCAAGTATATGGATGTTTCGGATTGTAGAAAATTTCATCTACAGTTCCAATTTCAACAACTTTACCAGCGTACATAACTGCCACTCGGTCCGCAACGTTTGCTACTACACCTAAGTCATGCGTAATGAAAATGATTGCTGCTTCTGTTTTTTGCTGAATGTCTTTCATAAGTTCTAAAATTTGCGCCTGAATCGTAACGTCTAGCGCTGTTGTCGGCTCATCGGCAATTAATAATTTCGGGTTACAAGCTAACGCCATCGCAATAACTACACGCTGTCTCATACCACCTGAGAATTGGTGAGGATATTGTTTTAAACGAGCTTCTGGATTTGGAATACCTACAAGGTCAATTAATTCTAAAGCAACTTTACGTGCATCTGCTTTACTCATCCCTTGGTGTTTAATTAGACCTTCCATAATTTGATTTCCAATTGTCATCGTTGGGTTTAATGATGTCATTGGATCTTGGAAAATCATCGCGATATCTTTACCGCGTACTTGCTGCATTTCTTTTTCTGTTAATTTCGTTAAGTCACGACCTTCAAATACGATTTCACCATTTTTAATGCGTCCAGGAGGATTCGGAATTAATCCCATTAACGCTTTAGAAGTAACTGATTTCCCTGAACCAGATTCTCCTACAATCGCCAATGTTTCTCCTTTTTTCAAATCAAAAGTAACGCCGCGTACAGCTTGTACTTCACCTGCATGTGTATCAAAGGAGACTTGTAAATCTTTTACCTCTAACAATGTTTTCATCTTTGCCTCTCCCCTCTTTTACTTACGCATTTTTGGATCTAACGCGTCGCGTAATCCGTCTGCCATTAAGTTAAACGCTAAAATTAATATACTGATGACAACCGCAGGGATGAACATCATATGCGGATACGTTTGAATAGATTTATAACCATCATTTACAAGAGAACCTAGTGACGCAAATGGCGGCTGAATTCCTAAACCGATGAAACTTAAGAACGCTTCACCAAACACCGCTGATGGAATTGTAAACATTGTCATTACGATAATAGGTCCCATTACGTTTGGAATTAAATGTTTCACAATTAATTGTGTATTTGTTGCACCTAATGTACGAGATGCTAATACATATTCTTGGTTTTTTAACTTTAAGATTTGTCCACGAACAATACGCGACATCCCTATCCAACCTGTAATCGCCATCGCGAGTGTAATTGACCAAATACCAGATCCCATAATGATTACCATTAAAATAACGATGATTAAGTATGGAATACCGTTAATAATCTCCATAATACGTTGCATAATGTTATCTACTCTACCGCCGTAGAATGCTGAAATACCTCCGTATGCAACCCCAATTACTAAGTCAATTGCTGCTGCTAAAAGAGCGATATATAATGATACGCGTGTACCTTCCCATGTTCTTGTCCATAAGTCACGGCCAAGATCATCTGTACCAAACCAGAAGTACTCTTTAATATCACGTTTTTCATATTGGTCAACACCATATTGATCTGTACCGTCAAATGGTAACCAATGAACATTTTCAATAACTGGAATTTTTGGTGGTAATTTCGCTCGACCTAAATCTTGCTCTTTATACGAGTGTTTACTTACCATCGGTCCAAAAATCGCTAATAGTGCAATGATAACTAATAATACAAGGCCAAGCATCGCACCTTTATGTTGGAATAAACGTCTTCTTACATCTTGCCAAAACGTTAGGCTTGGACGGGCAATGACTTCATTATCAACATTATTTTGATTGGCTTGTTGAAATAAATCTGGAGATAATTTTTGTACATCTTTCATCATTTTTTCCCTCCCGCTAAACGAATACGAGGATCAATAATTCCGTATAAAATATCGACAATGAAAATAACTAAAATGAAGATTGCACTATAGAAAATCGTAGTTCCCATAATAACTGTATAGTCATTTAAAGTAATCGATTTAACGAATTGTTCCCCAAGTCCTGGTACAGCATAAATTTGCTCGATAACAAGTGTTCCTGTAATTAATGCCGCAACCATTGGTCCTAAAATTGTTACAACTGGAATTAACGCGTTACGAAGTGCATGTTTGACAATGATAACACCTTGGCTAATTCCTTTCGCTTTCGCTGTTAAAATGTAATCGGCTTGCATAACTTCAATTAATTCTGCACGAGAGAAACGTGCGATTGTTGCAATAACTCCCATCGATAATGCAATTGTAGGCATTACAGTAAACTCTGGTCCTTTCCAGAATGCTACTGGGAACCAGCCAAGTTTTACCCCTACGAAATATTGCAGTAATGCGGCGAATACGAATGATGGTACCGACATTCCGAGTACCGAAATAACTGTTGCACTATAATCTACCCACGTATTATTACGAAGTGCGGCAACAATACCTAAAATTAAACCGATAAATGTTCCTAATATAATCGCTTGTAAACCTAATTGGGCTGATGGTCCAATACGATCCACAATCATGTCTGTTACTGGGCGGTTATCATATTGGAATGATACCCCTAAATCACCTTTTGCTAGGTTACCTAAGTAACGTGCGTATTGAACTGGTACCGGATCATTCAATCCGTATTTTTCAAGAATGATTTCTTTTTGTGCCGGTGATAGCTTCTCCTGGTTTTTAAGCGGAGAACCCGGAAGTAATTTCATCAAAAAGAAAGTCATTGTAGTAATTAAAAATAATGTCAAAGCCATGTACACGAAACGTTTTAATACATAACGTCCCATATCAAGCACCTCCCCGTTTTTCTCAAAAGCAATAAGATAGTTTAAAATATTCTTACTTTTATTTTTTTAAAATAAGAGCATATGCCCATCATAGGCATATACCCTTGTAAACGATGGAAAAAAAGATTATTTTTGTTCAACAGATGCCCATTTGTAAGTTAATTTACCACCATAGTTAATTGGGATAATATCTTTTACGGCACCTTTTACTACATACGCTGAACCTTTTTGGAAGATTGGAGTGATAACTGCATCCTCTTTAATTAACATCTTCTCTACTTCTAGAAGGTTGTCCCAGCGAGCTTGTAAATCTTTTGTATCTGTTTTAGCTTTTAGGATTAACTCATCATATTTCTGATTAGAATACCCTGTTTTATTTTGAGAACCATTCGTAACAAACATATCTAAATATGAGATTGGATCTGGGAAATCTGGTCCCCAAATACCAAACGCAATATCATATTGCTGAGAATCTTCTAATTTATTTTTTTGTGCGAATGGTTGCTGTTTAATTTTAATTGATAAACCTGGTAAGTTCTTTTCCATCTCACCTTTTAAGAATTCCCCAACCTTTTTAGCATCTTCATTATCAAAGTTTAAGAATTCTAGTTCGATTTTATCAGTTCCAAGCTCTTTCTTCGCTGTTTCCCAAAGCTTTTTCGCTTCTTTTGGATTTGTTTCAACTAGCTTTCCATTTTCAGCTCGGAAATCTTTTTTATTCGGACCTTCAGCGAAATCTTTTCCAACAAATCCGTAAGCTCCAATTGCACCGTTATTTAAAATAACTTTTGCAATGTTATCACGGTCAAAGGACATTGAAATTGCTTTTCTTAAGTTTTTATTACTTAAGTACTGATTACTTTGATTAAATCTTAAGTAAGCAACCCCTGCTTCTTTTCTTGTTTGGAACTCTGGACTTTTTCTAAACTTATCAACAAATTCAGACGTTAAAGCCGCTCGGTCAATCGCGTTTGTCTCATATAAATTTACATCAGTTGCTGTATTTTTTACAATATTAAAGTTGATTTCTTCGATTTTAACCGTTTTATTATCCCAATATGAAGGATTCTTCTTGAATTGGAAACTTTGTTCATGTTTCCAATCACTCATAACGAATGGACCGTTATATAATGTTGTATTTGCCTCTAAACCAAATTTATCACCTTGTGCTTTTACAAAGTTTTCATTTAGTGGGTAAAATACTGGATAAACTGTTAAATCGATAAAGTAAGGAACGGGATTGTCTAATTCTACTTCTAATGTATAATCATCAATCGCTTTTACACCTAATTGGTCAGCAGGTAATTCTTTTTTATGAATTTTCTCTGCATTTTTAATATCGAACATAATGTACGAATACGTTGCTTTTGTATCTGGATTTACTGCTCTTTTCCATGAATACACAAAATCTTTAGCTGTTACAGGTTCCCCATTCGACCATTTCGCATCTTTTCTTAATTTAAATATGTATTTCTTCCCATCATCTAGCTTTTCGACATCTTCTGCAACTCCAGGCATTCTCTTTTGATCTTTGCCAATACGATATAAACCTTCCATCGTATTATTTAATGCTGTAGAAGATGAAGAATCAGATGCTAATGATGCATCCATTGACGGAATTTCAGATAACTCTGTTAAATTAAGAATCTGTTTTCCGTTACTACTACTCGTAGCGTTCTCTTTCCCTTTTGCTTTTGCGTCATCTTTTTGGTAGCTACACGCGCTAAGCAACATACTTGCAGTTAAAGTTGATGCAAGTAATAACGGTATCTTTTTCTTCATGTTGTGTTGCCTCCCCTAATTGCACTTCCTGTACCCTCACTTGTTAAAAAGTAGAATTGAAAGAATAATCTCCAAGTTTCTACAATTTTCATTATACATATAATATAACAATTGTGAATATAGTTTTTTGTTTTTTTGTTAAAATTTTTAATAAAATATTTATATTTTTAATTTTTCGTAAAGGGATACATTAACATTGCTACCATCATCTTAAAATCAGACCTTTAATTGCGTATAATTTTCAAAAAATTAATCCTAGTACTTATTATAGCTTTTATAGTATAATAATTCTAGTGATATTTTGACGGAGGGGAATATTTTGAATAAAGTTTTTTTTCATACTTGTATACTAATTTTTATAGCGATGATTGCTTCTAGTATTGGTGCATTCCTCATTTCATCTCAATTTTTGTTGAACTTTGTCAACATTTTGTTTTATATTGCACTGTTTTTTATTCTTATCGGCGGTTTTTTATACATATTTCAAAATGGTTTTTTCAATGTAACCATTTACGCATTCCAAAGAGTATTTGGTACGAACAAAAAGATTGACTCTTTAATTGAAGAAGTCGAGGAACCTACAGATAAGAAAGAACGTATTTATAAAACATATTCATTCAAATGGACATATCCAATTTGTATTACAGGTATCTTCCTTGGGTTGTTCTCGACCCTCATTAGCTTTACTATTTTGATGTAGTTTGCAAACACTATCCCATATGATATAATAATCAGCAAAACATTTTGTTATAAAACTTTAGTTCTTTCATATTAAAAGAGCTCAAGTAACAATAAATAAATTTATATGTATGCGATGATAAAGAAGAGTACATATTGAGGCAATTTCAGAGAGCTTGTGGTTGGTGTGAACAAGTAATTGTACAGTATGGAATGGGCTTTTGAGCACCAAACCGAACCGAAAGTAGTAGGCTTTGGCGTTATATCCAAACGTTATTATGGATTAGAGAGATTTCACAGTAGTGAAATAATTAGGGTGGTACCACGGTCCATTCGTCCCTATAGTTTTTTGGGATGAATGGGCTTTTTTGTTTGCCTTCTCTTCCCCACATCACGCATTCTATTTTAGGAGGAATTACTTATGTCAGTTATCTTTTCTGGTATTCAACCAAGTGGAACGATTACACTTGGAAACTATTTAGGAGCAATGAAGCAGTTTACAGAGCTTCAAAATGAACACGACTGTTATTTCTGTATTGTAAACCAACATGCGATTACAGTACCTCAAGATCCCGTCGGGCTTCGTAAAAACATCCGCAGTCTTGCTGCACTTTATGTAGCATGCGGCATCGATCCTGAAAAAGCTACTTTATTTGTACAATCAGAAGTACCAGCACACGCTCAACTAGGATGGATCATGCAATCTGTTGCTTACGTTGGAGAATTAGAACGTATGACGCAATATAAAGATAAAGCTTCTGGTAGAGATTCAGTTCCAGCTGGATTACTTACGTATCCACCATTAATGGCTGCTGATATTTTACTTTACAACACTGAAATCGTGCCGGTTGGTGATGACCAAAAGCAACATATCGAATTAACACGTGACTTAGCAGAGCGTTTCAACAAACGTTACCGCGAAATCTTCACAATGCCTGAAATTCGCATTCCAAAAGTAGGAGCTCGCGTTATGTCATTAACAGAGCCTACGAAAAAAATGAGTAAATCTGATCCGAATCCAAAATCAATGATTAGTATGCTTGATGAGCCAAAAACAATTGAAAAGAAAATTAAGAGTGCTGTAACTGACTCTGAAGGTATTGTGAAATTTGATAAGGAAAACAAACCTGGTATCTCTAATTTATTAACAATCTACTCTTCATTCTCTGGAAAAACAGTTGAAGAAATCGAAGCAATGTACGAAGGAAAAGGATACGGCGACTTCAAAGGCGACCTAGCGCAAGTAGTCGTAGAAGCTATTCGTCCAATTCAAGACAAATATAACGAACTAATCAACTCACCAGAACTAGACGAAATCCTAGACAAAGGTGCAGAAAAAGCAAACCGCGTCGCATTCAAACAACTACGCAAAGTAGAAAACGCAATGGGACTAAGCAGAAAACGTAGGTAACATATAAAGCGGAGGCAGCTCGTTCAGCTCTGACTGGCTAAGGTTCTTTCGCATAGAAGACGCTTTTTGTCTTCTTATGCGAAAGGTTCTTAGACACGAAGAGCTTGCTGCCGGAGCTAGATTACTACAAAATTAAAAAACCGCCAATTGGCGGTTTTTTAATTTACCTTTTGCTCATTTTCCATTTCCCATAACTTTTCAAAAAATGGCTGTCCTTTTACGAGACGCTCGCATAATTGTTCGTGCTTATCAGACCAGCCTGTTTTCGCTTCATCATACAGCTTAGCCCAAATATCTTCAAATTCCATATGTTGAACCATTCCATATGCTGATGGATCCCACTCTGTGAACCAATAGCGAATTTCTGCTGTGTTTTTCGTTGTATGTAATTGATCTAACGCCATAAATAATAATTGTTTTAGCTGTCTTTCTTTACGAGTCAAGCCATTCATAATGAAAGGCGATGGTGATAAAATATGATGTTCTTTTTCTGTTTCTTCTACTTGGAACTCATACTTTTCTGCTTGTACGTTTTCTACCATCTCATATACCATCTGCTCTTGGCGTGGTATAAGTCTACTTTTGCGAATTGGTACATTGTAACCAATTGTGTCAATCGCAATAATTCCTTTTCCATCTGTAACAACAAAGCAATACTCTTGCTGCAAACGTTCATGATTTTTACGAATATAAGCCTTATGATGTACGTCTTCCAGCATTTTTTGCGGAAGCTCTAACAATTCGTTCTCGATGTAATGATATAATGTGGCATCTACTTTTAATAATGGCACTTGATCTAATAGCTCAATCGTATCATCTTTCCGCCATTCGTAAAAATGACAAACGTTATACCCATTCTCTTCACCTTCAAACCAATTTACCCATACATCATGTAGATATAACATTCACTACCCCTCACTTCACTACTGTTTGTACCAATCATTATGTTCATTTTTGCTTAACTTTATTCCACTTGAGGAAATATATTCTAATTATTATTTTTTCTTCTATTAATACTAAAAAAACAGGAAATAGAACTCCTGTTTTTTATATATGAAATGTCCTTGCTTTATTCAATATTTCTTTTGCATCTATAGATAATAAAGAAAGTGTATCTTCTCCTTCCAAAGTTACACAATCTTTGACAATATGAAATCCAAGCGCATAGCCAAGCATCTTCGGATAAGAGTGAAAGCCATTTAATAAGATGTCATGTTCCCTTGTTCCTCGTTTTATACTTATTCTTTCATGTACAACATTTTTCCAATAATAAACAGCCTCTTCTTTTGAAAGATACGCCGTCCACGGTGCATTGTTTTTTTCTGTATACCTTTCTGTTACTGCTTGTTCCGCTAGCCCTTCCATAATCATCGTATCAAGTAATGTATATTCTGTTTCTTTCGTCTCAATTTGATGTAACCTGCATATGTGATGATATTCATGCGCCAATAACACTTTTAATTCTTCTACCGAATTCCGCCCACATACGAATAAGAAAATAACATGACGCATAGATAATCCAGCCCTACCGTTATACTCTTCTTGTACAGTTCGATTATAGGAATCTGATAATAAAATAAAGACAGGGACATCTGGACCTTTTAACCAATTTTTCAGTTTATCATACTCCAGGCTCAATTCTTTCCAAATTTCCTTTTCCTCTAATTCTTTAATTTCCTTTTCTCCGCGCATGATCGGGCGATACATCCCTTTTGAAATTAAAAAGCGATACAACCTTTCTTTTGGCAACGGAATATACTTCGTAAATTTCTCACAAAGTTTTTCTGGCCGTCCATAATATAAATGTAGCCATTCAGCTGTTTCAACAATCCCCATCTTTATCCCTCCTTTTTCTTATGTATATGCTACAGGAGAAAAAGGCGTAAAAATAAATAAGGAGTTTTTTCGCAATCTATTGCGAAAAAACTCCTTATTTCATCGATTATTTATACGATTTAAATACTAACACTGCGTTATGACCACCGAATCCTAATGAGTTACTTAATACTGCATTTACTTCTTGGTGTCTCGCTTGATTTGGTACGTAATCTAAGTCACATTCTGGATCTGGTGTCTCATAGTTAATTGTTGGAGGAATTACTCCGTCTGTAATTGATTTAATAGAGAAAATCGCTTCAACAGCACCAGCTGCTCCTAATAAGTGACCTGTCATTGATTTCGTTGAGCTAATTGCTACTTTATACGCGTGCTCGCCGAAAGTTTCTTTAATTGCCATCGTTTCATATTTTTCATTCGCATCCGTACTTGTACCGTGCGCATTAATGTAATCAATATCTTCTGGCTGTAGGCCTGCATCAGCTAAAGCTTGACGCATTGCACGCACTCCGCCTTCCCCACCAGGAGCAGGCATTGTAATATGGAATGCATCTCCAGTTGCACCATAACCAGCAATTTCCGCGTAAATGTGAGCACCGCGTGCTAATGCATGCTCTAATTCTTCAAGAATTAGAATACCTGAACCTTCACCCATTACGAAACCGCTACGGTTTTTATCAAATGGACGGCAAGCCGTTGCTGGGTCTTCATTAAATGTTAATGCTTTTGCTGAGCTAAATCCTGCGAATGCCATACTTGTTAGCGGCGCTTCTGCTCCGCCTGTAATCATTGCATCAGCATCACCACGCTGAATTGCTTTAAATGCATCACCAATTGAGTTTGCACCAGATGCACAAGCCGTTACAGAACAAGTGTTAATTCCTTTTGCTCCTGTTGCGATTGATACTTGACCTGCTGCCATATCTGGAATCATCATCGGCACGAAGAATGGGCTCACGCGGCGTGGGCCTTTCTCAGTAAAAATCTTAAATTGTTCTTCGTATGTTTCCATACCGCCAATACCAGATCCAATCCATACACCAATTCGAGGTCCGTTTTCTTCTGTAATTTCAAGCTTTGCATCTGCAACTGCCATTTTCGCTGCTGCTACTGCATATTGTGTAAAGCGATCCATACGGCGCGCTTCTTTTTTATCAATATATTTCTCGACTTCAAAGTCGTTAATTTCCGCTGCTACTTTTGCTGGAAATAGTTCTGGATCAATTCTTGTAAGTCGCCCGATTCCAGATACACCCTTTTTAATGTTTTCCCACGCTGTTTCAACATCTGTACCGACCGGTGTAACAGCTCCTAGTCCTGTAATTACGACCCTCTTTTTTTCCATACAAAATACACTCCTTTTTTCTCTCAGTCCTTATTTACCCCAACGAAGAGCAACTGCTCCCCATGTTAATCCGCCGCCAAAACCAACAAGTATAATTAAATCACCGTCTTGAATACGTCCGTTTTGCAATTCCTCTACCATTGCAATCGGAATGGAAGAAGCTGATGTATTACCGAACTTCTCAATCGTCATACTCATTTTTTCTTGTGGTAAATTTAACCTCTCTCTTGCAGATTCCATAATACGAATGTTTGCTTGATGCGGTACTAAGAAATCCACATCTTCCTTCGTAAGACCAGCTTTATCTAAAACGCGAAGACAAGAATCACCAAGTTGACGAACGGCAAATTTAAACACTTCTCTGCCATTCATCATAACATACTCGTCTTGATAAAGGTGCTTGCCGCCACTTCCGTCTGCTCCTAATTCAAAAGATAGAACGCCTTTACCTTCTGAAACAGCTCCCATTACGACAGCACCGGCTCCGTCTCCAAATAGTACTGCTGTATTTCGATCGTTCCAGTCTACAATTTTAGATAGTTTATCACTACCAACTACTAATACATTTTTATACGTTCCTGTTTGAATAAATTGCTGCGCTGTAATCATTCCGTACATAAAACCGGCACATGCTGCACTTAAATCCATTGCAGCTGCATGTTTCGCTCCTATTGCTTCTTGAATTACACAAGCAACTGCTGGAAAAGCACGATCTGGTGTTACTGTTGCTACTAAAATAAGATCGATATCCTCTCCGCTAATTCCTGCATCTTCAAGTGCTTTTTTAGAAGCCTCTACGGCCATATATGAAGTATCTATTGTATCATCGGCAATGCGTCTTTCTGCAATTCCCGTTCTCGTACGAATCCATTCATCGGATGTTTCCATTATTTTCTCTAAATCGTGATTTGTGACTACTTTTTCTGGCACATATCTTCCGATCCCTAAAATGCCCACGTTCACATCGCAGCCCTCCGTTTTATATCAAATGTTATGACTTGGTACTAATTTTAAAACATAAATGTATTTTTGTCTAGAATATATTTCGCATAAAACAGAAAGCTAACGCATTATTCACGTTATTTTTCATTAAAAGAAACAGAAACATACCTCTAAAATATAAAAAGACTCAAACCGCTTCTATCCACGGTTCGGGCCTCTCTTCCATCTTAAAAAGATGCTTTTTATTCTTTATCTGCTTTCCTTCTAAACTAGAGAGTTCTCCTCACTACTTTTCCTTTATCCTCTTCATATCTCTGGTTTTCCCCCCCAGGCGAGAATAAAAAAGGCCCTGACCGCTTCTATCCACGGTTCGGGCCTCTCTTCCATCTTAAGAAGATGCTTTTTATTCTTTTTATTCTTTTTATTCTTTATCTGCTTTCCCAAGCTCATAAGCTTCGTTCATAACTTTCATTAACAACTCTAACACCGGCTGTGCCTTCTCCATATCAAGTGCAATTCCATTATCATCTAAAATTGCCTTTGCTTCCGGTAAATGCTTCATTGCGATTTGTAAAAACTGCATGCTTTTTTCGTTCATATTATGCTCTTCCTCTCCATTAAAACTTTCACATACAATAGTGTAACACGCGTACTACCCTTCGTATAACTCTTTATATTTTTTCATGTGTGCCAGTTGTTTATTTAAACCGTATTCTAACGGAGTATTTCTTTTTATTGAAATTACCTCGATAGCCTCATCTCTTACTTCGTTATTATTTTTATTTACTTTATCATCCGCGCGTAAAAGATTCATACCTTTTTCCCATAATGACTGTTTACCACTAAGTAAATTGTATATACCAAGCTGCGCCCCGTTCGTTCCATTTTCCCATAAGTATTCACATACATCTTCAACGTAAAGTAAATCATTCCCCTTTTCCTCAATCGTACAACGGCACTCTTTTTCACCTAATTCTGATAAAATAAGCTGATGAAACATCATAAAGGACGGTTGCCACGGTCCATATAATGTTGGAACTCGAAATACACTATATTGTAAATTCCCTTTTTTCAATCCTTCTTCTACTTTCAAAAATAGGCGCTTATTTTCGGATTCATCTGTACTGCCTACTTCAATAGAAGAAATTAAATTTAACTTCACTTTTTGTTCTTCACACATTCTTATAATTCGCTTTAAATATTGTAATATGACTCTTTCATTCCGAAATCCACTTTGCTGATTTGGCTCATATAAGCAAAAATAAACAGTATCGAATCTCTCTTCCTCAACCGATCTCCATCCATCTTCATCTCTTATCGAATAATACGTAAATAACGCATTTCGCCCAATTAATAATAACTTCTCTTCATTAATTTTCGTCATACTATCGAATTCATCAAAATCAAGACCATAGACTTCCACTTCTTCTGCAATCATTTTATTTACAAGGTGATAACCTACAAACGTAAGTGCACCTATTATCAGCACGCGTTCCATACCACCAACCCTTTCCCTCTGAAACAAATAGCTCCTCATTTATGTATATGGGAGCTTCATAATTCTTCTTCATATTTTTTAAAGAAATCAGTCGTTTGCCTAACCATTTTATATTTCACATCTTGCAGATGGAACAAGACAGAAGTATCACATTGATTTAGTTGCCTCATTTTCTCATATCTACGCAACTGCTGTTTTCTTCCTCTTTTTTCTTGTGTTGATACGAAAATTTTAACAGGTACACAAGATGGAAGAAGCGTAAATGATTTCTTATTTATTTTTGATTCTAATTCTTCTTCTTTGGCATCATACGCCAAACTTAATTCCTTCACGAGTCTCTTGTAAAAAAATTTATGCTCTTTCTCAAAACTTACATATTCCGGTAAATCTAAACACGGATTTAGCATAACAACAGAACGAATACATTCAGGATATTTGTTCATCATTTCAAGTGCTACAAGCGCTCCCATACCATCTGCCATAATGTGCATTTTCGCATTTAACGTCTCTTTTCTCAAAACAACATCATATAAACGTTTTGCCAGACGAACAGATTGATCGTTTCCCCAATGTCTTCCGTATAAATTAGAGGAAAAGACCGTGTAGCCTTGTTCAATAAGACCATGTAAAAAATAAGATTTACCCGCATGTTGTGTCCATAAACTTGTACCATTCTCAATAAAGTAGTTATAATCACCGAGGAGCATAACAGAAAATCCATTTGGCTTCTCCGGTAAATAAATGACACATGGTTCTTTTTCTAAGTAAAAAAAACGTTCCGTAATACTCATTTTTCCCCCGCCTTATTTTCTAAACATATAAAAGTACTCTTTTATAATGTATGAACGGAATGCAAATTTGCGTTGAAAAATCTACAAATATTTTTCTATATTCTTTTTTCAATTGTGTTACAATAAGGACAGATTGAACGAATAGAGGTGTAAAATATGCGTTTCATTTGGGCATTAATTTGGTCGTTCTTACTTGTACATATGATGAGCTATGTAATCGGCTCTATGACTGGCGGTACATACGACTTTAACCAAGCGTCTATTTTCTCAGTTGTTCTTGCTGTGTTAGTACTAGCAATTTCAGCTGCAATTCCAAACGAGCCAGTAGAACAACACTAAAAAAAGAGTCCGGATTTTATCCGAACTCTTTTTTATTTTTATTTCACATGAACGACTAATTCGTTATTTTCTACATCAACAACTACGTGACTATTATCAGTAATTGTTCCTGCAATTAATTCTCGTGCTAATTTCGTTTCCACTTGACGCTGTACGTATCGTTTTAATGGACGAGCTCCGTACATTGGGTCGAAACCGGCTTCCACAACAAATTCTTTTGCTGCATCTGTTAATTCTACTGTAATGTGACGGTCAGCTAGACGACCTTGTAGTTCTTTTACAATTTTATCAACAATGCCTTTAATTTCATTCGTTGTAAGAGGTTTGAATAAAATAATTTCATCCACACGGTTTAAAAATTCAGGGCGGAAATGTCCTCTTAATTGCCCCATTACAAGGTCTCTTGATTCCTCTTTAATCGAACCATCTTCTTCTAATCCATCTAGTAAATGAGCAGATCCAATATTTGAAGTCATAATAATAACTGTATTTTTAAAGTCCACTGTACGACCTTGCGAATCTGTAATGCGTCCATCATCTAACATTTGTAATAAAATGTTGAATACTTCTGGATGTGCTTTTTCAATTTCATCTAATAAAACAACGGAATATGGTTTACGTCTTACCGCTTCTGTTAATTGACCGCCTTCTTCATATCCTACATATCCAGGAGGTGCACCAATTAAGCGAGACACGGCGTGTTTTTCCATATACTCAGACATGTCAATGCGAATCATTTGCTCTTCACTATCGAATAAAGACTGGGCTAACGTTTTTGCAAGTTCTGTTTTACCAACACCTGTTGGCCCTAAGAAGATGAAAGAACCAATCGGGCGGTTCGGATCTTTAATACCAGCGCGAGCACGAAGAACTGCGTCTGACACTAAGCTTACTGCTTCCTCTTGTCCGATGACACGCTCTGATAAGATTTGCTCTAAGCGTAATAATTTCTCGCGTTCACCTTCCACGAGTTTCGCAACAGGAATACCAGTCCAGCGTGAAACAATATCTGCAATTTCTTCTTCACTTACTTCCTCACGTAATAAACGATTTTCTTGTTTATTATGCGCGCCCATTTCTTCCGCTTCTTTTAACTCTTTTTCAATTGCGGGAATTTTCCCGTGACGAAGTTCGGCTGCTTTATTTAAATCGTAATTGCCTTCTGCTTCTTCTAATTCACGACGCAAACGTTCTAAATGTTCACGTAAGTCACGAACTTTGTGAATGTCTTCTTTTTCTTTCTCCCATTTCGCTCTCATGCCACTTGCAACTTCTTTTAAATCCGATAATTCACGTTGCAATGTTTTTAGACGCTCTTGGCTACCACGATCCGTTTCTTTCCCAAGAGCCGCTTCTTCAATTTCCAGCTGCATAATGCGGCGCGTTACTTCATCTAATTCTGTTGGCATAGAATCAATTTCTGTACGAATTGTTGCACACGCTTCATCAACAAGGTCAATTGCTTTATCAGGTAAGAAGCGATCTGAAATATATCGATCTGATAAAACTGACGCTGCTACAATCGCACGGTCATGAATATTTACACCGTGATAAATTTCAAAGCGTTCTTTTAATCCACGTAAAATGGAAATTGTATCTTCAACAGTTGGTTCTTCTGCTAATACTTGTTGGAAACGTCTTTCTAGCGCTGGATCTTTCTCAATATATTTGCGATATTCATCGAGCGTCGTCGCCCCGATACAATGCAGTTCACCGCGCGCAAGCATCGGTTTTAACATATTTCCTGCATCCATGGCTCCCTCTGTTTTACCAGCTCCAACTATTGTATGAAGTTCATCAATGAATAATAAAATGCGTCCTTCACTCTTTTTAATTTCATTTAATACAGCTTGCAGACGCTCTTCGAACTCACCACGGAATTTCGCACCAGCTACGAGTGCACTCATATCTAACGCAAAAATCGTTCTATCTTTCAACCCTTCAGGTACATCCTTTTTCACGATACGCTGTGCTAGCCCTTCAACGATTGCTGTTTTACCAACACCTGGCTCCCCAATTAAAACCGGATTGTTTTTCGTTTTACGTGAAAGAATACGGATTACACGTCGTATTTCACTATCACGGCCGATTACAGGATCAATTTTCCCTGCTCTCACTTCCGCCACTAAATCACGACCATATTTTTCTAACGCTTCATAAGTTGCTTCTGGATTTTGACTCGTCACTCTTTGATTCCCCCGAACTGTCATTAAAGACTGTAATAAGTTATCTTTCGTAATATGCAATCTTGTAAATAATTGATTTATATCGCCTTTTTCTTCAGAAAAAGCAAGCAATACATGTTCTACTGAAATGTAATCATCCTGCAGTTTTTCTGCTTCTTTTCCTGCTCTTACAAGAAGTTGTTGCAGAGCGCTCGTTACATACAATTTTCCAACTTCTGCACCGCTCCCCGTTACAGAAGGTTTCTTTTTAATTAAACTTTCAGCACCTTGCTTTAATGCTTCTATATCAACATTCATTTTTTGAAATATACGTACTGCTAATCCATCTTGCTCTTCTAATAATGCAAGTAATAGATGAACAGTATCCACCTCTTGGTGATGATGAGATACCGCTAAAGATTGGGCACTCATAATCGCCTCTTGTGTTTTTGTTGTCATTTGATTTAAGTCCATCTTTACAGCCCTCCAAAAGTTTGACTTTCTTTGACCTTTGATTTGATTATACGCCAACTGACTTTTTTATACAATAATTTTGCCTATGTATTTTCAAACTTATTATTTGAAAAAGAAAAAGAGAGCATTCATTATACTGCTAAAAAATACGGTAAATGAAATTACAATGTGTAACGACAAAAAAGCCGCAATAATGATTGCGGCTTCTGTTACGGTTTTCTTTTATATGTCCACTGGCGGTTATGATTCGTGTTATCCGGAAACTTTTCACCGGCAGTTAATTTCACCATTTGCGGATCTTTCACCATACTTCCCGTTTCACCAATTTCTACGTAAATGCCATCATTCGGCGCTTTTTGTCCAGAACGAAACCTGCGATTTTGTCCCATCTTCATTCTCCTTCCATGACGTCTTGCCTCATTAGTATATCCATTTTAAAAGAAAGCTTTTCTGTCATGTTTAGGAAACAGTACTACATCTCATTCTTGTACATATATATGAATGACACAAGCGTAAGCAGGGATTTCTTTCCTACTTGTAGAAAAAAAAGAAACCAACCTACTCTAGGCTAGTTTCAAAGGAGAGTCAAACATATACGAGAAGATTACATGTTCATTATATGCCTCATCACACGAGCAATGTAACCCTTTTCACAATTTGTACATAATGAAAGAAACATTGTTTGAACTTTCTAAAAAGATGTTGACTTTTCTTAATTTCCAACGATAAATAGTAGACACCACAGCACTTTGAGACGTAAGATGGATATATAGTGAAATTTCCATCTATGGTGATTTCACCGAGTCTAACCTCTTATTTCTGCATATTAAAAACGGAAATACAGATAGATACAAAAAAATTATTATAAGAGGTGAAATTATGAACAAACAACATTTAATCGCATTAGACTTAGACGGCACTTTATTAACAGACAACAAAATAATTTCCACTCGAACGAAACATACAATTGCAAAAGCAAAGGAACAGGGACATATTGTCGTTATTTCAACAGGACGTCCATTCCGTGCTAGTTATGATTACTATAAAGAACTTGATCTTAACACACCGATCGTAAACTTTAACGGCGCTTACGTACATCATCCTCTTGATTCAAACTGGGGAACACATCACTCTCCTCTTGAGCTAGCAACAGCGCAAGAAATTGTCCGAGCTTGCTTTGATTTTGGCGTAAAAAATATATACGCGGAAGTAATGGACGATGTGTATGTTCGTGAAATTGATGAAGATAAAAAACATATTTTCGAATTCGGCTCTCCTAAGATTTTTACGGGAGACTTATTAAATATTTTAAACGATCATCCAACTTGCTTATTAATTGACGCACATGACGAGCATTCTACTGCAATTCGTCAACATTTAACGGATATGCATGCGGAAGTAATCGACCATAGAAAATGGGGCGCACCTTGGCCGATTATTGAAATTGTGAAAAGCGGGTTAAATAAAGCAGTTGGATTACAAAAAATTTCTAGTCATTACAACATTCCACAAGAGCGCATTATCGCTTTCGGTGATGAAGATAATGATTTTGAAATGATTGAATTTGCTGGTCACGGTATCGCAATGGGAAATGCCATCCCTGAATTAAAATCACTTGCAAACCATACGACGTTAACGAACGAAGAAGATGGTATTGCTTTATATTTAGAAGAGGTTCTTGGGTTGTAATCTAAAAATTCCCTACTTATAGTTTCCTGCCAAATGTCCATACTATAAGTAGACGCATGAGACATCGCGTCGATTGTTTTCAGCTAAATAAAGGGGGTTTTTCGAATGGGTAAAAAGAACAAATCAAAACGTTTTATCCAACAAGGAGCCGATGCTGTTATGAAGCATGATGCAAGATTCCCGTACAGAGGTACATTAGCTGAGGCAGAAAAAGCAAGAAGTAACTCTTCTTTTGGAGGGGTTTAAATGGGGAACTTACTATTCCAACAAGCTAGAGATGCTGTTGAAAATGCCGTATCTTGTTCAAGCGGTACTGAGCAACAAGATCTCGTGTATAGAGCAAAAAATGCTTTGCAATCCGCTTACGCAAACTCTTCAACTGCTGAAAAAGTTCAGCTCCGTGAAATGCAAGAGCAATTGCAAAACATTACGAATTTACATTAAAAAAGAGGACCAACTTCGGTCCTCTTTAATCTTTCCGAAACAATCCGAACACACCAACTGTTTGCAGTATATTTGTAAATGCACCTGGGTCCACTTGTTTAATAATCCTCTCTAATTCGTATAACTCATAACGAGTAATAACCATCATTAACATTTCTTTATTTTCATTCGTATAAGCACCTGTTGCTGGTATCGTTGTAATCCCTCTTACTAATCGTGAGTGAATCGCCTTTCTTACATCTGTCCCATTCTTCGTAACAATTAATGCTGTAATCTTTACATGACGAGTATGAATTGCATCAATAATTCTCGTTGATACATATAAAGTAACTAACGTATATAACGCTTTTTCCCATCCATATACATAGCCAGCAGCGATAATGATAATTGCATTAAAAAAGAAAAAGTATGTACCGACAGGCTTATCTTTTATTTTTGATAAAATCATGGCGATAATATCTAATCCACCTGTAGAAGCACCCCACTTTAAAGCAATCCCTACTCCAATTGCCGAAATAATCCCGCCAAAAATCGCATTTAATATGATATCATTCGAAACCGCTCTAACAGGGATGATTTCTAAAAACAAAGTCATAAATATAACACAAAGAAAACTAAAAAAGGTGAAGGCCTTTCCAACCTTTTTCCACGCTAAAATAACGACAGGAATATTAAATAAGCTAAACAATACTCCCGTAGATATGTGAATCGATAAAAAATCACCTAATATTTGTGATAATAATTGAGACAATCCAGCAAAGCCGCTCGCATACACTTTTGCTGGCGTTAAAAATAAATTCATCCCAATCGCGTTTAATAAACCTGCGATGATTACAACGATTAACTTCTTTATAAGTTCAGTATAATTCAACTTCAAATCCATTTCGAATCCACCTTTACCCTTCATAAATGCACCGCTATACATAGTCTTTACGAAAAAGGAAATGATAAACGTACAACGTTTAGAAATGGAGTTGATACATATGCCACATACGAGTGATAACGACAAAAAAGCACGCGATAATAACGCAAAACGCACACAAAAAAATGAGCAAGAGCAAAAAAATATTCAGCAAGGTAAACGTGCATACTCTAAAAAGACCGATCACCTTTGATTCCATCGTACATCAACAATTATGTTGATGTACTTTTTTACATTTTAAAGGAAAAAAACATTAAAAATTCACTTCATGTTCACTTCTATATTCTACAATAGCGATAACATATTCGGATGAGGTGTTGGCATGAGAGGGAAACATATTTTCATTATTACTGCACTAATAAGTATATTGATGCTATCTGCTTGCGGACAAAAGAATGGCTCAGCTACAGTCGCTACAGCAACAGACTCCACCATTACAAAGGATAACTTCGAAAAACAATTGAAAGATCGTTACGGAAAAGACATGCTATACGAAATGATGGCACAAGACGTCATCACAAAAAAATATAAAGTACCTGATGAAGAGGTAAATAAAGAAGTAGAAAAAGTAAAAAAACAATATGGAGATCAATTCAAAAAAGTATTAGAAAATAATGGTTTAAAAGATGAAGAGGATTTCAAAAATCAAATTAAGTTCAAACTTGCTATGAATGAAGCGATTAAGAAAAGTATTACAGAAAAAGACGTAAAAGACCACTATAAGCCAGAAATTAAAGCGAGTCACATATTAGTAAGTGACGAAAATGAAGCGAAAGAAATAAAGAGTAAACTAGATGCTGGTGCTTCATTTGAAGAATTAGCAAAACAAGAATCACAAGATCTGCTATCAAAAGATAAAGGCGGAGACCTTGGATACTTCAATTCAGGTACAATGGCTCCTGAATTCGAAATGGCTGCCTACAAACTAAATGTTGGACAAATTAGCAATCCCGTAAAATCATCAAACGGTTATCACGTTATTAAATTAACTGATAAAAAAGATTTAAAACCTTACGATGAGGTAAAAAACTCTATTCGCAAAAACTTAGAGGAAGAACGTACTGCTGATCGTGTATTCAGCAAAAAATTGTTACAAGAGGAATTAAAAAAGGCAAATATTAAAATAAATGATAGTGATTTGAAAGATACATTTACTCTTGTTTCTCCGCAAGGAAATTAAAAAAAGCACACCCTTATCTTTTTAGATAAGGGTGTGCTTTTTAATCTTTCATCTTATTTCTTAAAGTAAGTCCAACCTTCTTCTTGGTAAACCTTTTCTTCTTTCATCAACTTACCAAGTGCGCGCTTAAATGCAGCTTTACTCATGTTAAAGCGTTCTTTAATATCTTCTGGATGGCTCTTATCCCAAAACGGCATTGCTCCGCCTCGTTCTTCCATATATGCATAAATTACTGCAGCATCGTCTTCCATTCCTTCTTCTTTACGAGGAAGAAGTGAAATGTTAATTGTACCGTCATCTTTGACGTCAATAATACGTCCTGTTACACGCTGACCGATGCGGACTTGTTCTTTTCTTTCTGTATGGTGTAAGAAAGCACGGAAATGTTCATCTGTTAAAACGAATGAACCTACTTGAAGCGAACGATATACACGTCCATTTACATTTTTATTACGCATAGATGGCGTTGCATCTACGATAATTTCTTGCATATCACTGTCTCTCGCTGGAAGAGCGATTAAACGATCACGATTCGTTAATTTTAACGTACAATATAATTCGTCGCCTACTTCTGGCCATACCGGCATATAAATCGGGAACTCATCAGCTGGAATTAGTATATCTTTTGACACACCAATATCAACAAACACACCTAAACTAGGAATAACTTCTACAACCTTTACCCAGTTCCAATCATAAGTTGTAATAATTGGTTCCTTCATTGTTGCTGAAATACGATTTTGGTGATCAAGGTATAAGAATACATCAATCGTATCGCCTTCTTCAATTTCTCCAGCTACTTCGTTTTTATGTAGGAAAATTTCTTCTTCTTCATTCCCAACCATATATCCGATTTCCGTTTCGCGTAAAACAGTTACCTGTTCAATCGATCCTATTTGCAAATACATATTTTTTAATTCCCTTCTATATATATAAAATTATCTTTTTTATCATTCCAAACAAAAGTTAATTATAACATGATTTTTCCTGTATTTGTCCAACTGCCCAAAATTCACTATAATAAAATGAGGTTACATGAATATAAGTACGAAAACACTTAAGTCTAGACTCGTTTTCAGCTATACTTTAGTATGTACAGTACATAACAAGATTAGAAATTTATTTGGAGGTGCTAACTATGGCAAAAGATAGTTCTTTTGACATCGTTTCGAAAGTAGAATTACCTGAAGTAACAAACGCAATTAATATCGCATTAAAAGAAATCCAAAACCGATATGACTTTAAAGGAAGTAAAAGTGATATTAAATTAGAAAAAGAAGTACTTGTTTTAACTTCTGATGACGAGTTTAAATTAGAGCAAGTAAAAGACGTTCTTATCTCTAAACTTGTAAAACGTAACGTTCCAATTAAGAACTTAGATTACGGAAAAGTTGAAGCTGCAACTGGCAACACTGTTCGCCAACGCGCAACACTTCAACAAGGTATCGATAAAGATAACGCGAAAAAAATTAACAACATCATTAAAGAAATGAAATTAAAAGTAAAAACACAAGTACAAGATGATCAAGTACGTGTTACAGCAAAAAGCCGTGATGACTTACAAGCAGTAATCGCAGCTGTTCGTAGCGCTGATTTACCAATCGACGTACAGTTCATTAACTACCGCTAAAAAGAAAACTCCTCTTAATTAGAGGAGTTTTCTTTTTTGTCTTGTAGAGACAATATTACGAGATCAAACTATAGAAAAAGGTATATGCGGTGAAAATTGCTAAGTGAATAGGGTCTAACCATACGTATACTTTACAAGTGACCGTATGATTAAACTAGGCCTTATTGTAGAATTTGTTTTATACATGTATTTAGCAGACCTTATTGAAAATAAGAAAAAGACACCTCAAGACGTTTCCCCCTTCGATTTGAATTACTTTTCTTAGTAACTACACCCTAGACCAAAGTCATCTTAAAAATCGCTGTAACTCATAATTCCTCCCCCCGCCAAAACGTAACAATTTATGAGTATAAGAATATTTCCCAACCTTTAATGTAATGTAAAATTAATAAGGAACTTAAAAAATGTTAATAAAAAAAGAGTTAGAAGTGGTTATATGAAGAAATTAATACTATGGTTTTTATTGGCCACATTCTCCCTAAATACTGTAGGATGTTCTAATAATACAAATACACTAACGGATAAGTCTAACTGTATCAACAAAGCTTGGTACAAAAAAACTATGTCATGTAATCATTTAAAAAAACATTAAATAGTTAATGATAAAGGTCATAAAAAAAAGACACCTCAAAGTGCCTTCCTCCGACTTGAAACATCTTAATTTTAATTATATTTGGATGGAGTTAAAAAGAAGCATAAATGGTTAATAAAGATGCAGACTTCAAAATAAAAAGTACACTAAGTAAACTCTTATTCAAAAATTTATATTAAACACTTAATATTTTAGAAGAAAGTTTAGAAGTTTAGAACCTACAGGGATTTTCCCTGTAGGTTTTATTATATTTCAAGTGATTTCCAAATGAATTATAAGTGGGGGTTTTCAGTTTGGTTTTCAAAATATTTTTCTTTAACCATTCTTATCAGATTTTCTTTTTCTGTTAGTTCAAATATAAATAATGCTTTTTTCATGTTATTTGCAATATCTTCTTCATTCTGTTGTTTAAATCTTAATAAATTCCATCCCTTTAAATAGTAAAGTTCACCTAATAAGTATAAAGTATTTAGATTAATAGCTAATTTGATTCCTTTATCAATGTATTTTACCGCCTCTTCATATTGATAGGTCATACCTAAACATTTCGCTAAATTAAAAATGATTTTTAATTTAATCGCTTTATCTCTCGGGAAATCTAACTTATTAAAATTAGTTAAACACCTTCTTAATATAGTAATACTTTTATCATATTCTTTATTTTCCGCATAAAATATAGACATTGTCTGCATAATATCTATTTCTCTTTCTGATAAAAAATCAACATTGGTTAAAGTTAGTTTTAATGCATTATTTAAAAGCTTTAAAGCAGTTTTTATGGATCTGTTCACCTCAAATATAGCAATCGCTTCATGCCATAGGAGAAATTGTTTATCTTCTTTTGCCTGGAAATTCTTTTCATCTTTCTCTTTTTTCACGATTTCATAAAGTTCATTATATTGTTTTTGCTTTAAGCAATCTTTTATTACGCATTTTACATTTTCTACATATTTTATTTTTTTGTTTTGAGTTAATGCAAATATATTATTTGGGTCAATACCAAGTCTTTCTGATAATTGATATAATAATATACTAGATGGATAAATCACACCTTTTTCTATTTTGCTAATTTGACTTTGTGAACATATTCCATGACATAATTCGGATTGTGATATATTTTTTTTAATTCTAAGCTCTTTAATGGTAATACCCAAATCGTAAAACTCCATTTTCCCACCTACTATTTAGCACTATATTAGTATAAGAGTATTCTCTAACTTTTAATGTAATGTAAAATTAATATAGTTGCAATTATTGTTTCAAAGGTCTTTCTCTATCCGTATGGACACAAAAACAGGCTAGGAAGAAGACTTTCTCCCTAACCTGGCCCCACCGAACAAACTTACAAATCCAATAAGAAGACATGAGCATAGAGTGAGTAACTTCTCATCTCATCTACGTTTCCTTTTAACTGCAATTAGAAACGCAATAAATAATACATTCACACCAACGATTAAGGAGATAAATAACCAATTCACACCTGTTTCTCCGTTAACTTTATACACGTTTGATTCTTCACGCTTTAAAACGAGATAAAATTTTCCGTTTTCCTCTCTTATAATTTCATCCTCTAACAATCCTCTTAACTCTTGTTTTTCACCAATTTCACTTGCAGGTAAGGAGACTTTTTGTGTTTCTTTCGTATTATTAATTGCTACTAAAGTTACTTCATCTTTATATTTTCGTTTTAGTATACTCATCCCGCTCTTATCATACAGAAGCTCAAACGTACCGCGTCGTAAAGACGGTCTCGCCTGCCTAAGTTCACCTAGTTTTGTTATGTGTTGCATAAACTTTTCGTCTGACTTAAAATCCATTAATCGTCTATTATCGGGTACACTTCCTCCATCTAATGCAATTTCAGTTCCGTAATAAAAATTCGGAATCCCAGGTGATGTTAACAAATAAGTAAGCGCCAACTTTAAACGTGATGGTGGATAATACATATTTTCTTTTGCAATACGCGCATATCTTTTTGTTTCTTGATCATCTAAAAACGTAACAAAGTCCCCTTCTTTTTTACTCACATCGTATAACGATTTCACCGATACATCCGCTTCGGAAAACGATTCTACTATTTTTTCGTTGTATTCGCTATCCTCCTTTGTCATAATACGAAAATCTTTCTTTATCACTTGCATATCTTTTTGCGCGTTATCCCAAAAGGAACGCGGCTTTTTTTCACTATGTATAACATAACTTCCGTCTAAATCAACTTCTTTTATCCACCATTTCATTGCGTCAATTACCTGTCGTTCGTTTTCTCCAAGCGGAAATTGAAATACAACTTTCATTCCTTTTGCATGAGCTTCTTTTACAAGTTCTTTCACATCATTGTCTGTCCCGAAATGTTCATTTACCTTTTTAAAATTTCGCACGTCTAATCCATCGTACTTTCCACTTTCAAAAAGCGGCGAAAGCATAACGGTAGTAAAACCCATTTCTTTTATGTAATCCAACCTTTTTATAATTCCTCTTATATCCCCGCCTTGATACCCTTCTAAATTACCAACTTCTAATTGTTTGTCATTTTTCGGTTCTCCATTATTGAAGCGATCAATCATAATGGAGTATATAACTTCATCTTTCCACTCTCTTTTTTCGTCTGCAAAAGTATGTATTGGTACAAACAAAACAAAAGCTAAGCAAAAACAAATGAATAGTTTCCTAGTCCGTATTTTTCCCACACGCATCCCCCAAGTTTTTAATTGTAAGAATATTATACCAATTATCCGAGAGAAACGCATATGTCGATTTCAATCCTCACAAAATAATCTATGTTACATTTTCTAACATCATGTATATATTTTTCTGAATTTTTAGTTGATTTTTAGTTCCTTTTCGAATATGATATGAAACATAACAAAACGATGTTATTTTTTCTAACATTACAGGAGGAGAGCTCATGAATATGGGAGATACAGTTTTTATGTTTGTGACGACAGTAATGGTCATGTTGATGACACCAGGATTGGCACTTTTTTATGGAGGTATGGTTCGCAGCAAAAATGTACTCAGTACAACGATGCATAGTTATAGTGCAATGGCTATCGTTTCGATTCAATGGATTGTTATCGGCTATTCTTTATCATTCGGACCAGATTGGCACGGGCTTATCGGTACACTTGATTGGTTCGGTCTAAACGGAGTTACCTACGCACCAAATCCAGACTACTCATCTACTATTCCTCACAATTTATTCATGATGTTTCAACTCATGTTCGCCATTTTAACTCCAGCTTTAATTTCAGGTGCATTTGCTGAAAGAATGCGATTTTCTGCCTTTCTTATTTTTATCCTTCTATGGACAACGATTGTTTACAATCCTGTCGCTCATTGGGTATGGGGCGTCGGCGGGTGGCTAAGGGAACTTGGTGCACTAGACTTCGCTGGCGGAAACGTCGTTCACATCACTTCCGGAGTTGCTGGTCTTGTATTAGCTATTTTCCTTGGAAAACGAAAAAACATAAATGGTTCTTCTCCTCACCATTTGCCATTTACAATGTTAGGCGCAGGATTATTATGGTTTGGCTGGTTCGGTTTTAACGTCGGAAGCGCATTATCTTTAAATGATGTAGCTTTAACTGCATTTATTAATACAAATATAGCTGCTGCTGCCTCAGCATTAACTTGGATGCTTTCAGAGTGGTTCTTCCAATCAAAACCGACTGCGATGGGAGCTGCTTGTGGCGCCGTTTCCGGTCTAGTCGCTATTACACCAGCTTGCGGGTTCGTTACACCTTTCTCAGCTCTTCTTATCGGAGCAATTGGCGGCGTATTATGCTTCGGAGCGGTCTTTTTCTTAAAAACAAAATTCGGATACGACGATACACTCGATGCATTCGGATGTCACGGCATCGGTGGAACTTGGGGCGGTATTGCGACAGGATTATTTGCAACTACTGCCGTAAACGGCGATGGCGCTAACGGATTATTTTACGGAAACGCCTCGCTGCTGTTGAAACAACTTGTAGCGATCGGCGCAACATATGCGTTCACAATTATAATGACGTATGCCATTATTAAAGCAATCAACTTCTTCCTCCCTGTCCGGGTAGATGAGCACGAGGAACATATGGGACTTGATATTTCGATGCATGGGGAGAAAGCTTATGAGTATACTGAGCGAGTGAACTAAAAAAGAGATGCAATCTATCGATGATAGATTGCATCTCTTTTTTGCGTACCGGGCAACATACCCCACCTAGTATAACTGGAAATATATTAACGGTTTTTTGGATATATCAACGATTTTTCAAATATATCGATTGTTTCTTTCAATATATCAACGGTTCGACACAACATATCGATTTACCAACAAATTCCGACATGTTTTACATGCGAAATACCCCACATAACTTTATACAAAAAAGACGACCGAAGCCCGGTCGTCTTTTCCTATTTATTTCGGAGCATTTCCTACATATTGCGTAATATCAACATTTAATGCCTGCGCTAAACGCATACCGTATTCTTGATCTGCACGGAAGAAGTTACAAACAGCTAATAATTTTGTGCGTTCATTTACGTCTTTCAAGTCATTTGTTAAGTTTGCAATTAAGTTATCTTGCTCTTCTTTAGAGAATGAACGGTAACGCTCACCTGCTTGTTTAAAGTCATTTGGTTTCTCAATTTTTTCACGAGATACATAGCCTTCTACTTTCATAGTTGAATCGCGGTAAGCTGGGTCTTCAACTGGATTTTCAGCATGACGGCTCGGTTCGTAGTTGATTGTAGATGGGTTTTGATTTACTTGCATCGCACCATCACGTTGTTGGTTATGAACAGCTGCGTATGGGCAGTTTACAGGAATTTGTAAGTAATTTGCCCCAAGACGATAACGTTGTGTATCTGGGTAAGAGAATAAACGACCTTGTAATAATTTATCTTCCGATGGCTCAATACCATTTACAGTTGCACTTGGAGAGAACGCTACTTGTTCTACTTCTGCAAAGAAGTTTTTCGGATTACGATTTAACGTCATTGTCCCTACTTCCATTAATGGGAAGCGATCTTCTGGCCACACTTTCGTTGGATCTAGTGGATCAAAGTCTAAAGAGTCCATTTCATCTAATTGCATAACTTGTACGTGTAAATCCCATTTTGGGTGATTTCCTTTTTCGATTGCATCGAACAAGTCACGAGTTGCATGATTGAAGTCTTTCCCTTGTACTTCTTGCACTTCTTTCGCATTTAGGTTACGTACACCTTGCTGTGGTTTCCAGTGGTATTTTATATAAACAATTTTACCTTCTTCATTAATCCATTTAAATGAATGGACGCCAAAACCCTCCATTTCACGATAGCTTGCTGGTGTACCGTAATCAGAAAATACCCATGTCATCATATGTGTAGATTCTGGACTTAACGTCATGAAATCCCAATAACGATCTGGCGTTTGAATATTCGTATCAGGTGCTGGTTTTAAGGAATGTACCATATCTGGGAATTTAATTGCATCACGAATGAAGAAAACTGGTAAATGATTACCTACGATATCGTAGTTTCCTTCTTCTGTATAAAATTTAACAGCGAACCCACGTGGGTCACGTGCTGTTTCAGGAGAACCTTGACCATGAATAACCGTTGAAAAACGAACAAATACAGGCGTTTCAGTTCCTTCATTTTGTAAAAATGCCGCTTTCGTATATTGCTTCATACTATTTTTCGTTACGAATACACCGTGAGCACCTGCACCACGTGCATGCACAACGCGCTCTGGAATACGTTCACGATCAAAGTGTGCAAGTTTTTCTACTAAATGATAGTCTTCTAATAATACTGGTCCACGACGACCAGCTGTACGAGAATTTTGGTTGTCTCCAACTGGAGCACCTTGGTTTGTTGTTAAGCGATTATTTGGATTCATCTAGGGGGATCCTCCTCTTTATTTCGTAGTAATTATTATTTATTTAAAATTATTATAAATTAATTATTATTCAAAACTAAATCTTTGTCAACTATTTCCTTCACTTTTTTGGAAACAATTTCAGCCAAACAGTCGATAAATGCTGATTGTGCATTCGGCATATTTGGTCTAAAATATTTGGCATTTAATTCATCAGTTACAACTTTACATTCATAATCGTTGTCATATAAAACTTCTAAATGCTCCGCTACAAAACCAACTGGGCAATATATGAAAGATTCGTACCCATGCTCTTCATATAAATCTTTCGTTAAATCTTGCACATCTGGACCAATCCACGGATCTGGAGTATTCCCAGCACTTTGCCAACCGATTGTATAGTTTTGAATATTTGCAGCTTCTGCAATTAAATCTGCCGTATGCTTTAGTTGTTCTACATAAGGGTCTCCTGCTGCAATAATTTTTTCTGGCAAACTATGCGCTGAAAAAATTACGACTGCTTTCTCTTTATTTATAATATTAGTAAACGTCTCTTTTATTTGGTCTGCCCAATACGAAATAAACTTCGGTTCATCGTACCATTGTTCAATTGGTTCAATAACAGGACCACCGATTTCTTTTGAAAGACGAATAGCACGGTCATTATACGCTTTAATGCTAAATGTAGAGTAATGTGGCGCTAATACGATACTAATCGCTTGCTCGATCCCATCACGCTTCATTTCTTCTACCGCATCTTCTATAAATGGTGCAATATGTTTTAAACCTAAGTAACAAGTAAATTGATACTCTGTAAATATGTTATTCATTGAATCTGTTAATTTATGCGCCTGTTCTTTCGTAATTTTTGCAAGCGGCGAAATTCCACCAATCGCTTTATAGCGGCCAATTAAATCTTCAAGCGCTTCTTCTGATGGCGTACGCCCGTGACGGATATGTGTATAATATGCCTCTACATCGTCTAATGATTCTGGTGTTCCATACGCCATTACGAGTAAACCTATTTTTTTCTTTGTCATCTATATAACACCTCAATTTTATAAACGAGAATACTTTTCAGAACATTCGTTTCCAATTATAACAAGTAATAATAAATACGTCAAAATAATAATTCTAATTAAATATTATTTATAAGGTGATTTTGAATTTTATATGAAAATTTCTTTAATAAAAAGCGACTTACATAATTGTAAGCCGCTTTTCCCTTATTCCTTAATATTTACCCCATATTCTTTAAACCAAACGTGAATTTGTGCTAAATGAGCTAAAAGCTGTGGCCCAGTCATCAATTGACCAAACCATGGTGTTTGAAATGCACTGCCGCCAGACTGAATTAATCCGCTCAACTGCTCTTTATCAAACAGTTCGTGTAAAATTGAACCTTTATCCGTTAATAGATTTTGAAGCCATACTGTTACTGCTTTTGTATAGTGCGGATTGTGCGTTTTCGGATAAGGACTCTTCTTTCTATATAAGATGTCATGTGGAAGTACACCTTCTAACGCTTTACGTAATAGACCTTTTTCGCGGTTTTTATACATTTTCATTTCCCAAGGAATATTCCACGCATATTCGACAAGACGATGATCTGCAAATGGAACACGTACTTCTAAGCTCGCTCCCATACTCATGCGGTCTTTTCTGTCTAATAATGTTGTCATAAACCATACCATATTTAAATAAAATAATTGGCGTCTTTTTGCTTCTAGCGGACTTTCCCCCTCTAAAATAGGAACTTCTTGAATCGACTCTTCATAGCGCCTTTGTACATATTGTTGTAAATTTAATTTATTTCTCCATTCTTTTTTTAGAAGTTGTTCACGTGCCTCTGTAGAACGCATCCACGGAAATGCACTCGATTGTAAATCATCTTCTCTATAAAACCACGGATATCCACCAAATATTTCATCTGCACATTCTCCAGATAAGCCAACGACAAAATCTTGTTTAATTTCTCGGCAAAACCATAATAATGACGAATCGATATCTGCCATACCAGGCAAATCACGAACGAGTACTGCTTCAGTTAAATACTCTGCTAATTTTTCATTCGAAATGACGCAGCGATGATGGGTTGTTTGAAATGTCTCAGTCATTAAATTAATAAACGGAGCATCTGAATTCGGCTGGAATGCATTCGCTTTAAAGTATTTGTCATTATCTTCGTAATCAATAGAATACGTGTGTAATTGCCCTTTTCCCGATCTCTCATATTCTTTCGCTGCAATAGCTGTAATAGCGCTCGAATCTACACCACCCGATAAAAAAGTACATAGTGGTACATCAGAAACAAGCTGTCTTGTAATAGCATCTTGTAATAAAAAGCGCGTTTTCTCTACTGTTTCTTCAAAAGAGTCTTCATGTTTTTTACTTTCTACATTCCAATATCTCCATATACATAAACCGTTCTTTGAAAATGTCATCGCATGACCTGGACGCAATTCTTTTATACCAGCATAAATACCGTGGCCAGGCGTTCTTGACGGTCCGAGCCCGAATATTTCTGATAATCCTTCTAACGTTACTTCCGCCTTCACATCTGGATGCGACAATATCGCTTTTAACTCCGAACCAAATAGTAAGCGTCCGCTATCATATTTATAAAAAAGTGGCTTTACACCTAATCGATCTCTCGCAATAAATACTTGTTCTTTCTGTTCGTCCCATACTGCAAACGCATATATACCGTTTAAATGATCGACACATTCTTCTTTCCATTCAATATAAGAAGCTAATAATACTTCTGTATCAGAATGACCTTTGAACGTATATCCTCTTCTTAATAATTCCTTTCGAATGTCTTCTGTGTTATAAAGTTCACCGTTATAGCAAATGGCGTAATTCGTTTCATCTTTTAAACAAGTCATCGGCTGTTTACCGCCCTCAGGATCCACAACGATTAACCGCTTATGCCCAAATGCGACATTTCCTTTAATCCAAACTTTATTATCATCCGGCCCCCGTTTCGCTAACGTCTCAGCCATCTTCGTAACGACATCTCTTTCTCCTTCTAATGAGCGTTTATAATCCACCCATCCTGTAATCCCGCACATATAAATCATCCTTCCATCTTATTTCTTTTCTTGAACGTGCAGTAATCCCCACCCTAAGAGTGCGGATCAAAAAAATGAAAAACTTGACGATAACCTACTATCCACATATGGAATAGCATTCTCACTCAGTAAAACGTGTTTTATTGTATGCCCACCTATGTCTAGATGTGTCTAGTTATAAAGAACGCACGAACTGTCTATAACAGGAATAACTACTTTTCATAAAGGAGAAATCGTGTATGATACAACGTAAACATATTTTATATAATCAGCCCCGTGCTCATACAGTCGGTAATGTAGAATATATAAACAATGAGTGGGTATTCTTTGATGATGAAAATGATGAAGCGTTTTTATTAGAAGATATTGCCGAAGATGGGTTTGAAATTTTGTATAATAACAATTGGCTACCAGCCCGTTTCTATGAACAAGATGTATTACAAATCGCCAACGAGCAACACCATTTGCAAAATGGTGAAATGATACGTATTCGAAAAAAGTTACTTCTTAGCTATAATGAATGGCTGGAGGAATTACCTGACTCTGTCTTCACATTATTAACCGAATCATTGCAATCACTTCACTACTCTTTATATGATTGCATGTATTGTCATAATTATTTATCTTTCTTACCGCAAGAGGAGTCACGCGAAGGAGTAAATATTCTTTTGTTTGATAACGAAGAAATGATCTGTACACTGCAGCACCATTTCGTCCGTCACACTACGTCAAATAAAAATATGTTCCGTTTTACGAAAGTAAATGGAGAAGAGTTGCATATCGATGCGACATAAAGTGAAACTTTAATCAGTGGGGTAGCCCACTGATTATTAACCTTCACCAATCTGATGTTTACGGGATAAAGTAAAAAACCACCTTATAATCTCCCAAGTCTTTGAGATTATAAGGTGGCTTTATTTTTTATTAGAATACTTTCCAGCCAATCGGTAATTTCAGCCCAAGGTAAAATACTGCTACTAGCGCAACAATAAATAAGCCCCAAACCGCCCCTGTTGGTTTGTTTTTGCTCATTTTCACAAGAACCATTTCCATTCCACCGATAACTAAAATACCAGCTAACATTTTTAAGCCATACCACATGTGCATGCTACCTGTTGCTGTCTTCACAATACTCATGTACAACATGAAGCCTGTCACAATAATAATGATATACATTAGGCGAAGCCCCATATGTACACCTTTCCCTTTTCTTCCTGCTGAATAAAGTGAATACGCAACGAAGAATAAAATTAAACCTAACGCCCATGCTGTAATATGCATATGTACCATCGTATCCCTTACCTCCTCTTTTCACACTTTTTCACTCTATATGATAACATGTTCATTTATTTTCAGGAAATGTTTCGCTTTTTTACATTTAAATGCTATAATATTTAGAGTATTTACAAACTTCTTGTAATAACAAAAGGGGGAACAATCATGATTCAAACTAAGGATATTATCGAACTTACAGACACATACGGAGCAAATAACTATCACCCACTTCCAATCGTTATTTCTAAAGCAGAAGGTGTTTGGGTAGAAGATCCTGAAGGAAACCGCTATATGGACTTATTAAGTGCATATTCTGCAGTAAACCAAGGTCATCGTCACCCGAAAATTATTAACGCTTTAATTGACCAAGCTAATCGTGTTACGTTAACTTCTCGTGCTTTCCATAGCGATCAATTAGGTCCTTGGTACGAAAAAGTTGCGAAACTAACTAATAAAGAAATGGTACTTCCAATGAATACAGGTGCTGAAGCTGTTGAAACTGCAATTAAAACAGTTCGTCGCTGGGCTTATGATGTGAAGAAAGTAGAAGCAAACCGTGCTGAAATCATCGTTTGTGAAGATAACTTCCACGGACGTACAATGGGTTCTGTTTCTATGTCTTCAAATGAAGAGTACAAGCGTGGATTCGGTCCAATGCTTCCTGGCATCGTTGTAATTCCTTACGGTGATTTAGAAGCATTAAAAGCCGCAATTACACCAAACACAGCAGCATTCATTTTAGAGCCAATTCAAGGTGAAGCAGGAATTAATATCCCACCAGCTGGTTACTTAAAAGAAGCTTTTGAAGTATGTAAAAAAGAAAACGTTTTATTTGTAGCAGATGAAATCCAAACTGGCTTAGGCCGTACTGGTAAAGTATTTGCTTGTGACTGGGACAATGTAACTCCTGACATGTACATACTTGGTAAAGCACTTGGCGGCGGTGTGTTCCCGATCTCTTGCGTAGCAGCAAACCGCGACATTTTAGGTGTATTTGAACCAGGTTCTCACGGTTCTACATTCGGTGGTAATCCACTTGCATGTGCTGTTTCTATCGCGGCTCTTGAAGTGTTAGAAGAAGAAAAATTAACAGAGCGTTCTCTTCAATTAGGTGAAAAATTAGTTGGGCAATTAAAAGAGATTGATAACCCAATGATCACTGAAGTTCGTGGTAAAGGTTTATTCATCGGTATCGAATTAAACGAGCCAGCTCGTCCTTACTGTGAACAACTAAAAGCAGCTGGTCTATTATGTAAAGAAACACACGAAAATGTAATTCGTATCGCACCACCTCTAGTAATCTCTGAAGAAGATTTAGAGTGGGCATTCCAAAAAATTAAAGCTGTATTATCGTAATGATAGAGAGGTTGTCCGACATGTTGGGACAACCTCTTTCTTTTTATATTCATTTATATTAAGATGAAATTGTAATTTTCTGTATTTTAAAATCGTAAAGGAGGTGCGACATGCTATTAAGATATGGTAAACATATTAACTATTTAGCTACAGCTTTTATTTTAGTTACATTCTTTGGTTTCCTACTTTCCACAACATGGCTTCATTACTCAACTCCTACTACACTCACACTACTGAAAGCATCATTTTGGACTGCTGTTATTCTTACTATCATTGGTTTTGGACGAGAAAAAAGCGCACTTACGGTTATACTATTTGGCATTTGTACACTTGCATTCATTGGTCTTTACACTTTTGCCGTTATCGATTACCTCTATAACCCAAGGCCATAAAAAAGAGCTATCTTTTAACAAGATAGCTCTTTTCTTTATTTCACTACATTTCGTAAAGTACCAATTCCTTCTACTGTAATGACCACTTCATCACCAGCATGTAAAAACTTCGGTGGTGTAAAACCTTTTCCGACACCAGCCGGCGTTCCTGTTGCGATAATATCGCCTGGTTCTAAAGTCATTCCTTTACTTATCGTTGAAATAATTTCTTCTATTGAAAAAATCATTTTATTTGTGTTAGAAGTTTGCCTTACTTCTCCATTTACTACCGTTTCAATGTGTAATGCATTCGGCGCATTAACCACCGATTTATGAATTAAATACGGTCCCATCGGACAAAATGTATCGAAGCTTTTCCCAAGGAAAAACTGTTTATGTTTTCTTTGAATGTCTCGAGCTGTTACATCATTGATAATCGTATAACCAAAAACATGCTCAAGCGCTTTTTCTTTTTTTATTTGCTTCCCTCGCTTACCAATAATGATAGCTAATTCTCCTTCGTAATCTAGTTCGTCCGTTGCATGAGGGTGACCATTAATTTGCTCATTTATGCCAATAACTGTTGTTGGCGCTTTCGTAAAGATCATTATATTTTCTGGAATAGACTCTACTCCGCCCATTTCTACCGCATGCTCACGATAGTTTTTTCCAACACACAAAATATTCTTTCTTGGCCTTGGAATCGGCGCTAATATTTTCACCTCTGTTAACGGATAATACGCCGCTTCCCCGTTCTCTTTTGCCCAATTTACAATTTCACATACTTTCTCAAAGCATTCAGTCCCTCTTTCAATACACTCTAACATTGTAATAGGGATTGTAACCTTTTCCCCTTTTTGTCTTTGCGCTTCTCTTAAGTGTAATACCTTTTCTTCTTCTTCATCTACAATACCTACAAATACCTTTTCTTCTTTCTTCGCCGTTACAAAACGCAATATTTCCACTCTCCATCCTAAAACTCATACCCTTTAATTGTATTCGCATCCGCAAGAAAAAAACCTTCTCATGCACGCTAATTTTTACAATATTCTTCTCATCCCCTATTCGTTACCCCTTTATCATTTGGCATAAAATGTAGAAATTTTACTTTTTTTAGCGAATGCATTTCTTTTTTATGAAGTTTTTGTATAATATGTACTACATATATACTAAAAATTTCATTTAGAGATGGAGCCGATTTCAATGTTTGAGCAAGCGATTGAAAAAAAACGTGAAAAAATGATTTATTTTGCTGAACGCTATGGAATGACTTCTCAAAAAACAGTGGATTGTAGCCAAGAACTGGACAGGCTCTTAAATGTAATTTGTCATGTACATACGGATTTACACCCTAATCAAACGTTCAAAACACACACGCAATAATGCGTGTGTTTCTTTTATTTCAAAAAAATACACATTTTATTGGAAACGCCCATACAATAGTAGAAAAGAAAATTTTAAAAACGAAGGGTGTTTTGTATGCCAGCTATGGTCGGACATATTCGTATCGTCAATATTGGATCAAGTGGTATTTTTCATATTGGAGATGTATTTGCGATTAGGCCTATTAGTTACTCACGTGCTTTCGCCGGGGCCGGCTCTTTCAACGTTGGAGATAATGTTTCTGTCTACAATTATCAAAGTGCAACGACTGTCAACGATTCAGATGTAATCGATCAAGCGATAATTGGCTCAACTTAAAGGAGGCAATTGCATTGAATTTTTATGTAAACCAAAGTATCATCATCAACAGTATTAAAATTGATAGCATTACAACCTCTTCTGTGTTCCAAATTGGTACTGCCGGAAGTATTAAAGCCCTATCTAAATTTTCAAATACGGGCGGATTTACGGAACCGCTTCGCCCATTACAGGCAAAAGGACAAATTATTTCTATCAAACCATCAACTAGTTCTTCTTAAGACATCCTTGTCATAAATATATAGCAGGAATATTTTTACCCTCCCTATTGAAAAGGAGGTTTCACAAATGAATCAAGATATATATACTTACTTACACCAACTTCAACAAGCTCTTCAAACACAACAAGCAGCCATCCTGAATTTAGAAGATCAAGTGCGCCAACTCCAAGAAGAGCTTAACGAATTAAAAAATCGCCCCTCCTCTTCTGTAGGAAAAGTGGAATACAAATTCGATCAATTAAAAGTCGAAAATTTAAATGGTACTTTAAATATTGGTTTAAACCCATTTTCAGCAAAAGGACAACAAATTGAAGATTTTCAAGTGGATACAGAAACATTGAAGGTAAACCCTGAAACCGAAACAAACCCAGACTTTTATCAAGGTATCCTCCAAGAAATGCATCGATACTTAGATGAAGAAGCATATAATCGTATTCTCCATTTTGAACAAGAAGAGAGAACACCGCTTGATGAAATGTATCGACAAATGATGGTGGATGACATAAAAAAACAGATGGAGCATCGACTCCCTTATTATTTATCACAAGCGCAATCATATGAAGGTATTTCAACAGATCCAGATTATTTACGAGATATCATTATTCAGGCAATGAAACAAGATATTGACAAAGCCTTTCTCTCCTTTATTCAGCACATACCGGGAAATTTCCGAAAGGAGTAAGTAGGTATGAACCTTAACGTTGTAAACCGTGAGTTAAAAGTCGGACAGATTAAAATGAACGGTGTATCGTCGTCCGCACTCTTTTTAATTGGAGATGCAAATCTCCTCATTCTATCTTCTATTCTCGATACACCATTTGAAACAGTTACAGAGGGTCCATTTGTACCATTAGTAACAGATGTCCCTCCTACTCCAGGTTAAGGAGACTGAGAAATTATGTTGCATCATGTGTCTATTGTCCAAAATGTTTCTATTATTTCTTTAGGGATTGCTGCTGTATTTCAAGTTGGAGATGCAAACCAAATGGAATTAAAAAGTAGAGCTATTGCCGTCCACCGTGAAATTCCTTTTTATATACGGGGAGAAGGTCGCTTTGATGCTTTTGAAATCTTTACAGATGAACACATTACAATTCCAAAACGAACGACAGATGTAAAATTAAATATTGTAAATGAATGCCCTTTTATTGAAGTGAATAACGTTGAATTGCGCACACTTTTAAACTCTGGTGGATTTCAAATTGGAAATGTTGATTATGTTTTTAATAACTCTCGTATTATGCAAATCCGCCAATATATTACAGATGAACCTTCCGCACAATAATTCATATAGTAATTACAAAGTTTAGTAAAGTAGGTGGATGGATATGCCTTCTGTTGTTGGAAATCTCGTCGTTCAAAACAGTAACGGTTCTTTCAATTTAGGAGATTTTTATAACGTTTCTCCGAAAGAAAACACGAAAGCTTATAATGGGTCCGGAGCTTCCAATGTTGGATTTGTCGTGAATACGTTTAACGGTGTTAGTGCAACGAATACATTTGATTCTGATGTGGCAGATCAAGATCAGATTGGAACAGCGTAAAAAAAGTAGGAGATATTCTCCTACTTTTTTCTTTTATCTAATTCAAAATTATTAAAATGAAATTTTAATAAGCAAGAGCTTGACTGTCCACAAATAGTGGTATAAACAAGTAAGTAGTGAAGAGGCACTATTTTATTTAAATGATAACCCACTCTCCTCCAAAGCCTTCCTAAGCTTCGGCAAAGACGCAGGTCCCATACCATGAAGTTTTAAAATTTCTTTTTCACTATATTTTGAGAGTTCTTCTACAGTTTGAATTCCACGGTGCTCTAATGCCCTTCTTGCTGGCGCTGAAAGAAGAGAGAAAAAACCTTCTTTTGGTTTTCTCTCTTTCTCACAGACTGGGCAAGTTGGACAATCGCTACTTTTATAGTACTCGTGTCCCTGTTCACAAGTTCTTAACGTTTTTTCCGTTACCATTTTCAAGCCCCTCTATTCTTCAATATTTACAACGTGATTCCCATCAAAGAAGTATAAACATTTCTCTTTTACAGGATGTTGTAAGCTTTTCTCCAGTGCTTTTGCATATAACGAAAGCTGCACTTTATATCGATCTTCTAAAATTGGTTTCGCTTGTTCGAATCCGCCTGGGAATTTCCCTTCAATCGTATCTGTTTTAAAGTCGATTAACGTAATGCCATCTTCCTCTTCAATCATGCAGTCGATAACCCCTTGGACAAGAATCATTTCCCCACTCTTCCCTTGCCAATCTTGATATGCTTCTTCTGCTGCAAGCATCATCGTAAATGGTACTTCACGCTCAACACTTTTCGCCGCTAATACCCTTTTACCTAAGTCACTGTCAAAAAATGAAATTACTTTTTCAATCGCTATTTCTTCCGCCTGCTCGAATGTTAATAATTCCTTATTTACCATTCCAGCAATTTGCTCTTGAAGAACCTCAATCGTAATCGGTTTCTTCAAATCAACATGCTGCATAACGGCATGGACTGCTGTTCCGCGCTCTGCGTACGTTAACCCTTTTTTCTCCATAAATCGCGGGCGTGTTTTAATTGGTGCACGTAGTTTTTTAATAAAGGCGTTATCGCTACCTTCTTCAGATTGATAATTTCTCTTTATTTCTGTAACAGATTGCTTCGCACGATGAGATGTCGCATCCTCATATCCGTACTTCCACATTAATCTGTCGTACACTTCTTCTTTCCGTTCACTTTGCAGGGGAACAGCCTTTTTCTCACGAAGCGCTTCTAACAATTCTTGTTTCTCTTCTTGAACTGGCTCTGGTGCAAGTAGCGTGTTACCGTCCACAACTTCTACTTTCCAGCTAGTGTCATACCCGTAAATTTCATCTGGAATACTTCCTTTTCCTAATTCAAGAAGCATTTCACTATCACGGTGTCTATATAATGAAGGTGCAATCCAGTCTAAATAACAAGACGCTCCGGCACGTATGTGATCTGGTAATAACCATTCACTATGTTCCCTCGCATCAAGCCATTTTTCCATTTCCTTATTTGCATCCTTAACTGTGCCGATTAAAATTAACTTCTCTTTCGCACGCGTCAATGCTACGTATAGTACGCGCATTTCTTCCGCAATTAATTCCATTTTCATTTTACGCTTAATCGCAAGCTGTGATAATGTTGTATATTTAATTCGTTTACGCGGATCGATAAATTGCGAACCGAAACCGAAATCTTTATGCAATAAGAAACGTTTCATTAAGTCTTGTGTATTAAAACGACGACCGAGTCCAGCTACAAATACAACTGGGAACTCTAACCCTTTACTTTTATGAATTGTCATAATGCGAACAACGTCTTCTTGTTCACCGAGAGCCCTCGCCGTACCCATATCATCACCGCGTTCTAAAATACGTTCAATAAAACGTAAGAAGCGGAATAATCCTCTAAATGATGTTGCTTCATATTGTCTTGCGCGGTCATATAGTACGCGTAAGTTTGCCTGCCTTTGCTTTCCAGCTGGTAAACCGCCAACGAAGTCGTAATAACCTGTCTCACCGTACACTTTCCAAATTAAATCAGAAAGTGATTGTTGACGTGCAAATTCACGCCATCCTTGCAGTAAGTTATAAAACCACTCTAATTTATCATGAAGTTCTTGCTCCTCTTCAAGCGGTGCCCCTTTTAAGAATGAGCTCATTACTTCATAAAACGAGCCTTTCTTTCCATGAGCACGAAGCGTTGCAAGTTCTTCATCGCTCAATCCAACGATTGGGGAACGAAGTACAGCAGCAAGCGGAATATCTTGCATCGGATTATCAATAACGCGGAATACGTTCATCATAATATTTACTTCCGTCGCTTCAAAATAACCAGTCGCGAGGTCAGCGTATACTGGAATTCCTTGTAATTTTAACTCTTCCATAATTTGCGGGGCCCACGGCATGGAGCGAAGTAAAATAACGAAATCGCGGTATTGCACCGGACGCATACTATCATTTTTACGGTCATACACTTCATAACCGGAATCAACCATCGCTTTAATGCGCTGCGCCATAAGGCGAGCTTCAAGCTGTGCTTTTTCGACTTCTGCACCTTCTTCACCGTCTATTACTTCTTCTTCCGTTTGCTGAATACATAATAATTCTGCTGCTACATCTTCACCTTCTGGATAGGTAGCACCTAGCTTTAGTTCGGCGTCAGCATCGTAGTCAATTTCCCCAACTTCTTCGCCCATAATTTGTTTGAAAATAAAGTTCGTACCTGCTAGTACTTCATGACGACTACGGAAGTTTTTCGCTAAGTCAATCTTCATTCCGCCGCCTAATCCTTCTTGTGTGAAGCGTTTATACTTTCCTAGGAATAATCCTGGTTCTGCTAGTCGGAAACGATAGATCGACTGCTTCACGTCACCTACCATGAACAAGTTTCCTTCACTCTCAGAATCTTTCGTTACGAATTTAATAATTGATTCTTGTACGAAGTTCGTATCTTGATATTCATCGACTAATACTTCAGCAAATTTATTACGATATTGGAGCGCCACTGCTGACGGATTCATTTCACCATTTTCACTTTGTTCACTTAAAATTTGTAAACAGAAATGCTCTAAATCTGTGAAATCAACCATTCCTTTATCTCGCTTCATCGCTTGGAAACGCTCTGTAAATACTTTTACAAGTTGAACAAGCTTTTCTAATACTGGGTGCATATCTTGAAAATCTCGTAAGAAACTTTCAGGTTTGCGGCTAAATAACTCTTCTTGTAATTTCTTCACTTCATCTTTCGCTTTATTACGAAGAGAATCTACTTGTTTTACAACATCTTCATTGTAATCACTTTTCTTAATACGCTTTAACGTTTGCCACGATACGTTTTGCATCGCTTCATACACACTTGTCCACGATTCACGAGCAGCTGATGATAGCGTTCCAAGTAATGCTACATCTGCTTGCAGGGTTTCAATGCGAGGCGCTGGACCATCAGGAAGCATTGCGAGTTCAGTTGCCTTACGAATATGCTGTTCCGCTGTTTCAAGCTGGAATTTCACATCTTCTAATAAATAAGAAGCATATACTAAATCTTCAATTGTCTTTCCTTCTACGTCATATGCTTCTACTAATTTATCAAGCCATTTTTCCGGATTTGGATGCGCCCTTGATTCTGTATGAAGCGCTAAAATCATACGTTGCAAGTCATCATCACTACGGTCACTCGTATAACGATCAACAAGTTCAAAGAAGATTGTATTATCTTCGATTCCGTACTCTTCTTCTAATATGTCATCTAGCACTTCTTCTTTTAACAATTCATTTTCTGTTTGATTCGCAATACGGAAACGAGGATCAACATCAAGCATGTAGTAGTATCCTCTAATTACTTGTAAACAGAATGAGTGAATTGTTGAAATGGAAGCTTTATTTAATAGGCTCAGCTGCTTTCTTACGTGTTGAGAGCCTGGTTCATCAATTAATACCTTTTCTAACGCTTCCCCGATTCGGTTTTTCATCTCTTGCGCTGCTGCATTCGTAAATGTTACAACGAGCAGGCGGTCGACATCGACTGGATTCTCTTCATTAATAATCTTTTTAATAATACGTTCAACTAATACTGCTGTTTTACCTGATCCAGCTGCAGCCGCAACTAAAATATCACGCCCGTTTGCTACAACAGCTTTCCACTGGTCATCTGTCCATTGACTACCTTCTGGTTTTTTAGGCCAATTTTCTATCATTCTCCGCCAACCTCCTCTCTTATTTTCTCCATCGCTTCGCTATCTTTCATATCTTTTAACGATCGGAACTGATTATCTTCAAGTGACTCATCAAATTGACAAACAGACTTGAAGTTACAGAACGTACATGCTGCTTTATTTCCCATTTTATAAGGAGCAATATCGATAACACCTTCTGTAATATCTTTTCCGATATTTTCAAACGTATGGTGTACATATTTTTGCAGTACGTTAAACTCTTGCTCACTTGCAATACTTGAACGCGCACTAAAGCTACCGTCTTTTTTCAGGCCAGCAGAAATAATATCTGAGCTCCCTGTTGAAAGTTTGTTATCCATTAAACGAACAACGTCAGCATCTCCTAATACGAGTCCTTTCATTTTAAATTTCTTTAAAATTTCTTTTTCAATTTCAGCTTCAGATGCGTCACCTTTCATCTCAACGATTGGGTTATGAATATGGAAATACAATACACCAGCTGGTGATGCTGCGTGGCCTTTTTTCATCCACGTCTGTGCATTCGAAGTAACGACATCTAAATACGTTAACATTTGAAGTGCTAATCCGTAATACACTTCCGTTAAATCTAACGCTTTTGAACTTGATTTATAATCAATAATACGTAAGAACGTCCCGTTTTCATCTTCTGCCTTATCAACACGGTCAATACGGCCGACTACTTCCATCTTCACACCATTTGGTAATGAGAATTCCATCGGCGGAAGTGATCCTGTACCACCCATACCGAACGGCACTTCTAAATCAACTGGTACGAATCCGCTTGACTTCGCATGTTCACGAAGAATGATTGAAGTACGGAAAATGATTTGTTGTAGTTTTTGTTTTAAATAGAAATGACGGTTTGAACTTAATAAAATTTGTCGTTGTAATAACGGTGCGATTTCTTCTATTACTAAAACAGAAAGATGCTCACACTCTTTTATGGATAAATCCGCCCAAGTACGGTTTTCACGCAATAACTTGTCCGCAATTTTCTTTAATGCCGCATGGAATAATTCGCCGATGTCTGGCGCATCAAGCTTGAAAATATCACGCTCTCTAAGCGATAAACCGTGCTGCGCAAAATGAGCGTATGCACAACGGTTAAATAGTTCCATACGAGAGACACTTCCTTTAATTATATCTCCGTATAAATCTCTACTTACTGCTGTACTTAGTTTCTTCGCACGATTTCGATAGAATAAACTTGATAAGACGCGGCTGCTTTTTTGTTTCCATTCATCTGAAGTTACGTAGAAATTATATACGTCCCACCAAAAGTCTAAATTCCCTTCAAATCCGTATCGCTTCCACGTTTGTAGTTGCTGCATAACGTAAGATAACGTTACTTCTGGCGTTGCTACGTATGAAATTTGTTCTGAACGTGATAAATCGTTTACATCATTCGTAATAAATGAATCTTTCACATTAGGGAACATTCTTTTTATTTTCTTAATAAAGCTAGACGCAAGTAACGTCTTTCCTTCTTCATCTGCAAGCGGGCATGAAATGTATAGCTTCTCAGATGCTCTCGTTACCATTTGATACATAACGAACTGTTCTTCTAACAAAGTTTGTCTCGTCGTTGGCGCTAATTCAATCCCTGCTGCACCAAGAACTTCTCTTTCTTCATCAGAAAGCATACCTTCGTCCATAGGTGCTGCTGGAATAACACCCTCATTTACACCTATAATAAACGTTGCTTTCACATCAGATAACCTGGAGTGATCAATATTAGCAATTAACACTTGGTCTAATGACGGCGGAATGTTAGCAAATTGAAGCGCCTCAAGACCAGTCGACATAACGTCCGTAAACATAGAAAGAGACATTTTCTCTTCACCAAGCATCTCTACAAACGTATCAAGAAGGCTCATTACTTCTTCCCATACTTGTTCATGATCTGTCGCAAATAAGAAATCTCCACTTTCTTCTGCACGTATACGTAATTCTTCTAGTTTTTTCGGAACATCCAGTTCTTCTAAAAATAAGTAAACTGCTTCACACATTTGCATAACTGTTCCTGCACGCTTTAACCTTTTTTGCATGCGAATAACAGGTGTTCTTACAACGTCACGTAACCTATTTATTTTCTCTTCCATTTCACGTTCACTGTCTGTGATCATCCCGTTCGTATCATCAAGAGAACGATAACGGCGATACATCCATGGATCCTCTGAAGTCCATCTCTTTCCTTGTACACCGTACGCTAAACAGTAATTTTCAAATTCATCCATTTCTTCACGCATCGTTTCTTTTCTTACGTCTAATGGATATAAAAGCTCTGTTTTCACGCAACGGAACACCGCATCATAACGCCAATTCCCACTAATAATCTCGAGTGCAGAACGAATACATTCTACTAATGGGTGGTGTGACATCGGGCGCTTTTCATCGATGAAGTGCGGGATATTATAATCTGTAAATAACGTTCGCATCACATCGTAATAACTTTCCCCATTACGAAGAAGCACTGCAATATCCCGGTAACGATATTTTTCATTCGCAACAAGTTTACGAATTTCACGCGCAACACCTTCTACCTCCGCTCGTAAATTCGCAGCTGTACTAATCGTTACACTCGCTTCACCGTTAAATTTTTCATTCGGACGCGCTTCATAATGAGCTTCTAAATGCGCTAATGCCGGAGAATGAAAACGCGGCTGTTCCATAAGTGGAATTGTTTTTTCAATTTCTATTTTCTCTTCACGCGCTACTTGTTTTATTTTTTCATACGTTAACGTCGTTTCATAAAATAAATCGAGTTCATTTACTGGCTGCGCTAACGTTTTTTCATCTATCGTTAACGTGATTGTAACTCTCGCTCCGCAAATCATAAGCTGTCTTACAATCTCTAACTCTTGCGGGGAGAATGAATGAAATCCATCTATATAAATTTCCGCACCATTTACATATTCAGACTGCGGAAGCTTTTCCACTAGCAATTGCAGGTAGTCTTCTGAATCTAAGTATTTTCCAATTAAAGCACGTTCAAAATCATCGTATAATAGCTGTAAATCATACACTTTATTCGCTAGTAACTTTTGTTCGGCACTGCTACTATGCGCATCTAATTGTTGCCACATTTCATATACGTTAGATGGCGTTACATTGTAACGTTTAAACTCTGCAATCATACTGCCAAGATGTTCAAAGAAACCGTTTTGCTCCGCTGCTTTTTGGAACACCGATAATCCATCTTTACGAGACTCTACAATTTTACGGAGTAACATATGTACACCAGCTTCATCAATATGAAGACGACTCGCTCCGCCAACTTCTTGCAGTACCTTCCACGCTAATCGTGAAAAACTAAAAACTTGTGCCCGAATAGAACCTCTTACATCCTCACTTCCAATTAACGCCTGCTGCGTCTGGAATGTCATCTGTTCTGGCACAAGATATAATATTGTTTTCCCTCTCGGGCATTGTTTTAACTCTTCTTGCACTTCGCGTAAACAAAGTGTACTTTTTCCACTTCCCGCTCTACCAATCACAAATCGAAGTGACATGTAACCCCACCTTTCACTTACATAACGAACGTTAGTTTGCTACTATAATTGTATTATAGGACACGAAAAAAGACAAACTGAGTTGTTTGCCTTTTTCTATACTTTTATCTATTATATCAACCTTTTGAAAAATTCGTTTGCACCTCCTGAATTGGCCAATATCGCAAATCAACTTTACCGACGACTGTATCAGCTTTTACAAAGCCAAAGTGTCTACTATCCCAGCTCCCGAGCCGGTTATCACCTACTACAAAAATAAACCCAGGTGGCACCAGTTTTTCTTTCGTTAACTCTTCTAATGTAAAGTCACCTGTTAGTTGCCTTCCGTTTATCTCTTTCTTATACTTCTCTAAATACGGCTCATCAATAAATTGACCGTTTATATATAACTTATCCTGCTTATATTCAATATGATCTCCAGGTAAACCGATAATCCGCTTTACATAGTCCTCTTTTTTATTCGCATGAAATACCACAACGTCAAATCTGTTCAAGTCCCCAACTTGATAACTCACCTTATTTACAACTAGCATATTGCCATCTTGCAATGTCGGCATCATTGACTTCCCCTCTACAACATACGTTGAAAAGAAAAACGTTCGAAAAAATACAGCTAATAATACACCAATTAAAATTGTTCGTATCCACTCCATGCCTTCTTTTTTCAAAGTTTTCTTCATCTGCTTCTCCCCTTATCCTTTAATACTGAAGCTTTCCTTTACAAAGAAGACTATTCTTAATGTAGTTCTAACTTTACTTCGATTTTCTTACCGACATACCATAAAATAAAAATACCAATCGCTACAATAACTGATTTCACCGGATTATGAATAAATGACATTAAATCATGACCGATATACGTTAAAATAAAAATCATCACAAGTTTTCCGAATGCTAACGCTAGACCAAACTGTTTTACACTAATTCGTGATAAACCAGCGACAACATTTATGAGCGCTGACGGTGTAAACGGAAAACAAAATATAACAAAAATCGGTGCGAATCCTTTCCTTTCAATCCACCCCATTGCTTTTCGTACTCTCTCATGCTTATTTACAAACGAAAAGAAACGACTGCGACCAAAATGGCGGATGATGAAAAAGACAAGTAATGCACCCATTACTGATCCAAGCCATGAATAAAGAAAACCGAGCCAAAAGCCAAATGCAACAGCATTCGCCAGTACAAATACGATAAGCGGTAATGCTGGAATCAACGCCTCTATCATCGGTAAACCAATACCAAGAAGTGGTCCGAACGCTTTATAACTCTCAACAATATGATCCATATTTTCTGGTGAAAAATACTCTTTGATTGTCTGAAAATCCATTCTACACTTTACCCCTTTACTCTAAATACTATCCCTACTGTATCATTGCTTATATGAAAGAGGAAATGGTAGATACGACATATGGAGATGTATTTATTAAAGTTTCCATATCTTTCATAAGAATTCCTTCATTATTTAGCTATGATAATCTATCAATATTCGACAGGACGTGTCGTTCGTTTTGTTATTTAGATTGTTTTTTGATTTTTTCGGTAAATGAAATTACAATGGTGATTTTCTAAATATAACAATTACAACTCGGTTTTTCTAATATATCGCCTTACCTACAAAGACTGATAAAGTGAAACTTTAATCAGTGGGGATTTTGTTGATACCCCGCTTAACTTCTTTGCTTTCGCTGAATTTTGAGGCGGGGTCTTACTGCCCACAAATAACAGGATAAACAAAAAAAGAATGGGGATTCCCCCATCCTTTCACACTTCGCCTTCCTTTACAAAATACACACTCTCATAAGCGGGTCTTAATGTTGATTCCTCTTTTTTATCAACCTCTTTAAAACAAGGATTCCCTTGTTTTTTCCTACGATCTTCATATTCAGTACGTAATTTTGCTGTACGATTTTGTTGATTTTCAAAACTAGTTTTTGATATCTCTAATTTCACAGCAAAGCCATTTATAAATCTAATAATAAGATTTCCATCTTTTAATTCTTTATTACTTTCAATATAAAAATGAGACAACCAAGCACACTCTTTTCTAGAGTAAGAATAGGTAGGGAAAAAATAAAGTTGATCTGCTGGACTAATCGCAATCGGTGCTTTATGTGTAATATGAGTTAACTCTTTCGTTCCTTCTTTTCTGCCTAAGAAACTAGAGCCATGCTTGCGGCAACTTCTTTCTATAATATCTAGAGGTTTTTGAAATACGAAAAAAGAATCATTCATTTCAACGACTCGCGTAACAATTTTCTTTTCACTTAGAATAACAGGAAGTAAGGCCATCGTATTTTTCGTTACAACATAATTTTCGACATAGCGTTCCACTTTACTTTCCATACTCCATTATCTCCTTTTTTCCATTTATATTAGCAGCTGCATATATAATTTTAGCATCTATGAAAAGGAAATAGCTTACAAGTTCCGCTTTTTTACAATTTTTTATCATTTATCAAACATTTGTTAAATAAAAAAATCACGATATAGTAATGATTTAATTTTAAAGTTATAAAAACAGCATTTATACTACCTATAAATATTTATTATCCCTTCCTATTTTCACATCATGAAAACAATTAACTTTGCTATAATTAAAATGTAAATCCAATATATGGAGGGCCACTATGGAAGAAAAAGAGATCCAACCATCGATTCAAATGAAAAATAGTAGCGTCATTATCGTGAAAAACTCAGCTAGTATTATATTCGGTTTATTTTTCATTCTGCTATTCTTTGCCAAACCGTTTCGTAAATCAAAATGTCCAGAATGTAAAAAACGTGAGAAGAAAAAATCAGGACAAGAACAATAAAAGGCCTTCCTTTATGGAATGCCTTTTTACATTCGTAGTATCATTTTATTTATTCTTCTTCCCCCTAAAAAACGACTATATTTTCTTCCAAGGTTCTCTACATCTTTTTTGATTTGTAATATGATCCTTATATAAAACATGAGAAAGAGTATTACTTGTTACCCGCTTTTAATTTTTATTAAACACTTCAAATTTGTACATCTTTATCCATCACTAACAATTCGTTAATTAGTTAACTTTGTAATATAAGTTTTGTATATAATGTCATTCAAAAACACAATATATATAAGTAGCTATTTATAATTACATTGCTTTTTATCGAATTCTAAAAAGGAGTTGTATACTATGGATAAAGAAAATCCATTAAATCAGCAGGTTAATAGCATTCCCTCAGATGCTCTGAATACCCCTAGTAAGGAACAAGAACAACTGTTAGAAACATCATCTCAAAACGTACAAAATTCCAACAACAATGCTAACAAAAAAGATGTTACTCAAGGTCTATCTGGAAAAGATTCCCCTATTTCAATAGAGAATACAAATTTATAGTTATTTACTATCATACGCAGCAAATGCTCTTGCTGAACTAATTCTTCTACAGAAACTAATACGCATTCCAGATAATTTTTCACCCGTTGTAACATAGAAAAAGAGATTTAGATATAAAAACAGGCTCTGAAAAAACTTTCCCCACAACAAAAAAAGGATGGCATTAGCCATCCTTTTTTCCATCATCAACTATAAAATTATAGTTTGATTACGTTTTTAGCTTGAGGTCCACGGTTACCGTCTTCGATTTCGAAGCTAACTTTTTGACCTTCTTCTAAAGATTTGAAACCGTCAGTTTCGATTGCTGAGAAGTGTACGAATACGTCGTTTTCGCCTGGAACTTCGATGAAACCGAAACCTTTTTCGTTGTTAAACCATTTTACTTGTCCTGTTACTGCCATAATTATTTCCTCCTAAGAAAATACAAATTTTAAATTTTTTAGTCTTCCTGTCTAAAAAAAGAATCCACACATTATCAAATACGAAACATAAACTAGTTCTCACATACTTTTTCTCGTTCGTTTTCAGCACTTGATAACATATGGATTGCTTAATTTAACTATTCAACTGACATCATCATAGCACATTAAAATAAAATGTACAATCTTTTTCGAAAATAGAATTTCTAATTTTTAGTATTTCTTATAAAATATACTTATCTCTATTCTAAATAAGGAGGAGTTTATGACCAATAAAATTCCTAGAAAAACATTAAAAAGAATTGAAGAGGATATTGAAAATAATAATCTTGGAAAAGCAAGAGATAGATTGCACGGCCTCATCTTTACATACCCAAATGAATTACATCTTCGAAAACAACTCGGAGATATTTATTATACATTACAATATCCAGAAATGGCTGGACGTTACTGGTATCTAGAAGAGCATAAAACAGATATTATGCATGAATCATGTTTATTATTTGAAAAATCAATGGGAAATAGTCCTCATCATATTGCACGTGCTTTAAAGTTTAAAGGCGATTCTAACCATATAAAAGGTTTGTATAAAGATCAACCTTTATCTTCAGTGCAGAAGAAAGTAGCAGAGGAGTTAATTTATGAGTATAAAGAAACATGGCAAGATAAGCTAGTTCCTTTTGGCTGTCTAGCATTGCTTGCTTCCCTTCTCTTTTCTGCCGTTGTTGGTCTATTCACTATTTGGAATTGGATTTTTTAATTACAGGGGGAATTTTCACATGTCAAACTACGCTAAAGAAGAAAGGCTAACAGGGGGAAACGTCTCAAGCGTATATCGTTCTGAAAATACTGTTCGGCGAGAGTTAAAGCCAGGCAGTGAAAAGATTCATAAGCTATTGCAACATTTAGAAAACAAAGGATTTCATTATGCTCCAAAGTTTTTAGGTGTAGATGAAAAGGATAGAGAGATTTTATCCTTTATTGAAGGAGAAGCTGGCAATTATCCTTTAAAAGAATATATGCGATCTAATGATGTATTAAAAGAAATAGCAAAGATGCTCCGCCTTTACCATGATGCTGTAAGTGATTTTCCGTTATTAGATGATTGGAAACCGATGGATCATACTCCAAATAACATTGAGGTTTTATGTCACAATGATTTTGCCATATATAACATTATTTTTAATAATGAGAAGCCAGTAGGGATTATTGATTTCGATGTTGCTGCTCCTGGTCCAAGACTATGGGATATCGCTTATACACTTTATACTTGTGTGCCTTTAAGTAGAGTATATTATACAGAATCCGGTGAAGCCGTTCATTATGACTCATCGCAACATGCAGATCGTATTAAAGAGAGAATGAATTTGTTCGTTCAGTCCTATGATAAAAATATGAATGAAGATTACTTAGGAATGGTGTTACTTCGATTAGAAGGATTATGTACATATATGAAACGAAAAGCGCAAGAAGGCGACTTGAATTTCCAAAGAATGATCGATGAAGGACATCTAGAGCATTATGAGAAAGATATAAAGTTTATTCGTGATCATAGGGCTGAGTGGAGTTGATTTAGTAATAAAGAAAAGGGAGTATCGTTTTTTGCCGACAACTCCATCTCTCTTTTCGAATCGTTTAGAAAATAACAAGGGGCACCTTTCAAAAAAGGTGCCCCTTCCTTTTATTTCGTAAACTGTGCTTCTTCCGTAGATCCTTTTAACGCTGTCGTTGATGAAGTTCCGCCTGTAATCACTTGTGCTACTTCATCAAAGTAACCTGTTCCTACTTCGCGTTGATGACGTGTTGCAGAGTAGCCATGTTTTTCAGCTGCGAATTCTGCTTGTTGTAGTTCAGAGTATGCTGCCATGCCGCGCTCTTTATAGCCACGTGCTAGTTCAAACATACCGTAATTTAATGAATGGAATCCAGCAAGTGTTACGAATTGGAACTTGTAACCGTAAGATGCGATTTCCTTTTGGAAGCTTGCAATTGTTTTTTCATCTAGTTTTTGTTTCCAGTTGAATGAAGGTGAGCAGTTATATGCAAGTAGCTTCCCTGGATGCTCCTTATGAATTGCGTCCGCAAATCGTTTTGCATCTTCTAAATTTGGTTCTGACGTTTCACACCAAACGAGGTCTGCGTACGGTGCATACGCTAAACCGCGCGCAATTGCTTGATCAAGACCTGCATTCGTACGGTAAAATCCTTCTGGTGTTCTTTCTCCTGTAATAAATGCTTTATCAACAGGATCGATATCGCTCGTAATTAAATCAGCTGCATCCGCATCTGTTCTTGCAACGATAATTGTCGGCACTCCCATTACATCTGCTGCAAGGCGTGCAGAAATTAAATTGCGTACTGCTGTTTGCGTTGGTAGTAGTACTTTTCCACCTAAATGGCCACATTTTTTCTCTGAAGATAATTGATCTTCAAAATGCACACCTGATGCACCTGCTTCAATCATACCTTTCATCAGTTCGAATACATTTAATTGCCCACCAAATCCAGCTTCTGCATCTGCTACAATCGGTACGAAATAGTCTGTATCATCGCTTCCTTCCATATGCTGAATTTGGTCCGCACGTTGAAGCGTTTGATTAATTCGTTTTACTACAGCAGGTACGCTGTTCGCTGGATATAAACTTTGGTCTGGATACATATGTCCAGAAAGGTTTGCATCAGCTGCTACTTGCCAACCACTTAAGTAAATCGCTTTTAACCCAGCTTTTACTTGTTGCATCGCTTGGTTTCCTGTTAATGCGCCAAGTGCGTTAATATAGTCTTCTGTATGAAGCGATGTCCAAAGCTTCTCAGCACCGCGACGCGCTAACGTATGTTCAATGTCAATTGACCCGCGCAGGCGAATTACATCTTCTGCCGAATATGGACGTGTGATCCCTTTCCAACGCTCATCTAATTCCCAGCTTTCTTGCAACTTCTCGATTCTTTCGTTTTTCATTTGTTCCATCCCCTTTTCGTTTTTTATAAAATTTCATAACCCGGTAATGTTAAAAATGGTACGAATTCATCATTTCGAACGAGATTTGTAAACAACGTTGTCGCCTCTTGGAATCTCCCTTTCTTAAAGGCTTCCTTACCAATCTCTCTTTCTATTTTTGCTAATTCTTCTTCTTTTAGCTCTTCCATTAATTCAAGCGTAATATTACGACCATCATTTAGTTTTCCACCTTCATGACGAATCCATTGCCATACTTGTGCTCTTGAAATTTCAGCTGTTGCCGCATCTTCCATTAAGTTATAAATGGGTGCTGCTCCCCGTCCGCTTAACCAAGATGCAATATATTGAATACCTACGCTAATATTCATGCGAAGGCCCTCTTCTGTAATCGTTCCCACCGGTACCTCTAGTAAATCGTTTTCTGTTACACATATTTCTTCACGTTTTCTAAAAATTTGATTTGGTGTTTTCATAATGTGATTAAACACTTCCATTGCAACCGGTACAAGTCCAGGGTGGGCGACCCAAGTCCCGTCATGACCGTCTAAAGCTTCGCGTTCCTTATCAGCACGCACTTTTTCAAAAGCTGCTTCATTTGCTTCTGGATTATTTTTAATCGGAATTTGTGCCGCCATTCCTCCAATTGCTGGTGCATTACGGCGGTGACATGTTTGAATTACTTTCAAAGAATACGAACGCATAAATGGCGCCGTCATCGTGACTTGTGCTCTATCTGGTAGTAAGAATTTATTATGATTACGGAAACTCTTTAAAAAGCTAAAAATATAATCCCATCTTCCGCAATTTAAGCCAGCAGAATGATCTTTTAGCTCATATAAAATTTCATCCATTTCAAACGAAGCGTGAATCGTTTCTAGTAACACAGTTGCTTTAATCGTTCCATTTGGAATGCCGATATATTTTTGAGCAAATACGAATACATCATTCCATAATCTCGCTTCTAAATAACTTTCCATTTTCGGTAAGTAAAAGTATGGGCCGCTCCCTTTTGCTAAAAGAGCTTTCGCATTATGGAAAAAATACAAGCCGAAATCTACTAAACTACCCGACATATTTTTCCCATCAACTTGCATATGCTTTTCCTCTAAATGCCATCCTCTTGGACGTACAATGAGTACAGCTGTTTTCTCATTTAATCTATATTCTTTCCCTTTATCATTTTTATGTGAAATCGTTCCCTTTACTGCATCTCGTAAATTGATTTGCCCTTCAACTGCGTTTTCCCAAGTTGGTGAATTCGAATCTTCAAAATCCGCCATAAAAAGATGCGCTCCTGAATTTAAAGCGTTAATGACCATCTTTCTATCTACCGGTCCAGTAATCTCTACGCGGCGATCCTCTAAGTCTTTTGGCAGCTTGGCAATTGTCCAATCCGCTTCACGTATATGTTTTGTTTCTTCTAGAAACTTCGGAAACTCCCCTGCATCAATTCTCTTTTGTTTTTCTACACGTTTTTGTAAAAGTTCTATGCGGCGCTCATTAAAATTCTCATGTAGTTCCTTCAAAAAACTAAGCACCTCAGGTGTCAATATTTCGTTGTACGCTGGTAACATTTCTCCGGGCAGTGTAACCCGTGAAGTTTGCGTCGACATATTAGCATCCCCTTCTTAAACTGTTTTATAACAGATTTGATTTTATGTTTTATATTATATAACAAATCTTCAGAAAAGGAAGTTTTTTTTGAAAATTCATTTCATTTTTTTCAAAACGCCATTCTTTCGCGCTTTATTTCATACAAAAAAGGCCGCTGTTATACAACAACGACCTTTTTGTATTATTTTTAAATTTCACTTTGACTAGTTAAACTTTATTACTGCCCTTGTTCCATATCATGCAATATTGCTCTATGTAAAAACTGTGCGTATTGTTCTCTCGTTACCTTCATAGACGGACCGAATTTACCTTCTCCGATTCCTATTGTAATACCATTTGTTTGTACTGCACTAATTGCATTCGTTGCCCATGAATTTGCTGAAACATCATTAAAGTTATGAGATCCCTTTGCCTGTAAGTCAAAAGCATTCGTAAGAACTTGTGCCATTTCTGCACGCGTTAACGTCGCCTTCGGTCTAAAGTTTCCATTCTCGTCTCCCTGGAAAATTCCCATTTCCGTTAAAGCCAATATCTCCTCGATAAAGCTTGTTGAATTTTCATCAATATCTCCATATGGGTTTTCATATTCATCTTGTTCTTCCATATCAAACACACGGTAAATTAAAGCTGCAACTTGCTCACGTGTTACATTATCCCCAAAACCGAATATTCCATCGCCATATCCTAAAATAATTTCTTGTTCCGCTAATTCATGAATTGCCTCATATGCCCAATGCCCTTTTGGTACATCTTTAAATACAATTGTATTTGTTTTTTGCAACGGTGCACTTTCCGCTTTTACACTGTTACTCTCTGCTGAGAATAACACCCCACCCATAATTGTTAATGCTGTAGCTGTTTTTAATAATTTTTTGCTCATCAAATTATCTCCCCAATATGTATATGTTTTTTTAAAAATATACAGAATAAATGGTATAGTGACAATATATTTTTCGACACATTTCGTGACGGTTTTGTGAATCATATTACACATCATGTCTTTTTCATCGGGTTGATTATAAAGCTTGTGTATAACCATAAAAATACATAAATGAGAATAATAATTCTTTTTTAAACAAACAAAAAAGCACAAATATTTCTATTTGTGCTTTCATATTTCACTCTACTTCCAATCCTCTTTCAAATGATAATTAATAATCGCATTATTAATAAACTGAGCATATTGTTCTCTAGGTACAGGGCGATTTAATTCATACATGTCATTCCCAGTTCCTCTCACAACATTATTAGATTGTAACGCACTAATTGCATCTTCTGCCCAGTGGCCTTTTGGAATATCTTTAAATGTATGTTTTTGTTTCGTTTCAAAATTAAATGCTCGTTTTAAAATGACAGACATTTCCGCTCTAGAGATTGGTGCTTTCGGCCTAAAATTCCCTTGGCCATCCCCTGAAAAAACACCACGTTTTGTTAACGCCAAAATTTCCTTTTTAAAAGTTGTTGTACTATCAGAAACATCTTTATATGGATTCGCTACTGGCCCTTCTTCTTTTATCTCAAGTGTTCTGTAAATAGTCCCAGCTACTTGTTCACGTGTTATAAGATCGCCAACACCATACTTCCCGTTTCCATACCCTAATATAATTTTATGATATGCTAAGTCCATAATAGCATCATATGCCCAAAATCCGTATGGAACATCTTCAAACACAATCATTTGTGGATACTCTTCTGCTTTTACAGGCGTCACATTCGTCCCTGCAAATATACCTCCTGCCATTGTCGCAATCATCATTACACCCAATATTTTTTTCTTCATTGTCCTCTCTCCCTATTTCATTCAAATAAAATGAACTTCATTGTTTCAGGAGTATTATTTTTTGGTGAATGTAAGATAAAATGTAAATCTTCTAGAAGAAATATTTCCACTACCTTTCTGCTTTATACTCCCTTCTTTCTTTTTCAAAAAGGAAGTTGTCACATCTAAGGTGTTATATACTAAAACATTCTACAATCTCTTTATAAACTCCTTTTCACTTTATAACTTCCCTTTATTGGCACCTAAAGGAGATACCTAGTGGAGGCTACTATATTCATGGTTTATATTTCAGAGGTAGCATTCCCCTTCACTGATAACTCGCTTTCGCTGAATTTTGAGGTGGAGGTCTTACTGCCCAGCAAATAGCGGGATAAAAAAATCATCCTTTTTTCTTAAAAGAGGATGATTTTTTATATTTATTAACACTCAAATATGCTACTACTTTTGAAGAGTAAATTGGGCAACTATTTGTTTTAGTTTTCCTGCTGCGTTATGCATATGTTCAATTGAAACCGAAATCTCTTGAACAGATTTTTCTTGCTGTTGAATAGACTCTTTTACCCTATCAGTTCGGTCAGATGATCTTTGGGAAATTTGAGCCATGTCTTCTGCAGAAGCCGAGATTTCCTCACTACTCGCTGCAATTTCATCTGTAGACATAGATACCGTTTGAATTTGCTCAGATACTTGTTGTACTTTTTCTGTAATTGTTCCAAATACTTTTTCTGTATGCATTACTACTTGTGTACCTGCCTGTACCTCATTATCTACTTTCCCCATCATATGTACCGTATGGTTCGTTGTTCCCATAACTTGAGTAATAAGATTCTCAATTTGTTTTGCAGAATCACTAGATTGTTCTGCTAATTTCCGCACTTCATCTGCCACAATTGCAAATCCTCTACCACTTTCACCAGCACGTGCAGCCTCAATTGCGGCGTTTAATGCTAATAAGTTAATCTGGGAGGTAATACCTTGCATAACATCAATGATTTTAACAATTTCTTCTGATTGTTCTTTCATAGTCTCTACTTGTTTCACACCGCTATGTACCGAATTTTGGATTGTATCCATCTGTTGAATCATTTGTTTCATTAATTTGTTACCACTCTCTGCATCTAATGCTGATTGAGCAGATAATTCATTTACAGAGGATGATGTATTGACTATACTCTGCATTCCTTGTGTCAACTCTTCCATCGCACCCGCAGTTTGTTCCATTGCTTGCATTTGACTCTCTGCACCATTTGCGACTTCTTCAATATCCATAGTGATTTTCTTCGCTGCACTACTAGATACTTCTGATGCAGATACTACTCCGTCTGCATGTTGGAATAAAAGCTGAATATTATTCTCTACTTCTTGCATATTTGTTCTTAGCCCTGCAATCATCTCGTTAAAATTACTTACTAATACACCTAATTCATCTTTAGCATTATAATCACCATGTACGGTTAAATCTCCTTCTTTCGCTCTTTCCATCATACGACTAACCGTTTGTAAAGGAGCAACTATAAGCTTGCTAATAATATAACTTACTATACATATAACGATTGTAGTAACTACTACAAGAATGATAAAGGTAATAACGGAACGATCAATCATTTTTTGAGAATCTTTAAATACTTGGTCAGCTAAATTTGAAACATACGATTCTAGATCCACTGCATAACCGGCTAACTCTATTCCCTTCGGTTTTAATTCCTTCTGAAATTCATTTACCATTTGTGGCTCGTTTGTTGCCTTTGCCTTTTCAAATAATTTTTTATATGTATCTTTATAACTTGGCAAAGATTTCTTCATCTTCTGAAACAGTTCATCCTCTTGCTTACTTAAATTAAAACCATCATCATATTCTTTTAATAAAGAATCATATTTTTTAAGATCCTTTTCAATATTATCAATTATTCCCTCTTTATTTGCCACTTCATTTTGTGATACCGTAATTAATTCTAGTAGGTTATATTCTAGTGAATTTTGTGTGCGAAGCATTCCTTCTAATAAAATTGCAGAATATTGATAATCATCTACTACAACCTCTGTATCATGCTTAATCTTATTAATAGAACTAATTGCTACACTGCTTATAATTACCATACCTAAAACTGCTAATGAAATAAGCGCTAATAATTTATATTTCACTTTTAAATTTTGTAAAAAATACATTTTTTCACCTTTATTCCTTTATATATAGATTTTTAGAATTTTATAGCTTATTATTTACAAAATCGCAATAAAAAGCAATGATAAATATTCCCAATATGAAACTTATATCTCTATAAAAAAAAGTAGCATAATAGCTACTCCTTTTTTCTTTGTTTCTCATATTGTTCAAACGTATGAATTCTTTCAAAAATTGGTGGGTGCGTGTATAAGAAAAATTTCACTAACGCAGGCGGATTCACTTGGCTTAAACTTGTTTTTGATAAATATTGAAAAGTTTTCACACCAGATTTTCCGTCCTTCGTCATATTTAAAGCATATTGATCTGCCGCTCTTTCTTCTATACGTGAAACATAGTTTGTTGCTGGTTGTACTGCAAATGAGAGTATAGAAGAAATTAAGAAAAATAAAGGTAAAATGGAGAAACATGCCACTTTTGAAATTTGCAATGTATCTCCCCATTTGCGAATACACATATTTATAATACGACTAATTAAAAACATACCTATAAACGATAGCAATACATAACTTGCAACGCCAAAATATATATGCTTCATAACATAATGCCCCATTTCATGGGCCATGATAAATAAAATCTCTTTATCTTTTAACTGCTTAAGTGTTGTATCCCACATTACAATACGGGCGTTAGGGCCAATTCCTGTTACGTAAGCATTTAATGCATTCGTTTTTTCTGACATATTTACTTCATATACGTGTTTAGCAGGAATGTCCGCTTTGTCTGCTATCGCTAAAATTTTCGTTTCTAATTCTTTATTTTTCAGCGTCGAGAAGTCGTTATACAGTGGATCAATAACGACAGGCTGTATGAATGTTAAAAAGATTGTAAATGGAACAGAGAGCGCCCATCCTGCGAGCCACCATCTCTTCGGAAATTTACGGATAAGCCATAATAGAACGGTAACTACGATTAACATAGTCGCATAACTTTCCCAAAAACCGATAACATGATCTTTTATCCAGCTTTGTGTACTTTGTGTTGAAATGCCGTAATCAACGGACACTTTCCGGCCAATCCATTGCATCGGTAAGGCAAGCACTGTTGTCAGTAATGATAAATAAAAGAAATAAATCGCAACTTGCAAAACACTTATTTTAGTCGTTTCCTTCGACCATTTCTCAAACTTTCTTGAAATACCTAGCACAAGTACAAATAATAAAATAATCCATTCAAGAGGCGTCGCTAAAAAGTATAGTAAATTTTTCACGCGCGAATAATCTTGGCTTAGCGTAAGCTCTCTCGTACTCATAAACGTTTCTGGATCTGCACTCGTTCCCTTATACATGTCCGGAATAAGTTCATGATTCCATCCAAATAAATACCAATATATAAGTAACGCAAATCCAACGTACAAAAAAAGCGACCAACCGATAACCTTCCTCACGCTATTCCCTCCTCTATGCTGCCTGTCTATTATTATTGTAAGTTCGTACACGCTAAATTAGAACAAGCTTATTATGTGAATTGCTCTGGATCTTTTTATTTACATAAAAAAACTCTTCTACATAAGAAGAGTTTTACCTATCTTTAAACACTTTCTTCGGTTCACAATCCGTAATAAGGATCACACTTACAAACCAACACGTACCCTACTTGCTTTTTAGATAAAATAAAAAGCCTCTTTAAGGAAGTACATCTATTAATAAACTAAAATCTTGTAAAGAGAAAGAACTATATTTCATAATACCTTGTACAGCTAAAAGTAAAACAAGACCGATCACACACATATAGTTAACGCTTTCTTCATTCTTTTTTTCAGTAACCACTCCACCACTTATACATAAAATCCCTAGCAAATGGAGCGCTAAATACATGAAAAAATAAGCTTCCTCCCAGCGCAAAATAACATTCACTGTCGTTATTAACACTAGACTAAGTAAAATCAAATAAAAAAACTTATTTGATGATATCGTTTCATTCATATAATTTTATACATCCCTTTCAAATTTCGAATTAATGATGTTTCAAAGCTATAAAGTAAATGATTGTTTTTATACCATAAAACAAAAGGAAAGCCACCATTACTTTCTCGAATACTTTATGAATCCACATATACTTCTCTTCATTCTTTCTGAAGATGCGCTTCATCATTTCTTCTACAATTAGACCAAATATTAGTAAAACCCCGAACACAATAAGAAGAGAAATAATATTTTCTTTTAAATGAGTACTAGAAAATAAGTAATACTCTGGAAACACAATCGTATCTACTACAGGTTGAAGCCAATGACAAACGCTTTTATCACACATATCTGTAATAGACGTAGAATCTATAATGTCTTTTAATATTTTTTCAACCGTCTTCTTCATCTTATTTACTCCCGACTACATCTGAAAAGCTCTTTTCCTGCTCTGCATATATAACCGGCACTTCTTTACTCCAATATTTGCGATTAACAAATAAAAAGATAAGTACTAAGTTTAATCCTGTTATAAAAATAATAAGTCCAGGAAAGAATGTCGTATAATTTGAGAAATCGGCAAAACTCATAATTTTTTCTCTACTTATTAGAAAAGACGCACCTATTACAAATGCATTGTTTAACATATGTATTGCAATTGGCATGAGTAAACTTTTCGTACGAATATATACGATTGACAATACGATGCTGAATATGGCTGCACCGAGGAAATCAACATGTAACAACGCAAACAATATTGCTACAACGATGGTCGCTATGCTCGTTCCCCATTTTGTTGCAAAACGTTGAAGTAAAAATCCGCGAAAAACAAATTCCCCGATAATTGGTGCGATGAATACGACCCTAATGACTTGAGATACATATCCCCCAGTACTATCTACAATTGGTTCATGCAGGGCGTTCATAATAAAGTCCGGTGTAATCCATGCAAAACTATACATATACAAAATAAGATACCCGTAACTAAACATGCATAACATAACCGTAATGTATAAAACTTGTACCAAGTTAAATGTTTCATTTTTATTAACAAATAATGAAAATGAAATGTGGTGCTTTCTATACTCATAAGAAATCCATACCATCGGAAGGATATAGAATATAAGAATATTTATAAAAGAAGAATTTTGTATATGAAATATACTTGTTAGCAAATCGCCACTACTTCTCGCTATTAAAATTAATAGTGCAAATACAATTAAAAAATATCTAGCTCGCATCACTTGAAACGGGTTCACACTCATCTCCTCCCCTATGTTACTTTTATCATATCATTTGATTCTTAATTTTTTGCGAAAGAAAACCTTAAAATTTCCTTAAAAATTCCATAAGTTACAAAATGATGATATGATATTCGAGGAAATTAGGAGGGATGTTTATGTACCAAGCAAATATTTTACTCGTTGATGATGAAACAGCAATTTTACAATTACTAACTACCATTCTTGAAAAAGAAGGCTTTTCTCATATTACAACTGCAACATCAGCTGAAATGGCTTTATCTCTAACTAAGCAAAACAATTACGATTTAATTATTTTAGATGTAATGCTTCCTGGACAATCTGGTTTTGATATTTGTCCAATCATTCGCCAACAAACAGATTGTCCAATTTTCTTCCTATCAGCAAAAGCATCTGATTTAGATAAAATATCCGGATTTTCATACGGTGCAGATGATTATATTACGAAACCATTTAATCCATTAGAAGTAGTAGCACGCATGAAAGCACAGCTTCGGAGACATATGAAACAAACCGTACCACACGAACAAAAATCACACTCGATTTCATTTGGAAGATTTGAAATTGATCAGCACTCTGCAGAACTAACAGTAGATGGGCACATTGTCGAATGCTCCGCTCAACTCTTTCAACTACTACTCTTCTTTTGCGAGAATCCGAACTACGTATTTTCGAAAGAGGAAATATACGAAAAAGTTTGGGGAGCACCTGCCTATAATGGCGATGACAACACTGTTATGGTCCACATTCGAAAACTACGTGAAAAAATTGAACATGATCCAAGTAAACCAGAATATATAAAAACCGTTCGCGGGCTTGGTTATAAGTTCGTTACAAAGTAGGGTGACGATATGAATTTTAATAAACGACTTATTATTCAATTTATCATGCAACACGTTTTTGTTTTAGTTACATTACTTATCGCTGTAGTTGCTGCTTTTACTTATTTAATTTTTCTTCTTACTAGTACTTTATACGAACCTAATATTCCAGATTCTGATAGTTTTACAATTTCAAGATACATCTCTTCAGAAGATGGGCATATTTCGTTACAATCTGAAGTGCAAGATTTAATAAAGGAGAAAAATGATTGGCTCCAAGTTGTAGATGAAAACGGAAAAATCCTCTACCACTTTAATACACCAAATGATGTTCCGAATGCTTATACGAAGACATCTTTAGTCGCATATATACAACATCATATCGAAAGTAATTATAAATTTACATATTGGGAAATTGAATTAGAAGAAAAGAAAGTACTTGTTATTTATGGTGGTATGTTAAAAAGCAATGCGTTACTGACAGCAATTCAAAAGGATCACTCCTCTTTAACGATGGATTCGTTCACATTAACAGATCAAGAAAAACAGTTACTGTCTAAAGAAAAAGCAGCACTTCAAATATTTAATCAAAATGGCGAAGAGGTTTTTGCCTATCCAGCTGGAAAGAAAAAAACATTTTCAGCGATACAAATTGCCCTTAATGAAAAAGAGCCGTGGAATCATAAAGAAAATACATCTAGCTTTTACGATGCAAATAGTGGCAACCTTCTCGTTGTAACTGCAAAAAATGAGCACTACTATCCAGATGACGAAATTGAAGATGTATTTACTAAGAAGTTTCTCATTGGATGCGGATTAATCCTTCTTATCGTATTTGTTTATTTAGTCATTCTTTCTATTTGGTACGGTAATAAATTCGGGAAACCGTTATTACATGCGATGCGCTGGCTTAAAAATATCGCTGGTGGAAAGTATGAAGAACCTATTAGTAAAAAAGGAAAACCTGTCAGGTTCCGGCGATCTGGTAAAGAAAAATGGTCATTTCGTTTGTTTAGAGATGTAACAAGTTCACTAGAACACCTTTCTATTACACTCAAAAAAAATGATGCGATGAGGCAAGTACTCCAGCAAACACGAGAAGAATGGATTACCGGTCTAACGCATGATTTAAAAACACCACTTAGCTCTATATATGGCTACGCATTATTACTCGAATCGAATCAATATAACTGGACTGATCGTGATATTCAGCAATTTGGTAGTGTTATGAAAGAGAAATCTCAATATATGACAACATTAATTGATGATTTAAGCTTAACGTATCAATTAAAAAATAACAGCCTTCCTGCCCAACACGTAAACGTTGAAATCAATCAGTTCGTCCAAAAAGTATTATTGCAATTTATTAATAATCCAACACTTCAAAATCAAAATATTGAATTCGTACCGAGCTCAAATAAAATTCAATATTTCATTGAAGAAAAATGGTTCCAGCGTATTATCGAAAACTTACTAGTAAATGCTGTAAAACATAATAACGAAACAACTACTGTCATCGTAAAATTATCACAAAACGCTAATTCCTTTACACTCTCCATTTCAGATGACGGAAAAGGAATGGATGAAAAAACGAAAGAACTTCTATTTGAACGATATTACCGCGGAACAAACACAGAAGAAAGCAACATCGGAACTGGACTTGGCCTAGCCATTACAAAACAGCTCGTTCATGCTCATAACGGAACAATTTCCGTTGATAGTGCACTCGGAAAAGGAACGACGATTATTCTTGTATTTCCGTTTCGTTCGTAGGAAAGACGCTATGTGGCGTCTTTTTTCTTCACTGGAATAATTTTACTGTAATTGAAATTATGTGGATCGTTTTTTTTGAGGTGTTTTAGAGGTATATGAAATTATATCGGCGATTTTTTGAATATATAAGCGCAACTCGAATTATATCAGCGATTTTCTAGATATATCGACTTATCGACAAAAACCGACAATACTAACCTGCTTCCCTACTATACAAAGTAAAAATAAAACTATTAACAAATACATTTCTAAACTGTTATACTATAAATAGAAGTATAAACTAACTAAGTTTTGCATAAAATGAAGTAGACGAGGTGCTTCCAACACCCCGTCACTGCAACTAATTACCGCAAGGTGGAAGGTTGCAACTAAAGCTTATTTGCGCTTAGAAGACTTCCCACGCTTCGCAGGCAGACGGGTGGTCTTCTTTTTGCGCTTTTTTTGCCGTTAATTTCTTAAATCCAAAAACTATACCTTCTCTAGCTATAGTTTTTGTAATTTCCAACAAAATTTGCAAAAGAAATTCCATACGATTACACCTCCTTTCTTCACAAAATGAAGAAAGGGCATAACCTTCCACCCGCAATATTTAATTGCTACTTTATTTTACCATTTTCATATGTATTACAGATAAAACAATACAAATTTAACAATCCACTTATAAAAAAAGCGAACCATCTCCCAATGATTCGCTCTTACCCTATTATTTTTTCTTCACCGGTATCCAAAGCTCTACTTGTGCAAACTCACTCTTATCTTCGTGGCAACGCTCATCGTATAATTCAAACTCTGTAACGCCGCAATGTTCATAGCCTGAATGCGGGAACCATTCTGAGAAAACTGCATTCCAAGTTTGGTGGATAGACGATACCATTTCTTCATGAGGAACTTTCGGCGTTGTAAACACAGCATATGTTGCTGCCGGGAAAGTACGCTTTGCAATTTCATTTGGTACATTTTCAAAGTCTGTAACTTCCATTCCAATAATATAAGTGAAGTCCCCTGTTTCTAAATTAAAATCAGTACATAATCCAAGCTCTACCCATTGACTCGTATCTTTACGATTCGGAATTGTCGTTCCAAGATCTTTTTGTAAATATTCTTGCCAAAATGCTGGAATGTCTTGATGGTTTTTCCCTTCTTTACTTGTCGTCTTCAGTTCATAACCCGCCACTAAAAATTCTGGTTTATTTACAATACGATATTCCATTTGTATGCCTCCTAAATACGGATTTAATTTTCTTTGCTTTACATTCACTCTGTAATACATCGGTGTTTCGATTTCTTGTTTTCGATATTCACTCGGTGTCATTTGAAATAATTTTTTAAAGGCTCTCGTGAACGTTTCGTGAGATTGAAAGCCATGTTCAAACGCGATATCAATAACTTTTTCATCCGTATGAGAAAGTTGATAAGCTGCCCGGGCTAACCTCCTCTTTCGAACATACTCCATTACCGTATCACCTACTAACGCCTGGAATACACGATGAAAATGAGACTCAGAAAAACCTGCAACCCGCGCTAAATTACGCAGCGTTTGTTTTTCCATTACATCTTCCTCAATATAATCAATTGACCTTTGAATTTGTGTTTCATAGCTTTCCATCTCTGTTCACCCGCCTTATATGTATTATGATAAAAGAGAACGCAATCCAATTCTTGACGTTTTTTACTATAATTCCATAAAAAATTGTAACTTTTTTATATGTATTTCGTTGTTATGTATGAAGGGAGGGAAATTAGTGAAACGCAAACAATCATTAGAAGACATTTATTCAGATCATATGCATGATTTATTTCGCTATCTTCTCTCCCTAACCGGAGATTCTCATTTTGCTGAAGATCTCATGCAGGAAACCTTTTACCGCATGCTCGTCCATATTGACTATTATAAAGGAGAAGAAATTAGGCCGTGGTTATTTACAATTGCCTACAATGCCTTTATCGATTGGTATCGTAAAGAAAAGAAATATAAAACAACAGAAGTTGCAGAATTCCATTTACCAAACGTGCCAAGTACAGAACATGAATATTTCGTAAAACATGAGATTGCTAGTTGGTTAGACAGTTTATACGCTCTTCCGCTCGAAAGACGAAATGTCCTACTACTACGAGATTACTATGGATTCTCCTATAAGGAAATAGCAGAAATGACTGGTCTCTCATTAGCGAAAGTGAAAATTGAATTACACAGGGGACGGAAAGACACGAAAAGCATAAAGGAGTGATACGGATGGGTTGTACAGAATTAAAAAAACTATGGAAGAAGTATGAAAATGGAACGCTCACGCATGATGAACAAGAACTGTTAGAAAGTCATATTGAGTCATGTGAAGCGTGTGAAGCTTACTTAGATGAGCTGTTAACAAAAACAGAACCAATTAAGAAAAAGTTACCTCCAAAAGATTTTAAAGTTCCTTTTTGGCGGATTAAGTGGAAACATCGTTTACAAACGTTTGGTTTTATATTATCAATTTGCATCGTTATCTATATAATCGGCGGGGTATTATCAGCCTTTTATTTTCAAGCTAATAATGATAAAAGGCTAGAAGAAATTAGAGAGGTTCCTTCGCTTGCACTTGAAGCAACAATCCCAAATAGCCGTGTTATGGGAGGCGGAACAAGTGTAGAAGCTTTTTTCCGTACGAATAGCCAATTTGATTTAGTACGAACCGTCGGTAAAAAAGAAATGCCCCTCGGTACAATAGAAACAAAAAGCTTCTTATCATCTGTAGATGTTACGAAGCGAACTTGGATGAATCCGTTCTATCAACCAAAACTCTTCTTTGTTCATCCAAAAACAGAGCAGGGTGATTATTTAAAGGATTCATCAAAAAAAGTATGGGATACACTTGCAAAAGTACATGATGGAACCGTTGCAGAAGTAGCAATTTCTTTTGATAAAGCTTACACTTTAAAAGAATTAGAACCGCTTTTATATAGCATATTCGAGGCACAAGAACTCCCTCCAACTCCTTTATGGTACGCTTTAGATACAGGACAAGAAAGAAAAAATGTAGATGACTATATCCTACATGGCGGAGAAGCTATAGGGTTTCCAGAACATGTAAGATTCCTCGATAATGAAACTGACGGGCAGAAAACGCAAGAAGACAAAGTAACCGAAATGATGCGCATCCTTTCTATCCATAAAAAAACGGTAAGCAAAATAGCAGCGCTTTCTGAGAAAGAACTAAACTTAGATAAACGTTATCAATATATAAAGGACAACGGTGTAAAAGTATACGGAATTGTTATTACTGGCCCATCGAAAGAGTTATTAAAATTACAAAACTCCCCGCACGTACGTTATGCGACTCTTGGAGATATTGAGATTTGGAATTGGTTTGATAATTAATAAAAAAGAAGTAGCGCTCTAAAAAAGATGCGCTACTTCTTTTTTAATTCGAAATCACTTTCACATACATCCCTCTCACCGCTTTTTCATAAGCAATATCACTTATCTGTCTTATGTTTTCTGACACAACAGATGACTGAACGATTTTCCCTTCACGAAGTAACGGCGGATCAATAAGACGCACTTTATTTTTCTGATGTAAATCATAATCGTTTCTATCTTCTTTTACCTTTACATTTGGATGAACTTTGCTTAATAAAGCTTCTACTTCGGGGTCATTACATTGCTGCAATTTCGAAATAAGCTCCTCATCTTCAAGAAGAAAATCATCTGCATGAATAACCTTTTTATGAAGAGATAACTTTAATGTTTTCGCTAACATATCGTTTCCGTAAATATTCATTGGTTTCATAAAGAAATCAATTACTTCTTTGTAATACGTTTCTGTAAACCATTCTGCCATTTCGACACTTTGAACAACCATTTTCCCCTCTACTGCGATAATATCCTCTAAAAATCTATGAACCTCTTCTAAAGAAATATATCCGTATGTATACATATCTCGTAACGTATAATCTACTCGATCTGCGCATAATTCGGGCGCTGACCTTTCCAGTAATGTCCACTTCGAATCATCTAATAAAATATCTTCATAGTTATAACCATGCTTCGCAAGGATCGCTGGAATTTCTGAGTTTTTCACAACAGAACTAAATATCTCTTCATGATAACTTTCATCTTCATTATCAAAAACGTAATCAATCACGTGGGAAAAAGCAGTATGCGATACGTCATGCAGTAAACTAGCGATCTGTTCTTCTACTGAACCACCTAGTTTTTTAACTAATAACATAACACCAACTGAATGATCAAAGCGCGTTACATTCCATTTCTCGTTCACTAAGTAACTTGCGCCTGCTTGATGAATTCCCTTTAGTCTTTGCATAGACTTACTTGAAATTAATTCTTCTACTACTTGATCCACTTCAAATTCTCCGTATAGTACATCTGATATGATCACTTACAATCCCCCTTTATTTTAATCGAGTCTTATAATCGTATCTCTTTTATGAAATTAGCACCAACATAAATATTTATTGTTATTTGTTTTTATTGAAAAAATAGAGAGCCATCAGCTCTCTATTTCATAACCCCTATTCAAATGTAACTTCTACCTGCACAATCTCCGACCTACTTCCAAGTCTAAGCGGTGGTCCCCAAAATCCAAATCCAGAAGAAACAATTGCGTGGAACGCGCCTTTTTGTGCGTATCCCCAGTCTAGCTCGTACATTCTTCTCGTTACAATATGATTGGGCGCCATTTGTCCGCGGTGCGTATGACCGGATAATAATAAATCTACACCTGCCGCTGCTGCTTGTTTCAACTCAAATGGCTGGTGATCCATTGCGATAACAGGCATCGATTTATCTACCGTACTCATTAATTGTTCAAAGCTTTGACGATCTCGCTCTGTTTTATCTCTTCTTCCAACGAGATAAAAGTCATCTTCAATTGTAATTACTTCATCTAAAAGAATACGAATATCAATCTTATCCATCTCTTGTAAAAACTCTGGAACTGCTCTGCCGTAATATTCATGGTTTCCTAAAACGCCATATACGCCTAATGGAGCTTTCATTTGTTTCATGATTGGTCCCATATTCTTTTGAATGAACACACCTGGATGATCATCGATAATATCACCTGGCAGTAAAATAATATCAGGTTCCATCTCATTTACATGACGAACAAGTCTTTTTAAATGCGAAACGCCAGACAGTTTACCGAAATGCATATCAGAAGCCATCGCAATGCGTAAACTTTTACGCCCCTCTACCTTTTTCGGTATGTGCACCTCGTACTTTCTTACTACCGGACTATACGCATTAAATACTCCATACGCAAAGATAAAGATAAATGCAACTATCACAGCCGCCCCTGTCCAAATAATTGCCGCTTCTTTCTCTACTGAAAACTGTAAAAGAAAGACCATAATATCAGCTAATGGCAACAACATAAGCGCATATTGTATGACCGCAAACCAAATCGAACCTATCGTTCGCAGAAATGGCAAAAACTTAAACACTTGCACGAGAATGTACGCATATGAAATAAATGCGACTATGAAAGCATAATATCCCCAAGATTCCCAGCCAAATACCGCATGAAGCCAAACCCATCCGTTCCAGCCGATGTAAAACATAAGTAGTGTGTATATAATTAATATGGTAAATATATTGAGATAACGAAGATTCTTCACAGCCAGCCTCCTTATTGATTTCTTTTATTATAACTTGTTATGCACTTATAACGTAAATATTAAGCGCTTCAATCTTCATAATAAGAACATTGATAAACATATTATCTTAAAATTTTTAAGAACGGCTGTAATGGACATTTTTGAGTCTTAAGTGTTGGATGAAATTCTATTATCTTTATCGTTCAAAACTCACCTATGCAATTATGCATAACCATCCATTCCGTTTTATTTTCATGTTACGATATAAATGTAATACGACATATATCGACAAAGATAAAAGGAAGTGATTGTATGAAACGTTCTAAAACATACTTAAAATGTTTAGCATTATCCGCTGTTTTTGCTAGTAGCGCTGTAACTCTTTCAACACCTGCTGCTTACGCTCAAACGACGTCACAAGTTGTAACAGATATCGGGCAAAATGCAAAAACACATACGAGCTATAATACATTTAATAATGATCAAGCTGATAATATGACAATGTCTTTAAAGGTAACTTTTATCGATGACCCGAGCGCTGATAAACAGATTGCCGTTATTAATACAACTGGTAGTTTTCTAAAAGCAAATCCTACTATAAGTGATGCACCTATTGATAACTACCCAATCCCTGGTGCTAGTGCAACATTACGTTATCCTTCACAATATGATGTTGCATTTAACCTTCAAGATAACAGCGCTCGTTTCTTTAACGTAGCACCTACAAATGCTGTAGAAGAAACGACTGTAACATCTAGCGTATCTTATCAACTTGGTGGCTCTGTTAAAGCTTCTGTAACGCCTAATGGCCCTAGCGGTGAAGCTGGTGCAACTGGTCAAGTCACTTGGTCTGACTCTGTAAGCTATAAACAAACTAGTTATAAAACAAATTTAATTGACCAAACAAACAAAAACGTAAAGTGGAACGTATTCTTTAACGGATATAACAATCAAAACTGGGGTATTTACACACGTGACTCCTATCATTCTTTATATGGAAACCAACTGTTCATGTACTCTCGCACATACCTATATGAATCTGATGCAAAAGGTAATTTAATACCGATGGATCAACTTCCAGCATTAACAAATAGCGGTTTCTCTCCTGGTATGATTGCTGTTGTTATCTCTGAAAAAAATACAGATCAATCTAACTTACAGGTCGCTTATACAAAACACGCCGACGACTACCAACTTCGTCCAGGCTACACATTCGGAACTGCAAACTGGGTTGGAAACAACGTAAAAGACGTTGATCAAAAAACATTTAATAAATTGTTCACACTAGATTGGAAGAATAAAAAATTAGTAGAGAAAAAATAAAGTAAAAAAAAACGAAGGGCTATTTAAACTCTTCGTTTTTTTACTTATTCATAATAAGATCCCGCGAGTAATACCGTCGCTATGAAATTCCATGATATATTTTTAGGCATCTCTTCATCTTTATTTTGAAAAGCACCATCACAATCATTTAGCCATGCTTCCTTTGATTCTAAATAATCTTCTAATGTTATATTCTCCCACTCATCTTTATTTTCTTTGAAATCTTTTTGAAAATAAAACAGGAATTCTACTAATTTTTCTTTTGAATCTACACCATTAGCTAACTCATACATATCCATATTATTACTCCTTTCAAATACAAGTAAAACCCTCGATCTCTTCAACACAAAAACATTCTTTTTTATAAAATGCTATATTTCTCTTCCAACCAATCTTCTATAACATATTGTCCTGCTATCCCTGAAGGATTTTTAATTTTCTTCCCTTCTTCTTCACTAACCATTTCAAAATCGATTAAAGGACCATCTGCTCTCCCTCGGCTCACAAAATAAGTCCCCTGATTCTTATTCTCAAACAAAAAATCTGGAAGATTATACTCCCCCGGATCAAACAATTCCATTGGTAATCCACCAATAATTTTCCAATCACCATCTAACCAACCAGACCAGGCAGTATACGCCGTAAATAATACTTCTTTTTGATTCTTGTAATAGTTTTTAAACTCGCTTATCCGTATTTTTTCATCTGTAAATAAAGAAAAATATTCTACATATGTTTCCCCATCATATGGCCGCGTAACATTTTGTCCTTTCACTAACATTCCGTACCCATACTTATTAATATTTTTAAGATTTATCGCAAAAACTATCCCTGGCTTAAATGATTTTTTGCGACGTTTCTTTAATTTAAACTTACAATCTACTACTTCTTGTTCCTCTAAAGAAAAACTATCACTCTGCATTTCTAATGCATTTTTCAACATAATCTCTAACTCATTTATATGTGGTAATCTGCGAGGCCCTTCATTATATATCTTTTCAATCTCTTGAAAAGCATCCATTAAAATATCAATGCTTTCATCACTTATAATCAATTTATCCCCTTTTATTTCCTCTTTATAAAAAGACATATTTTCTCTCCTTTACTCTCTTATACATATCCCTTGAAGACTCTCTTTTTCGTTCTATCACACTAAACCACGTACCACTTCTTCTAATAATAAATCCAATCATTCATCCAATTTGTTTCAAAACACTCTAATACATTCAGCCTTCTTTCCATAGTACTATCTCGACATTATACTCATTCTTTAGAAAAGAAAAAGCACTTCTCATTGCTTCATCTACTACAATAAGGCTAGAATAAATTAATCCTCTTTGAGCATCGTCATATCCAATGAAATGTAATACTTCTTTTGTATATAACATGAAATCTTCTAATTCTAATTGCACACCAAAGTCCCAATTTTCATGTGCATACCATACAATAATCTTCTTAGACAATAAACTAGTTAATTCACGTTCAAATTCTTTTATTTCATTGATAACTTGTTCAGCATTTAATTCACTCATAACTTTGATAGGATTCGGTGTTTCATCAATTAAAAAGTTTACTAATGAAGCAATTTTCTTCCCGCTAATAATCTCAAATTCTTTTATAGACGGACATAACATTAAAAACTTTTCTCTAGTAGCCTTTTCCTCTACCTTTTCTCTTAACATTGCAATTTTCTTTAGACGTTCATTCACATTTATCACCTCATACATTCAGTAAATTAACATAATAAAGCGTATCATCCGTTTGAAAATACATAACCGATCCGCGGCTATAATAATTAACAAATTGAATCGGCTCTCCAAAATGTTCATAGTATTTTTTCTGAATGTCACTTAATTTATTTTTTCGAAAAAAATTCATTTATGCTCTACAACCCTCCTTCTACTATACAACCTTGTTATTAAAGATAGATTTCTTCTTTCCAACTACTGGATTTAGATTGAACTACTATTAGATTTTCACTTTCCCATTTTAATGTACCCAAAAATCTTGCATACACCATTTCATTCCCTACCTCTTCCACCAATAATTGATCTCGAATCTTTAATCCCTTTTCATCATACACTTCACATCGTAGCTGGAAACCTTTAACACGATGAATTCCTTTTAATATGGCTATCTTCTTACGGCTTGGGCTTTTCTTAGGTGTCTTCCCAACTAAAAATATCCCTTCATAGTTTTGCCTCACAATCTCTTCTAAAGTCTCCTCTATATACCCTTTAACAATAGATGATGAAAGAGTAGAGTTTTCTTCAAGTCCAGGGACAACATATTGGCGTACTAATTTGTAAAACTCTTTGTATTTCTCTTCAACTGATTCCAGTGTTAAGAAATTCATAAAATCATAAGGAACCAGTATACTAATTTCACCCGATGCCCTATTCACTTTATATGAAACATCAGTGTGCTCCTTAGCTAAACAATAAACAGTAACTTTCTCAATTTCTTTTAATCCCATCTCAAACTCGCTAACTTTCTTTGCGAAAATCAACTCAAAAATCCTAATTTCATGTACAAGCAAATAATGTTTTTTAGGACGTTTTTTTTTCCAATCGTAAAACTTTACTTCAAGCAATATAATTCACTCCTTTAAATTTATCACCATGGCATCAGGGACCTATGATACCTTTTATTAATTTATTAAACTGTACTCCTTTTTCATTCTACCTTATCTATATTTTTAATATGCTTACTCACAACGCACGCGGTGACATAACAGCCATAAATACATCACTTCTCTCACCTGGTGCCATATACATTCCTTCTGCATCTAAATATTCAATGGAAAAGGCTGCTAGCTCATACGCCATTTCTTGATCGCATTCAAAAAGTGGATTTATAAAAACCTCACTTCCTGTAATCTTTTGTAAATCTTTCAAACAGTTAGACTTACTTCTTGCATAATCAGCCACATTCTCATTAGCCCAAGACCACATCCAACTGTTACTCTTTCCAGACCAAGACCCTATAAAAACAACACTAAATTCAAGTAACACTTGACCATTTTTTTAAACTGTAATATACATCGATCTTGATCATACCAATACTCATCAAAGTTATAGATATTATAATCCGAAATGAATTTTTGCTGTTTACTTTCTAATTTGTCATAACACATAACAAGATAATTCTCGAATTGTTCATCCGTCATTGCCAATTATCACACGCTCCCTTCATTCAAGATTTCCGCTACAAACAATATATCTTATATCTTACTCTCTCAAAACCTATATAAAGTGAAACTTTAATTAGTCCTTACCAATCGGGCTTTTACCGGTAGCCCCCCGCCCACATATCATATAACTTTCTACCACTAAGATATATTAATATATACAAAGAAAGAAGAACTTATATAAGCCCTTCTTTCCATAAATAGTTTCTTTACTCCATCTAATTTATTTTATCACGATAATCAAATTCACTATTACACAAATGCACCCCAACCATCTGTATATCCACCAAACGCATCACTTAGGGTACTCAATTCCTTTTGCATCTTTACAATATCCTCATAAATTAAGAACATTTCTTTAGAACAAGTACATGTCCAATCTTTAAATTCTTCATTATAATCTAATTCACAATTTAAGCCCAGCTCTTGTAGTCTGCCAATTATTTTTTCTCCATTACCTTGATCAGGAATTGCAATAAAGAAATCTACTATATGTTTTTCATTAAAATCTATACCTTGTTTATATAACATATTTAATACTTGTCCATCTTCATCTTTTGGGAATTTCATTATAATACCCTCCTGTATACCATTAAAACTCTTATTTTCATGCGAATAATGCCTCTTATCCATAAAGCTACCAAATTCTATCCCTTTACAGACACTAAAATCATCATCTACAACATTACTTTCTGCAAAAGAGAACTACTTTAATCTACACAATGTTTCTATAAAACTTATTGTAATTACATCCCCACAACTAAAAATATTTAGGACCTCTAAATATTACATAGCAGAAAAATCTTCAATTAGACCTTGCAGTAGCTTTAATTTTAATTCTTTTTTGTTCATATAATTCCTTCCGCTCTCTATTTTGATTTGTCCCACGAGGATTAGATACATGTCCTATCCTATATATAAAGAAAAAAGAGCCTATATTCGCTCTTCCTTCATATACACATTTAACAAATGCATCTTTCTAACCACTAACTTTTCTGGTGATATATTAATAGCCTCTAAAAGCAAACTGAATATACATGTATGTACCAACACCATAAATAACAAAAGCAACTATAGTAATTAGCCAATTTTCACGAGTTTTTTGTACATACTTCGAACATGCCCAAAAAAGAAGTAAAATAATTAATTGAATTGCAGTCACTTTTGAGACAGCAATTATAGTAGTTTCTGTAACATATAATATCCACACTCCTAGAGACATACGTATGATTGGAATAATAAACAAAAACCTATTCTTACTAATACTTTCTTTAATATCAAACAGATAATTTTCTTGAAAAAAAACGACCAATGTTAATATAAGACTTAAACTCAAAACTATAATAAACTCTAAAAATTCTAGAAACGCTATCCACATCAACAATTCCCTCTTTCTTTTCCTATAGCATAAGGTTCATTGTAAATTTTTAATGCAGCTATTCTATTTTTACTAGAAAGATTCAACAATCGTTTTGCATTCACATCATACTAATATGTAACATTACCATGCATCTTAAACTACCATTAATTTGTTATCAAGATTATATCGAATTGTTTATAAAATACATATAGAAAAAAGTAGAGCCAACACTAGCTCTTCTGCATCAATACGAAGTATCCCCGCTCATGGAGATACTAATTACTTATATACGTCTCTCCAAAACTCGATGGATTTCCTTTCAAATTTCACTAACGCTTTTATAATTCATCTTCTACATAAAATACTACATTTTGAAAACTGCTTTTAAATTTCTCTATGCTATAGTCATCATCACTGGCAAACATTAAAATTGATGTATCAAAAAAACCAAACTCCATTAATGATCCTGGCAACGTTAAATTGTACTCATCTTTCCAATACTCTCTGTTTTCTGTAATAATTGGAGTGTCTGGAATACTTTCAAGGAGTTTTTCATTTCCTTTCTCCACAGCAATCACCACTCCAAATATAAGTAAAACTTTATACTCTTTCAAAAAACTATAAAGATTTTCACCTGAAATATAAAATTTTTCTTGCTCAAATATGGTATCCATCACTTCCGCTCCGCCTTTAAATACGTGCGGCACCATATCTGCAAATATCCAATCATACTTGCTCATATCCTCAAACATAAATGAGAGCATTTCGTTTATATATTCTGAATCATCTGCTACATACAATCTCATAGTATCGCCATTTCTTTCCTAGAGAGTACCATACAGTATGTTCTTCTTTTCCTTTTTCCAGTTAAAATAATGTTTTATGAGGAACTACAGGGTGTTCCTTAGTATTTTCGTACTACATAATATTCACCTGTAAAATGTCCCACTATATCAATTCTTTGATATTAAAAACTTGTAAAATATCTTGCTCTAACTTTATTGCATTAAAGTCCGACGTAGCCTTTTCCCCTAACAGTCTAATAGATTGAACAATATTTCCAATTATCAATATTTTCCTCGTAGCATAATCTGCAGATAAAAATGCTTCATAGTCAATCCTTAATCTAAAATCTGCTTCTTTACTCTTCCTTTTAAAGAGCTTTCTTTCTTTATGAAAACCCGCATCTTCATATTCCGGAGTTATGTTAACTACTATAGGGATTATAGCTATTTCTTCTACTTCGCTACCATAATTATTACTATTTAATTTTTCAAGGTCACTACCGATTTCTGAAATTATATTTATAAATTCCTCAGCAATGTCACCTTCTAATTCACCACTCAAAAAAAACCTCATAATCACTCATCCTTTTCAATTATTACTTTTATTTAGCGGGGGACGCTTTCCATCTGTTTCATATAATGGATTGATGGTGCCACTCTTTCTCCTACCTTATATATCTTTTTATAGGGATATGCTTTTAAATTTTACGTAGAATATATCTTTCAGGTGGGCCGCTCCCCTGCTCAGCTTGAAAATATAATAATTTATTCGGTATGCATGAAATTAAACAAGGTAAACCACACCAAATAACTTTTTCTATTGCACATTTTAATTCCATAAAACTCCCATCAATTTCACTAATAAGGGACATTACGTAACAAGAATCCTTTGCTCCATATTTTTTTAATTGCGTTGATATTCCTTCAGCATACACCATATTTTTGGGGATAGATTCAAAATACATAGAATTTAAGATAGTATCATGGTTATGCGCCAAACGCCCTAATGCCTTCACTCTTTTTTTAGGTGAAGTTAGTTCAAAAATAATTCTATCCTGGATTTTTTTTTGAAAAAAACTCCTAACTATGAGTTCTTCATATTCTTTATCCATGTATCTTTTATCCTCCTATATTCTTAAAGTCACCTTTTCTGAAAAATATAAGTGGTGTGACATATATATATTAATTAACTTTGGACATCTCCAGTATCTCCTTGCGCTAAAAAAATCATTTAATTACATCTTATTATTTTCATGTTGCACAAATATCAAAATTATTACTAGCAATTGTTAAAAGCGCACCATCATATTGGATAAATGCACACGCCGATGATGGAACTAATTCGATTTGTGGTACAACACATTTTCCCATTAAACACTTCATCAATTTACTTTGATTTATTTCCTCTAGTTTAATACCAACGCTATTTCCTAAACTGATAATAGCAAAAGTATTTTCTATACTTACACCATAAAAATACTTGATTATATATGATACTTCTGTCCTTGGTATAGAATCAAAAACAAAGAAAAGGTTCCTTCTTCCCGAATCAAAAACTGTGTAGGAAATGTTTTTAGACTCTATTTCTTCTTTCACATTTTTTTCCTCAGATTTATCTACATGTACAATAAACTGATTAATCCTCTCTTGAACAAGTAAACTTAAATTATCAACATTACGATTATAATCATCAAATAAATCTGTTTCATAAATATCAGTTATATTACTAACACGGTATATATTTGCATCTTCAATACGTTGAACCTTTTCGAATGTAAACTCCATAATACACCTTCTTCTCTCTCAAAGTCATATTTATCCCTATTCCATCCTACTATTCTCATTTAATAATATTAAGTTTATCTATTCCTATTTGTTTTTATAAATCAATAATAATTTAATTCTCCTCACAGAGAATCCACTTTTCACCTTATAATACGCTACTTGTAGAGTATGCATACCATTCCCTTTTCCATATCTGTTTCGTATAACGGATTAATGTTGTCTCCATTAAAATCAAAATTCTGAATTATAGCCATTTAAATCCCTAGCTTCTTTAAAGTAATTTCTAAATTTATCATCAATATTTATATCGTTACTTAATAACAACATTAAACTGGAATCCCAACAAACAATTTCAAGTTTTGCTTGAGGGTGCTGAATATTTGGACTTGGTACCCAGAGCCCTTCGTTTCCATTTGCATAGGGCTCTACAAGCAAATTATGAATATCAATGTTTATAGACTTATCAAACGCAGATAGTACGCCCCAAATAAATTGAGGATTATATTTTTTTACGAGATTTGAAAGATCTTCACCTGCTATCCAAACTATTGGATGCGACATTTTAGGATAATCTCGGATAAGTTTCTCTTCCTGATATGCGACAATCTCCATGTCTGTTATAAGCCAATTATACTCTTTTTCCCTACCTTGAAATGAGTCAAAAACGGAAGCTAAAACTGTATGTTTAGATCCATGTAAAATGAAGTTCATCCAATCCCTCCAATTAGTAACAATCGATAAGTTAGCCTTCTTGAACTTATTATGTGTAGATAATTAAACAAATACCAATGAATACTGTTACTATACACAATATAATAGTTGTTGCAGTATCTAGCAAAATGCTTACGGCTAGGAAAATTATTGATTTAAGAGCAAAAGAAGGCCCTTTTTCTTTCCATTGCCGATAGATTTGTATCATTGCATAAATTAATGGAATCATACCACCTATAATCAGAATAATCCCTATTATTTTCCCCATGTTTCCCCTCCTTTTAAAGATTCGAATCAATAAATATACTATATAATCATAGGCCCTCAGAATATATCCTTATATTTTTGGAGTTATTCTACACATGCAAAACTCTCTAATCATAGCTACGCTCGTATTAAGTGCATTGTTAGAAGTTATATAATCTTTCATTCTGTAATTAACGGAACTTTCCATCTGCTAAAAACTTTGCAATACAGCTTAACATTTTCTAGGGTATTAAATTTCCTAAGATATCAATTAGCTCTTCTAATGCTCTTCCCAAATCGTTTATATTGTCTCATTCATCAAAACCTTTTTCCATTAATTCATCTACTATAATATCTCTCAATTTATTTATTTTTTCAGTTTCTATCATACTTAAGTCTTCATAAACATTTAACCATAGTAAATGTTTATTTTGTGATTCTAATGTCTGTTTCAATAAAATCTGCATCTCTTTATTTAATTTAAACAACCTTATCTTCTCCTTTCCCAGTTTATTTTGAACCCTTAGCAAAAGTTGTAATTACTTTACCTTTTTTATTTAAAACTACTACAGCCTGTTTACTAGTAGATTTAGCTCTACCACCACTTTGTATAACTTTTTCGCCAGTTTTAACGGCATTTAAAATGGCCTTAGATGATACTCCTACACCATTACGACTAATTGCCTATACCATTTCTTTTCTTTCATAAACTCACCTCGCTGAAATATTTTTTAACACAATAATGTTACATATCCAAATCTAAATAAAATAAAGAGTAAAGTAAATGCAGTTTAAAAATAAATACATCTATCATAAAAAAGAAAAGACGATTTCTTTTCTCATTTATGCTTGTAGTATCCCAATCCGATTTAACGATTGATAAAATAAGACAAGGGCCTTTTTGGAATCATCGGTTAAACTTGCAATTTAGTTGAAGAAGGAACAAACTGATGATGCGGAAAAACGTAGTATATAGAAGACTATGTAAGGAGTTTGTCATATGATTGATAACAGAATTTCGAAAGATTATGATCATGAAATAGATGATTCTTTAAAAGAAATTACAGATACAACCATCTTACTTAATTTTCAAAAAGCGATTGTAAGTTTATATCCTCATCTAATACCAATTCATGCTTTTGCCTATGACGCATGGGATGATATTGTAATGCCATTGTTTTATGAGATGGTATATAAAACTTTTGCTTTTAAATACGGGATAGATATTAACTTTAAAGAAACTCATACCTATATGTTTTCACTTAATAGTTATAAAGGGATACATCACATCGAGTGTGTTCCAAAGTGCACAACATTTAAGATTTATATTAACGAAGAATGGATTGAAATGGATAATAAAAGTTTGAAAGAAAATGTATTTGTATTTAAGTCATTTGGGGATGGATTGCATTTTCTAACTGGTGGAATTGAAATTGAAGATGCTTATCGTGTAGGATTTGACCTTGTTGAGGTTGATATTGTTTCTACCATAACAGGTCTTCCATCTAAAACAAGTATTTTTATTGATAAAGAGCATGTAGACTTTGTGTTTGTCGCAGAAACATATGATACAAATATCCAAAATTAAAAATTTTATGTAAGAACGTAGGAAGAATATCTTCATTACTACTCGTACCAAATAGTTGTGTGAACACGCTCCGCTATTATATATGCAAACTTCCGACTACATTTCATATGAGAAAAAGTTATTACGATAAACAAAGAAAAGGTCTCCTAAAATATCTTTTAGGAGACCTTTTCTTATTAATAGATTTTGTAATTTAAGAGTGAACACTCTTAAATTACAAAATCCTCCGGAATAAACACTTTCACTTCTTTCGGCTGTACGTATACGAAATCACCCGCTTGAATGTTCAGCTGCTTGAACTGTTCTTTCGTAATTTCTGCTTCTAAATATTCATCTGTTCCGTCTCGTTTTAATTCTACATATACGATATTTCCGACTGCGTGAGAATAAGATACTTTTGCCGGGATTGCATCTATGCTTTGTTTCGTACGAGAGATTGATAAGTCATGCGGCCTTACGTAGGCTATTCCGTCTACGTTGGAAACGTGCTTATGCTCTGGTGCTTCTAGTTCGACCGACCCTACATTTAGCTTTCCTTTATGAACGCGGCCGTGAAATAAATTTACATTTCCTAAAAAATCGTAAACGAACGGGCTTGCTGGGTTTTCATATACTTCTTCCGGTGTTCCCATTTGTTCAATGCGCCCTTCATTCATTACAACGATACGGTCTGCAACGTCTAACGCTTCTTCTTGATCATGCGTTACGAATACGCTCGTAATTTGAAATTCGTCATGTAATTTTCGGAGCCATCTTCGTAATTCTTTTCTCACCTTTGCATCGAGTGCACCGAACGGTTCATCAAGTAATAAAATTTTCGGTTCGACTGCAAGTGCCCGGGCTAGTGCAATACGTTGACGTTGTCCACCAGATAATTGCGCTGGATAACGTTTAGCAAAGCCATCCATTTTTACGAGCTTTAATAATTCTGTTACCTTTTCTTCTATCGCTTCTGCTGACGGTCTTAAGCTTTTCTTTCTTACTTTTAAACCGAAAGCGACATTCTCAAATACATTCATATGTTTAAAGAGCGCATAGTGCTGAAAGACGAAACCGACTTGCCTGTTTTTCACGTGAATGTCTGTTAGATCTTCCCCATCAAATGAAATAGAACCTCCATCCGCTTCTTCTAATCCTGCAATAATGCGTAATAACGTCGTTTTCCCAGAACCTGACGGGCCTAATAAGGCAACAAGTTCACCTTTTGGAATATCCAAATGAATGTCTGTTAGTGCTTGAAATGTACCATATTGCTTGGATACACCTTGAATTTGAATACTCACCGTAATCCCCCTCTTATTGTCGTTTTTCCATTCGCCATTCAATCCAGTTTTTTATAACGAGTGTAAACACTGCAATTAATGACATTAACGTCGCTACTGCAAATGCTGCTGAAAATTGATATTCATTGTACAAAATTTCAATATGAAGCGGCATCGTATTCGTAATACCACGCACGTGACCTGATACGACAGAAACGGCTCCAAACTCACCGATAGCACGGGCATTACATAGAATCATGCCGTACAAAAGACCCCATTTGATATTTGGAAGTGTAACGCGCCAAAACATTTTCCAGCCACTTGCGCCAAGTGATAAAGCTGCCTCTTCTTCACTTTTCCCTTGCGCCTGCATAATCGGAATTAATTCACGTGCAACGAACGGGAAGGTTACAAAGATTGTTGCGATAATAATGCCTGGTACAGAGAAAATGAGTTTCACTCCATGTTCAAGTAACCATTCGCCAAGAGCACCCCTCGGTGTGAAAAGTAAAACGAATACTAATCCTGCGATAACTGGTGACACAGCAAACGGCAATTCAATAAGGGATAGTAATACTTGTTTTCCTTTAAACTGAAACTTTGTAATAAGCCATGCGGCCGCTACCCCAAATATCGTATTAAGCGGCACAACGATTAACGCAACGAGAAGCGTTAATCTAATTGCTGAAAATGCTTCTTGATCTGTAATAGCGGCAATGTATACATCCATCCCTCTTTCAAAGGCTTTTAGAAAAATAGTTATGAGTGGCAGTAATAGAAAGAGAGATAAAAATAAAACTGTAATCGTAATTAATATGCCTGGTACAAGCTTAGATTCTTTTTTAGCTGATACGCTTTTTACTATTTTCTTTTCTAATACTGTTGGTTCCATTTTCTCTCCTCCTATTCACTTTTTAGTTCATGCCTTCTACTCCAGCTTTGAATCATATTAATAAGAAGAAGGAAAAGGAGAGAAATAATAAGCATCACGGTCGCTACAGCTGTTGCCCCCGCGTAATCATATTGTTCTAGTTTCGTCATAATCATCAGTGGTGCAATTTCTGTTTTCATCGGCATATTACCTGCGATGAAAACGACAGATCCGTATTCTCCTAATGCTCTTGCAAATGCAAGTGAAAAACCGGCAAGAAGAGCGGGAAAGATCTCTGGTAAAATGATTTTCACAAATATTTGCAAGCGGGATGCACCTAAACTCGAAGCCGCCTCTTCTACTTCTTTATCAATATTTTGCAGCACTGGTTGCACCATTCGAACGACAAATGGTAAACCGATAAAAGTAAGCGCAACGATAATTCCAAATGGTGTAAAAGCTACTTTTATATGAAACAGACTAAATATTTTCCCAATCCATCCATTTTCCGCATAAAGCGTTGTAAGTGTAATACCAGCTACAGCTGTCGGAAGTGCAAACGGTAAATCAATGAGTCCATCTAATAGTCGTTTCCCTGGAAATTTGTAGCGTACGAGCACCCATGCTATTAATAAACCAAAAATGGCATTTACAATAGCAGCTGCAAATGAAGTTGTAAAACTAACTTGATAGGAATGCAACACACGCTCGTTCGTTATAACCCCAGCGAACTTCTTCCAACCTAACTGTGAAGTTTGAATAAATACGATAGAAAGTGGTATAAGTACGAATAAACTCATGTACAACATTGTAAATCCAAGCGATAATCCAAACCCTGGTAAAACACGTTTCTTCCTCATCCTCTTTCACCTCATCCCCCTTTAGCAGTACGCATTATTTTTGATAAATTTTATCGAACACGCCGCCGTCATTAAAGTGTTTCTCTTGTGCTTTTTTCCAGCCACCAAATAGTTCATCTACTGTAAATAATTGAACTTTCGGAAATTGGGATGCATATTTTTCTGCTACTTTTTCATTACGCGGGCGATAAAAGTTTTTCGCCGCAATTTCCTGCCCTTTTTCTGAGTACAAATATTCCAGGTATCCTTCTGCTACTTTTTTCGTTCCTTTTTTATCAACGACTTTATCTACAACCGCTACTGGTGGTTCTGCAAGTACACTAATAGAAGGGGTTACAATTTCAAATTTATCTTTTCCCACGCGATTAATACGTCTCCAATTCCTTTTTCAACAAATGTTGTCGTTGCTCCGCGCGCTCCTGAATCTAATACTTCTACGTTTTTATAAATTTGGCTAACAAACTCTTTCGCCTTATCTTCACTATTATTATATTTTTTCAATGCGTATCCCCACGCCGCTAAATAGTTCCAACGTGCTCCGCCTGATGTTTTTGGGTTTGGTGTAATGACAGACACACCTTTTTTCGTTAAGTCATCCCAGTCTTTAATTCCTTTCGGGTTTCCTTTTCGAACAAGAAATACAATTGTTGACGTGTATGGAGTGGAATTATTCGCAAGTCGCTTCTGCCAATCTTCTGCTAATTGTTTTTTCTTACTAATCGCATCAATATCATAAGCAAGTGCTAGTGTAACAACGTCTGCTTCTAAGCCATCAATAACAGAGCGCGCTTGACTTCCAGATCCCCCGTGTGATTGTTTTACATTTACTGTTTGCCCATGCTTCTCTTTCCAATACTTCGCAAAATCTTTATTAAAATCTTGATATAACTCCCTAGTTGGATCATAAGAAACATTTAAAAGCTCAACTGTTTTTTTATCTCCACTTCCTTCAGAATTACTAGTGGATGTTGCCGAACCACACCCTGATAAAAGTACAACTGCTGATAATAAAACACCTGTACTTTTCATAAACGCTGTCTTACCCCACTTTTTCATCGTTAAGCCCCCTTAGTTTATACAATAGAAAAAGGCACACAATATATTCACAAATGTGAACATTGTGCGCCTTCAGTTTATCTGATTAGCTTCTAATGTATTGTATTCGATTTCTTTTCATTTTAATTCTGTAATTCATATGTGTCAACTTGGAATTTGAATTTTCTTGCTAAACTAAAATATTGGCATACTTCGAGCCCAATGATTTTTCAAATCAGCAAATTCTTTTGGTAACTTACTATTTTCATTCCATTCTAATTTATATGTATTTACTAACACCGTAGCCATTGATTCACAGTCCACTACTCCATTTTGATTAAAATTACCGTTCTTATCATTTTCAGAGTTCATCCATAATTTCACAAATAAGATATTGCACTCGCCGTAAGCGTTAATCCCTTCTGTTCTATGTATATCTCCTCCTTGTTGGTCATATGAAGCTTTAAATATATGGCACCACAGCTTAATCAATGCACAAAAAAATGAGGCAACCACCTTCAAAGATGGTTGCCTCATTTTTACACTTGCATCGCTTTCTCTCTCAATGCTCTTCTTAACAACTTACCAGTCGTATTCTTCGGTAATTCTATTAAAAACTCAATGCTTTTCGGCACTTTATATTTCGATAAATGTAACGTACAGTAATGCATTAGTTCTTCTTCTGTTACGTTCGTTTGTTTCAGAACGACGTAAGCTCGCACTGCTTCTCCTAAGTTTTCATCAGGAACACCGATTACAACAACTTCCGCTACTGATTCGTGCGTATATAATACTTCTTCTACTTCACGAGGGTATACGTTATAACCGCCAACTAAGACGATATCTTTTTTACGATCAACGATATAGAAGTAACCTTCTTCATCCATTTTCGCCAAGTCACCTGTATATAGCCAGCCGTCTTTCAATGTCGCAGCTGTATCTTCTGGTGCATTATAGTATCCTTTCATAACGTTAGGTCCGCGAACGATTAATTCGCCGACTGCGCCGACAGGTACTTCTTCCCCAAGTTCATTTACAATTTTATTTTCTACATGCCAAATATTTGTGCCAATCGACCCTGGTTTACGAGGACGATCTAGCGGATTGAAACAAGTAACTGGTGATGCTTCTGATAAACCGTATCCTTCTGAAACAATAACGTTAAAACGTTTTTCAAAGTTTTGTAGAAGAGCAACAGGCATCGATGCGCCACCGGAAATACAAAGACGAAGCGTCTTCACATCTTCTGCGCTTGCTTCTTCAAATAAATATAAATAATTGTACATCGTCGGTACGCCAGCAAAGATCGTTGGTTCGTACGTACGACAAATACGGAATACTTCTTTCGGACTAAATTTCGGTAACATTAAAATCGTTGCCCCGTTCACAATCGGTGCATTTACCGCAACTGTTAAACAGAATACATGGAACATAGGCAGTGCCGCAACAACACGGTCATCAGCCGTATATTGTAAATACGAAGCCACATCGCTCGCATTACTATATAAATTTTTATGTGTAAGCATAGCGCCTTTCGGTTTTCCAGTTGTGCCCGAAGTGTATAGGATAACCGCTACATCTTCTTCATCTAGTTCAGGACCTTCGTAAGTTGTATCTCCAGTCCCCACAAAACTAGTAAACGTTTTCATTTTTTCGGTTTCTGTATGGTTAAAATCTGATGAGGTTTCGCATATGATGATGTTTTCTAATGAAGGAAGTCTTGTTGTAAGAGATTGTATAACAGGTAGAAGGACGTCGAGTACGATGATTGTTTTTACATCTCCATTTTGTAAAATATAATGCATTTCGTCTGCTGTATAAATTGGATTAACTGGAATAACAGTTGCTCCGGCTTTCATTGTTCCGTATAAACCGACCAAAAAATGTGGTGAGTTCCCAACAACTAATGCGACATTGTCCCCTTTTCCAATGCCCATTTCTGCTAAATTGCTAGAAAACCTTGTGACCATTTTGTTTAATTGGTCATATGAGACCGACTGATCCATAAATATATAAGCCGGTTTATCCCCCTTCTTTTTTGCCGTTTCAGCCAAAGATTGAACGAGATTCACAAAAACCCCACCTTTATAAAATTTAGAATATTTAAAAATTCTAAATTAATTATATTAAAAGAAAATTAAAGTAGCAAGTGATATTCTATTAACTGCATATAGACAGATCACCTTCTCTTAGTTTACTTTGGAAAAATAAGGGGATTTTATTTACAAGTAATTTATAACACTAGACCAAAAATCATTTTAGGATAATATGCACTCATCTTTTTTCTAAGTTTATCAAGTTCCTCTTTTTGTAACGTCGTATGCTCTCCGTGCAAGTTAAGAGCGTCCGCTCCATCTTCATGAAAATAAACTGTAACATATAATGTCGGTAACCCTGTATTGTCTTCATCTATTGATAAGATGACATCTGGTGTTTTATTAACAGTGCTGAATGTTTCATTTCTTTTCCACTTCTTATTTTGAAACATGTCTTGTATATCATGTATCTTTCGTTTGTTATCTGTATGCGTAAAATATATAACATTATCCTCCGCTGGTTTTCCGATAGACAAAATTGTACGACTTGAGGGCGATCCACTGCTACACGCTGTCATTCCGACGACGAAGCTGAGTAATAATACAACGTACATTACCCTTTTCATTTCATTTCGATTCGCCTCCTTTTGAATATATATATTCCTTTACGAGGGGCAAATGTCCTGTGATTTTATGTTTTTTGGTAAATGAAATTATATGAGCGATTTTTCAGTTATATCAGCGCAACTCAATTTATATCGGCGATTTTCCAAATATATCAGCGCAACTCGGTTTATATCGGCGATTTTTCAAATATATCAGCGCAACTCGGTTTATATCGGCGATTTTTCAAATATATCGACTTACCGACAAAACCTGACAATCTACGCAAAAAGAAAGAGGCTGCCCGTTATGGAAGCCTCCCTCATTTTTAGAAGAATAAATGTAAGAAATCTTCTGTTGTAATGTTACCGAAGTAGCGTGCAATATCTACGCCTTCTAAAGCTGCAGTGAATGCATCTTTATCGAACTGAACGCCTGTTAGACGCTCTTCGATATCATGAACATCTAATGAACCGAAGAAGTCGCCGTAAATTTTACATTCTGTTACTGTTCCTTTTTTCACTTCAAGACGAACATCAACTTGTCCAACTGGGAAGCGGTGTGAATGTTGTAAGTTGAACTTCGGTGATTTTCCGTAGTTCCAATCCCAATTTTGGTAACGTTCTTCAGAAAGTTTGTGGATCTCTTTCCAATCATTTTCTGTTAATTCATACGTTGGGATTTCTGTTTCTCCTTCGAAAATTGTTTCTAGAAGAAGTTGTCTAAACTCCTCTGTCGTCATTTCTTCGTTTAGGAACTCTGTAATGTTCGCAACGCGGCTACGGATTGACTTAATTCCTTTTGATTGAATCTTATCCATTTTTACTTTTAACGCTGATACGACGTGATCGATTTCAGAGTCAAATAGTAACGTACCGTGGCTGAACATACGACCTTTCGTTGCGAACTGTGCGTTACCTGAAATTTTTCTACCTTCAGCTAAAATGTCGTTACGACCACTTAGTTCTGCATTTACGCCTAATTTACTAAGCGCTTTCGTTACAGGCTCTGTGAATTTTTTGAAGTTGCTGAAACTGTCTCCATCATCTTTCGTAATAAAACTGAAGTTTAAGTTTCCTAAATCATGATATACTGCGCCTCCGCCTGATAGACGACGAACGACATGAATACCTTTTTCTTTTACGTAATCTGCATTAATTTCTTCTACTGTGTTTTGGTTTTTACCAATGATAATCGAAGGCTCATTAATGTAAAACAGTAAATATGTTTCGTTAATATCTAAATTTTTCACACAATATTCTTCAATCGCTAAGTTTATTCTAGGGTCTGTAATTCCTTTATTATCAATAAATAACATCGTATCACCTCATGAATTCCATACGTAGCCACTATGCGCTAGCGTAATGTGACCACTGAAAATTTGTTTTGCTTCTGTTACTAAATCAGATGGGTTGCCTGTATGCGGTAAGTGCGTTAATAAAAGTTCTTTTACATTCGCATCTTTTGCAATACTTGCTACTTCTGTACTATTCATATGCCCTGCTTTTGCAGCCTCTTGATGTGCATACATATTACACTCACAAATGAAAAGATCAGCATCTTTTGTGAATGGAATGAATTCAGGAATATAACTTGAATCAGCGCTGTATACTACAGCATCATCTCCAGCTGTAATACGCATCGCAAAGCATGTAACAGGATGAACAGTTTTTAAGAATGAAATCGAGAACGGTCCAATTTGAAGTGTTTCTTCTGGATTGTACGGGATTCCTTTCGTATGCGGTTCATGCGTTAAAGAATGGAATCCATTCTCATCAAATGTATGACCGTATATTGGTAGTTCTGGTAGTTGCCTTGTTGTCGCACTCGTAATTAGTCTCGCATATTGCAATACCCCAATGTCTGCAACATGATCGTGATGATAGTGCGACAGTACAACTGCATCTATATCAGACGGTGTTATATATTTTTGAAGCTGTGCTAGTACACCACTACCACAGTCTACAAGTAAACGAAAACCATCGTGTTCAAACAAATACCCCGACGTTGCTTCTCCCGCTTCTGGAAAGCCGCCCCAAAAGCCGACAACAGTCATTTTCATATGTATCCATCCTTTCTAAAACCGAGTAGAAATGCATGTTTTGCTTACATCCTACATTGTTAACTATAATCCATTTCCTAAACTTTTTCATTAATTTTCAATTTTGTTATAAAACAGTTGTTGACTTTTATTTTTTGTACTAATACAATGATAGTAAGAAATGGAAATGGAGGGATTGACATGATCGATCAACCAATGGAGTTTTTCAGAAATTTACCGACGAAAACTTGTGCACACTGCGGGAAAGAAATTGATGAGCAGCACGAAGCATACCATAACAAATGTGATGATTGCGTTCACGAAGAATAGTAGTTTGTGAACAGAAAAAAACCTAGCAGACATAGTCTACTAGGCTAATAACATCTTATCCTTCATCGTTGAACCTTTCACCAAGAGCTCCAGTTCAAACTCATACAATTCTTTTTTTCGATAATTTTTCGTATGAATTTTATCCATCATTAGGTCGACAACTTTTCGGGCCATTTCATCAATTGGCTGTTCAATTGTCGTAATACCTGGTTCTGTAATCTGCGATAATATTTGATTATCAAAACCGATAACAGCGAGATCATCTGGAATGCTCCAGTTATGGCGTTTCGCCTCTGAGATAATTCCAGCTGCTACCTCATCGCCTCCTGCCAAAATCGCGGTAGGATTTTTTTTGTCCTTTAATACTTCATGGAATATTCGTTTTCCATCTTCCCAAGAGAAAGCGTTTTCAAGAAAGTCAATCGCTTCTACTTGGCGGCTCTTCTCAGTTATTGCACGTAAAAAGCCCATTTTTCGCTGCTGGCTAACGACTTTGGTTTCGTTACCACGGCAAAAAATAAGATTACGATATCCTTGATCTAACACATGCTTCGCAGCTATGTATGCTCCTTGCGCATGATCAAATTTCACTGTTGGAATATTTGCTTCCTCAATATATTCATTACACAACACGATTGGACCGTGCTGTAAGTATGGCTCTACATCTTCCCACGGATTTTCTAGTGAACATAGAATAATCCCATCTACTTGTTTCGTAGATAATAATTGTAAATACTCCATCTCTTTTTCCGGTAAATATCTTGTTTGACAAATAATCAGTTTATATTTATGTTCAGAAGCAGCAATCTCGATTGCTTCGATAAATCTACTGAAGAAAGGATTTGTAATCCTTGGAACGAGCACCGCAATTGTTTCCGTTTTTTGTTTACGAAGCCTTCTCGCCGCAGAATTAGGAACGAAGCCTAAATGCTTCATTGCTAATTGAACCCTTTTTTTCTTCTCATCTGAAACATATGGATGATTATTAATCACCCTAGAAACCGTTGTCCTTGATAACCCCGCTAATTTCGCCACGTCCTCTATAGTCGACACGAAATTCTCCCCCTTTGCATGAAAACGTTTTCTTAAATTGATTATATAGTATATTATTGGAAACTGCAATATCGGTTGTTATGATTTTACTATATTAATATTATACATAGGTAAAAGTCTGTTAATGCAGGGGAATTTATACTGCTTTTAGAAGTTTACAGTAGGTATATTTATAAAAATTTGAAGGTGATATTCCATGAATCGGACAGATCGTTTATTAGCTATATTAATTGAATTACAAAGAAGACAAACTGTTACAGCACAAAGCTTGGCTAAAAAATTCGAAACTAGTATAAGAACTATTTATCGAGATATGGATGCACTTAACGAATCGGGTGTTCCTATTTATTCAATGCCTGGCTACGGCTATTCATTAATGGATGGTTATTTCTTACCACCCATTCAGCTTACGCCTGAAGAGGCTGTTACTCTTTTATTAGGCGGTGATTATATCGAGAAAACTTTCACTTCTTCTTTTTCTGTACATGCACGATCAGCAAAAGAGAAACTTGAAATTGTTCTCCCTGCTGATCAACAAAAGAAAGCCCGGGAATTACGAGGAACTTTTCGTTTTCTTTCTCCTATATTTTCGCAGCAACAACCTGAACAAAAAAAACTTGAAAACCAACTGATTCTGTTGCAAGAATCTATACAAAAAGAACAAGCTGTCTCTTTTTCTTATCGTAAACCGAGGGAAAATACAAAAATGCAGCGGACCGTCCATCCTTACGGCTTAGTCAATATTTCGGGAATTTGGTACATCGTTGCACATTGCTTACTTCGAAAACAAATACGCAATTTTCGTTTAGATCGTATGGATACGTTACAGCAAGAACAAGAATTCTTTACAAAGCCAAAAGACTTTTCTTTACAAAACTATAAACCTGAAAGCAATCGGACTGTTACGGTTCATTTACTATTTCCATCACATATTGCGCATAAGATTATTGAATCCCGCTACTTTTTTATAGATTCATACGAGCATAGAGATAGCAGTTTTCACGTTTTTTTGAAATCAAGAAACATAGACGAAGTATTTCAGTGGGTATTGTGCTGGGGAAGCCAAGTGAAAGTACTTGAGCCAAAAATTCTTTCTGAGAAAATTCGTGATGAAGCAAAAAAAATGTTAAAACTTTAATTTCACTACTGACATAATGTTGTCAGTAGCCATCCTTTATATTAGGTATTAACAAATACATTTTTATAAAAAGGAGTTAACACTATGAAGAAATTTGAGGAGTTAGCAACGTATTACATAGAGGAATTAGAAAAGTACTCTATAGAGCAATTTAGGATGAAGCCTTCTAGTGAGGAATGGTCTCTTGGTCAAATGTATAATCATTTAATTGCCTCCACATACATGCAGTTAAATGCAATCACAAAATGTAAAATAGAAACACCATCAATAACTAACATAAAAACAGAGATGGGTGAAAAAGTATATAAACTTGGTGCTTTCCCAAATATACAAATTAAAGTACCAAATCATCCTGGATATACACCTGAAAATCCAGCCACCAAAGAAGAAATGCAGAAACAATTTCTAGAATTAATTACAATTGTAAAAAATACAGAGCTAACACTTTCTTCTATTCCAAGTGATTGTAAAGTCGAACATCCTGGGCTTGGTTACTTAAATGCAATAGAATGGTTTCAACTTATTTCTATGCATTTTGCTCATCATCTTCGTCAGAAAGAAAGATTGGAACTTAAGATTCGCTAAATTTTAACATTTTCACTAAAAAGAGACTGCCAATATTGGCAGTCTCTTCACTAAAATATGTACCGCCTATACAATTACTCATAAATTCCCACTTTCTATCAATAGAATACTTCTCTTTTTTATTCAATATAAAACCCCATCAATACGTCATCTCCATATGATCCATCTTCATATTTAATTTGCTTTCGTTGTCTACCTTCTTCTACAAAGCCCATACGTTTGTACACTTTAATTGCCCGATCATTAACAGAAACTACACCTAAACAAGTTTTTTCTAAACCTTTCTGCCCTTTCGCCCATCTAATAAGAAATTCAATTAATTTCGTGCCTATGCCTTGATTACAATACGCCTCTTTAATCCCCATTCCCATTGTGCCTGCGTGTTGTAACCGTTCTAGTTCATATCGGTTGAAAATTAAAAAGCCAACTACCTTCCCATCTACTTCATACACGATATAAAGATTACCTTTCTCATTACTTTTCCGTATCTTTTCTCTTTCTGCATTCATATCATTCGGTAACTTCTTTGGGGATACTATGAAAAATTTTGTAGTAGTTTCCGATAATATAATTTCTTTTCTAATATTCATAATTGCTTCTGCATCAGTCTCTTTTACTAACCGTATCATTGAATCACCTCGTACTTTTTCTTTTTAAAAATAATATTACAACTATAAAACGGCCAATATGCAATATTACATATTGAGAATCTTTTTACTCTTGATACAATATTCATATATCAAAATAAAAGGAATGTATACAATGAATCCAATCTTAACAGCTGCAAAACAACTATTACATAAAGAAGAAAAAATTTTATCTACTTTAAAATGTTCACTTACTGGCTATACGATTACGCATAAAGTCCCGTATCCTGGCATGTTACTTGCTACTAATCAAAGACTTCTCTTTTTTAGCCAATATAAAAATACATTCATTGCCGAATTTGATTATGAAGAAATTCTATCCATAGAAACGAAGAGAAGAATCTTTGACAAAAAAATAATATTTTACTATGAAGATGAATATATAACGCTTGGATACATTACAAGTTCGAATGTTGAAGCGTTCATAGACTTACTACAAAGAAACAGCAAGACTAGCACAGGCTTATAATCAGCGGGGATCCCCTCGCTGATTCATTATTTTAACTCCTCCCACTTCGTCCAAACTTCTCTCCCGTTTATACAGTACATATTATCCTCTCTATTCATAAACCCCTGTACAATAAATTCACGTCTAATTGTACAAAAATCATCATGATATTGTTTTATAAATGTATTAATTTCTTTTTCTGTATATTGATTTTCAGCATTTAACTTGCTAATTAAATGCTCTAACAATACTAGTTTTTTCTTCTTTTGACCTGGAATCGATTTTAAACGATCCTCTTTATCGAAAAAGTTACGAATGGTCGTATCCCGGAATTTCATTTCACTTTCAGTCATTTTGTTATCCTCCATCACTTTTTTTCTTTATCTTTTCACTTAAAATATCAATAAAGTAATATCCACCCATTAACACATAATAGAACGTAAGTATTCCAAATGCATCTTTCATACTTGTATATACTTCTTTATCAAACAATATAGGTGAAAGGGCATAAACAAGAAAGATTATTAGCGGATTTACGATAAAATAATAAGTAAGATTGCCTTTCATCATATCAACTCCTCTACCCTATGTTTCTCTGTAAATTGTTGTAATTCCTTTTCTTTCGTTTCTATAGCTTTTAGAAAGATTTATAGATGAACTAAGGAAAAGATGTGCCCTCTATTAAAATAAAAAAGCACCAAAAAGGTGCTTTTATCTACGCTTCAACCGATTGATTTTCAGCAACATTTTTAAATTGTCGTTTGTGCATCAAAGTTAAGGAAGCGATCGTTCCAAGTGATAATACAACGATAAAGATCATGAGCATTCCTATGTTTTGCCACATGAAGTCAAAGTCTCCACTCGATACGACTGCTTTCAATCCTGATACAGAGTATGTCATCGGTAACCAAGCATTGAATGGTTGTAAAAACTTCGGAATCAATTCTAGCGGGAATGTTCCGGCACTCGTTGTAAGCTGCATAATTAATGTGATAATGGCAATAAAACGGCCTGCATCACCGAATGCTGTTACTAAACATTGAATTAATGCAATAAACGCTAAACTTGTAACGATACTAAAGAGTATGAAGTACGGAATACTTTGTACTTCTACACCCAATCCGAACAGTAATATAACATCTGCTACTATCGCTTGAATAATACCAACTGATAGTAGTACGCCGAACTTACTAATAAACCAACTAACCCCTGATTTCGGAACGCCGACTGTATCACGTAATGGATATACGATTGATAATAGTAATGCCCCAACGAATAAACCAAGTGATAAGAAGTACGGCGTAAATCCAGTTCCGTAGTTTGGAACTTCCGCCATTTTCTCCGTCTTCACTTTTACAGGACTTGCAAACATATCATACGTTTTATCCGTCCCTTTTACTTCACCAGTTTTTTCTGCTCCTTCGCCAAGTTTCTCTGCAAGTTCACCTGAACCATCGTTTACTTTTACGAGACCATCCGTTACTTTTCCTGATCCGTCTGCTAGTTTATTTACTCCGTCGATTAGCTGGGTTGAGCCATTTGATAATGTGCCTAAGCCTGTTGTTACTTGACCGGAGCCATCTGCTAATTGATTTACTCCACCTGCCATTTGATTTGCTCCTACAGATAATGTACCTAAACCGCCTGTTACTTGGCTTGAGCCATCCGTTAATTGATTTACTCCTGCAGATAATGTTCCTAAACCACCGGTTACTTGGCTTGAGCCATCTGCTAATTGATTTACTCCTGCAGATAATTGACCTAATCCATCTGTTACTTTTCCAGAGCCGCTTTGTAATTGCGTTACTCCATCAATTAATTGAACTGATCCATCTTTTAATTTATCAGCACCTATTTTTGCATTATCTAATCCCTCACCAAATCCATGAAACTTACTAACAAATTCATTTTGTGCGTTCGTTAGTTTCTCAACACCATCTGCCAGAGCTTTCATCCCTGCTGGATTTGGTAATTTATTTTGCAATCCATTTGTTGTTTGATGTATTTCGCCCTTTAATTGTTTTACTTCTTCATTTAGTTTATTTGTTCCACCTGCTACTCCGGCAGCCTTTTGCTGAACTGTCGCTGTACTTTTTACAGCACTTGTTATGAACGGTTGTAACTGCTCTTGATATTCTTTTGGTAAACTTTCAATTTGCTTTTGTAAATTCGCTACATCTTGCGCTGCATTTTTTGCATCTCCTGCTGTTGATTGCGTAAGTTCATTTAACTGATTTATATTCGCCCCAGCTCCATCTATTTTTTCATTTACTGTATTCAATATAGAAGGAACTTTCGACTGCATTTCCTCTAAGCCTGCAGCAGACTTTTGTACGTTACTATTTAAATCTTGCAATCCCTTTTGAATTTCTTGAGACCCTTTTTCTAATTGACTTCGCCCTTCAACAAGTTTTCCCATACCATTTGATAGATCAGTTGTTCCTGTTTTTAAATCACCGGATTTACTTACTAATTTGTTCAAGCCACCGGTCACTTTCTCAGATCCATCACGCAATTCACCCGTTTTGCTATTTAATGTATTTAAACCTGCTGTTACTTTTCCTGACCCATCTACTAATTTTCCGATACCTGCATTGCTATTTAATACATGTAAACCATCTGTTACTTTTCCTGATCCATCTACTAATTTCCCGATACCTATTTGCATTTCACCGGTTTTGCTATTTAACGTATTTAAACCTGCTGTCACTTTCCCAGATCCATCAAATAGTTTCCCAACTCCATCCTTCATCTCCCCAGATTTCCCTTGAAGTGTATGAAGGCCATCCGTCACTTTACTTGAACCATCATGCAATTCACTTGATCCGTCGTGTAGTTTACTTGCCCCTTCTGATCCATCCGCTAATCCTTTTGAGACATCTTTAATAGAATCGAACATTTTCTCTGCATATGTTTTCGTTAACGTGCTTGATACTTCAGTTTTAATCTTTTCAATGGCTGTTCCTCCAATTTGTGAAGATAAGAAGTTTAAACTTTCGTTTGGAATGTACTCTAAGTTTAATGGCTTTGGATTGTCTTTTAGTAACGTTGTAGCGTTACTTGAGAAGTCATCTGGAATGCGCACTAACATGTAATACTTTCTACCTTCCATTCCTTTCTTTGCTTCTTTTTCACTTACGAACTCCCATTTAAAACTTTTATTATCTTTTAAATTATCAACGAGCCCTTTTCCGACCTCAATTGGTTTCCCATCAAATACTGCGCCTTTATCTAAATTGACTACTGCAACTGGTAAGTCATCTAACTGTTTATACGGATCCCAAAAGGCCCACAAAAACATCCCTGCATATAAAATCGGTACGAATAAGACCGCAATAATTGGAATTAATATTTTTTTACTTTTTATAATTTCCGTGAACTCTTTCCGAAGTAACTGATTACCTTTCATAATTTCTCCCCCTTTTATAAAATGACCAAAATGTTCATATAGTCATTTTTACCCAAACAAAAAGGCTATACTTGTTCATACATATGCCTTATCCCCGAATTTATTACTATGCAACTTTTTCTCATTATGATTATATTTTTTCTATATCCCCCCCTTAACTTAAATATATGACCACATTGTTCATTCGGTCATTTTTTTTATAAAATTAAAAGGATTATCTTAGTTTGACAATCCTTTTAGTAAATAAAGTTCAAATAACTCTGCAATTTTTTCTTTTTCTAGCGGTTCATGATTTTTTTCCCAATCAAAAATAAGCGATACATATAGACGAAGCATAATAAATGCTGTAATTTCTGGATCACATTTGCTAATTTCACCTTTTTCAATCGCAATCTTTAAATACGATTGAATAACAGAAACGATTTCCACATCAACTTGCTGCATAACTTCTTGTACTTCTTTCGTTCCCATATCGCGCTCTTCTTGAATTAATTTAATCATGAGCTGATGTTCTTTTCTAAATTCCAAGATGCTATATAATGCTCTATGTACATTTTCAAAAAATGAAACATCTGAACGAATTGCACTTTCTGCAACTTGCTTCATTTCTGTAATTAAATTAGAAATAATTTCACCAAATAGCTCTTCTTTATTTTTGAAAAAAGTATAAATCGTTCCTTTTCCTACATTCGCTAACTTCGCTACTTGATCCATCGTTGTTGCTTTATAACCGAACGCTGAAAAAGACTTTGTTGCAGCTTCAATAATAGAACGTTTTCGATCTATCGCCACATTGTCACCTCCAAAAATGACCGATTGGATAATATAGTCAATCAGTACATCTTTGATATTACCACACGCTTACATTCTATACAAGTTCTCTTTTTATTATTTCCAGTATAAAAAATTCCAGTCAAGTTATATCATACTGTCCATAGTTTATCAAAAAGTATACTTGTATGGAAAGCTAGAATATATTCATAAATAATTGCTGACTAGATCCCACTAGAAATTTAATAAAATAGACAGTGTTCTTAAAACCAAAGGTTTAAGAACACTGTCTATTATTTTGACATAGAAAGTAATATTTTCTCCATTTCTTTCTTAGTTAGCTCATCATCGATTATCTCTTCGTATATCTTTGTATCTCTTGTAAAAATATCATTCACTATGACAATTTGATAATCACTATTCTCACCTTGTGCTGGTACAAACATTTTAAGGCCTCTTAACTTCCCCTCTCCATGAGAAGATTTATTATATACCATTTCTTTCCCGTCTAAACTATAACTTTCTAGATTCTCTACTCCAGGCATCATATAGTGTAGCGGATCCTTAGTGCCATTACCATTACCATCCATATACATCCTTGACTGATAAATCGTAAAACCATATTTTCCTTTTGTATATTCTGATTTAATAACTAATTCTACATCTCTTCCAAAATATGAGTCAGCCCACTCTCTCTTTAACTCATAACCTTCAGGTATATAAGTCGGCTGCTTAATTTGATACGGTACATGTTCTTTTGCTTCTTCCATAGTATATGTTAAAGACTTCTGCAATTTATCATCAAAAGGTTTTAATTTCTTCTGAATAGTAGCTAGTCTTTCTTGATCAGCTTTCTTCAAGCGTTCAGGTTTATATTCCTTTGTATCTCCATCATAATTCTCAGGCACATTTTTCTTAACCATTGCTTTTTTCTGAATTTCGCTAGCCTCTTTAAATAATTGGACATATTGTTCAAATTCTTCTTTTGTAAAATTCTTTTCTGCCAAATACAAAAAATCTGTATCTCTTTTATATGATTTTATCGACATACCCCATTCTCTACTTGCATTCTCTGGTGTACCATATACTGTTTCTATCGCTTTTTCAAATGCAGGTTTATATTGCTTGTTTTCTACAACCTTTTCCTTCTGTCTTTCATCTCCCTCAGTTATCCTTGCATTTAATAAAAATCCGCCTGCTATAGCTGCTATCGCAATAACTCCAAGTAAAGAAAGACGATACGATTTCTTTTGGAATTTTTTAATCATAATGATTCTCCTTTTTAGTGTTCGTTTATTTCTACTTAAATTTGCTAGGCTTGGTAATTGATAGGAATAGTGTTCTAAAAGGGTAATAATTGTATGACCGTATGCAATTTGCTCCTCTTTATCTATAAAAGTAAGTGCATATGCATCACAGGCTAATTCTTGATCTTCTCGCATACAAAAATAGGCGTACCAAAGAATCGGATTGAACCAATTTAATAGGATTAAACTGTACATAATCCAATTTACAGCTACATCGTTTCTCTTAATATGAGCTAACTCATGGTAAAAGACATATTGTAATTGTTGCTCATTTAATACTTTCATATGTTTTTTTGATAGTAATACTTTCGGACGAAAGAAACTAAACACAGTTGGGCTCGCAATCTTTCCCGCTAGACGTAACGAAACTGCCTTCTTCATTTTCATAGATTGCTTACAGCAATTAAACACTGTAGCGACCTGTTCGTCCGTAATATCCGGTTGTTTCTTTATGTAAGAATATAAACGTCTATTTGTAAGAAACGTGATGGCTGCTAATATGATTACCCCAGCTAGCCACACATACAAAGCAAGTTTGTATAAAGAAAATGTAGTCTGTTTTTCCGAACTGACTTTTACTTCCGGTTCGCTAGTTTTTGTCACCATTTTAGGATTTGATTCCAATTCCACTTTACGATCGCTTTCTATGTTCACTATATTCTCAGTAGCCGGCATATTTTTTGGAATAACTTCCGATACACTAGAACTATAGGAAAGTAATGAGTAAATGCTATAAGAGCTATCTGGCGACCACGGTAAAAGGAGTCTTATCATTAATACGATCCACAGCATATATTGCCATCGGGGGGTTAATTTATTTCTAAATAGAACTTTTATACATAAAATAAATCCAACTAATATGCTGGCCATAAGTGACGTTTCTATAAGCCAATCAAAAAAATGAGGAAGGTATACATTTATAAGCGTGTTTATCATTTTTATCGATCCTTCCTCTTATTCTCCTCTGTCTTCTCATCTAAAATGCGTTTTAATTCATTAATATCTTCTGAAGATAATTTCTCCTCTTTTAAGAAATTAACAAGTAATGGCTTAAACGCTGCACCGCAAAAACGTTTTAGTAAAGATTTCGTTTCCACTTGCAAATAATTATGTTGTGATACTAACGGGTAATAAGCGTACATACGCCCTTTATCTTGATGGTAAGAAACGGCTTCCTTTTGCACTAATCGATTAATTAATGTGCGGATTGTTTTCGGTTTCCAGTCCATTGCATCTTCCAGTTCTTCTATAATTTCATTCGCTGTTTGCGGAGAACTCGACCAAAGTACTTTCATAATTTCTAATTCCGCTTCAGATATTTTAGGTAATTGATTTGTCATCGTATGTTTCACTCCTAAGTATTACATTTGTAATCTATAATTAAGATTACAAATGTAATACTTAATTGTCAACCATATTTTAGAAAAATTAATTTCAGCTAAACCTTACTTACCAACAACAAATTTCCTCTTTTTCAAATAATCAAATAAAAAAACAAGAAAATCTTTACAATTAATAGTAATATAGAAAATAGACAAGTTTATCAAAACAGTGGAGGCTTTTTCAGTCATGATGCGTGCACTTCGTTTAAATATAAAGCAAGCTTTTTGTAATCGTGTTTCTTTAATTATTATGTTTAGTGGATTTGTTCTTATTTGTATTTATCATTATTATTATGTAATTCGTTATTTAGGAGACGCTGCGAATGGACCTATATCGACGGATATTAAATGGATTGGATTTCGTGGAAATGAAATGGATGTTTATTTATTATTAATGCCAGTTATTGCAAGTCTTCCCTTTAGTACAAGTTATAACTCGGATAAGTCCGATGGTTTTAAACCGTTTGTCAGTAAAGAAATTTCTTTATTTTCTTATTCAGTAACGAAATATATCGTTACATTTTTTTGCGGCGGACTTCTTTATACATTTCCATTCATCTTATCGTTATTATTTTGCAAATTAACCATTCCAGACGGAGTACCAACGGCTGGTTCAGGCATTATAAATGATAACGGGATGTTCGCAAACTTATATGAAACTTCTCCCATCACTTACATTGCTGTATATATCGGAATTAATTTTTTATTTGCAGGTCTGATGGCTCTTTTAGGACTTGCTGCATCTGCATGGTCCCAAAAGGACTATATGGCGCTTCTATTTCCATTTGCAACTACCTCTATTCCTTACGTCCTGCTAAATACGGTACTCCCTACAATAGGTGGAGCGCCTATTCATTTATATGATCCAAGGCAGCCGCTGCATGGCATGTCACCATATATTTTGACAATACAATGTGCCTTCTTCCTCCTCGTTAGCTTAATCATGTATATACAAGGAGTAAAACGTGATAGAAAAAAATATAGAAGAAGGTTGCAAAAAAGAGAGCGGTGTAGAAAGGCGTTTCAAGTATAATAAAACCCTAATTTCCTTACTATATTGGAAATTAGGGTTTTATTTACTATTCACTTACGGTGTACCTGCCAATCCCCATAAAATAACAACCGCTACAAAATAAATCGCTTTAATCGCTACTACTAAACATAATGAAACAATTGCATATTTACTTAATTCTCTTCTTGCACCTATTAAAGTGAAAATAACCGCCAAACTAAATGTTATATAAGAAGCTGCTGTATGTATTAAGTTATACGTAATATCTAGATTGCTTATAAGTCCTGTTATATCAGCTACAAACTGAAGCATGACGATCGTACTAAAAAAAATTGCAAACTGATTCATTACCTTTCCATTTATTTGTAACTGCATTGTTGTCCCCCTTTTTAAAAACTAAATATTCAATCAATTTTATCATTAGATTACAAAAAAAGGAATCATCTCTTTATACTATTCTATAACGATGCAAAAAAAGAACGCTTAGTCACCTAAGCGTTCCTTTCTTTAAGAAGCTTTCTTCAAATCAATTTGAGCAAGTACTGGGTCATGGTCGCTTACACGTCCGTGCTCTTTCATTATATTTGAGTTTAAGTGCACTGGATCTACAATTGTGTGTGGTGCGATATTATTTGTTACTAAAATATGATCTAACACTTGTGCATTTCCTTCGTGAATGTACGTGTAACGATTCTCTTTTGGCACTGTGTTTAACATATCTTTTAAGATTGTTCCCTCTAGTGTTTTTAGTGGTTTAGAGAATTCGAAATCGTTCATATCACCTAACACGACAACTGGTGCATTCGTATTCTTTTTCTGAATTCCTTGCACGAAATGATTTACTTCTTGTGCTAACTGAATTCGTTTGTCTTCACTTTTTAATACGAGCGGCTGCACTTTTCCAAATGGCGTTGCATCTCCTAGTTTTGAGTTTAAGTGATTTGCAACGACAACAATGTTTTGTCCTTGGAACGTAAATTCTGCCGCTAACGGTTTACGTGTACTTTCAAATAATGGATTTTCGTCTCCAATACGAACAACATTTTTATCAAGTAACTTCGGTACCGTCGCTAATTTCACGCGTGATGGATTATAGAAGAAGCCGACGCGAATATTCGCTCCTGGTGCTCCTCCGTCTTGATTATTGTTTGGAGCGATTTCTACATACTCATACTTCGGCCCACGAATTTCTAGCACTGCATCAATGATACGTTTTGCGCTTAATGACGCATCTGTTGTACCGTCATTAATTGATCCGTTATTATCTTGCATTTCCTCTACACCGATAATATCTGGCATTTTTAAGTTGTATTTAATAGAATACGCTAACGCTTTTACCTTTTCATCTGTTGTTTCTTTTTTATTCGCTGAGAAGTTTTCAATGTTATATGTAGCAACCGTTAACTTATCAAGACGTGGCTGAATATTTGCGCCTACTTGCTTAAATCCACCATCCACTACAGCTGGCAGTTCTGTTATTGGCGAAATACGGAAAGAACCGTAATCATATCCTACTACCCCTGTTATATCTCCAGTAAAAATATCTCCTACTTTTGCTACATAATCGCGAGGTACTTTTACAGAAAGACGCTCTGGGTTTAATTGGTTTTCATCTAATAGAGGTGTGCCATATTGTGTTACTATTTTATCTCCACCATTTTTTACTGTTACATATAAATTTCCATTTTTCTGAGGTGCAATAATTTTTGGTGTTGGCATCGTAACACGCATGCCTTCTATACTTTCATAAAAGTCGATTGCATCTTCATTTGGATCAAATAAACCGAATGCATCATTATCGATAATTTGATCAGGAATTTTCACACCATTTTCTCCAAGTACAATCGGTGCTGGTAAAACTTGATCTTTTGCGATTACAGCAACGCGACTCGCCTTAATTTCTGTCGTCGTTAAGTCTGTTTCAAATCGCTCTGCATATCCTGGTCCAACATATTCTTCTACTACTCCATCAACTTGAATAAGATCTCCTACTGCTACATTCGCATCTTTTTTATATACGTACATACCTTCTGAAGTAGCTGGATCATTATCTGGCTGATTGTCTTCTATATAAAAGCCGTTTTTATCAAGCGCTGTGACAACGCCTTCCACATTGTTTACTTTCTTCCCGTTGTAAGGAGACATATGTGATTTTCCTTGAATGTCATGAATACGAACCTGTTCATTATTTACGATAATAAATGAAAATGTCGAAATTGCTGAAGAAGTAAGTCCTTCTTTTTCTGCGATTGCTTTCACTACACTATTTTCATTCACTATAATTTGTCCATTATAAAGAACACTTTTATTAGTAGGATTAGAGCCATCTAACGTATAGTAAATCGTTGCACCTTCTGTATTCGTCGTTAATGTCACCGCTGTTCCTTTAGCAACTTCTCCGCCGTTCGGTGAAGCTACTACATCGCTAACACGGTTTTGTCCTTCACCTTGAAACTTATAAGCTGTTACTGATTTTAGACCTGGGTTACTAAAATATAATTCAAGAGTCCCAGTCAAACTAACTTTCTTCCCGATATTTTCAGGGTGATCTTTTACATTCACTGCCGTTCTCACATCACCTTTTGGCAACTGAACGGGCATGATTTTGTCTGGATTCGTTTCGTTTGGCGAATCTGCAATTGCTACGTTTGTATCATCAAACTTAGCTGGATCCTTCGTATATTTAGAAGAACTTTGCGTATATCCGACAATATATCCTTCCACAATCCCCTTCGTTTTCCCTTGCTGCTTAAATACTTGAATTGCTTTTTCTACTGACATAGAAGCAGTTTCTTCTGCTTGCGCTAAAGTTCCAGTAAATGAAAGCAATAGCAAGAATGATAAAAAGACACTTAACAATTTCTTCACAGCCATTTTCCTCTCCCTATTTCATATTTTCTCAGCATTTCTATCATAACAAATGATTCGTTATATAGAACTATTTTTCGACAAATTTTACAAAAGATTCATTTAATTTACAAGCTTTCAAACTATAATACAAAATAATAATTTTACACCTTCTACAAATGCACTCTATAATGTTAGAGAGAGAAAACAGAAAATATCGACATTTGATTGGCATGTAAAATGGATTCATTTGAATAGGAGTGATTGGATGGAAGTGCAAACAGAAACATACCGCGCAGCTATGAATGGAACATTAGAACGTCATTTTTCAGATATGATTGCTGTTATACCAACTAGAATTACAATTGAGCAGTTAAAACAACGGCTAGAAAATATCGCTACTAAAGTTGATGAGTTAAAAATTGTTTATAGTGATGAGACAAGCCTTATTGTTGAGTTACATATGGATGAAACAATCATACCGTATGAACTGCATATTGATGAGGCGAATGACCCAGAAGAATATAAAATGTACAATAGACAAGATTCTACAATTGTAGATCGTAATTTTGAAGATGCGGCTTTCGGTACTGAAATTTTCACTCGTACGCTATTTGTAGGCGATGTACTCGACTGCTTTTTCCAGCAAATACAATTTTTATGGAACCTCGCCCCAGATTTGTTATTTGTAATCGATTCAAGTGCAGCAATGAAAGTGATATCTAGAAACTATATTGAATATCACGTTGAAAATGAATTATTACCTGACATTCCTGACTTATACGTTATTCATTCCGTTTATGAAGACGATAAAGAAGGCGAGCCTACGCAATATTGGTTTCATACACACGGCCTTTTAAGAGCGGGCGTAACTGAAATAGAGTTAATTATTCCAAATCGCATTTCTTCCTACTACGGCATTGGCGATCTCTTTCAAACATTTGCTAATAATGCCGTTGAGAATGGACAAGTCCCTATGAATGAGCCTATCGTTATCGCGCATAGTCAGCAAGGTTCTATACATACAGTCGCTGTTCCGTGGGAGAAAGGATTATCTTATATAGGGCATAAAACGAGTATGGACCAATTATCTTCAATCGAGGATGAAGAAGTGAAATTACAGCCAATAGATGCACAAAATACATTCTTAGGCGGAATGGATGCCCGAGATGAATACCATCAATCTCCATCCGTTCTCTTATTCAAATTTAATACTTCAGAAGAATATATTGAAAGTTTTTTCAAAGAACACGAGGAAGCTACAGGGCTCATGTTCTATAAAACAAATAGTGAAACCGATCGTATGGCTTATAATGCGAAAAATACTTTCGGGTATTTCAGCAACATTTTTCAAATTGAAAAATCCAATGAAGAGTTTCGTTTTCTCGCTAAGTTTGGTGTTTCCTATGAAGAGGGTAAAAGCGAACATATGTGGTTTGAAATGCAACATATTACAGAAGACCTGATTCAAGGAATACTCATCAATGAACCATATTTTATAGAAGATATGAGTGAAGGAAATAGTTATCATTTAGATTTTGATAACTTAACAGATTGGGTTATTTATGCAGGAGATGCTGTTATAAAGCCAAATAACTTATATATGTTTATTGGCGAATAAGTATTTTATATAATAAACGAAACGCCTTCAATATGATTGAAGGCGTTTCTTATAATTTATTGTGCGATTAATTCAGCATCTATTACTTTCTCCAAATGAGATAATACACGCTTTGCAGCTTCCTCACCTTGATTCATACAGTCTGGAAGTCCAGCACCAGCATAGGAGCTACCTGCCAAGTATATACCTGGCAACTCTTTCTCCATAAATGTTGTGAGCTTTTTCATTCGCTCGTTATGGCCCACTGTATATTGAGGCATCGCTTCTTTCCAGCGACTTACGATTGTAAACTCTGGATCCTCTGTAATATCCATCGTCTTCCTTAAATCTTCTAGTACGAGCTGAACGAGTTCTTCTTCAGTTTGTTCTACAACCGCTTCATCACCAGCACGTCCAACGTAACAGCGAAGGAGTGTTTTTCCTTCTGGCGTTGTATGTGGCCATTTTTTATGCGTCCACGTACATGCTGTAATCGTGTAATCGCTATTTCGTGATACGACAAATCCTGTACCATTAATATCGCGCTGGATTGCAGACTTTTGGAAAGCAAGTGCCACATTCGCAACGGATGTGGATGGAATATTACGGAAGAAACGAAACTGCTTGTACTGAGCAAACATGGACGGCAATACTTTATGCGAAGTTGCCACTACGATGGCGTCCGCTTCTATTTCTTTTCCGTTACTAAGAGTAATCGTATAACCATCACCCTGTTTCGCAACTTTTTCAATGCGAGTTCCCTTTATTATCGTACCTTCATGCATCTTTGCTTCGAGAGATTTTACGATAGATTCTAAACCTGTTTTCACTGTTTGGAACATTCCCTTTTTCGGTTCAGCTTTCTCTTCTTTCGGAGCGAGCGTACGCATACCGAGTGAAATACTGCGATGTTTCTGCTCAATTTGATACATTTGCGGGAATGTTGACATTAAGCTCATTTCATCAATATCCCCTGCATAAATACCCGATAGTAACGGCTCTATTAAGTTTTCAACCACTTCGTTTCCAAGACGATGTCTGAAAAATTGTCCGAGTGATTGGTCAGATACTGGCTTTGACCTCGGCATTAATAGATCAAAGCCAGCTCTTAGTTTACCAATTGGGGAGAACAGCCCGGAAAATAGAAACGGCGTAATTTGCGTTGGAATTCCCATCATTGATCCATTCGGCATTTTATGTAACCGATTGTTTACAAGGATAAATGATTGACCGGCTTGATTATTTACAAGTTCATCGCCAAGACCTAATTCTTTCACTAATCTAGCTGCACTTTCTTTTCGTGCTAAGAAAGAATCTGGTCCGCGCTCAATTGTAAATCCATCTTTTCGAACGGTTTGAATTTTTCCGCCAAGTTTACCCGATGCTTCTATAAGTAATGTATCAATCGGCAAGTTTTTTTCATGAATATTTTTTTGTAAGTTATACATTGCTGTTAATCCAGTGATGCCTCCGCCGACGATCACAACTTTTTTCCTCAAGCAGGCTCCTCCTTTCTTCTTACAGTACAGATTCTTTTTTCTTTAATACAACATCTGTTAAACAATCAATAAATGCCTCCGATGCATTTGGCATTTCTGGACGATAATATTTTGCACCAATTTCATCCGTTACAACTTTACACTCAAAGTCGTTGTCATATAAAACTTCTAAATGTTCCGCAACAAATCCAACTGGTGCATATACGAATGAAGTATAACCGTGCTTTTCATTTAGTTCTCTCGTTAAATCTTGTACATCTGGACCAATCCAAGGATCTGGTGTGTTTCCTGCACTTTGCCAGCCTACTGCATAGTTTGCTACTTCAGCTCCGCGCGCGATATAATCCGCTGTTTCATTTAATTGATCTGGATATGGATCGCCCATTGCAATAATTTTCTCTGGTAAGCTATGTGCAGATACGATTAATACTGCTTTTTCACGCTCTGCATCTGACATACCGTTATATATACCTTTCACTGCATCAACCCAGTACTGGATGAATTTCGGCTCTTTATACCAGCTATCAATGCCGTGAATTGTTAAGTTTCCAAGTTTCTCAGCTTCTTCTTGTGCTCGTCCAACGTACGATTTCACGCTAAACGTAGAATAGTGAGGTGCAAGAACAAGTGCGATTGCATCTTGTATTCCGTCGTTATGCATATCTTTCACCGCATCTTCAATAAACGGTTCAATATGTTTTAAGCCAAGATACATATGGTACTCTACTTCATCTTGTACTTCATTTAAACGCTTCTCTAACTTCTTAGCTTGCTCTAATGTAATAGTAGCTAAAGGAGAAATACCACCAATTGCACGGTAACGCTCTGTTAAATCTTCCAGCATTTCAGGACTTGGCTTTCTTCCTCTGCGAATATGTGTATAGTAACGTTCAATATCTTCTTCTTTATATGGCGTTCCGTATGCCATTACAAGCAAACCAATTTTCTTTTTCATACAGCAATGCTCCTTTACTTCGCTAACTGCCCTTTAGAGTATTCATGAATAAATGTAGTTAAACGTTTTAATGTATCTGGATTTACTTCTGGGAATACACCGTGACCTAGGTTAAAGATATAACCCGGCTGTTTCATCCCTTGATCTAAAATACCTTTTACATGTTCTTCAATAACAGACCATGGTGCAAGTAAGAATGAAGGGTCCATATTACCTTGTACCGCCTTATGAACGCCCCGTGCACGTGCTTCTTCAATCGGTAAGCGCCAGTCTAAGCCGACTACATCAAGCGGTAAGTCGTGCCACTCATTCACTAAGTGTGCAGCTCCTACGCCGTGCATAATCATTGGAACACCCATCTTACGAACTTCTGCAAAAATACGCTCCATTGCTGGTTTAATAAATACGCGATAATCTGCTACATTTACTGTTCCAACCCAAGAATCGAAAATTTGAACTGCTTTTGCTCCTGCGTTAATTTGCGCTTTTAAATATGTAATAACCATATCTGCTAGTTTATCCATTAAAGCAAACCAAGCTTTTGGCTCTGCATACATGAACGCTTTCGTATTATGGTAGTTACGAGATGGACCGCCTTCAATCATATAGCTCGCTAATGTAAATGGAGCTCCTGAAAAACCGATTAACGGTACGTCTAACATTTCTGTCGTTAATAAACGAATTGTATCTAGTATGTACGGTACGTCATCTTCTGGATTGATTTCCCCTAGTTTTTCTACATCTTGTAAAGAACGGATTGGGTTATCGATAACTGGGCCAATACCTGATTTAATTTCTACATCCACACCAATTGCAGGTAGTGGTGACATAATATCTTTATAAAGAATTGCTGCGTCTACGTTATATTGATCAACCGGCAACTTTGTCACGTAAGCACACAACTCTGGATTGTGTGTAATTTCAAATAAAGAATACTTTTCTTTTATCTTTCTATATTCCGGCTGCGAACGACCTGCCTGACGCATATACCATGCTGGTACATAATCAGTACGTTCCCCCCTACATGCTTTTAAAAATGTCTCATTTATAGTTCTTACCAAGACCCTTGCTCCCTTCCTTACCAATGCTTCGAATACGTTCGATATTTATCTTTTTTTACTATACAGCTTGTAAAAACAAAATGCATAATATTATGTACGTTGTTCATTAAATTGACACAAACATTCGTAAAAACGCTTACTATTTTCACAACATTCTTATTATAACACAGAGAAAAACTATGGTTTAGCTACTTTTGACTTTTCTCCTTCACGATTCGTTTGTGTATTATATGGTACAACGTAAAAGCTCGGTTTTGAAAATATGTTAATGAACTTTTCCTCATATTCCCCAGCACCATTTACAGTGCTAACATGCGTATGAATTCCATTCTCCACTCTATAGATTCGGTACATAATTCTGTTATCTGGAAGTGGTGTCCAGCTTAATTTTGCTTTAAATAAACCGAAAGGGCTAAATGATAATTTCATTTTTACATCTTCAATTTTGCGCAGCCGAATCGGAGCGCCGATTGTTTCCACACCTTCAGGCTTCATAAACTTCTCTTTATGTTCTACATTAGCCTTCGTTAAAATTTTCTTAAACAATTTTGTCGCAGATGCACTTTCTCCTTGCAACTGATGCTCCTTATCCGTACGGTCATAACCAATCCAAACAGCGCCTACTAAGTTCGGTGTATAACCAACGAACCACATATCTCTTGCTCCCTTATCGTCATTTGGCAATGAAGTTGTACCCGTTTTTCCAGCTAACGCACCGTTATATACACCAACTCTCGCTGTTCCTTCCTTCACAACTCCTTCTAACATTTTCGTCATATACCATGCTGTCTGCTTCGAGAAGATTTTTGTCTCTACTTTTGGAGATTCCCCAATGACTGCACCGTGTCTATTTAATACTTTATCAATAACGTGCGGCTCGATAATATTTCCATTTGCTAAAAATGAACGATACATTTTTACAAGATCAAATGTTGAAACGCCATTTTTCAATCCGCCAAGCGCTGTACTTAAACCAGCATCTGCAATATGAACATTTCCTTTTTCTAAATATTGCTTTCCTTCTTCTACCCCTAACTCATTTAATAAAGAAACTGCCGGTACATTTGCCGACTCTAAAATCGCATCATACATCGTCATTTCTTTTGAATACTCATGATTATAATTTCGAGGTTCATACCCTTCAAAAGAATTTCTTTCGTTCGTTAATAAAGAATACGGATTATACTTTTTCGTTTCTAGTGCTGGTGCATAAACGATAAGTGGTTTTAAAACAGATCCAGGCTGCCTTTTGGCAAAAACACGATTAAATCCTCTCGGGACGTACTTTCTTCCCCCAATCGCCGCTTTAATCCCTCCCGTACGATTATCCATTAATAAGAAAGCACCTTGCGCCCCCTCTTCTTTCCCAGGGAAATTCCTTGCATCTTGAAACTGGTTATATGCTACCTTTTGAATCTTTTCATCCATAGGTACGACAAACGTATATCCTCCGCGAAGTACTTCTTGATGAGACAATCCGTATAAACGAGCGGCTTCATCTATGACCATATCAATATACGGCATATATGCAAGCTCATTCTCATCTAAATTTTTATATAGAGCAATTGTCTTCCCTTGATAACGAACGCTTTCTTCTGCAGTCAAATAGCCTTGTTTATGCATAAGTGACAACACTAGATCACGGCGTTCCTTACTCTTCTCTGCAGAATAGTACGGTGAATATCCGTTTGGTGATTTCGGAAGGCCTGCAAGCATTGCCCCTTCCTCTACTGTTAAATCCTCAACATTTTTATTAAAATACAACTTTGCTGCCGCTTGAATGCCGTAAGCCCCATGACCAAAATAAATATGATTCATATACATTTCAAGAATTTGTTGCTTCGTATATTTTTGCTCTAATTGAAGAGAAATTGCGACTTCCTTCAATTTGCGCGTAAATGTTTTTTCACGAGTTAAAAAGACGTTTTTAGCGAGTTGCTGCGTAATGGTACTACCGCCCTCTACCTTCTCTCTAGCTAACGTATCTTTATAAAGAGCACGGAATATAGACGGATAATCAATCCCTTGATGCTCATAAAAACGAGAATCTTCCACCGCAACAAACGCCTGCTGCACATACTTCGGAATTTGCTCGATTGGTACGAGCTCTCTATTTTCTACGTATAATTTCGTAATTTCTTTCCCTTTCTGGTCAACGATACGTGATGAAGAGTGGAAAACGAGCTGCTTTTCATCCATCATATAGCCACCAGCTAACACGATAAGTTTATAGATTACAATCGCTACTACGAACGTTGCGACGCCGCCTAATAAAGTCCACTTTACTTTCTTCATACATCGTCCTTCTTTCCAAATGATGGTACATTTATTATTTGAAAAAGAAGTATCTTTATGTATATAATCTTCGAAGTTTTTTAAGAGAGTTGATATAATAGAAACAAACTATTAAGGGGGCATTAAAATGAAGGCTATTATTTCATACGAAACACCTCTAGAACAAGCACATTTCACTGCAAAAAATGATGAAAAAAATATGTTTTATAAAGAAAATACAGAAGAATCTATAGAAGGTTCACTTCAATATGATGTACTAGATGCTGTCGGTGAATTTAAAGGACAACCTGGCTATATCGTTTGTAACAACATTTCTGTCACAGACGAAGGTCGCCCAGTATTTGAAAACCGTTTTAAAAACCGCGCAGGCCTTATTGAAAACGAACCAGGATTCCAAGCGATCCGTGTTCTACGCCCATTAAGTAACGATACATACGTCATCTTAACGATGTGGGAAACAGAGCAAAACTTTAAAGACTGGACAGAATCACGTTCATTCGAAAACGCTCATAAAAAACGTCCCACGCAAGCAGAAGGACAAGCTCCAGCGCATCCACATGCGGAACAGCAAAAGAGTATTTTCTCTCGTCCATCTTTTGTGACTACTTTTGATGTGTTAGTTTAATTAAAACATAATACAACACTAACAGTACGTGAAATTATATTAACGATTTTCCGAATATATCCATCATATCTTTGAATATATCAACGATTTTCCGAATATATCTATCACATCTTGAAATATATCAACGATTTTCCGAATATATCTATCATATCTTGAAATATATCAACGATTTTCCGAATATATCTATCATATCTTGAAATATATCAACGATTCGACTAAAGATATCAATTTAATGACAAAAAGGAAACACCATTACACACCGGTGTTTCCTTTTTCTTTGTACCAATTATATATACGAAGTGAATCTTTTTTTCTCATATGCTTTACTTCATAACCCCGCCCAGCTACCGCTACAAGAGTTGTACATAATTCATCTTTTCTTTGAAAATACGATTGATTATAACCTACTGCTTGAACATGTCTTCTTCGCATTATTCCTGTATATTTCGAAAAATTACGATATACAACCGTTAGTTGATTTTCTCTTAATTCATAACCGCCACTTTTATATCTAGCATACGCAAGTAACGAAAACACGATAAATAACGGTAAAATAACAAACAACGCAATATATTGTTTAAAATATATACTCACGCTGGCAATTAGAACTGTGAGTATGATACTTATTAACCAGCCCACAATGAAATAACGACGCAACGCTGTTTTTGGTAAGTGAACGATCTCCGCTTCGATTTCATATGGTAACTCTAAATATGTGATCAGGTGCTGTACATCTTTTTTCTTCATAAATGGATGCAACATTACTCCGTTACTTGCTGCTCCAATACTTTGAATTGCTTCCACTTCAACAGCACAATAGCCAAACGGCTGGCGAAGCATACCTTCTTTTACAGTAATCGCTTGAATGCGGTGCAATTTTAAGACAAACTCTTTCTTTTCAAATAATCCTTGAACGATACGAATCTCTTCCCCTTTTCGCTCAATTTTAAAGTTTGCATATTTCAACACATATCCAGCCGTGGAAATAATCCACGAAATTCCCATTAAAATTAATGCAATTACAATTAGTTTATAAACACCGTTTCCCATCACATACGCTTCTACTTTACTTGTGAATCCTTCAGGAAGAACAAAATCAAACTTTGTGTAAAGAAGTACTAGTCCAGAGAACACTAGTCCGAACCGACCAGATGTAATCGCTGCGGCTAAAACCTCTTTCGCTGTTAACTGATAAACCGTCTTGCTTTCTTCCTCTTCTATTTCTTCTTTTACAGTAGTTTCTTTCTTATGTAATAAAGAAATTAAATGTTTTGCCTCGTCTTCTTTAATACCAGCCAACATCACTTCTGGTTCATTACCACCACCGGCTACTTCTATATTTAACTTCATAAGTCCGAGCATTTGATAAATGATGTTAGAAGACGTACTAATATTTTGTACACGCTCTTTATTTAAATAGCTTTCCTTCTTTACAAAAACACCGTGCTTTATATGTAAAATATTATTCTCAATCCAGTACACTTTAAAATACCATTTAATTGCTGAAAAAATAGCCATGATGAATAAAACAACCAGAAGAAAAAGATAAAATAAATACCAAGGTTCCACTTGTTCATCAGGTTTAAATAAAACAAGAATAATAAGTGGCAACAAACTCGCAATCCTAATACCTAACAATATCGTAATCGGATGTTGCCTCTTATACATCCTTATCACTCACTTTCGCAAGTTCTCCAATTTGTCTTTTCAGCTGTTCTGCTTCTTCTGTCGTTAAACCTGGAATACTATGAGAAGTTGCGGCTGTTGAAATATGTAATTCTGCTAAATTATACTTTCTCATGATCGGCCCTTGCTCAATCGTTACGTGCTGCACACGGATCATCGGAATAAGTACGCGTTTTACAACGAACATTCCCTTTTGAATCTCAATCTCTTCTTCATTTAATCTGTAACTATAATAGCGCTGACGTAAATTTGGAAACACAAAATAATCAAGTGGAATAAATGTAATAGCTCCTGTTACTAATAGTCCAAACAACCAGCCCCACCAGTTAAAGTTAATCATAAAAAAGAAATACGCAATTACGACTGTTAGTATAACTGCCGTCCCAATTAAAGCGTGAATTCGCCACACTTTCAGCATATTAGAATGAATCTCCCTTTCTAACGGCTGCATCTCATCACTCCAATTCTATGAATTTATTACTTATATATTATCAAAAAATAAGATTTCATATACATTTTTGTAAATTTATAGTCAAATAAAAATAGTTGAATCAAAAGCATATTAAAGAAACACACACCTCAGTTTTGAAAATTATGTATTATAAATATGAATTATATTGAACTAAAATAAACCTTACATGATTCATGTAAGGTTTATCGTTTTATACACAATATATTTCATTATTGTTGAGATATACTAGCATCGCTTTCAATTCGCTTTTCTTTTTGGCTCAGTTTTTTATCTTTAGATTTTTTTAATGTTAAAGTCATGCCAATAAAAATAAAAAGAATTCCTGTTATTTGCATTAAAGTTGGACGGAATCCAGTAAGTACAGTATCTAATAATATTGCCACTGCCGGATCTAAAAAAACTAATATTGAGATGGTTTTTGTAGACAAATAGCGTAAACTATCAAAAAACAGATAATATACTATCCCTGTGTGAATAAAACCAGTAGCTATAATATATGTCCAATTACTTTGAGTGAGGCCACTAAAAGCATCTAAATCTATAAATGGTATTAAAAGAAATATCCCCAAGAATGTTTGTAAAAATGTCATTGCATACGCACTCATTTTGTTAATCCCTTTACCAAATAAAGTTGTAAATGCATAAAAGAGAGCTGCAAGAAATCCCCATATCATACCTGAAGACATTAATGAACCGAAAGAGAAGCTTCCATCGATACCAGCAATTAATAAAGCTCCTGCAAAACACACAATTATTGAAATGATAGATATGAATGTTAATTTTTCTTTAAAGACGATACTTCCAATTAACAGTACAATTACTGGTGCAAGATGATAAACTGAGATAGCAATGGTGACTGACATATTTTCAAAGGCTTTAAATAAGAAAACCCAATTAAATACTAAGAAAAAACCACATATTAAAACTTGAATAACTTCTTTTCGTTCCCATTTATCTTGTTTATATTGCCCTGTAAGCAACCAGCATACACTTAAAAATATTGTCGCAAAAATACACCTTACAAACACTAATTCAAACGAAGGTAAGTTTGTTTGAACCGAAAAAAATCCAACTGATCCAAAGATAACCATTGATGCTATCATCTTTAAGGCCGGTACCGTTTTCTCTTGCTTAAAACTCTTTTGAAGCAAATTAATCCCCCTCCAATAAAAACTCGGTTTATAGTGAGAAAAACACCAGCCTAAAAAAAGGACAGGTGCTTTTCCTCAAAAACACTCAATTATAAATTTTTCCCAGCAGTCCAACCACCATCAATTACAAAATTAGAACCAGTAATAAAGCGGGCCTGATCAGAAATCAAGTACTCAATACATGAAACAATATCCTGCGGCAACCCCCAAGTATCTAAAGATTGATTACTTTTTATCATAGACATCAAGGCTTTATTACTAAAGTATTCTTCTGTAAGTTCGGTTCTAATAACACCGGGAGAAATGCTATTTACCCTTATATTTTGCTTCCCAAATTCCATAGCCATCTGTTTAGTCAATCCGATTAAAGCATGCTTTGATGCAACATAAGCAGCTCGCTCTGGTTCAGCCATTAATCCAGAAACTGATGCTATATTCACAATACAACCTTTTATTTTCGATTCACACCATCGCTTAGCTACTTCCCTAGAAAGGATAAATGGGGCTACTAAATTTACATCAATTACTTTTTTAAACATATCATCGGATAAATGTAAAACAGGTGTTATCTCTCGAATACCAGCTGCATTTATTAATATATCAGGAGAAAGCTTTTCTAAATCTAATTGAGTAAAAAGATTATGAATCGCTTCGCTATTACTTAAATCAATTTGCACTACTTTCAAAGGCATATCTGTTTTCATATAATCTATTAAATTATTATTATGAATATCAAGCGCTATTACATGAAATGATTTTTCTAAAAAGTATTTTATACAAGCATGACCTATACCGCTATTGGCTCCAGAAATCATAATTATTTTATTCTCTCTCATTTTGTCTCCTTATAAGAAAATGTTACTAATAAAATATCACGAAAAGCCTCCGTACTACATTCTGTTCCAAGTGGCGTTACGGCATGGAAGACCTTTTGTCCAAATACTAAAGTTTCTAAAGGCTCCTTCAAACTTATAAACTGATTAATTTCCCGAGGAGAATTAGCTATTAAATTATCTCCACCAATAGCTGTATTACTTAAATTCATAAGGTGTAAAAATACTACTGGTTCATCATCTTTATGTAACCAAATAGGTGAACTAAAAGATGGTCTTTCTTTAGTAGCTTTATATCTTACTTGATGTAAACCTATAATTAAGTCTTTACTTGTATCTATTATATTTGTTTTAAATGCAAATTCAGTATCGAAACGCACGATATTCTGAATTAAAGGATTGCATAAAAAGCTATCATTTATGCTATTGAACTGTCTAACTTTCCCGCCATCGTCATAGTTATATTCTTTAGATTGGAAGTAATCATTACTATTATCTAAAATATAATCTGGTGAATCAACATACTTTATATACCTTGAATAAGATCTAGCACGGCATTCACCGTACGCATCATCTTCCAAATTATAATAATCTAACTGTGCTTGTGTTAATAAACGATGATTCTCTTCCTCTTGTAAAAAGATTTCATTTGAGATTTCAAGGAATCCTTTAGATTCAAATTCATGTACCTTTTCTTCTATGCTAAACCCATTCATTTTACTAAGAACAAACGTCATTATAAAAACCTCCACACTATTGTATTTTTCTATCTCACCCTATGTTAGAAATGCAATAAGTAACCGAGATTCTTGCTTAATAAAATTTTAAATTATGATATTCAATTAATACACCAGATGAAATATATGTAATTCATTAAAATTATTTATTAAGCAATATTATATATCCTTTTGGTTATTTTTTCTAATTATCTGAAGATTTATCAACATTAGTCTTAATATTCGAAATTAAAGAAATAGATCTTTCAGAAAGATAAAACTGCGCGTATTGCAATTATTTATGTATATAACTTTTTTAAAAATTATATTTTAAATATAGCTAGTTTTTTATAAATTTTTTGATATAATTACATACGGGAAAAGGGAAGAATTTTGTCTTCCCTTGTGTTTTTATTTGCATCTAGTACTTTTGCTAGATGCTTTTTTTTATGCTAAAAAAGGTATCCTCAAATACTTTGAGGATACCTTTTCACCTTTATTATCTCTGCTGTTTTCTACCTAATACGAGTAACCCAAAACTCATCATTACAAGAAGTGCTCCCATATATGGTTCCACAGGCATTTTCTGCCCTGTCTTCGGTAATTCTTTTTCAGGTTTCTCTGGATTCGGTGTCCCTGGCTTTTCTGGATCTGGTGTTCCAGGTTTTTCTGGATCTGGTGTTCCAGGCTTTTCTGGATTCGGTGTTCCAGGTTTTTCTGGATCTGGTGTTCCAGGCTTTTCTGGATTCGGTGTTCCAGGCTTTTCTGGATTCGGTGTTCCAGGTTTCTCCGGATCTGGTGTTCCAGGCTTTTCTGGATCTGGTGTTTCTGGACCTGGTGGTGCTAAATGATTCAATTTGTTTAATACTTCTAATTGAACTGCATTTATCATTCCATTTGTAATTTCAAATGGAATTGGATTAGTTAATTTTTCATATCCTTTTGGTGCTTCTACTTCTACTAGTGTGTAGTTACCTACAGATAGATCTGTGATTTTTGCCTTTCCATCTTTATCTGTTGTTACTTTCACTACTACTTTTCCCTTTTCATCATGAACTTCAAACACAGCTCCTGATAAGACTTCCTTGCTTTCAGCGGCCATTTTTGTAATCTCCACTGAACCTTTGTCTAACTGTTCGTTCTCTACTTTCAATGATAAGACTTTTGTCATACCTTTTTTAATTTCGAATGATACTGGTTCCGTTAACTTTTTGTAACCTGGTAAGCTCTTCGTCTCTACTAATTTGTATTTTCCTACTGATAGATCTGAAACGTTTGCTTTTCCTTCTTTATCCGTCGTTACTTTCGCAACTACTTTGCCTTTTGAGTCACGTACTTCAAATACAACATTTTCTAATGGTGCTTTACTGTCTTTATCTATTTTTGTGATTTCTACATTCCCCATATCTACCATTTCATTTTCTACAGTGAACGCTAAAGATTTTGTCATACCTTTTGTAATTTCAAATGGTACAGGCTTCTCTAATTTTTTGTAGCCTGGTAAACCCTCTACTTCTACTAGCTTGTACTTTCCTACTGATAAATCTGAAACTGTTGCTTTTCCAGCTTTATCTGTCGTTAATTTCGTTACTACCTTGCCTTTGTCGTCTTGTACTTCAAAGACTACACCTGCTAACGGTGCCTTATTATCTTTATCTATTTTTGTAATTTCTACATTTCCCGTATCTACCATTTCATTTTCTATTTTTAATGATAGAACTTCTGTCATACCTTTTGTAATTTCAAACGATACTGGTTCTGTTAATTGTTTGTAACCTGGTAAACTTTCTTTCTCTACTAATTTGTACTTTCCTACTGATAGATCTGAGATTTTTGCTTTACCATTTTTATCTGTTTTTACTTCTGTTACTACTTTTCCTTTGTCGTCTTGTACTTCGAAGACTACGCCTTCTAATACTTTTTGACTATCTTTATCTACTTTTATGATTTCTACTGAACCTTTGTCTAACTGTTCATTCTCTACTTTTAATGATAAGAATTCTGTCATACCCTTTTTAATTTCGAATGATACTGGCTCTGTTAGCTTTTTGTAGCCTGGTAAGCTTTCTACTTCTACTAGTTTGTAATTTCCTACAGATAGATCTGAAATTTTCGCTTTTCCTTCTTTATCTGTTGTTACTTTTGTTACTACTTTGCCTTGCTCATCTTGCACTTCGAATGTTACGCCTTTTAATAACGCGCCACTTTCTTTGTCCACTTTTGTAATTTCTACTGAACCTTTATCTACTAGCTCATTCTCTACTTTTAGTGATAAAACTTCTGTCATACCTTTTTTGATTTCGAATGATACTGGTTTCGCTAGTTTTTTATATCCTGGTAAGCTTTCTACCTCTACTAGCTTATATTTTCCTACTGGTAAATCTGAAATTGTTGCTTTTCCTTCTTTATCTGTCGTTATTTTTGTTACTACTTTGCCTTTTTCATCTTGCACTTCGAATGTTACGCCCGCTAATACTGCGCCACTTTCTTTGTCCACTTTTGTAATCTCTACTGAACCTTTATCTAACTGTTCGTTCTCTACTTTCAATGATAAAACTTTCGTCATACCTTTTTTGATTTCGAATGATACTGGTTCCGTTAATTTTTTGTAACCTGGTAAGCTCTTCGTCTCTACTAATTTGTATTTTCCTACTGATAGATCTGAAACGTTTGCTTTTCCTTCTTTATCTGTCGTTACTTCTGTTACTACTTTGCCTTGCTCATCTTGTACTTCGAAGACTACGCCTTCTAATACTTTTTGACTATCTTTATCTACTTTTGTGATTTCTACTGAACCTTTGTCTAACTGTTCATTCTCTACTTTTAATGATAAGACTTCTGTCATACCCTTTTTAATTTCGAATGATACTGGCTCTGTTAGCTTTTTGTAGCCTGGTAAGCTTTCTTTCTCTACTAATTTGTACTTTCCTACAGATAAGTCTGAGATTTTTGCTTTACCATTTTTATCTGTTTTTACTTCTGTTACTACTTTGCCTTTGTCGTCTTGTACTTCGAAGACTACGCCTTCTAATACTTTTTGACTATCTTTATCTACTTTTGTAATTTCTACTGAGCCTTTATCTACTAATTCATTCTCTACTTTTAGTGATAAAACTTCTGTCATACCTTTTTTGATTTCGAATGATACTGGTTTCGCTAGTTTTTTATATCCTGGTAAGCTTTCTACCTCTACTAGCTTATATTTTCCTACTGGTAAATCTGAAATTGTTGCTTGTCCTTCTTTATCTGTCGTTACTTTTGTTACTACTTTGCCTTTTTCATCTTGCACTTCGAATGTTACGCCCGCTAATACTGCGCCACTTTCTTTGTCTACTTTTGTAATTTCTACTGAACCTTTATCTAACAGTTCGTTCTCTACTTTCAATGATAAAACTTTCGTCATACCTTTTTTGATTTCGAATGATACTGGTTCCGTTAATTTTTTGTAACCTGGTAAGCTCTTCGTCTCTACTAATTTGTATTTTCCTACTGATAGATCTGAAACGTTTGCTTTTCCTTCTTTATCTGTCGTTACTTCTGTTACTACTTTGCCTTTGTCGTCTTGTACTTCGAAGACTACGCCTTCTAATACTTTTTGACTATCTTTATCTACTTTTGTTACTTCCACATTTCCCTTGTCTAACATTTCGTTTTCTACTGTTAAAGCAAGAGATTTTGTCATGCCTTTTTCAATTTGGAAAGTAATCGGATCTACTAATTGTTTATATCCTTTTGGTGCTTTTACTTCTACTAACTTGTATGTGCCGACTGATAAATTAGTAACTTGTGCTTGTCCTTTTTTATCTGTCGTTATTTTAGCGACTACTTGTCCTGCTTCATCTTGAATTTCAAAGACTGCATCAGCTAAAGCATCTTTATTTTCTTTATCTACTTTTGTAATTTCTACATTTCCTGTATCCACTAATTCATTTTCTACAGTCAATTGTAATGCTGTTACTCTACCCTTTTCAATTTCGAATGAAATTGGCTTTTCTAGTGGTTTGTATCCTGCCGGTGTTTCTACTTCTACCAACTCATACTTTCCAATAGATAAATCTGAAACGTTTGCTTTTCCTTCTTTATCCGTTTTTACTTTCGCAACTACTTTTCCTTTTGAATCACGTACTTCAAATACAACATTTTCTAATGGAGCTTTACTATCTTTATCTATTTTTGTTATCTCTACATTCCCTGTATCCACCATTTCATTTTCTACTTTCAATGATAGGACCTCGGTCATGCCTTTTTTAATTTCAAATGATACTGGTTTTTCTAACTTTTTATAACCTGGTAAACTTTCTACCTCTACTAATTCATACTTTCCTACAGGTAAATCTGAAACATTTGCTTTTCCTTCTTTATCTGTCGTTACTTTCGTAACTTCCTTACCCTTTTCATCTTGTACGATGAATGTTACTCCCGCTAACGGTGCTTTATTATCTTTATCTATCTTTGTTATCTCTATATTTCCCGTATCTACCATTTCATTTTCTATTTTTAATGATAAGATCTCGGTCATACCTTTTGTAATTTCAAACGATACTGGCTCTGTTAATTTCTTATAGCCTGGTAAACTTTCTTTCTCTACTAATTTGTACTTTCCTACTGATAGATCTGAGATTTTTGCTTTACCATCTTTATCTGTTTTTACTTCCTTTACTACTGTTCCAGCTTCATCTTGCACTTCAAAGACTACGCCTTTTAATGCTTTTTTGCTGTCTTTATCTATTTTTGTAATTTCTACTGAACCTTTATCTAACTGTTCATTTTCTACTTTCAACGATAGGACTGTTGTCATACCTTTTGTAATTTCGAATGATACTGAATCTGTTAGCTTTTTGTAGCCTGGTAAACTTTTCGTCTCTACTAACTTGTACTTCCCTACTGATAAATCAGAGATTTTTGCTTTACCATCTTTATCTGTTTTTACTTCTGTTACTACTTTGCCTTGCTCATCTTGCACTTCGAAGACTACGCCTTCTAGTACTCTTTGGCTATCTTTATCTATTTTTGTAATTTCTACTGAGCCTTTGTCTAACTGCTCATTTTCTACTTTTATTGCTAAAGCTTTTGTCATACCTTTTTTTATTTCAAATGGTACTGGTTCTGTTAGCTTTTTATAACCTGGTAAGCTTTTCGTCTCTACTAATTTGTACTTTCCTACTGATAGATCTGAAACGTTTGCTTTTCCATCTTTATCTGTTACTACTTTTCTTACTACTTCATCTTTCTCATCTTGGACTTCAAATTCGACACCCGCTAATACTGCTCCGTTTTCTTTGTCCACTTTTGTAATTTCTATATTACCTTTGTCTACCATTGCATTTTCCACTTGTATTGGGAATATGCCGTCCCCTGTTACATTTACTTCGAACTCTGCTTCTTTTAATTGGTAGCCTTCAGGCGCTTTCGTTTCTTTTAAAATATATTTCCCTGGTGCTAACGGTTTAGAGATTGCCTTACCATCTTTATCTGTAACAATATGTTCGACTACTACACCGTCTTTTACTATATCAAACTCTGCATTTGCTAATGGTTTTTCACCATTTTCCGAATCAATTTTCTTTACTTCAATTTGACCCTTTTGCATAGTATTTTTAATTTCAATTGTTTTTGTTTCTCCAGCTTGAAGTGTAACCTCTACTGGTTCTTTTAATTTTTGATATCCTTCTGGTGCTACTGTTTCATAAACTTTATACGTTCCAGGAGCTAAAGTTTGAGGTACTGAAAAACCTTTTTCGTCCGTTTTCAGTTTTGCAACAACTTCATTTGCACTATTTCGGACTTCAAATTCGGCACCTTTTAACCCTTTGTTCGGATTCTCAGAATCTATTTTATGAAGCGATACTGTACCATCTTTTGGAGCTTCAGGCGGCGTAATAGTTACTTCTTTTGATGTTAATGTTTTATCATCAAAATGTAATTCCGCTTTATTAGGAATCTTCTTATCTACGTAAGAAGATAAGTCTGCATCATTTTTAATTTTCGTCTTGATACTAAGATTAATTATCTGGTCTTCATACGACTTATAGTCAAAACTCTCACCAAACGTAAATGTTACTTCACTTCTTTGTTTATCTATATTTAACGTTCCTTTAGAAGTAATATCTTGGCCATTTTGATCATACACTTTTGCCTCTAATACTTCTAAAACATCTTCTAAATCATCACGAATTACCATAGATGTGTATTTAGGAGGATCGTTCGGTATGTGTGTACCAACTTGGTATTGAATCACTTGATCCATTTTTGTTAACTGCTCATTCTCTACAAGCTTGCCATTCTCATCAACTATATTTTTTTCAATGCTAGGTGGATTATTGTCACCTGAACCGGATCCTCCCCCACCACTTACAAATACTTGTCCTACTTTTTCTTCAGTTTTAATATTTTTACCTTCTAATTTCACAGTATTTTTATGAGGCTTCGCAGCAGGATTTGTAACCTTTGTTTTATATTTTAAAATATAGCCTTTTGAACTGTCTGGAAACTCAATTGTAAATCCAGCCTTTGTTGCATTAATTTTAATGTTAGATAAATCTGCTGGCTTAATATTTGTTGGTGCATAACCATCTTCAAATACAGCCTCTTCTAATACTACGCTGTCTGTAATTAACTCATGCCCAGGTCCTAATGTATCTGTTAATTTAAGATCTTGCATTTCTGTTCCAGTTGCATTTACATATACAAGCCAATCAGCAATCGAAGGATCTTCTTGATTATAAGAACCCCATTTCAATAGATTATCTGTATTGGGCTGTGGCTTCGGTCTCTCTGTCGTATTACTTACATTTACTTCTTTATTGACGATTTGACCATCAACGTTAAATTCTAATGGAATTTCTTTAACACCATCATATGCTTCTAGACCAAAGTAGAATTCTACGAATAAAGAACCTTTAATGTTATTCTTTCCTTCTACGTAATCACCCATAGTACACGTTAATAGACCCTTTTTCATCTCACATGTACCAACTGTTTTTCCTTCAGCATCTTTTAAAGGAAAACTCATATTCATAAGGTCTTTTCGAAACTCTTTTGGCATATCAATTGTGAATTGATCTCCACTTTTTATTTTTTCTTTAGCTGACCACTTCACTTCTACTTTCATACCATCTGAGGCTTGATACGGTTCAGATGTCGTGCCATCAGTACGGGAAATATTAATTTCGTCCACTGGACTTTTCATCACAGCAGCTTGAATAACTGGAGCCCACACATTCAGCACTGAAAATAATACTAGAAAAACTAATGAAACCATTGAAATATGTCTTTTAGTACTTTTCATTTGCATAGTTCCCTCCTATTTTTTATATTTATATAACAAAAAAAGACCGTCCGGTTGCATCAAAAATGTGCAACCAGACGATCTTAGTAACCAATATGTATTACCGTAGACTCTAAGCTTTGCGGCCTATCCTTTCGAATAGTGTGCTAAAAATATCTTTTATTCTTTTTTTGTTTCATTTTCCTCTTAAACCAAATATTACTATACCGTCTGGACGGTTATAATTCAATACTCTATAAAATTGTTCTATTTTTCTAATAAAAAAAATAATTCACCACTACATTAAAGAAGCAATGGTGAATTATTTTCGAATTATATAGTTCGTATATTCTATTTATATGAATTACCAATAAGAGCTTGAATCACTTTTTCTCTTAACTCGGGGCTTAGTCTTCCAACCCCTAAATATTCCGAATACCATAATCCATCTGCTGCTAATCTAATAATTGTTGCACAAACTGAATCTATCTCATCATTTTCTATATTCTTTTGCAGTTGCTGAAATGATTGTTGTAATGGCTCAAGTAATTCAGGTTTTAACATGAATGCTGCCATCATACTACTAGATAACTCTTCTGTTCTTCTCTCATTATTTAATCTTTCCTCTACAAAAGAGCGAACCCATCTCCCTTTCCTCTCTGCGTCTTCCGCTACTTTATTGTAAATGGCCCCTTCATAATCCTCTACCCCTCTGACTATCATACCTTCTATTAAAGCTTCTTTATTTGAAAAGTGATACAATAATCCACCTTTACTTACACCCGCCTCTTTTGCCACTGCTTCTAAGGTTAATTTAGCAACCCCTTTACATTGCACAATTTGAGAAGCGGCCGCCAAAATCTTTTGCCGCGTTATGCTTATACTCATTCCTTTTTAAAACCCCATTTCTACTAAATTTATATAAATACGAATCTTATTTTTAATATTGTTGATTACTACTAAGTATTTTCTTTATACAACAAAAGCTTCATTACCTTTGAATTTTTAGTTACTTATTCTATTAAAAATTTCCATATCATTCAATATGATAACATTAAACACACAAAGCTGACTATACATCTATACTTTTGTATTTATTGAAAATATATCCATTAATAAAATTTACCAATTTAGTCCTTCTTATTACCTTATAAGACGGCAGTAATTCTTTCAGCACTAAATAAAAAATGTTATTACTCCCATTGAATTGAGTAATAACATTTCACTTAACAAATTCGCTGCCAACTAGCATCCTTCACATCTTCACTAGTCGGTTTTCTAACTAATCCAATAAAACATTCCTCGCAAGCACCAAATACAATAAAATTTTTCTGTGCTTGTCTTAACGAGACTTCATTTGCACCGCCTTCAAAGTCAGGATTGTTAAACTGTACCTCATCATCTTCCCAGTAACATATATTACAAATTTCATATGTACCTGGTGGTTCTTCTTCTATTGTTCTATACCCGCAGCACGGACATGTATATTTCATTCTGTTACTCCATTATTCATTTCTTTTTTCTCCCATATATTCCGGCCCATAAAGAATGTCACAGCACAAATCATAGTTATCCCCATGAAAAATGTATTAGAATCTTCATATGTAGTTGGAATGCCTACCGTTACGAAAACAATACTAAAAGCTAAAAGTAGATATAATAATAAAGATATAATATAGCTGAGTTTAAATCGTAAAATGATACCTCTAAACAATAGCTCACCAAGTAGACAGCCACCTAAAATAATAGGTACTCCGAAATACAATGTAAGGACTCCCATTTGCGCAGTAGATTGAATTATCTTTCCAATTATGTTCGGCGAAACCAGCTCACTATTGTTTCCCATCCTATCATATAAATCAAGTGCTGTTGCTGAAATAAAGAAACTTAATATAGAAAATGAATACGGTATTAAAAATTTGCTCACTCTCATTCACCTCGCTTGTTTCTTTACATATATTATTCATTATTTCCTATCATTTTTACATAAAAAATAACCCTCTATGATAAAACATAGAGGGAAGCATTTCTATATAAAAATCTATACCTTATCCTGAAGTGAATCCCGAAAATAGGACAAATATCAAAACACCTAAACCATCTGCTATCTGCTCCCTACATTCTTTAGGGTAGATAGTTTATATGTTTTATTAGAAAGTAGTGCCTTCTTTTTTATAATATTCTTTTGAAATCTCTTCATAAAATGCGGCTGATGTCGCGTAGAAATAAGGTGCTAACCATAAGAAACCGATTCCTACAGTAAGAATACTTAAAATGAACCAACCTAAGAAACTTAAGCATAGTAAAAAGTAATCCATTTTATGTCCATTCATCATATGACGACTCTCAGTAATCGCTTGATTCGCTGTATATTCTGGATGATCATTCAAAATAAAATATGTCATAGAATAAGAAAATGATTTAATAATACCTGGAATAATAAGAAGTAATGTCCATAGAGTCAAGTATACATACATTAGTAAATATGTTAAAAACGACTTCATCAACTTACTTCCATCGCTAAACCATCTAAATATATGACCAATGCGAGCATCAGTCCCACGAATTGCATTTAAAACAAGATAATAGGCACCTATTGTTAATGGACCAATAACAAGCATTACTATAATACTTACTGTAAGTGAATCACTTGCTTCTTCCCAACCCCAAAATATCGAGAAAATACCTGTTGTTAGCATTTCAACAGCTCCAATAAGGATTCCAATTAATAAGGTTGCCCCTACCGCTAGTCCCCATCTTCCTTTTAATGCATCAAGTGCTTCTCTTTTCAACTGACTTATCATATATAACCTCCTAATACTATTTATATTTTAGTATACCATTTATATCAAAAACCCCATAGATTTTCCTTAAATAGAAGCAAATTACCTTTTTTCATATACTGTAGTTGTACTAATATATAGATTAAATCACTCTTTTCCCTATAACAAAAAAGCCTGCCTTTCATAATAGGCAAGCTTTCTCAAGTTACATCTCATTTATTTTCTTCTTATACCAATCCTGCATTCTCTCCGCGTCTTCTACTCTCGTATGCTCTATTTTATAACTAGATGATGCACTAGAAAACTTATACGTACATAAATCCGCACGGCGCTGGAAATAGGATTGTGTCTTCTCCATTGATTGGACGTGTCTTCTTCTAATAAGTCCTGTATATTTTCCGACGCTACGATAGACAAGTGTAATTTGTTCTCCGTTAACACTGTAACCATTTGTTTTAAATGTTGCGTATCCAAGTGTAAAGATAAGGATTGCGAGCGGTAGTAATGCCCACATGATGTAATACTTTTCAAAGTATATGCCTATTCCAGTAAGCGGGATTGCGAGCATAGCGAAAAAGATGAAACTATCAATGAGATAGCGGCGCAATGCTGCTTTTGGTAACGAAGTAATATTTGCATTCAGTTCGTATGGTAATTGTAAATGCGCGAGTAACTGTTGCACTCGATCTTTTCGAATGATAGGATGCAGTGTAACTTTTTCTTTTTCGTCACCCGTTCCCTTACTTTGAATGACTTCTACTTGCACAGCACAATAACCGAACGGTTGGCGTAAAATACCTTCTTTTATCGTAATCCCTTGAATACGGTGCAATTTTAGTACGAGTTCTTTTTTCTCCAGTAATCCTTGCGAAATACGGACTTCGTCATTTCTTCGATTCACTGTGAAATCTCCATGTTTTAGCGCATAACCAATTGTCGATATAATCCACGAAAGGACGAGCAAAATAGCTATCATCAAAATCCAGCCATATATATCATGTTCCATTACATACGACTTTACGCTATTCTCTATCCATTTCGGAATGTACTCATCTACTTGGTGATACACAAAAAAGATTAATGAGAATAATAATCCAAATTGACCAGATGTAACAGAGGCTATTAAAATCTCTTTCCACGTTAATTTGTATTCTCTCGCTTGTTTTTCCTCTGTAACAATTGCTCTTTCTACTGTATTTTCTGCTGCTTCGTCTAACGTTTTTTCTACTTTCACTTCTGGAGTTGGCTCATTTAGCAAAGTAATAAGCTCTGTCGCTTCTTCTACCGTAATTCCAGCTAAGCTAACTTCTGCTTCATCGCCTCCGCCAGCTGTTTCAATCTGAATTTTTTTCAAACCGAGCATTTGATATAGTACGTTAGAACTTGTATTAATCGTTTGAACACGTTCTTTATTTAAGTAGCTCTCCTTTTTCACAAAGAGACCTTGTTTCACATGTAATACGTTATTTTCAACCCAGTATGTTGTGTAATACCATTTTTCAAACGCTGAAAAGACGGTGAGTAAACCGAATGCAGCGGGAATTAAATACCAAAACGGGAACTTTCCGTTTAAGCTAAACATGAAAATAATGAGTGGTATAAAGTCTGTTATTTTTAACTCTAATAACATCGTGATTGGATGCTGCCTTTTATACATCCTCATCACTCACTTTCGCTAATTCTGCGATTTTCGTTTTCAACATTTCAGCTTCATACATCGTTAAACCTGGGATGCTATGAGAAGTTGCTGCTGTTGAAATGTGTAATTCTGCTAATCCGTATTTTCTCATAATTGGCCCTTGTTCAATCGTTACGTGCTGTACACGAATCATCGGCACTAATACGCGCTTAACAACGAAAAGGCCATGCTGAATTTCAAGTTCTTCTTCATTTAGTTGGTAGCTGTAATAATGTTGACGTAGTTTCGGGAATAAGAAGTACGAAAATGGTGCGAACACAACTGTTAGCCCAATCATCACATACAAAATCCACGCCCACCAATCAAACTTTATCATAAGGAAAAGGTAAGCTAAAATGACGAGTATACCGATCCCTTCTTCAATTACAGCACGAACTTTCCACACCTTGACCATGTCAGGGTGAATTTCATTTTTCAATGGATCCATGTAACCACTCCAAATCTAGTAATCTAATATATGAATACTCTCAATCTATATTTTACGTAACTTTACAGAAAATTGGAATTTAATCTTCTTTCTTCTCAGGAATAAAATATCCGAACCAAAGTAGCCAAATGAAACCGATTAACTTCATCCAATTTCCATCCGCTTGAAAAGCTTCAATCATACCTGGTATTTTATAAACCCCAATAAATCCAAGAAAACCGAGCCACCAGTTTTTTTGCATTTTCATTTTTACTCCTCCTTCATTACGTTTTTCACATTTCGAATCCAAATTTCTTTATACTTTAACTGGAATCCCATGAGCATATAGTTGCTCATATTATCGATCACGAGCGCTAGCGTATGAGCATTTTCTTCCGTTTCATGTTGTGACACAACGCCCAGTCTCGCGCCTTTCTTCAATAAATCATGGAAACCATGCAAAAAATCCTCTTGTATTTCAAATAAACGTTTCTGATACTTTTCATTTCGCGATGCAGTTACGATAAATTCATTGATAACGCGTAGTATTCCTTCTTGCCCTTCATACTCAGAGAGCATATGTAAACCATCTGCGATTAGCTTTTCTGCAAAGTTTTCTTTCGTATACCGCTCTTCATTAAAGTATTTTGTAAAATGATAATCAGAAAAAATCTCTTCAAATAAAAAATCAACTAACGCTTCTTTAGAAGAAAAATGATAGTAAATAGCCGGTTTTGAAATACCTACCTCTTTCGCAATCATGGAAAGACTCATCTTCTCAATGCCGTGTTCTGCCATAAGTTTAAATGATGCCTCTACAATGTTCTGCGATGTTTGTAAATTCTTCGTCATACTGTACCTCACTTATTTTTACTTACCGTTCGGTAAGTAAATTATAAAACAAAACGAAATGATTTTCAATTTAGTTAGCACTACAGAAGGTATTTATTGGAAAATACAGAAAGTTATAAAGTAAAAGCAACATATAAGAATAAGGAGGATATCATATGGGACTTGGTGGTAATGGCGGTAGTGGTGGTAATGGCGGCGGTGAAGCGGGACAAGCTGGTAAGAGCGGATTTTCATTAATCATTGTACTTTTTATCGTATTGATTATAGCTGGAATTAGCTATATCGGACTTAGCTTCTAAGAAAAGGCGTCCTACATTACATATGTAATGTAGGACGCCTTGTTTTTAATCTCTATTCAGCAATCGCATACGATAACAATTCATCGTCACTTCTCCAAGCCTTTGCAGTAATTGATAGTTCGCATATGCGCCGACTGGGGCACCGATTACTGGTACGAGCTGAAGCATTTTCGCTAAATCAATATAGTCTCGGTACTCTGTTTGGAACTTTTCCCAGTCCATATGATTTTCTTTTTCTGTATCCCACGTTTCGATTGCTTTCCATATTTCTTTTCTGTGATCGTCACTTGAAAAGGCAAGTTGGAAAACGTGAAGGATAAAAAGACGCTCTTCTTGTTTACTCGTATCAAATCCGTACAATGTCGCTGCATCGAATAAAAATTTAATTTTAATTGTAAGTAAAAGCGGAAAGTCAGCAAGACCGAGGAGAATACCACCAGCTCCAGTCCCTGCTCCTTCTGCCGCTGCTATTTTTTTGTACTCATCCATTTTTTTACGAACTTCATCGTCACGTCTTTGCAGTGACCATGTCGTCTCTTTTAGTTTCGGCTTTATAAAGTTTGACCCGGCGCTAATCGTTTGCACCATCATACGAATCGTCTCTGTTAGTACCTTTTGTACTTTCGCCGGAATGAGCTGTTGCACCTTCGTCTGCACTTTTTTGGAGAACCGTGTCATCATAGAAGAATCTTTCATGAATGTAGCTTTCCACTGCTCCAATTCTTTTATAACCTTCTCTTCGTATGTAATCATAGGTTCATTCCTTTCAATTTAAACGCTCAATGCGCTTCGCCCCGTATTGGTAAACGAAACCGATACTAAATAATATGCTTACGATAAGTAAAATTCCTGTCATCATGAAATCTTTCGTTGCTAGTGCAAATATAACTGTAAAGATTACGCTTCCGATGATTAGAATCGCGTTTAATAAAGCAAGAAAATCTTTCTTCTTCTCTTCTCCCCCTACTGGATACAAATCAAGCCAAATTTTCATGCGATGATGTTTCCATAAAGTTAATAGCTGATAACCGATTAAGTATAGGAAGATAAGGCTTACGATAAATCGTCCATATAAAAATGGAATGAAGTAAAGAATTACTCCGCCAAGAGCGAGCAGACGCACATATAATCCAAAATAATTACCAGATCTTAAAAATGTTCTCGTATATAAGTATAAATATGTACGCTTTTCGCCTATCATCGACAGAATGAAATCTAGCCATTTTCTGCGGGCTACTCTTTCTTTTAATGCTGGTACATCAACGAACATGTTCGCAATGCGGTACAGTAGCATCATCTTCTTACCTTCTTCGGAAATTAAATACTCCCAGTTTAGTGGCTTTCCTTTGACCATTTGATGCATGATAGCAAGGTATAACACCATGAGAAGGACGATTCCACCAATGAAAAGAACTGAAGTACGTTCTACAAGAAAATATACAAATAAACCGTTTAGGATAAAACGAATAAACCAATCAGCCCTTTGTATATTTTGATCTGTTAAAAATGACTTTTCCCACGCTACAAATAAATTCCACGCTTTTACAATGACAAATGCGAGTACGATCCATATGTAGCCAGCTCCTGTTTGCTTCATTTGTTGGAAGTATAACGGAGCAAGCGCAGCTGCTACGATTGCGATTATGTATAACTGAATCATAAATGTAAAAAGAAATGCCTTTGTGAAGTAAGGTTTTAACTTTTCTTCAACTGGCAGTAAGTAAACGAGATCCGCTTCTTTTAATAACGTTTGAATGGATCCAGCCGTTAACACGAGTCCAATTAATACTGCCATTACGAGCGCAGTTGGAAACGAAGTTGTTAACGTTTGTAACCATTGCTGGTAATAATACGCTCCCGCACCGATGATGAACACGAAAATAAATTTCAAATGATCATTAAATACGTATTTACTATATGTACGAACTTCTTTTAGAAAGTGACGAAATCGTTCTTTCCATAACGCTGTGCTATTCATAATCTTCTTCCTTTGTTAGCGCGATGTAAATATCATCTAACGTTGCACCTGGCATATTAAACTGTGATTGCAGTTCAGATAGCGTTCCCTTCGCTCTTACTTCACCTTGATGCAAAATAATGAACGAATCACAATAACGCTCTGCCGTCGCTAAAATATGTGTGCTCATTAAAATACCGGCACCACTCTTTTTCATTTGGTCCATCATTTGAAGAAGGGATTGAATCGCTAACGGATCTAATCCAACGAAAGGTTCATCTACTATGTAAAGAGATGGCTCCACTAAAAATGCGCTCATAATCATTACTTTTTGTTTCATCCCTTTTGAGAAATGAGATGGAAACCATTTTAAACGATTTTTCATACGAAACTCTTGTAGTAGTTGTCCTACACGTTCTTCATATTGTTTTTCATCCACGCCGTACGCCATAGCTGTTAATTTCAAATGCTCTTCTAACGTTAATTCATCATATAATACCGGCGTTTCCGGAATAAATGAAAAGCTAGAACGGTACGCTGTCATATCATCACGAATTGTTTTCCCATTAATTGTGACAGTTCCTTTTTTCGGTTCCATTAAACCGATAATATGTTTAATCGTCGTACTTTTACCAGCTCCATTTAAACCGATTAAGCCGACAAGTTCGCCTTTATTAACAGAGAACGAAACGTCTTTTAATACAGGTCGTTTCGTATATCCTCCTGTAACATTTTCCACACGCAATAACTCGCTCATACGACACCACTTTCTTCATTAGTATTCATTCTATATTCATCTTACCAAAAATTATGCTGTACTACATAGTATCCATGTACTCAAAAAAAATTTTTAAATTTATTAGCATATAATTTCCCGAAAGCGGACATCATAATTATTGAAGAAGGAACACATTGAAAAAGCAACCACCAATTGATGAGTACAACAACATAGTGAAGTCATCATGAAATGGGGTGTCCAAGTTGGACAATGAAATTTACACATAACCAGATCATTTGTTTCATTTTCGAAACGGGGTGTCTCTGAAAGAGCATATACTGTTTTAAAAAATAAACAATTTCATTTTAAAAAAGATTGCAATTCATTTCACTTGAAAATGGGGTGTCTGCGGCAGAAACTTTAGCCGATTTACCGTGCATTTCTTAAATAAATGAGGTGTCTGCGAAACGTAAATTACGATAATGCTTTTTCAATCCCTCTTCAGAAAACAGGAAGCTGAGTCAGCTTCCTGTTTTTCGTGTTTGTTCTCTTATGTAATTATGGTAAAATACGGCTAAGGATATTTGAAAGGATGAGATCAATGAATCATACAGCAGACAATTGTATTTTTTGTAAAATCATTGACGGGCAAATCCCTTGCTCAAAAGTATACGAAGATGAACATGTGCTTGCATTTTTAGATATTAGTCAAGTAACAAAAGGACATACTCTTGTTATTCCGAAAGTTCACAAACAAGACATTTTTGCGTTAACGCCAGAAATCGCATCACACATTTTTTCTGTCGTTCCAAAAATCGCAAATGCGATTAAAGCAGAGTTTAATCCAGTTGGCTTTAACCTACTTAACAATAACGGTGAAAAAGCTGGACAAACTGTGTTCCACTTCCACCTTCATTTAATTCCACGCTACGGTGAAAAAGATGGTTTCGGTGCTGTTTGGAAATCACACCAAAATGAATACACTATGGAAAATTTACAAAACATCGCAAGTACAATTGCAAATAGTGTGAAATAATGACACTATAAGAAGGCGTAATACATAACAAGCCACTTCCCTGAAGTCATCAAATTCCGCATGGCTTGTTTCTTTACTTAAAATGCTCAGGGATGATTGTTTGTGCATAGCACATATAAGAAAGATATGCATATTTTCCCATCATGAATACGAACAAAAAATAAGGAGGTCTCCTTTTATGTCAAAAGCTAAATCCTTTATTACAGGTGTTATTTGCGGCGGAGCAGTTGCTGGACTAGCTGTTCTTTTCTCAACTCCTTCTTCTGGTAAAGACATGCGCGGCAAGTTAAAAGAAAAAGGAAATGATATTAAAAAGACTTTAGCTGATATTACAGCTGATACGAAATTATTAAAACGTCAAATCGTTGAAACTGCTTCAGAAGGTAAAGAAGTGTTCCAAGAATTAAAAGACGATATGCACGATACACTTTCTAACTGGAAGCAAGATATTTCTCAAAACAAGCGACATATTGAGAAAGAAATTTTGGACATCCAAAAGTCAATTGAGAAACTACAAGAAGCTGTTCCAGAAAAAGCGTAAACAAATTCCTGCTTAGTTTTTTGCATATAACAAATATTTTTTATATAAATTGACCTTGACACGGCATGTCGTATAGATATGCCGTGTTTTTATGCATTTACAATATATGTTATCACTTAACATGTAAGGACAACGTATGTATTCACGACTCATAAAACGCTTCCATAGTTATGCATGATTTGTATAGAATGTCATTTTTCCGAAAAATTTTCACAATTCTCACAAAAAGACTTTATTAATTTTTATTTTACTGGCATAATAGATAGTAATGAAAAAAGAATGTTAAAGTGGGTGAGTAAATGAAAAGTGGAGAAAAAGATTACTCGGTAAAAGAAGCGATGATTTTCAGCCAACGCATTGCTCAATTATCGAAAGCGTTATGGAAATGTGTAGAGAAAGATTGGCAGCAGTGGATTAAACCTTACGATTTAAATATTAATGAACATCATATTTTAACAATCGCTTATCATTTAAAAGGGGCTTCTATTTCTGAGATTGCTAAGTTTGGAGTTATGCACGTATCAACGGCGTTTAACTTCTCTAAAAAGCTGGAAGAACGCGGCTATCTTGTATTCTCAAAAAAGGAAGATGATAAACGAAATACGTACATTGAAATTACAGACAAAGGGGAAGAATTACTACTTCGCTTAATGGAGGAGTATGATCCTGAAAATAATTCAGTGTTTAATGGAGCTCTTGCACTTCGTAATTTTTATGGGAAGTTCCCAGAAAATATCGAACTGATTGCAATCCTTCGTAATATTTACGGACAAGACTTTATCGATATTTTTGAGAAATCATTAGAAGATATTGAAGAGAACTTTACAGAATCCGATCAAAAGTTAGTTAAGAAATAATCTATTTATTTTTTCGCAATCATGCTTAAGAATTCATTCATAAGCGGCTTAAATAAACCTTGTTTTGCTAGCGCTTCTGCAGTTTCGTGTACTTCGAGCTGATGTGGAAGCGCTTTTTCAAATTGATCTAACAGCGCATCGAACAAAAGAAGCCCTTCTGCTTTCTCCACTACATATTGCTCGTTCAGTTTTTCACAAAGATTTAGTATACGTTCAATATCTTTTTTACGAGCTTTTTTCTTTATGATCAAAGAATAAAATGGACACTTCTCTTCATCAATCATTTTAAATAGTAGGTCTACATAGTATTCAGCTTGTTCTAATCTTCTAACAACGTCCATTTTCTCCCTCACTTTCTAACACAAAGTCTTCTATTTCTGAATTTTGTAACACGAACAAAATATCGTGTGATACAATATATGTATATGTATTTTAGCCAAAAGGAGGTCTCGCCTCATGACACTTATAACAGTTGTTTTTGTCGCATTCGCACTTCTTGTTATATTTTACACGAATTTCATGACACATACACTGTGTGAACGAAAACAAATAGCTGCGAGCCGCCAGCCCGGTGTCTTTCGGGTTATTAATGTATGTATAACAATTTTATTAATTTCTAGTTATATAGAAATTATATTTCATGGAAAGTGAGGAAGGAAAGCCCCTTCCTCACTTTTTTCCTCTATAAGCAAATTATACCTACAATAACCAATAAAATAAACAGTACAAGTAATAAAATAAGTTGAGAATTCATCCCCATCCCCTCCTCTATTCTATATATGCGGCATACGCCCAATATGGCACACTTTCAAAATCTGACACGTGCTGGTTAATTTTTCTTTATCAATATGAAAACGGTTCGAAATATGATATATTAAATTTTGTACATATTGCTTATACTATAGAACAAAACATTCATCAAAACTTTATCCTCAGCCTCGGTAAGCCCTGTTAAGCGCGCTTTACCAATATAAAAAAGCAAAAGTATCAGTGAGACTTAATCGGGCTCTTATGAATCAAAATTCATTGGTGTAGGATAAATTAAAAATACATAATAGTAGGAGTGTTTATCGAATGAAGAAAGCTATGCTTGCCTTAGCCGCAACAAGTGTAATCGCATTATCAGCATGTGGAACATCATCATCAGACAAAATTGTTACATCTAAAGCTGGTGACATTACAAAAGAAGAATTTTACAATCAAATGAAGACACAAGCTGGTAAACAAGTACTAAACAACATGGTTATGGAAAAAGTACTTATTAAAAACTACAAAGTAGACGACAAAGAAGTAGATAAAAAGTTCGATGAAACGAAAAAACAAGTTGGTGATCAATTCGATACACTGTTAAAACAACAAGGTCTGAAAGAAGAAACATTTAAAAATATGTTACGTGCTCAATTAGCTCAAGAAAAAGCAATTGAAAAAACAATCACTGATAAAGAATTAAAAGACAACTACAAGCCTGAAATTAAAGCAAGCCACATTCTTGTAAAAGATGAAGCTACTGCGAAAAAGGTAAAAGAAGAACTTGGACAAGGTAAATCTTTCGAAGAGTTAGCGAAACAATACTCTGAAGATACTGGCTCAAAAGAAAAAGGTGGAGACTTAGGATTCTTCGGACCTGGTAAAATGGTTAAAGAATTCGAAGATGCTGCTTATAAACTGAAAAAAGATGAAGTAAGTGAGCCTGTAAAATCACAATTCGGTTACCACATCATTAAAGTTACAGACATTAAAGAGCCAGAAAAATCATTCGAACAATCTAAAGCTGACATCAAAAAAGAACTTGTTGCGAAGAAAGTGCAAGATGGCGCATTCATGAACGATCTTATGATGAAAGAAATCAAAAAAGCTGACGTAAAAGTTGACGATAAAGATTTAAAAGATCTTTTCGAAGAGAAAAAAGCTGACGATAAAAAAGAAGAAAAGAAATAATGAAGTAAAAAAAAGCTTGGGCTTCGGCCCGAGCTTTTTTATGTATCCTCTTCGTTAATGAAAGTTTATTTTTTCATTCGTTTAACTAAAACCATCTTTTATGCATTTCACTTAAAAACATTTCTGTAATTTTAAATCCAGAATTTTCTCCTATAATAGAGTCAATCCCGCAATGCGGACAAACTGCTGTGTTATCATCATCCCACCACTCTGTAATTTTTTCTGGATGAAAAATTTCTAAACAATAGAAACAACCACATATAACATCCTTTTCTAAGTGCTTTCTATTACGAGAACAAAAACGATGCGCTTCCTCAAAATATTTTTGCATCAGTATCCCCCTATTCCTGATTTTCTTCTTTGCTTTACTTACATTCTCCTCAATAAAATTGCAATTCTTCCTTAAAGAAAAACACAAAAAAACCTTGATCCACGCCACGCAGAACCAAGGTTTATCTTATTATCATTGATTAAATTCAAAAACTATGTTAAATTAGTACAGAAACACGTTTTCTAAAACGAAAGGAACGTATTTATCCGTATCTTAATTGTACACCAAAACACATCTTCAGTCAACCTCTATTTTTCACTTTTAAAGGAGTGCTACCGTATGAACAAAAAACTTGATTTAGAGCAAAAAAGATTGGATACCGTAATCGAAACGATTACGCAACAAATTGATAAACTGGAAAACGAAACTGGCAGACGCCGGGCAGAAGTAATCAATATTCGTAAACACTTTTGGGATGATGTGAAAGTGAACACGGATACTTTTGATGATTATCTTGAAACAGTTATCAACTTAAGACAACAAGCTCAGTCACTAGCTGTCACACAAATTACTCATAAGCACACCTTTAATCGACTTGCCGCACTAAAACGCATGCATAAAGCACCTTATTTTGGACGAATTGATTTCAAAGAAGAAGGAGAATCTGCTGCGGATCAAATTTATATCGGTGTTGCTACACTTACGGATGCTAGCGGAGAAAACTTTCTTATATATGACTGGCGCGCACCTATTTCGAGTGTATACTACGATTATCCACCAGGACCGGCTGAATACAGTACACCAGGCGGCGTAATCCACGGTAATGTGGAGAAAAAATTACAATACATTATTCAAAATGGCGAGATTGATTCTATGTTCGATACGAGCCTGACAATTGGTGATGAAATCTTGCAACAAGCGCTCGGAAAAGGTACAAACAAACATATGCAAAGCATCGTTGCTACGATTCAGCGCGAGCAAAATGAAATTATCCGTCACGATGAAGGCCGACTCCTTATCGTGCAAGGAGCTGCTGGTAGCGGTAAAACATCAGCTGCCCTTCAGCGAATCGCCTACTTACTATATAAATATCGCGAATGGCTAAAAGCGGATCAAATTATTCTCTTCTCCCCTAACTCTATGTTCAATAGCTACGTTTCTAACGTACTACCTGAACTTGGTGAAGAAAATATGCAGCAAGTGACATTCCAAGAATATTTAAATCATAGACTGAGTAAGTCATTTGACGTTGAAGACCCTTATGAGCAATTAGAATATATGCTAACTGAATCAAATAGCCCTACCTATAAAACGAGAAATGCTAGCATCCGATTTAAAGCATCTACTCAATTTTTCGAGATGATTAGAGCTTACAGACAGTCTCTTGAATCTTCAGGCATGCTATTTAGAGGAATGAAATTTAGAGGGAAACTGATTGCCTCAGCTAAAGAAATCACAGAGCAATTTTATAATACTGACTCCTCTCTCCGCTTCCATAGCCGAATTGAGAAGTTAACGGATTGGCTAAATAAGCAAATAGATGCACTTGAAAAAGCAGAACTGAAAAAGCCTTGGGTAGAAGAAGAAATCGAACTACTTAGTAAAGATGAATATCAAAAGGCTTATAAATATTTACAGAAAAAAGGCGAGTTTGACGACAACTCCTTTAACGATTTTGAGAAAGAGGCGAAAGTACTTGGACGTATGATTGTCCGTAAAAAATTGAAGCCACTTCGTAAAGGTGTTCAAACATTGCGCTTTATCAATTTCACAGGAATATATAAACAGCTATTCACAGATGCATCATGGGTTACTGGAGAAAAACCGAAAGAGTGGGATGATATTTGCTCATTAACAGTAAATATGCTTGATGAAGGAAAGCTATATTACGAGGATGCGACTCCATTTTTACTTTTAAAAGAATTAATTGAAGGCTTCCAAACGAACAGATCGATTAAACACGTACTCGTAGATGAAGCGCAAGATTATTCTCCGTTTCAGTTCGAGTTTTTAAAACGTCTCTTCCCTGCTGCAAGAATGACGGTACTCGGGGACTTTAACCAAGCGATATTTGCCCATGCGAGTGAAACAGTGAATTTCAATACACTTACTAGCTTATACGGACCAGATGAAACGAACGGTATCAACTTAACTCGTAGCTATCGCTCAACAAAACCGATTATTGAATTCACACGTGCTCTCGTACCGGAAGGCAAGAACATTCACGCCTTTGAACGTGACGGCGCGAAACCTACAGTGACGAGAATAGCAAATCACAGCGAACTGCACGACCGTATTACTGCCAAAGTTGCTGAATTACAAAAACAACAGCACAATACGATCGCAATTATATGTAAATCTGCGGCTGAAAGCGCCGCTGCTTACGAAGCACTTAATCATATCGAGAATATTAAACTCGTGAAGAGTAACTCAGCCGAGTATGAGCAAGGCGTCGTCGTGATCCCTGCCTACTTAGCGAAGGGTATTGAATTTGATGCTGTTATTATTTACGATGCTTCTAAAGATGTGTACAGCGATGAGAGCGTTCGTAGATTGTTCTACACTGCTTGTACGCGCGCAATGCACGAATTACAACTTTATAGCGTTGGCGAAGTTAGTCCTTTTATACTTGGGGCTGATTCGGATAGTTTTGAACTAATAACTAAAACACCTTGATGATTATCAAGGTGTTTTTTTACAATAAGAATGTTATTTTTCCTAACTATCTATTTACGTTTTTGAAACAACACAATTAAGACTGGTAATATGGTTAAAGCGCAGAATAAAGAAAGTGTTGTATCAATAACAGTTGTAATACCAAATTCACGTAAGACTGGGAAGTTAACAAAAATTAACGTTGAGAATCCAACAATTACTGTTAATCCTGAAGCTGTAATGGCTTGCCCCACTTTTGAAAGAGAGACGCGAATTGCTTCTTTGGGAGACAGTCCCTTCGCCTCTTCTTCACGATATCTTTCCATAATGAGAATCGTAAACTCTGTTCCAATTCCAAGTACAAGGCAGCTTAGCGCTGTTGTTAGCGGATTATATGAAATATCGAGTAGTTTTAAAGCACCAGGCGAAAATCCTAATACTAAAACAATTGGTATTAATGGATATAATGCATGTTTTACGCGGCGATACACAAGGAGTAAAGATAAGAAAATAATGAGCAGCCCTGCGCCAATCATTAATTCACTATTTGCACCAATGTTATCAATACCATACAGCATCATAACTTGCGCGCCCGCTGGCTTCATTTTCACACCATCGATCGGCTTCATATCCTTTGATATGTTATGCATCAACTTCAATTGATCCGCCGAAGACAGATCTGGATTCACTTGGAACTGAACTGTTGCGTATTTTTTGTTTTTACTTATAACGGTTTCTTTCAGAGAATTTGGCACGTTTTCAAGCTCATTTGCTACTTGTGCAGTAGATTCTGGCAACGCACTTTTCCCATTGATTTGCAAAATAGCTTTAGGCAGTGATATGACATCACTCACATCTTTATATTTGCTTTCAATCTTTTCACTTTCATTATGCATCCAAGACATTACTTTCGGTTCCGTGACGTCCTCTGCTTCTACTAAATACGTAATATATGTTGTAGAGCCAACTATCTTTTGTAATTGTTTCGTATTTTTTAATGTCTCCATATTTTGCGGAATCATTTTTGTTAGGTCTGTTTCAGTTGGTATAGACTTTTCTGCTATAAATCCAAGACCAGATAAAATAACTGAAACGATTAAAATAGGAATTGCGAGTTTCATAGCTAGATTCGCGTATTGATTTAAGAAACGTGATAACATTGTGTTTTTATCTACATCACCTTTTAATGTAGGTACTTCTTTTTTGCGATCTAATAAGTAGAATGTTGAGAACATCAATAATAGTTCAACAACGTAACAGAATATAACACCTATCGCTAAAGTTAATCCAAATTGTTGCATCATCGGCGCTTTCGATAAATACATTGTCAGGAAGCTTAAACTCATAATCACAACTGCAATTCCCACGCCAGGTCCAATATGACGAACGGCATGTAATGTTGCAAGCTTCGCATTACATCCACTCGTTTTATATTCCTCTTCATATCTATTATGGAATTGAACACCGAAGTCAGTGCCGAGCCCTATAATGATTGGTAGTGTCGCCATTGTTGCGAGCGTAATCGGGATTCCGGCCCATCCCATGAAACCAAATGTCCATATTAATCCAATTAACACAAAGGCTAATGAAATAATACGACGTCTTACAGGGAATACGAAGAATAGTACAACAATCATTAATAGAACCGCTAAACCGAGCATGATTCCTAATGTCGTTATGACCTCTTCTTGAATATCCCCTAAAATTGCAGGCATTCCAGCTACCTTTACTGTTACACCTTGACTGAAATTCGTATCTTTAATAAGTTCATTTAGCTCTTTATTCATACGTACATACGTCGTCATCTCTGTATTATTTGATGTGTGAAGCTGAATCACAACGTGTTTTCCATTCCCAGGAATGAGTTGTTTCAATTGGTCTGGTACTTTCCCTTTATTAGAAAAGACGATTTCATGAAGTAAATCATTATTCATATTTTGAACATTCGGTAGAGCTTTCAAAATAGCTCGTTGCATATGATCTTTTTGTTGCTCTGTTAAAATGCTTTGCGTATACTTTGCAACTTCATCATTTTGCTTTTCCATTAAAACAGATTGCGTTATTTTCTCTTGCTCATCAACTGTAGGAGTATGTCCGAGCGCGACTAATTGTTTTTGTATTTCTTGCATTTGTTCAGCTGCAAGTTGTTGCTGAATAAACACTCCCATTTTTTCACGTTGCTCATTCGTTAAACTGCTTTTGACGTTATTATTAATTTCATTCATTTTTTCGCTTGAAATAGAGTTTTTCAAAGCTGTTTCTAATTTCTCATTTGCTACTCCTGTATCAAATGTTGAAAATGAAGGAGCAGGAGCGGATAACATTTCATTTAATAAGCCAACATAATGTGTTGATCCGGTAATATCTTTAATACCTTCTGTTTTTTAGTGAATTCTACAATTGCTTTATTTGTTTCTTGTGAAAGCAATGTATCACTCTCTCCACTAAGCAATACGTATATACCATCCCCGCCAAAATGTTTTTGGTACGTTTCTGTATCCTTATAAACATCAGATGTATTACTTAGAAATACATCATTCCCCATCTTCATCTCAATTTTCGTTATACCAAATACGAAAAATATCGTTAAACATAATATAAGTGCAATATTCATCTTTGCGTACTTGATGATAAACCGTCCAATTGTATCAAAAACCTTATTCATATTTTTCTTTCCTCCTTTGCTATGCTCAATAATTTATCATAGGCTTTAGAGGAAAACGATGAATAAAAATGAATATACGTCTCAAAATGAGACATATGTCTTATTTTGGTTCATTTATGAGAAAATTGTTAACGATATGGATGAGTTCTTCTTTTGAATACGGATATTCATTATTTACCCATTTTTTTACGATCTCAAAAAATCCACTACAATAAAAATCACATAACACATTTGGATAATCTGAATTTTGGATTTGTCTTGAAAGAGGGTCGTTATATTGCGTTGCATTTTCATATAAGGACTCCCCGCCAAGTTGAATCAACTTATCATATAATTCACGGCTATTATTTTTACTCGTAACATTAAAAAACAACGCACGATTCACATCTATGTAGTCAATTACTTCTTCAAAAAATGTACGTTCCAAATTCAAACCTTGCTTCGTTTGTTCAAATAGCTCTATGGCAATAGTATTTATCGTGGCACTAAAGAGCTCATACTTATCAACGTAATAACGGTAAAACGTACTTCTATGAATCATTGCTTTTTCGCAAATATGATTAATCGTAATGGATGAGAATGGTTTTTCTTTTAATAGTTCTATGAAAGTGTTCGTTATTAAAATTTGTGTACGTAAACGCGTATGGTTACTCAATTTATTTGTCCTCCCTATAACTTTTGTTGTTCTTTTAGTATGCCGTAGTTGGTTATAATAGTGAATTCTTTTTGTATATTACAAAAAACACCTTGATCATTATCAAGGTGTTTTCTTCATTCTAAACGACACATCTTTACGGCGATATACACTCAGCACAATCCCCATTATAAATGCATGAAACAGAGTTGGTATCAATCCGTAGCTAATAAAAGGTAATGATATAGAAACACGTGGTAATATCCCGAGGGTCATGCCAACGTTACAAATAAAATGGATTACAAAAAGAGTCACTCCGCCAACGAGAAGCAATTTACCATAACCATCATTTATTTTATAAGCTATGTTCATTATTCTTACTGCAAAAAGAGAAAGAATCACGACAAGAACTAGCGCAAGTACATATCCATAATAGTAAGTCAAACTTGCAAATACAAAATCAGTATGGGCAGCACGGATAGACTTTATATTTTCATATGTACCAAACCAACCTGCTGAAGACATCGCCTCTTTTAAACGTAAATACCATAGATCATGCTCTGGGTTTAACATTCCTAAAACTCTGGCCATACGGTATTCTTTTACAGCAGACCAGGAAAGTAGATCCCTAATAATCAATGGTACAATAGGTAAAATCGTAATGAGCCATGCCGTTTTCTTTCCTAACTTACTCCACCAAAGCATAACAAATACCATCGTAATGTAGATGAAAATGGGTAAAAGAATTGATATAGTTGAAAATAAATATAAAGAAAATACGTACAACATGAGAAGATGTATAAACTTTAACCTACTATTATTGAAAAACGAAGCCCAAGCTAAAAAGAAGAATGGTATCGTCATTAAACAGTCAATTTTGATGGGGCCAATTTTTATTATCGCTTCCCCAATCACGTAACCAGTCGGAAAACATTTTATAGCTAACAAGATAAGTATTCCAATTGTATAAAACAGCCACCCGAGTCTTTCTAGCTTCCGGTAATCAAGCAGCATCATCCCAACAGCTGTTGCAATGCCGAGAATTACAAAAATTACTTTGTTCATTAGTAAATCGTTCGTATGCCCAAGAGCGATTATTGGTAAAAACCCTAACCCCATAGCAGCTACTAATAAAATAAGTAAGAACCAATCCACCTTTGGCTTATGAAGTTTGTTAAGTTCCCGGCCAAGTTTAATCGGACTTCCCATTTGTTCAACAGCCTTATCTTCAGCAACTTCCTCACTTAACCCTTTATCCATCCACATATTCTTCGTCTGTTTTAAGTGAAAATTTAGTTCCGTTGCTACCAAGTCCTTCGCTTCTTTTGATTTAATATGGTTCGTAACTTCTTTTAAAAAACGCTCCCCTTTTTTGTTCAATTTTTTCTCACTCCTGTACTAAGCCTTTTAATATAAATCGTGCCTTCGTAGCATTTTTTTCTGCCTTTCGCAGCATCTTGTTTCCTTTATCATTTAATTGATAATATTTAGCTCCTGCGTGATCCCAATTAGATTGGATAAAGCGATTCTGTTCTAGACGATGTAATAAAGTGTATAGAGACCCTTCATCACCTTCGAATTTTTGAATCCCTCTTCCTCTTAGTAACTGCATCAATTCATAACCTGTTTTTTCATTCATAAGAAGTTGTAACACTGCTAAAAGGATATCTTCTTCCTTTTCGGACGATTGCTTAATTTTTTCGCGCACCTGCTTCTGGTGCTGATCAGAAAAACTCAAATGTTTAAACGTTGTGTTCTCCATTGATTTTCGCAAGCCTTTTAATCGATCTTCCATTTGATTATTCCTCCAATCCTTCCTTCAAAAGTTCCTTCGCTTTTTTTAGTCTTGTCTTTATCGTGTTTTCTTTCACATCTATTACTGTAGCAATCTCTTTAATTGATAATTCCTCATAATAAAATAGATAAATGACTTCTCGATATTTTATCGGTAAATTCATTACTGCAGAAGCTAACCTACTATCCTCAGCATTTTGAATGACAGTTTGTTCGACACTATCATTTTGAATCCCAATATACGCAAATTCATCCTCTGTAACGATTACCTTTTTGTTATACCAACTTTTTATATAGTCCTTACATTGATTAATCGCAATTCTCCATAACCACGTTTTCACATTCGATTTCCCTTTGTATGTATGAAGAGATTTATAACATTTCACAAATATATCTTGCGTTACATCCTCCGCAACCTCTTTATTATTCACATATGAATACACAAGCTGTAGGACTTCTTGTCCATACTTGTTCATTATTTCGTCGATAAGGTCCTCCTTATCTTCTATTTCAAACGCTTCTATCGTTAATTCATCCACATCATTTCCTCCTTCCCATATATTAGACGACGCACTGTATGGAAAAGTTTTATAAATACATAAAAAAATACGGATGGTAATGTCCATACCGTTTTTTTATGAATATTTATTTACTTCTTGTCCCCTGACACTAATGCTCTGCTTAAAAACAGGAATTTTCATCCATATATCTTGTTCCCTATTTTAAAACATAATACAATTAAAATGTAACTTAATAAGCTATAACTAGTAGGTGTGGCAATCATCTCTTCCATTTTGAAAAAGGGGGGAGGTGATAATATGATCGCGATGTTTGTAATTAAATTAGTGTATGGTATCCTAACCGGAGCTGGCGTTGTCATCGGTAGAAGATACGTCGGTCCGTGGCTAATTTCTGTATACAAAAAAGCGAGAACCACCCTGCTTCGTGGAAAAGGTAAGGGCGGTTCTCGGCTAAAACGTTAATGTAATTGTCTTATAACCGCACCTACTACCACCACAATAGCAAGTTAGGTTACACAAGGCAGAAGTTTCTCAGGCTTCTGTCTTTTTTATTTTATGCAAAATTCACACTAAATACTCTATCATCATTGTAACACATTTTATTTATTTTTAGTCAAGAGAAAAAACCACCTAAAGGCTCCCCCTTCAGGTGGTTCTCTATCTTACGCTAACGCAGCTGCCTGTTCTTGTTGTTCTAGACTTTTTCTAGTTCAGCTGTGCCGCTCTCATCATTTATAGCACCAATAAAGACGGATTATGTACCCGCTTCATAACAGGATGAATAAACAAGGAACAACACCTATTACGAATATAAAAAATCCCCTCACTACATAGCACCTATGTTTTCAGCAATACTCTATTACCATCAAACTAAATTTGTATAATTTAAACTACAGAATAGCAAGTTAATTTTCAAATATGTTCTTGCGCATTATCCTAAATTTATTATCTATTTGTATCATGCTTATAAATAAAAGATATCCTACCGACGCACCGAGCATATTTATAGCAATCCGCCACACATCAAAAACATCAGACAAAGTTAGTAAATGTAATATCTCCCAAACAAGAAAGGTCATAACATACCACTTACGAGCTTTCTTATAGTTAGTCACTTTATTAATCAGCACTGGAACGAAAAATCCGAATGGAACTACTAATATTATATGTTGTAAAACGCTTAACCAATAAGTTGAGTTTCCCCAAGGACCTGGATGTGCAATAAAATCTTTAACTTGCCAAAGTGTTATTCCAAAAAGTTGTAATAACGTTTCTAAATCAGATATATGTAAAAATTGCTGCCAAAATTCAATGGGATGATAGACAGTCCCACCTGTCAAACTGCGAACAGAGTCAAATGTAGAAGTTGAAATAAATGTTCCTAAAAAGACAATAAAACAAATGATTATATAAGGAATACATAAAATTTTTGATAATACCTTTAATGGCCTAGGAACTTCGTATACCGATTTATTAATCTCTACGCCAATAACTTTTGATTCTCCAAAACTTTGAATCGCTTTATAAATCGCTTCTTTTTCATTCATACCTTGTTCCATATATTCTTCTTTCAAACTGTTCAAGTGATCATACATTTCTAGAAATAACTCATCCTGTTCAATATCACTAAGTTCTGAATAGGCTAAAATAGACTTAATATACTCGTCAAATTCACTCATAAATAACTCCTTTCTGACAAGCTTGAATTAATGCTGTTACACTCTCCCAAGAGTTCACTTTCTTCTGCAATTCTTTTTTCCCTTTATCTGTAATAGTATAGAATTTCCTTTTCATCCCATTCTCAGATTCATTCCAATAAGATTCAAGAAACTCCTTTTTCTCTAATCTCTTTAAAGCAGGGTACAAAGTTCCCTGCCCCATACTATACAAATCTTCACTTGCATCCTTTAAACTTTGAGCTATTTCGTAGCCGTATGTATCACGTTTTGCAATGATAGAAAGTAATAAAATATCTATACTTCCCTTTAAGATTTCTTTGTCCAACAATACCACCACCTTATATACATCGTATAACAACATATATCGTTATGCAATATAGTTAGAAGAATATTCCATAAAAAAAACCACCTAAAGGCTCCCCTTCAGGTGGTTTTCTATTTTACGCTAAAGCAGCCGCCTGTTCTTGTTGATCGACAGGAATTACAGCGTCTGTTAGTGCTTTTTCTAGTTCAGCTGTGTATTTCATTTGTTCTTCTTTGCTCCAGCCTAGTTTCGCAGCCATGTAGTTGATTACTGCTTCTTTCCACTCGTATACCCAGTGGATGTTGAAGAATACAGCGCCTCTGCGGCGTACGAAGAAGTCGACTGGTTTTGCTGTCATTTCGTAATCCATTGCGTATACAAGCGGGATTAGAACGTCTAGCGGCATGTTATATTCTTTCGCTTCGTCTTTATGTTTTTTCGCTAAGTCGAATAGTACATCAACGTTAGAGCCGTAGAATTTTGCGAATTCTTCTGCTTGTGCTGTCGTTAAACCATATTTCGTACCTTCGCCAGCTTTTTTCGCAACGAATGCTGGGAATCCGTGTGAACCATCTACATGTCCACCAGAGATTGGCATATGTTTCGTTGTACTCTTCGGATATGCACTATGGCCTTCTTTTTGTAGTAAGTTCGTTACGTAGTCTACTACCATTTCAGCCATTTTGCGGTATCCAGTTAATTTACCACCTGCGATTGTAATTAAACCAGATTCAGAAGTCCAAATTTCATCTTTACGAGAAATTTCAGATGCACTCTTACCTTCTTCATAAATTAACGGACGAACACCAGCCCAGCTTGATTCGATGTCTTTTTCCGTAATTTTTACGCTTGGGAACATATAGTTAATCGCATTAATGATGTATGTGCGATCTTCTGTTGTCATTTGTGGTACAGCTGCGTCTTTATCATAGAACGTATCTGTTGTACCTACGTATGTTTTTCCGCCGCGAGGAATCGCGAACACCATACGTTTATCTGGTGTATCGAAGTAAATCGCTTGACCTAACGGGAAACGTTTTTGATCAATTACTAAGTGAACACCTTTTGATAACTGAAGTACTTTTCCTTTTTTCGAGTTATCTTTTTCACGAAGTGTATCTACCCAAGGACCAGCTGCGTTTACAATTTTCTTACCGTAAACTTCGTATACTTCACCGTCTAGTAAATCGATTACACGTACACCGCATACTTTTCCATCTTTATATAAGAAACTGTCTACTTTTGCGTAGTTAACAGCTTTTGCGCCGTGCTCAATTGCTTCTTTCATTACTTCAATTGTAAGACGCGCATCGTCTGTACGATATTCTACGTAGTAACCGCCGCCTTTTAATCCTTCTTTTTTTACAAGAGGCTCTTTGTTTAGCGTTTCTTCACGGTTAAACATCTTTCTGCGCTCGCTTCGTTTTACACCTGCTAAGAAGTCGTATACACGAAGACCAATTGATGTACTAAATGATCCGAACGTACCGCCTGTATGGAACGGAAGTAACATCCACTCTGGTGTTGTTACATGGGGACCGTTCTCATATACGATCGCACGCTCTTTACCCACCTCTGCTACCATTTTCACTTCAAGTTGTTTTAAATAACGTAGACCACCGTGTACAAGCTTCGTTGAACGACTTGATGTACCTGCTGCAAAGTCCTGCATTTCAAACACAATTGTTGATAACCCGCGTGTTGCTCCATCTAATGCAATACCAGAACCAGTAATACCTCCACCAATTACGATCACATCTAACTCTTGTTTATTTACTCCGTTTAATACGTCTTTACGTTGTTTACTTGAAAATTTCATGGTAATTCCTCCCTTTGATAACGAAAAAAGAGACCACAAACTCCGCTATAGATTTCGCCTCTATAGCGCGTTGTGGTCTCTCCAAATCTCCTACCGAATTATTAACTTGTCACCATTATAACACTGTTTATGATTATTTGAAAGCTTTTGTTGCTTCAATTGCTTTTTTCCATCCAGCATATAGCTCTTCGCTTGTTTTCGCTTCCATCGTTGGCTCAAAGCGTTTGTCCATATGCCACTGTTCTTTAATTTCATCTTGGTTTTTCCAATATCCAACCGCAAGACCAGCTAAGTATGCTGCACCTAAAGCTGTTGTTTCATTGATCACCGGACGCTCTACAGGAACATCTAAAATATCACTTTGGAACTTCATTAAGAAGTTATTTTTAACTGCTCCGCCATCAACGCGTAATGTTTTCAGTTCAATGCCTGAATCTGCTTCCATTGCGCATAATACATCTTTCGTTTGGTAAGCTAAAGATTCTAGCGTTGCACGAATGAAGTGCTCTTTCGTCGTACCGCGTGTTACACCAAACATAGCGCCGCGTACTTCACTATCCCAATAAGGTGTTCCTAGTCCAACGAATGCTGGTACAACGTATACACCGTCAGTTGATTCAACGCGATTTGCGTACACTTCACTCTCACTTGCATCTTTAAACATGCGCATTCCGTCACGTAACCATTGAATTGCAGAACCTGCTACGAAAATACTTCCTTCTAATGCGTAGTTTACTTTACCATCTATTCCCCATGCAATTGTTGTTAATAGGCCGTGCTCAGAAGCTACTGCTTTTTCACCAGTGTTCATTAACATGAAACAACCAGTTCCGTAAGTATTTTTCGCCATACCTTCACCGAAACAAGCTTGTCCAAATAATGCTGCTTGTTGGTCACCAGCTACACCTGCAATCGGTACATTTTGGCCGAAGAAGTGATAATCAATTGTTTCTCCGTAAATTTCAGATGATGGACGCACTTCTGGAAGCATGCTCTTTGGTACTGTTAACATTTCTAGAAGCTCATCATCCCACTGTAAGTCGTGAATGTTAAACATTAACGTACGTGATGCGTTTGAGTAATCTGTTACGTGTGCTTTACCACCAGATAGTTTCCATACAAGCCACGAATCAATTGTTCCGAATAATAGATCGCCGTTTTCTGCTTTCTCTCTTGCACCTTCAACGTTATCTAAAATCCATTTTACTTTCGTACCAGAGAAGTATGCATCAATTAAAAGACCTGTTTTTTCGCGAACCATTTCGCTATAACCTTTTTCTTTTAACTCATCACAAATTTCAGCTGTTTGGCGAGATTGCCATACGATTGCGTTGTAAATTGGTTTACTAGTTGTTTTATCCCATACAACCGTTGTTTCACGTTGGTTCGTAATACCGATACCAGCGATTTGTTCTGGTTTTACATCCGCTTCGCTTAAGCAAGTTGCGATAACTGCTAAAATAGATCCCCAAATTTCTTGTGCATTATGCTCTACCCAGCCCGGCTTTGGAAAATGTTGTGTAAACTCTTTTTGAGCTGAATGAACAATTTCACCTTTTTTATTGAAAAGAATTGCGCGTGAGCTTGTTGTTCCTTGGTCTAATGAAAGAATATATTTTTTCATATCGGTTTCCCCCTTATGCTACTTTTCTACTATTTGTATTGCTTCCGCTTTTTTTACTTGTCATATAAGAGATTGCTAGTACAATCACAGTTGCGATAATCACATAAATAAGTGCTGAATTTTGTTTTCCCTCAAATACAACTTGATGGAATAAACCTGCAAGTGATCCACCTAAAATTGGACCAACTACTGGAATCCATGCATACTTCCAGTTTGAACCGCCTTTTCCTGCAATCGGAAGGAAGAAGTGTGCGATACGCGGACCTAAATCACGAGCCGGGTTAATTGCGTATCCTGTTGTTCCACCTAATGATAAACCAATACTTACGATTAAGAAACCTACGATAAATGGATTTAATCCATCTGCAAATTTATTTGCACCAATTGCTAATATACCAAATACTAAAACGAATGTTCCAATCATTTCACTTAAAAGGTTTGCAAATGTGTTCGGAATTGCTGGACCTGTTGCAAATACACCTAACTTTGTTCCTGGATCTTCTGTTTCTTTCCAGTGTGGTAAGTAATGTAAATATACGATAACTGCCCCGATAATTGCCCCAATCATTTGTGCTACGATATAACCTGGTACGTCACTCCATGGGAACGCTCCCTTAAATGCTAATCCTATCGTTAAAGCTGGATTCAAATGTGCCCCACTAATTGATCCAACCGCATACGCTGCAACCGCTACTGCTAAGCCCCAGCCCATTGTAATAACAATCCAACCTGAATCTTTCGCAAACGATTTCTTTAAACTTACACCAGCACAAACGCCGCCACCAAGTACGATTAACAACGCAGTCCCTATTAACTCTCCTAAAAATGCTGACATAGTATCCCTCCACAATCAATTTAAACGCTTTCAAATGTGATAGAGGTAAAATGAATGGCCATTCGTTTTTGTCAAAAGAAAAAGACCCACAGCTTGCACGCTTCTATATAAATTTATATAGAAACAATGAAATGTGGATCTCTACTTTTCTCCGTCACGTTTATTAACTTGTCTATAATGTTAACCGTAAATGAAAGCGGTGTCAACGAAAAAATTCACATTTTCGTCACTTTTTTTGGTAATGTTTCCATAATTCGCGTTTTGATGTCGTAATTGCTGTCGCACCAGCGTTTAAAGCTCTTTCCACATCTTCTACAGTACGAATAAAACCACCTGCTAAAATCGGTACACCAGTACGCTCTTTCACTTCAGCGATAACATCCGTTAATGCTCCAGGAAGTACCTCAATATAATCCGGTTTCGTCTTATCTAAAAGATTGCAGCTCTTCTCCATCGCACTCGAATCGATTAAAAAGATGCGTTGTATTGCCACAACACCTTTTTGCTTCGCCTTCATAATAACGCTCGCCTTTGTTGAAAGTAACCCGTACGGTCTAAACTCCTGACATAAATATTCCGTCGCATGCCCATCACTCTGCAAACCATGAATTAGATCCACATGTAAAAACACCTTTTTACAATATTGCTTCGCAAGCGATATAACACTCTTCAATTGGCCGACATGAATATCTAAAATAACGATATATTCATACGAACTATGTAATAGCTTTTCCAAATCTTTAATTTGCCTCACTGCCGGCAAAATTTTCTGTTCATGAAATTCCATTCTATACGTCCCCTTCTTTATGTCATCCTATCCTTTATAGTACACAATTTAAGTGAAAAGAACAGCTAGTGTCGGGGATTTCTTTCAAATCTTTCTCTTATCTATATATTTTCTTCAACTTATCAGAACCTATACCACCTATAATCATGAATACAAGGGGCAAAAGATTCATTACATATGGCGCATCTGCTACAATTGTAATACTTGCTCCAGCAAACTTATTTAGCATCCATACAACGATTTTTGCAATAAATAAAAATACTCCTATTATAAATAGACTATCCAAAAACACCTTCCATTTTGGATACGCCAATTGCTTACTATCTTCAATTACTTTCTGCGTCAATTCTTCATCACTCCTTAGCAGTTCATCAATTGTAATACCGAACAGATCACTTAAATGAATAATAATTTCAATGCTCGGATAGTTCTTTCCCGTCTCCCATTTCGAAACAGATTGCCTACTCACATGAAGTTTTTCAGCCAAATCATTTTGCGACCAATTTCTTTTTTCCCTTTCTTCTTTTAAACGCTCACTAAAAATCATACTGTGTTTATCACCTCTCTATGTCCATTATGTTCAAATAAATGATGAAGAGTAAAGCTAGTTATCGTTGCATTTCCTGCGCAACTTATGCGTTACAGCTTATAATGGCGCTATTTTATATGTATCTTCCCTATACTATGCTCCAATAATAATTTCCCGAACAATAATACAAGGGACGGATACTAATAAAGTGAAACTTTAATCAGCCCTCACCAATCGGACTTTTACGGACAGCCCGCCCCCCCCCACCTAACTTCTTTACTTCAGCTGAATTTTGAGGTGGGGGTCTTACTACCCGGCAAATAGCGGGATAAAGACTAGATTAGGCATAAAAAATACGCCATCCCTTCTTATCAGTCTCCAGAAAGAATAACGCAATTTTTCATTTTTACTCATCACTTTTCGGACTATATGAAAACCCCGGATATTTCACAACAGGCCACTTCTCCTTACGCAGAGAATCCATTACTTGCGGGCCAACATGTATATTACTCTCCACTATTTCTTTAGGAGTCAGTGCCATCCATTGATTTAACGATACATCTTCAAAACGATTGCTTCTGAACATCTCTAAAAACCATAATGTTTCGGTACCTGTATTTTGAATATAATGCCCCGTCGCAAACGGTACATATCCGACATCGCCAGCTCTATAATCAAATGTACGAGCGGTACCATTTCCAAGAAACACAGTCATTCTCGCTTCCCCCGTCAAATAATATTGCCATTCATCATTATTCGGGTGCCAATGAAGTTCTCTCATTCCGCCAGGCTCAACCTCAACGAGCGCTGCTGCGATTGTTTTGGAAATAGGGAAATTTGTGGAATCTACAATTCGAACGCTACCACCAGGCGTCTTAATCGGCTTTTGTTTTAACAATTCATGTTTAAATGTTAAAGGAACTTCTCCTTTCGGTGATTGAACTTCCTGACTTTCAAGGGAACCTGGCACCTCTCCTTGATAAATATAAACTTGATCTGAAGGGATAGAACGAAAAGCACTCTCAGGTACTCCAAAATTAGCCGACAACACCTCTTTTGGCGTATGCGCAAACCAATCAGAAATAGCTAAAGTAGATAAATCAGAAAAATGTCCATCATCGAAAACGAGTAGAAATTCACAATGTTCCAATCCTTGAATGGAATGCGGAATACCAGGCGGAAAATACCAAAGATCACCTGGTCCAACATCAGCAATAAGATTCCGTCCATTTTGATCAACAGCCGTTATGCGTGCCCGTCCTAAAAGCATATACGCCCATTCCGCTTCTTTATGCCAATGTAGTTCTCGTACTCCACCGGCCGTTAAACTCATATTTACTCCTGCAATCGTCGTCGAAACCGGTAGTTCTCGAACAGTAATCTCCCGAGACCACCCGCCTTGTTTCAAAATCATAGAAGTGTCCGAGAATGAAAACTTCAAGTTAGGAACTAACCCTGCATCCGTTATAGGCGGAACAAGCATATTCGGATTTTGAATATCCCGCATAACATTACGAGGTCCAGAATCAATCGCACCTGCTCCGTCGCTGCGGATTGGTTGTGGCACATTCCTTCCTGCTTCATTAACAGTACGTTTCTTCATGATTACACTCCTTTTTCATCCGGTTATGAAGTAAAAAGCCTCCATCATAGTGTATGAATTGGGCTTTAGATGGTTACAGTTACTATGGAGTTACATCATCTGCCTATCATTATCGTTTTGTTCATTTCTCAACTTATACTAGTATGCTTAGCGCTTAGGAAGACAAAAAAATAAACTAGAACTAACAAAAAACCCTGTAAAATTTATTACAGAGTTTTTCACCAATTATTTATTGTTTTACATATCGAATACGAACATTATCGTCCATTTGATAAATTTGTAATGTGTTTCCATAACTAATTCCTAACTCTTCACTTGCACCAACTGCACTTACAAATACCCCTTTAAATACTTTATTCTTAGTTGGTTTTACTACCAATACTCTTCGCTGCTTCTTCAAACAGTTTTGAACCTTCTTGTGCTTTACTTAATGATTGATGCATTTTACTCTCGTCTTCTTGGTCCAATGCATCAAAAAGAAGTTGAAAACAATCCGCATATAGTTCCATCGACTGCTTTATCTTCGCCTGTTCTCCCTGTAACTCAGGGGGTGCTTGTAAATTCTTCAGTTTCTTCGTTGTTGCCTTTGCTCCACCTAAACTTAGTTGTACTTCACTTTTCTTTTGTTTGTATGATTTTACGTCTGAATTTGCTATTCCTTCAATTAATTTCATTGTATCTTCAATTTGAGTAGCACTGTTTATGATATCTGCCTTATACCTTTCAACATCAGAATCAGTTACCTTACCAGTTGAAGAATTAGAAGAGGAACTTTGTTGACTACTTGATGAACTACTGTTTGTACCTTCACCTTTCGCTACAGATAAGCTATCTTCTTTCTTGCTATCAGTTGACTTACTCTCTTTTTCAGAAGCCTTATTCTCTTTCTCTACCTGTTGTGTTTCTTCTTTCTTTGGTTCATCAGCTTTCTTACCATCCGTTTCAATTGTAATACAACCGCTCAATAACATAACTGGTAATGCTAAACTTACTAATTTCTTTGCTTTCATGATTACTAATACCCCTTTATTTGTAAAATGTAGTGCAAACAAGTTAATATACTTAACTAATAAATTTCCCCCGAGTAATTTATCAAAATTTACTATCCATATACTTCCTGTATATTCATAATCTTTCCATATATATCATTTTACAAATAATTACATATTTGGTCAAAGGGATTTATGTAGTTCTTAAAAGGAAATTTTAATCGCAAAGAAAAGAAGCTAACAATAAATTGTTAACTTCTCAGCTTAAGGAAAAAATAGTATCTTTCCTTATCTTCTAATATCTAGGTTGTGATTGAATATTTGTAAGATGAACATCGTACATATCAATGATTTCAAGAAATCTATCAGCTTCACGGAAAACATGGTCTGCCAATAATGGATGAATGATGCTCTTTATTTTACATTGCTCAATTAAATCACGTGCTGTTTTCTTAAAATCCCGAAGAGATGCAACTGACACGCGATTTTGATCTAAAAATTGATCTAAAAGAGGAGCTGTTTGGGATTGTGGTTTCATAGATTCTAAGTCAATTGCTTGATACATCAATTCATCAAAATCATTGCTAAAATTCCGTGCTGTATCTACAAGCTTTCTTTCTGATGGATCAAGAAGATGGCCAATAAATTTAGCATGGTCTGCCATAATCCTTAAAAAGAAAACATTTTCTTTAATAATAGCATCAGGAAGAGCATCTAATTTACCTTCATTTAATTGTATTAAACGTTTTCTAAAATAATCAGCTTCCCTACTTGTATGGTCAACTAAAAGTGGAAAGTTATTTTGTCCTGGCAATTTACATGTGAGAATTAATCCTAAAATTTTTCGTTTAAATCCCCAAATATTAGTTGCGGCTTGTTGTACTTCTGCATTAAACCTTTTGATTTGCTCAGGATCTGTTTCATTTGTATAGGAATGCGCTATTTGTTCAATATGTTCAAACAACCGATAAAATTGATTCGCCTCTTCAATTAATTGAGTATCCTCACATCTAAATCCCAATCGAAGAAAAAAAGAATGCTCCTTCATGATTCTAGACCAAAAACGAATTTCATTTAATGAACGCTCAACAAACATTACAGACGTAACGCCTGTATCAGGATGTAATGAAGTTTCATCCCTATGCATTGTTAATCCCCCCCAGTAAAATCCCCGCTAGTTCCATTCTTATGAGGAAAAATATATATAAATGCCATCAATAAAAGTTTATGATGACTCTCTTATACATGTAAAATTAAACTAATATAACCTTAGCTTGATGAACATATACTGCTCCCCCAGAAGAAAAAAGCTACCACCTAGATGTAAAATCCTACTAGGTGGTAGCCTTTCAAAATTTCTATTAAAGCAATACCGAATCTTTATCACTATCCTGATTACGTTTCTCGCGCTCTTCTTCTAAGCGCTTCATATACACTTCGCCTTCTTTTTCGATAAACTCATTATCCATATCTTGCTCTTTTTTCGAAGTATATAAAACCATGTAGCCACTTAGTACAATCCCGACAATTACAAGATAAACCCACCATGGTAAAGTTTCCAAATCACTTCATTCCTTTCCTTAGACAAGCCTTATTAGTTTCACTTTATGAGGAAAGAAGTGGATTTATGCTTAAAATTTTTATTGTGGATGCTTCGCGAAAAATGCTTGTACATATTCCATAAACTCAATTGGTTCTTGACGAAACGGTGCGTGGTATCCTTTTTCAATAATGTGGAACGTGCTATTCGCAAATAGCTCATGATACAGTTCACCATTTTTCCAAGAAACACTTTTATCGTGTCGTCCCCATATAATTAAAGTCGGTACCTTAATTTTATCAGCTTCCATCGCAATGCGGCGCTCTCTCATTTTCGTAAGCTGATCATAATGCTCTTTATCATCACGACTATTTTTCACTTCACTTTTATTATACTTCGCAATCTCAGTTACAGTTTGTAAGTCCGTCGATAGCGGTGGTACTTCATAACTTTCTTTTTGCTGGAAAGACTCTATCCCTGTAGAATCCGCCAAGATGAGATGCGTCACTGCATCCGGATATAAATACGCTAAATTAAGGGACATCTCTCCGCCCATTGAATGGCCGAGCACCGCAAACTGATCGTATCCGAGCTTCTTCATTAACTTATAATATAAATTCACTTGCGCAGGAAACGAATACTGAAAATCAACTGGCTTAGAAGAACGCCCAAACCCTAAAATATCAACCGCAATAATCGTATGGTCTCGCACTAGTTCCGGATAAATATCACTAAACCCATCAGAAGAACCACCAAACCCATGCAACATGAGTAACGGGGGTTTCCCCTCACCAATTTGCTTAAAATAAATCGTCTGCCCGTCAATTTGCGCCATACTCTCTTTCGTATTCAGCTTCATCATAACAGTATCTTTCACTTCGCCAACCTTCGCAATCGGCTTCTCAACGAAGTTACAAACAATTAACAAAACGAGCACAATACCGCTAATCATATAAAACTTAAACCTTTTCAAAGTTCCCGTCTCCTTTCTCTTGTTGCTATTTAAAAGTTTTTACATTTTTTGGTTATTTTATGTTCTTTTTTTAATTGTAACTTAGACAGTTACAATTATACTAAAAAAATATAACTCATTTCTGTCACTAATGGTTATTCTGTAACCATTATAGTTACATATTTAAAGTAAGTCAATTCTTTTCTCTACATGACCTGAAAATAGAAAAAGGGACTTCATGTTGAAGTCCCTTTCTTTGTTATTATAGTTGGCTTACTCCGCCGTCGCCTTTATTATCTGCTGGTGCTCCGCCTGTGTCACCAATGTTAACGTAGTCTGGTCTTGCTGGTGCTCCTCCTGTGTCTCCTATATTAACGTAGTCTGGTCTTGCTGGTGCTCCTCCTGTGTCTCCTATATTTACAGCTTGATTTGTAAAAGAACTATTGAACCCAATTGATAATACCCCTACTAATGCAGTCCCAACAATAGCCAAACGAAATTTCTTCATTATTTTAACGCTCCCTTTTCCAATATATTTTTTTGAGCCTTATTATTCATATAAAAATATTTACTTGCCTTAACATGATCATCAAATTCATAAAATTTCAGTGCTAAAATTTCAGTGTATTCTTGAATACAATCCCATAATCTTTCTCTCTCAAAATAAGAAAGTCCTTCTAAAATTACATCTTCAATAATTGATACTGAAGATTTTCCATTGAGTTCTTTCAAAATTTTAAACCGATGTTGAAATTCTTTTTCTCCTAAATCAACACAAATATTTAAACCTTTTTCAACAATTGGATTCGCTAAATTATATTGTCCTAATTTGTAATGTTCATGTGCTTCTACAAACAAGGCTTTAAAGTGTTCTGGGTAATTTTTGGTCACCTCAGATATATGACGAATCGCTAATTCTGAAAGATTTTGACTAGCATAAAGCCAAGCTAAATTATGCCGAACCATTAGCATATATTTTTTTTGATCTGCTTTTTGCAATACTTCCATAGCAGAATTAAAGTTTTCTTCCGCTAATTCATAGTGATCTATGTCTACACAACATAGTCCAAAAGCATTTTCACATAATCCTACTTTTATTTCATAGCCTGGATATTGTAAAAATGCTGCTTTTGCCCTATTCAAGTAATCTATTGCATGAACTTGGTCATATTTTTGATAATAGAAATTCCCCATCCGATAATTAAACTCCGCATGTTCTATCGGATCGGCAATATATTTCAATAACTTCTCAGCTTGCTCATACTGTTCTTTCGCTTCGTTATAATTTGAAATTAATGTGCAATGAAACCCTTTAAAGAAGTGATAATAATAAGCTAAAAAGCCCTCTATTGGAATTTCGAAAGATTCCACTTTATCAAAACTATCTTCTCTAACTGAAATCCAATCAACCAATGCATCATATCTAAAATTCAACAACGCATGATAAAGCAATACATCCTGATCTACGTCCAACCCACTAATCTTACTTTCAATCCCCTCTTTCATTTCCGTAGCTTTCTCTATATTTTGCTGTAACATTACACGATACCAATCATCTAAAGAATGTTTCATTTGCTCCCGCGTTACTACATCTGCTCCCATACACTCGCATCTCCTTTTCTCAAACTTACAAAATTAGTATTTTTATACAATTATCAAAATTGTATATTACCACTCCTTTTCTATGTATTGAAAAATAATTATCAGAAAATTTAATATTTTGATTAATTATACCAAAGTTTTCCTTTTAAATAACTTGAGAAACAATTGTCAGAAAACTTGCTAGGATAAATAAAAAAGCAAGCAATTCCAGCACTCCGCTAAAACTACTTGCTCTCCTACTTACTATCTCTATTTTTACTCTTTAATAAATTCCTTCGTACTTCTCACTGTATCAATCGGACGAACTAATTTTTCGATTTCTTCACGTTTTGGCTCTAGGAATGGAGGTAAAGATAATTTTTCGCCAAGTGTTTCGTATGGCTCATCTCCCATAAATCCTGGGCCATCTGTTGCAAATTCAAATAAAATTTGTGGTGCAACTCTTGCATATAATGATTCAAAGAAATGACGGTCTACATAACCAGATGAAGGAAGTCCAACGCTACTGATTCTCTCAATCCATTCTTCTAATACAGCGCGATCTTCTACGCGGAATGCAGCATGGTGCACTGTACCAAAACCTTGTTGTGCTTCAGGAAGAACTGTATTATGTTCTACGATGACAGAGGCACCGTTTCCGCCTTTGTTCACTTCAAATAAATAGAATTCTCCTTCTTGCGCAATCTCTTTAAATAATAAAACTTTTTCTAACACTTCTTTAAAGAAGCTAAAGTTTGCGATACGAATGAATACAGGTCCTAAACCAGTAATTGCGTATTCTAATGGTACTGGTCCGTTTTGCCATGGTGTACCTGATTCGATTCCTTTATCAAGTTCATCTGAGATTAATTGATAGTGTTGATCATCAAAGTCAACGAAAGAAAGAGTTTTCTTACCAAATTGCTCTTTAATTCCTGTATGTTCTACTTCAAGACGGTCAAAACGTTTCACCCAATACTCTAATGCTGCATCAGTCGGAACGCGGAATGAAGTTTTTGAAATTTCATTCGTACCGTGTACTCCTTTTGGAATACCTGGGAAGTCAAAGAATGTCATATCTGTTCCTGCACTACCTTTATCATCTGCAAAGAATAAATGATACGTTTGAATGTCATCTTGGTTTACTGTTTTCTTAACTAAACGCATTCCTAAAACGTGAGTGAAGAACTCATAGTTTTTTTCTGCACTACTTGTAATCGCTGTAACGTGGTGAATTCCTTTTAATTGGTTCATTTTATATTCCTCCAATGGGGTTTCATTTATATGTTAAAGTTGTATATTTTCTTCTATTACTTCTCTTCAATCGGTGCTAAATTCGCTTCAATTTCTGCACGCTGATCTTCTAGGAATGGTGGTAAATCAATTTTTTCTCCTAAATGTTCCACATCTCCATCAACTGTAAATCCTGGGCCATCTGTTGCAATTTCAAATAGGATTCCGTTTGATTCGCGGAAATATAAGCTTTTAAAATAAAAACGGTCGATGATTCCTGAGGACTGGAAGCCTCTTTGTATCACCTGTTCTTCCCAATAAGCAAGCTCTGCATCGTTTTTCACGCGAATTGCTAAATGGTGAATGCTGCCTCGGCCCGGCTTTTCAGTAGGACCATCTAAATATTTCACAACGATTTCTCCAAAAGCCTCTCCTTTAATGGACTGGAAAATTGCTTCTTGATCATTTCGGCTAACCTCTGTATAACCGAATATCTCTGTAAGTGTACTCGCCATTTTATCAAGTCTACGCACTGTCAGTTCTACAGAACCCATTCCTTGAATTTGATGCTTTGCAGGAACTTCTGATTTCTCCCAAGTTTCCCAGTGCTCCACTTTTTCCCCGTTTGAAACGAGTAGTACTAAGCGAAGACCTTCAGCATCCTCAAATTGCAAAGCAGGACGATTTGCATATGTTGTCATTTCACTATGTTTCACATCAAATTTTTCAAAGCGTTCTTTCCAGTAATGCAAGCTATCCTCTGAAGGAACAAGTAATCCAATTCGAGTAATCGCATTCGTACCGCGATATGTCCTTCCTACTAATGGAATTTCAAAAAATGATAATTCCGTACCTGGACTTCCTGTTTTATCTCCATAAAATAAGTGGTACATTGACGGATCATCTTGGTTTACTGTCATTTTCACACGACGTAAGCCAAGCACGTTTTTATAAAAGTGATTATTTTCATTTGCATTTTTCGTAACCATTGAAATGTGATGATGCCCTTTAATTTCATACATTGGTTATTCCTCCGTTTCGTTTTACTAGTCAAGTGACAACTAAAAAAATAACATTTCCCACAACTAATATGGTTTTTAGCTTTTCAATTTATTCTTAATTATGTTTTTGTAAATTCATCTTAGTTTTTACTGTATAAGTTACTTTGTTTTTAATCGAAAACAACTGAGTGTATGTTTTTCATATGACTCAATCGCTTTCGTTACTATCACTTTACACCTCAAGTGATTAAAAAGCAAGTGATTTATCTCAAATTCGAGATATTTTTTGTATCATATTATTTACTTCCTATAAAAACAGCCTCACTAAGCATATTAAAACTTAATGAGGCCACTTTATTCACACTTTTAATTATGGAACGACGGCTTATAGAACGAACGATTATCAAGTGCGAAGACACGCTCAGTGTATTCGCCTGGTTTTGTGCGTCCTAATGCGCGGTCCATCATGTTCATTTTTGCATCTAAGTTATCGATGTAGTGCAGAATTTCTGCTTCTTTTACTAATGGTGGTTTTGGGCTACCCCATTCTGCTTTTCCGTGATGAGAAAGGACGATGTGTTGAAGAATTAATACTTCTTCTGCATCGATTTGCAATTCGTCTGCCGCTTTACCAATTTCGTTCACCATAATAGAAATGTGGCCTAGTAAATTTCCTTCTAACGTATACGTTGTAGAAATTGGGCCAGATAGTTCGATTACTTTACCAAGGTCATGTAAAATAACGCCTGCATATAGTAAGTCTTTATCTAACGATGGGTATAGATTTGAGATAGCTTTCGCTAAATCAAGCATTGATACGACGTGATAAGCTAGTCCAGATACGAACTCGTGATGGTTCTTTGTCGCTGCTGGATAGTCTAAAAATTCGTTTTGATGCTTATTTAATAAATGTCTTGTTAGACGTTGAATGTTCGGGTTTCTCATTTCAAATATGTATTGCGTAATTTTCTCAACCATATCTTCTTTTTTCACTGGTGCTTTTTCTACGAAGTCTGAGATGTCTGTTACTTCATTTTCATTCGCAACACGGATTTGTTTCACACGTAATTGAATACGTCCTTTGTAGTTTAAAATATCTCCAGCTACTTTCACGATTGTTTCCGCTACATATTGTTTCTCAACTTCTGGTGATACGTCCCATAATTTTGCTTCAATATCTCCACTTGGATCTTGTAAGATTACTGTTAAAAATGGCTTTCCATTGCTTGCGATACCTTTTGTCGCTGTTTTAATTAACAAGAAAATATCGACTTGTTCACCAACTTCATACTCTGCAATTTTCTTTTTCATTCGAATTCCTCCACCAAATCAGTTACTTTTAGTATAGCACACTACAACTCATTTTCTTTACGCATATGTGTTAATTTTATAATCTGTTTTTCTGTAAAATACGCGAGTAAATGCGCATGACATGTAAAGAATATGACTTGTCTATCCTTTGCAATTTCCTTTATAAGTTCAATCGTTCGATTCGTCCTTACCGCGTCAAAGTGCACGAAACTATCATCAATAATAAATGGATAATCATGCTCAAATGTTTTTGCTAGTGCAAATCTCAGCGATAAATATAACTGCTCCGCTGTCGCTTGGCTTAGTTCATGACTGTAAAAACGCATACCATCGTTACGCTCTACAATAAACGGCTCTGACTCTGACGGTGAAAAGATTTTACTATATCGTCCGCCTGTTAAATAGACGAAATACTCTTCTGACTTTTGTAAAATACGAGGAAGATGTACTTCATGATAATATTGCTTCGTTTTCGTTAACACCGTTTTTGCGGCCGCATAAGCAGCCCACTTCTTCACTTGTTCACGCACTTGCGCTTTTTTCATTTCCCATTCATGCATTAAATCACCGTACGTACTACCTTCTTCTAAATTCGCAATTTCCATACGATGTTTCGCAATACGCTCTGTCAGTTCTTTCTCTTGCGCCAGACAGTTTTGCACGACTGTCATTTCTCTCTTTAATTTCTCTTCATAACCGTCAGCTTCATAATGTTCAGCTAATGATAAACTCGTTAAACGCTGTTCTAACAGATCAATTTGCGGCAATAAACGCCCCACTTGTTTCTCTGCATCTTCACGTTTTTCCGCCAGTTTACCTGCTTCTAAAAACATCTCTTCATCTGTAGACGCTGCAATATGCCATAAACCATCTCGTTCTATTAGTAATTGCTTTAATTGTTCTTGCATAAACTCATATTCTTCTTGCCATTCCGCCAGTTTTTCTTTTAACTGCTTACAAGTTTGGCGCTTCTCTTTCTCATTTTGCATACGGCTTTGTGCCTCGTGTAGCTTACTATACTCCGCACTACCGATAACAGTTTCTAGTTTATGTTCAAATTGCGAAATCATTTCATATAATGAAGATTTTCGCGTACCTTGCTTCTCTAACTCCCGATATAATTGCTGCATTTTTTCAATACGCTCAAACGCCGGCAATATGTGTGCATACGTATAAAATTCAGGAAACATATAGCGCGTTTTATATGCATCGACTTGTTCTCCCGCCTGGAACGTTTCTCTCTCCCATTCCTCATACGATGAAACGACTTTATCATACGCTCGCTCCAACTGCTGTAACTTATAAGACTCACGCTCAAATAATTTACGTATCTCTTCATCTTTTTCTAACTGATAGCGTACAGACATCGCTTCTTCACTTTGTCTCCCGCCGGCACTTTGCTGAAGTGTAAGGAGCTCTTCTTGTAATCCACTTGATGGATCTTTATATAAAACAAGGGCGAGAACAATCCCTACAAATACGATGACACTAATAAATAAGAGCGGGCGATTGTCTATCAATAAGCTTGTGAATAAAATGCCTGTATTAATAAGGAGTAACAGAAGACAAACTCTTTGCCACTGCTTTTTCTTTTGCTTAGCTGCTCCTGCTTTCTCTTCATACTTGCGCTTCATTCTCTCTGCGCCCATACCGATAAACGCCGCATCTTGGAACGATTTCTCTTTCTCAACTAACACATTTCTCTCTTCATCCACTAACATTTGTTTCTTAATCTGTCTTATATTTTCTTCTTGTTCTTCTAATTGCTCTTGCGCTACTTTAAAACGATCATCAAGCTGTGCTTTTTGCGTTTCTAATTCGCGCGCCTTTTGCACTGTTTGCGTAATTAACTCTTTCGTTGCCAAACTCATATCAAATGAAAGAACTGTTTCCTTTTCAAAAGTAGTACCAATTTGTTGTTCTAGTTCTGCGATTTCTTCTTTTATATTCGTAATATTCCCGCTCATATCACGCATTTCTTGGCGTGCATTTTCGTAAGACATATGCTGCATACGAAGTTCTTCTACATAACTTTCTTTTTGTAAAAACTCTTCATCTATTTGAATCGAAGCAATTTCCGATTGCACTGTCTCAATTTTCTTGTGGAGCGAATCAACTTGTAATTGAAGCGGCTCCATTTTCGCCTTAATTGCTTCATAACGCGCCATTCCGTTTACAGGAAACTGCCCGCTCTCGTTCTCTAACACTTTCTCATGCGCACGTTTTTCAATAACGAGTGGCTCAAGCGCTGCTAATATTTCATAATCTTGCTTTCGCTTTTCTGCACTCTCTTTTTCCCCGCGAACAGAAGCAAGCTTCTCTTCACTTTCTTTTAACTGCTCTACTTGTTTTTCATACGTGCCAATTTTTCCTTGCCACTCTTTCATCTTCTCTTCAAGTTTCTTCATCTCTTGCAATGACACGTTAATTTCTGGTTTACGACCACTCGGCTTGAAGCGCTGGTCCATTTCTTTTTCTAGCTTTTTATCTAACTGCAATAGCGCATCACTTCCGACTGCACTTGCCGAAAATAAATAATTGCCAATATCCGCTTCGCCTAGCTGATGAATATTTTGAAGACCATGCATATCAAATGAAAAGACAGATTCAAATAAACTTTCATTCATCCCGCTTAATATATCGTTTAAAATTTCTTCTCCGCCCGTTTTCCCGTCTTCAAAATAAACGGTCACCTCGCCAGCTGCCGTCTTTGGCAATCGCTCAATTTTCAAACGACCGTACTGCCCTGTTTGCACAGTCATCGCGCCGCCATACTTCCCGCCTTCTTTCGGCTCATAACGGCGCTGTCCTCTCGTCGGAAAACCGAATAAAATACTTTTCATAAATGAGCGAATTGTCGATTTCCCCGCTTCATTTTCACCATATAACACCGTCAGCAAGGAAAGATCCATTTCCACATTTTCTAATTTTCCGTACCCATAAATATGGAGTTTTTCAATTCTCATTTTTTATCCCTCTCTTGCTGGAATAATTGCTCTAAAATAATATTTTCTGCTTCCTTTTGAATCTCTTTCTTCTCTTCTTCTGTAAAAGATTCAATACTATTACGCGCTACAGGAGATGTCCAAATAGTGCGCAATACTCCGTCCATATTGCTGAAAGCTTCTAACTCCTTTAGCACACTACCTACGAAATGATTTTCCGCTTTCAAACGTTCGATTTCCGCAAAAGAAACCGTCTCATTTTTCCACTTCATCGCATATACAAAATCTTTTCGCTCTTCGCCAGATGCTAAAATGTGAAAAATCTCTTCCACGCGCTTTTCGTCACGCAAATAAGGTGAAAGTGGACCTTGTCCTGTGAATACGACAGTTAATAGCGTACCTTCCTCTTCTCTTCGGCATTCATTCATCGCAGTAGATAGGCTCGTCATAAGTTCATCAACAGTTTCAAGTCTATCAATACAAACTTCGATTTCATCCCATACAACATCTGCCGTATGGAAAAATGAACACTGCGTTCCTTGTTTCGTAAGTTCAATAAGGTACGCACCCTTCTCGCCTGTTTCCTTACGATGACGACCTTGTATGTTCCCTGGATAAATAATGCATGGTTCTTCTGATAAAATTTCACGTTTATGTATATGGCCAAGAGCCCAATAATCAAACTGTTTTTCTTTCAACTCACGAATTTGAAACGGTGCATAGCGATTATGCTCTGCATCTCCTTCCACACTTCCGTGAAGCATGCCAATATGAAAAGGCGCATCACTCATTTTCGTATACTGCGCTGTCATATTATCCGTTACCGCTTGCTGCAAATAACTAAAACCATAAATAGAAGCTAATAGCTCACCATTTTTATAAAATGATTTCTCTTCTACATAAGGCTCAGTAAATACATGAACATTTTCCGGAAACTCAATTGCTGCCCAGCTTCCTCCTAAATGATCATGGTTACCGTGAATAATAAAAACAGGGATATCGTACTGCGAAAGTCTCTTCATTTGCTCACGCACAAACACTTGCGCCCTCAAACTTCTCGTCTCCGCATCATACAAATCCCCAGCTAGTAATACGAAATCAACGCGCTCTTGAATTGCTTTATCAACAATACGCTCAAATGATTCAAACGTACTTTGCTTCATTCTCTCCCAAACAGACTGCGCAACATTCATCTCCATCCCTTTAAACGGACTATCCAAATGCAAATCAGCCGCATGTATAAACTTTACTTGTTTCACAAATAACGATCCTTCCTATCTTTCAAAAGTTTCATTTTATCAAAATTAAAATCGCTGAAAACTAATAATCATCGAGAATAAAAATATTCTCGATGATTAAAGTTTCATTCTATTTTACCACGCAATGTCATATATTTCTTTGCATATTGTAGCATTTTATGTCAAAATAATTATAAGATTCTGATTTTAATTATTGGAGGGAATTTTCATGGGAGTATACGTTCTAACAGTCTTTGAAAAAGATGGTTCAAAAGCATTAGACGAATCATTCGAGGCGGCAACTGAAAAAGAAGCAAAAGCAAAAGGTGAATCTATCTTACAAGAAAAAGGATTGTATGAAAAAACACATCGCTGTACATCTACTGCAGGTAAGCTCGTTTTATTCCAGCGCTAAAAAAAGAAGCGTCATCCGCTTCTTTTTCACTCTACTATATCTTCGTCACACCACGTAAACACCACATCTAGAATGCGATTACCGATACGTACGCGTTTATTCCATTTACCTGTTTGGATCTGATGTTGCAATTCAGCTTTCATCTTTTCCGTCCAGTCGTGAATCGTTTCACTACCGTCGTACGGATATACGCTCGGAAACTCTTTCTGCAGTAGATGCAAGCTCTCTGCATCAAAATGAAAATGGAAGAAGTAGTTTGCTGTAAGCGATGGTTCTTGCAATCGTAAAAAATGATCATCAATTTGCTTTCTATTTCGATAGAAAGTAAAGATATTCACTTTACCGCTAGTAATTTGGTCAATTTGAATTTCGTGCTTCTCTATAATCACGTCTTGTCCACCTCGTTGTATACTATCTTTAGTATATATGTCTTTTGCAACAAAGTTAACCATTTTCGCGCGAAATTCATTTCCTTCATTATAATTCCTGTACCTCCATATGCAATCAGGATAAATAAAAACAAAGTTGAAGGGGAGCGATCACATGTATTTCGGAAGCAAAGGTTGGTATGTAAAAGAACTTAAAAAATTAGGTATCCGTACTTATGAAGGTAAAAAACTAGAATCTTATCGTACGCATGTGTTGTCTAGTTTACTTGAGAGAATGAAGAGAGCTTCGGCTTAATAGAAAAGTAAAAAATGAAGTGAACACGAATAGTGGTATATGATAAAAAACACCTCCTAAATTCGCATACTAAGTATGCAAATTCAATGGAGGTGTTTTTATCAGTTTTCATAAAAGATTTTTTGCTTCCGCTGGAACGGATACGTTTTAATCTCAGCTGTATCTAAATCTTCATTGAATAAATGAATGGCTATAATTTGTCTACAATCGTAAGTATGGTAATAATATGTTCCAGACTCCATACACATTGCACTTGTATAGATCGTATTATCTAATATACCGTCTTCTGTTATTACTGCCCCCTTAGGAACCTCACAGTTTGATAAAATATGAAAAATAGCCGATATCCCCTCTTCTTCGTTCTCTATACTTTGAATGTTTTGTTTGCCATATGCTGCCCGTACAAATCTTGATGGCGGGGTGAAATCTCCAGGAAGCCCCATCGTTCCTGAACCTTGGCCAAAAGCACTTAATGGTACATCTCCCCACTCCGTTGGCGCAAATGGCTGCGATTTAAGACCAATATATTGTCTTAAATTTTGTAAATGCCAATTAAACTCGGGACTATTAGTCATCACTCCTATTGGATTGTCATACACTTTTATTCCATCAGCTGTCGGCTCAAGTACAATACACGCTCCCGATTTATCTGCTAAAATCCAATGTAGCGGTGGCGTAATTCCTAAAACTGGTAATGGCACATCTATAAAGGCAATGTTATCAATAGATTTTCTTACCTCTTCAACAGAATTGAACTGCGTGAGGCTCCAAGTCACAAAATCAAATGGCGCTACATTCGTTTTATTGCTATCTATATGATTACTATAAGTAGCGAATCCTGGGAAATAGAGAGTTGCACATGTCATACCAGTTTCATTTACTCCGTCCGCCATCATGACCCTTCCTCCAAAATTAATTCCCATTCCGACAACAGCCTTTTTCGCTCGGATCGTTTCACCAGTTATATTGTTCCACTGATAACGCCGAGGAATGATTATTACTTCTTGATTCATATCTAATGTGAAATCCATTGTTCTCCCAAAAAGATGCTGGAAATTTTTTGTTTGTAACGTCAAACTAGTACACATGAAGAAATCCCCCCCCATTTCATAGTTATATACACATTTTATAAAATTCTGATAAATACGTAAATTAAAATCTATTTTACTTACCATTGTACAAACCCTATTTATCATTAACAAAATAACCACCCAAACTAAAAATGCTATAATAAACCCAATGAAACTAAGGGGGCAAATTACTTTGCTTGGAACATGCATTCAATTTCATAAGTTTGGCAATCCAAAAGACGTATTACAAGTTGAATATAAAAATATAGAACCACTGAAAGATAATGAAGTTTTCGTCCGTATGCTAGTTAGACCGATTAATCCATCTGACTTAATTCCAATAACCGGAGCGTACGCTCATAGAATTCCGTTACCTAACATACCTGGTTATGAAGGTGTTGGTATTGTAGAAGATGTAGGAGCTTTTGTTTCTAGAGAGCTTATCGGTAAACGTGTGTTACCGTTACGCGGGGAAGGTACTTGGCAAGAATATGTGAAAACATCAGCTGACTTTGTAGTTCCTATTCCTGATTCCATCGATGATTTTACCGCGGCACAAATGTATATTAATCCCCTTACGGCTTGGGTTACATGTACGGAAACGCTAAACTTACAACGGAATGATGTTTTGTTAGTGAATGCTTGTGGATCCGCTATCGGGCATCTTTTTGCGCAGTTATCGCAAATTTTAAATTTCCAACTCATTGCCGTGACAAGAAATAGTAAACATACAGACGAATTACTTCAGCTTGGCGCTCATCATGTAATTGATACTTCGACTGCCCCGCTTTATGAAACCGTTATGGAATTAACGAACGGGCTCGGCGCGGATGCTGCAATTGATTCTATCGGGGGACCGGATGGAAATGAATTAGCTTTCTCCTTACGTCCCAATGGGCACTTTTTAACTATAGGACTTCTGTCAGGAATACAAGTAAACTGGGCAGAGATTGTCACGAAAGCAAAAGTGCACGCGAACATATTTCATTTACGACATTGGAATAAAGAAGTGTCACCTTATAAATGGCAAGACACGTTTCGTCATTTAATTCGCTTAGTAGAAAATGAGCAATTACGTTTTATGAAAGTCCATTCTACGTATGAATTAGCGGATGTGAAAGCGGCAGTTGATGTTGTACAGTCCGCTGAGAAAACGAAAGGGAAAGTTTTTTTAACGAATTATTAAATTGAGTACATTCAACTATCAATCCATTTAGTAGCATAGAATTTTAAGTAGCTTATGTAATTTAATTAAAAAAGCGAAAGGAGATTCTAACATGTGGTTACTCAAAGCAATTGCGCCTGTTGTAATAGCCGGAGGAATTGTAGTATATGTGATTGGTAGCCTTAAACATAAATATAACAACGGTAACTTAGGTAAGAAAAAATCAAAAAACGCTCAAATTTTATTAGACAGTTTAATACCTATGGGAATGCTTGTTGGCTGTATAATCGGTTTAATTTTCGGCATGTTTTTCCCAGATTATTCACTTCTTGCAGTGAGTTTAGGATCTGGAATCGGCTATTTATTGGGGTTTTTCGCCTATGAAATTTATAGCAAGACAGGAAACAACCTCTCATAATCCAAAAAGAATAAGCGGAACAGTACATAGTAGTCATATACAATATGTACTGTCCTTTATTTTTGTATCAACACTATCACCTTACCTTTCGCCTACTATACACCTTTTTGATTGATTTTCCTCTCCTCCACCTTTTGCATATCCGCTTTTTTATTTTCATTGGATCTATATCCAAAGTAAAGTAGCGCACATGTAATAATAGAACCTACAATGTATCCTAAAAAACATCCTAACCAAAACATAGTGTAACCGCCTCCATTCATAATAAATTTTATGTAATATAACTCTTTACATACTCCATCGTTTATTTCTATTAACTATACACTTTCTAAAATTATTCATACCACTAATTCTCTTCGTACCTCAAATAGCAATTTTATTATTTGTCATAAAGTTAACACCTTCTTCAAATACAAAAAATTCCATTTACTTGCTTTTTCTCAAGAAATAATATACTACATTTGAAATAAGCGAGCGAGTACGTCGGCTCTTCTCTATTTTAACTTTAGTCATGAACAAAAGAAAAATAAAAAACCCCCTCAAAGCATAAACTTCAAGGGGTGAGCCTGTTTTTTATTTACTTATATACGTACAGCTGTACCACTTACAGCAACCATTAACATTCCATCACGAACTACTTCGTAATCTACGTCAACACCAACGATAGCGTTCGCACCTTTTTGTTTTGCAAGTTCTTTCATTTCGTCCATTGCGATATCACGAGCTTCTTTTAGCTTACTTTCATAAGAACCAGCACGACCACCGACAACATCACGAACAGAAGCGAATAAATCGCGGACAATATTTGCACCCATAATAGCTTCACCATTTACAATATCGATATACTCAATAATTTCTTTACCTTGAATTCCAGACGTTGTTGTTACAATCATGACTGACACTCTCCTAATAAGTTGTAGTTTTAATTAGCTTTCTTATGTCTTTATTATGACATGGAACAAACAACTAATCTATTGAATTACCTTACAGGAATGTGACAGTTTTGTAAGAATGAAACGCGCATTATGTTTCATTTTAATAAAGCGCTTTAAAATTAGGATACATAAACGACTCTTTATTTTCTTTCCAGTCCTTTTCTACTTCTTTGAAAGTTGGTCGTCCTAATTTTTCATTGTTCTCATGTTTACGAAACCATTTCTTCACATACTGGTCTCCATTTTTATTTTGAACTGTGCAAAGGAAACTATTACTACTATCCTTTAATATTTTTACAATCACGAATAGACACCTCTTCCCTTTTAAATAACAGAATAGAACTTGATCTTTTACTATAAGCCCTTCCTCTCTTATAGTCATACGACTCCTCGGCCGCGCCAAAGTTGTAAGATCAAAAAATGATATTCACTTTGTTTACATTTTATTTAAAGAAATCAGAGTTATAGGCATTATGCTTATCAAATATTTTATAGATTTCTAACTTATCATCTAATTTTGCATCTACTAAAATTAATATATTGCCATCGTAAATATATTCTTCATACTTTTTAGCATGTTCTTCTGGAATTCCTAACCCTATAAATGCTCCTATTAAACTTCCAGCTCCTCCGCCAATACCGGCTCCTCCAATAGCTGCTGCGATCGGTCCTGCTGCTACGATTGGACCCATTCCAGAAACGGCAAGTATACCAAGACCTGTTAATAAACCACCGAGTCCGCCTGCTACTCCTCCTGCCACAAGCCCTGTTGCTGAAAAGATATCTGCTTTATGTGCAGTTTCATGATTTACTTTTTCACCCGATTTTTCTTCAAGGTGTTCAATTTCCTTCTGATCTTTTGCAATAGCTGAAATGTTATCTGCTGAGTATCCTTTATCATTTAATTCATTAATAACGAGTGCCGCATCATCAATTGTTCTAAAAACACCTACTATTTTTCTATCTACATTCATAACTATTAACCTCCTAAAGTTTTATATAATATATTTTTATTTTTCTTCATTTCTGTATACACTAATTTTCTTATTAACATAACCATTTATGAAAAAAGCGAATAGTAAAAGCACTACAAGTGAACTACTTAACAAGTAAATTAAATCAAATGTAATATTAATCATCATTTCATTCATGTATACCAGGCTCCTTTTTATTTAAAGTAAAAGTATATTTTGATAGACTAATCTACTAAACATAGACATCTTACAATTCATCTTCAGTCAATCTCTTTGTAGTATATGTATACCCTTCCTAACCTTTTCTAAACGTAAAAAACTATAATTATATTTTTTCTTATTTATATGTTTAACATTTTTTAAAACGGGTATGTTTATATTGTTATGCTTACTATATGGAAAGGAATATTACGATGAACGCCATTCACTCTACTACTATTTCTTATAATGAAACACCTACAATAACTCAAATTCATCATTTTTATGCTTTAATGACAACATTTCAAACGAATGTATTTATAAGTAAACACGGAACACTTACTTCTATTAAAAACTTAAGCACTCTAGTATCCTTTTTCCTTACTGTAAAAAAGAGAGATCTTGTATTATTTATTTTTGAAGGAATAGATGCAAAAAGAGCTTTAAGAACACTCTTCCCTTCTTAAAAGTTTTGTTATCCCCTATTCCCTCGATTGTTACTTTTCATATATAGTTTTATATTTCAAAATGATTTCCTCTATTAAAAAAGAACCCCCTAATACAATAGGGGGATTTCTAGTTTAGCCTTATGAAAACTGATATAATATATATTACGTTTTTCATTCTTTAAAATAGAAAAGTTTTAATAACCTTGAAGGTAGGAATTTTTAATGAACTCGAAAGCAAAATTTAGTATTCGCTACAAAATTATGGCTGGTTATTTAGTTATCATTTTGTTCTTACTTGTTTCTTTCATTATGTTGAACAATGAGATTTCTAATTTACAAAAATCTCGTAATTTTATTATTGATCACGATTTTAAAGTTCTCAATTTAACAAATCAAGTGGAGAAAGATTTACTAACAATTGAAAATAAAGCGAAAGGGTTTATCATTTCTAATAATCCAAATTACGTACAATCTCTTAATTCTGCGGAAAAGGATTACGAAAAGCATTATCAAGATCTTTTCTCATTATTAGAGGATAACCCATCTCAGCAAGAAAAATTAAAACAGATTAACGAAAATATTATTAGTTGGATAAATAAAGAGATTCACCCACTCATTGCAAATAATAATAGTAATAATGTACAAACAATCGACACGACTCAAATTCAGTCATTACAGTCACAGGTAACTAACTTCCGTAGCACTGAGGAGCAATTAACGAAAAAAAGAGCAGCACAATTAGATACTGAAAATAATAAATTAGAGATTTGGTTATACAGTTTATTGTTCTTACTTTCTTGTATTTCTATTATCATTTCACTCTATATTTCGAATTCCATTACAAAAACGATTAAAAATGTAATTCAAGTTATTAAATCCATTTCTTCTAAAGAAAAAATCACGGAAAGAATTCATGTAAACACACGTGATGAAATAAAAGATCTTGCTCATACAACGAATCACCTACTAGACGAAATATCGAAAAGAGAGTGGTTACAAACGGAGCTTGCAGAATTAATTTTAATGTATCAAGGTGTATCTTCTATTGAGATGTTAGGTAAAAAAATTCTTAGTGGAATTATACAAAAAACGCAAACTTCTTGCGGTGCATTTTATGTACGTGAAGAATATGAAGAAACTGTCTACTATGTGAAAAAAGCTTCTTTCGCCGATCAAGGTGCTGATATTGGGAAACAATCCATTCAAATGGGTGAAGGTTTCATTGGACAGTCTGCCTTAGAAAAGAAAAGTTTTATTCTCAGGGATATACCCGAAGAGTTTCGTTATGTCACTAGCGGAGTATTAGAAATACGTCCTAAAAATCTATTAATCATCCCTATCTTATTTGAGGATGAAGTAATCGCAGTAATGGAGTTAGTAAGTGTAACTGAGATTTCAGATTTACATCAAGATTTAATTCAACAAACCGTTGATAATCTAGGTTTAACAATCCATAGCATTATGGGACGTATGCGAATTCAAACTCTTTTACATGAATCACAAGCAATGACAGAAGAGTTACAAGTTCAATCAGAAGAATTGCAAACGCAAGCGGAAGAACTACAAATGCAAGCAGAAGAATTACGAACAACGAATGAACAATTAGAGTCTAGAACTGAAGAGGCTGAGCAGAAGACAGCTGACTTACAAATTACCAAATCAGAATTAGAAGAAAAAGCAAGCGAGTTGTTACGCAGCTCAAAATACAAATCTGAGTTCCTAGCAAATATGTCACATGAATTACGCACACCGTTAAATAGTATTTTACTATTATCTGAAATGTTAAGAGAAAATCATGATAACAATTTATCCGACGATGAAATTGAATTAGCAACTGTCATTCATTCATCAGGGAAAGACTTACTTACTTTAATTAATGACATACTAGATTTATCTAAAGTAGAAGCAGGCAAACTAGACATCATTTTTGAGGCAACGAACATAAGTGACATGGCAGCCAATATGCATCAAAACTTTTTACATATAGCTGCACAAAAAAATGTCGAATTTACTATTGAGGACAGTGATACGATTCCTGATCTGTTTTATACAGATGCAAAACGGATTGAGCAAATTATTAAAAACTTATTATCCAATGCATTTAAATTCACAGAAAAAGGATCCGTTTCTTTACATTTTGATTCGATAGAAACAACCAATTTGAGTCATGATATGCAGTCTATAAGTAAAGATTGGATTACAATTTCAGTAAAAGATACTGGTATTGGTATCGCTAAAGAACAGCATCAACTTATTTTCGAAGCCTTTCAACAGGCAGATGGAGCAACGATTCGAAAGTATGGTGGTACAGGATTAGGTTTATCTATTTGTAAAGAGTTTGCTAAATTGTTAGGTGGTTGGATTACGTTAGAGAGTAATGTAGGAGAAGGTAGTACTTTCACGGTATATATTCCTAACCTTCCAAATGGATTACATGATATACAGTTATCCAATTTAGAAGTCGCAGCAACGATAGAAGATGTTATTCCTGCTGAAGTTGTGGAAGAAACTATCGTTACTCCCGAAACAAATAACGTCTTCCAAGAGAAAACCATTTTAATTGTCGATGATGATCATCGAAATATATTTGCGTTACAAAACGCATTAAAAAAACAAAATGCCAACATTATTACTGCCCAAAACGGCATAGAGTGTTTAGAAATACTAAAAAGTAATACAAATATTGACCTTATTTTAATGGATATTATGATGCCTAATATGGACGGTTATGAAACGATGGAAAATATCCGAATGAACTTAGGGTTAAATGAAATACCTATTATCGCATTAACTGCTAAAGCAATGCCAAATGATAAGGAAAAATGTTTATCTGCTGGCGCTTCAGATTATATAAGTAAACCATTAAATCTACATCAACTCTATTCGGTAATGAGTGTATGGTTAATAAAATAAGTGAGGTTTAGTTGGAGTGGAAAATAAGTATTATAATTTTGATCCATCAGTAGATACGGATGAGCGCACGAACTTAGAAATTGAATTACTATTGGAAGCGGTATTTAAACTATCAGGATTTGATTTTCGCCAATATGCTCGCACATCTATTTATAGAAGGATTTGTAATCGAATGCAGCTCTCTAATATCCCAACCATTTCAAAATTAATTGAAAAAGTAATTCACGAGGAAGGGGTTTTAGAACAGTTATTAAATGATTTCTCAATTAATGTAACTGAGATGTTCCGTAACCCTGCCTTTTTTAAAGCGCTTAGAGAGCATGTTATTCCTGAATTAAAAAAGCATCCCGAAATTAGAATTTGGCATGCTGGATGCGCAACTGGTGAAGAAGTATTATCAATGTCCATCTTACTTCACGAAGAAGGATTAAGTGAAAAGTCGGTTATTTACGCAACAGATATGAATACAAATGTGTTAGAAAAAGCAAAACAAGGTATCCTCCCGTTAAATAAAATGCAAACTTATACGAAAAACTATTTACAAGCTGGCGGTACACAAGCGTTTTCTAACTATTATTCAACAGATAATCGTTTTGCTTATTTTAATCCATCACTTTTACAAAACATTATTTTTGCACAGCATAATTTAGTAACCGATCAATCTTTTAACGAGTTTCATATTATACTTTGTCGTAACGTTTTAATTTACTTTACAAGTAAACTTCAAAATCAAGTGCAGCAACTATTTTATGAAAGCTTAGGTCACAATGGTTTTCTATGTTTAGGGAATAAAGAAACTCTTCGTTTTTCAAATATAATGCCGCATTATACTCAATTTAATCCTAGCGAACAAATTTATCAAAAAATACAATAAAAAGCGTATGAAATCCTCTGTTTGGATTTCATACGCTTTTTATTTCGCATTCGTTTGTATCATAATGAGACACATATCATCTGATTGCGCTTTCTTTTGTTCTTCCTTGTAAAACCCTTCTATCTCGCCTTCTAAATCTCCCCATTTTCTTTCTGTAAAAGTACGTAATTTCTCTTCAGCCTCAAATTCATCATTTGCAATTGCTTCAAGAACACCATCTGTAAACAATAGTATTTGAGCGTTCTTCTCAAAAGGTATAACTGTCTTTTTAACTTTTATTTCATCAAAAAATCCTACCGCACAACTCCCGCGATCTAGTTCAACTACATTTGTTTCATCAACTAAAACATATCCAGAAGGATGCCCTGCATTTACATATTCAACTGTTCTATCTTCTGTATTAACAACTAAGTATATCGCCGTAAAATAATAGGGAATATTATCATTTTCATTATGTAAAAGGGTCATATATTTATTTAATTCTTTAATAACAAGTTCTGGATCAATTAAACATTTAATCGTTTCACGTAATACAGACGAAATAAACATGCAAACTAATGAAGCAGATACACCATGTCCCATCACATCTAATAATATAATACCGTAGCGATTTTCATCGATTTTATACCAATAATACATATCTCCAGCTAGTTTAAATGAAGGTAAGTAACTTGCTTCAATTTTTATATGATCTTCTCTTAATGGGCTACTTAATAAGTTTCTTTGTACTTGCGTAGCTAAATCTAGTTCATTCCGAAGATTTTCTTCTTGTTCTTTATGCCAATTTAATTCTGATTTCAAGCGTAATGCTACACGCATACGTGCTAATAATTCAACTTTATTTATAGGTTTCGTAATATAATCCATTGCCCCCATATCAAGAGCTTCGGCCAATTTATTTGCATCCTCTAAAGCTGTAACAAAAATAATAGGAATATCTTTAAACTTCTCCTCTTTTTGTAATCGCCTACAAACTTCAAGTCCATCAATTTCAGGCATCATAATATCTAATAGTATTAAATCAATTTCATTATACCTGGAAGAATCTTCTCCAAATTGAATGTATTCGAAAAGCTCTTGTGCAGAATTGAGCGATACAAGATCATGATATCCGGCTTGTTTTAAAATCTTCTCAATTACAAATATGTTAACCGGATTATCATCAACAATTAAAATGGACACAAGTTATTTCCCCTTTTCTTATTTAAAATGTAAATCTATTATTATTTTCTATTTTTCTAGTATTACATACTCAGTTACAAAATGAAAATTTCTTACTCAAACATATTTATACAACAAAAGAACAAACCCCCAGAAATAGGAATTTGTTCTTTCACTCTATAAATTTCTACTTTTAATTTAACACCATTGCTTTATCATTTAAAAGACGATCTAATTCTTCCATATGATTAGTTTCATCTGCAATCATATCTTCTAGCTTTACAACTAACTCTGTCATATTTAATTTCGCTGCCTGTTCTTTTCTCGTTTCATAACGCTTAATTGTTTCATATTCTGATTGTCTAGCGTATTCTAACATTTCTCTAACATCTTCTACTTGTTTCACTGATAAAGGGATCGTAGTAGGTGTACCACCTAGCGTCTTAATTTTCTCCGCTAAATATAGGGCATGTCCTTGTTCATCACTAATTTCAGATTCAAAGAAAGGCTTTAACACTTGTCTATATATACCAGAAACTGTAGCTGCATTATGGTTATACATAATGATTGCTGCGTATTCTCCTGCTAAATCTTCATTCAATCCTTCGATTAGTTCTTTCACATCGTGTGACATTTTCATATCTCCTCCTATACTTAATAAGTACCCCTTTTCTCATGTTTTAAACATCATTATTTTAAATTTTTATGTATCTAAAAATGCGGCTTGCTTCAATTTACTTATCGCTTGTCTTTTAATACGAGAAACGTGCATTTGTGAAATACCTAACCGTTCCCCTGTATCTTTTTGATTTAAATTTTCTCCAAATATATAATGAATAACACTCTTTTCCGTGTCATTTAATACGTTAAAAATATCCTTTAAAACGAGACGCCTTTCTGTCTCTTCATATCCTTGCTCTACTTCACCTACAGATTCAATTCTCGCTACCGAACTACCATCAGATGCATTTTCAACTACATCATCTAAGGAAGATACTCGATAATTATTTTTAGCATCCATAATCTCTAGAACTTCCTCTTCCGATAGTCCTAAATGATTTGCGATTTCTATAATCTTCGGCGAACGTTGCAGGTGATCTGTTAACTCCTCTATCGCAAGTTTAATTTTTCCGCCTAAATCTTTAATTCGCCTTGGAACGTGAATGCCCCAAGTTTTATCGCGTAAATACTTCTTTATTTCCCCTACTATCGTAGGTATTGCAAAAGGCTCAAAAGCATTCCCTATCGAATAATCATACCTTCTTATTGCACCTAAGAGCCCTAACATGCCTACTTGTATAATATCCTCATGCATCGGCCCGCCTTTTGAATAGCGATATGCAATGGAATATACGAGATTTTTATAATGATCAACTAACCTTTCCTGCGCTTCATTACATTGGTTTTGTTGGAAGTCTGCAATTAGTTTAATAACGTCTTCTTTAGTAAGATTCGTAGGTTGAGATTGGATTTCCATCATTCTCCACCTGCTCTCTTTGTATATATTTTGTCATTAAAACCGTCATGCCCTCATCATGCATGATTTGTATATCATCCATTAACGTATTGATTAAATATAAACCTAAACCATTTTCCGGCAAATGTTCTACTGGTTTACTAATATCATACGGACCAACTTTTCTTTTTAAGTTATTAAAATCAAAGCTAACCCCATTATCCGCAACCATAATTTCTAATCGATCTTCATATAGCCCAAAGACAATTGTAATTTCTCCAACGTCTTCTTTGTATGCATGTTGTACAATGTTTGTACACGCCTCACTAATAGCAATTTTCATATCTTCTATATCGTCATAAGCAAAGCCTATTCGATTCGCAACACCAGCCATTGTTAAACGAATAATAGCCACATATTCTGCCTTTGCAGGAATTTTCATTTCTATCTTTTCAAATCTCTCCATCATCCCTAGTCACCTTCTTTCTACTTTTTCAAAATCAGAATTCAAATTTAATATTTCCGTTAATCCTGTAATATCGAATAATCTTTTTAATCTTTTAGATACACCGATAAACTCTAGTTTTCCATCATTTTTCTTAACCGCTTTTAATAGAGCTATAAAAACACCTAAACCAGTACTATCCATATAATCTACGTTATGAAAATCTACTACAATCTGAACCTCTTTTTCGCTTGCAATAGGCATAATCTTATTTTTTAAATCTGATGCCGTATACGCATCAATTTCACCATTAAGTTGTACCGTATAACCTACATCATTTTGCAAAATATTTATTCCTAAATTCATCATTTCCGCCCCCTTATCTCGAACTTTTACTATTTAATTACCCATAAAAATTAGTTTTAAACATATTTTTTTATTTTCATTATAAATAAATTTTCTACACCTTTCTCGGCTTAACACGTAAAAAATACTACCAAATGTTTAAAACTTATAAATTTGTGTATGTATAATGTATAAACATTATTTTTAGGGGGATCTATCTATGGAAGAGCACAACTTTAAAAAGGGAGATTTTGTTCAATTTTCTTATCGACACGATCATGCTACAAAATTAGTTGGTTCCATTATTAATATACTAACGAATACAATTGTAGTTGATATAAGTAATAGCGAGGACTTATCTCATATAGAACCAAGGCAAGTCGTAAGAATAAATAATTGTAAAAAGGTAACGATGGCTTAATACATAATAGAAAGTGTAATGTTAATGAGTGGGGGGTTCTTCATCCTCCACTCATTCCTATGTAAAATACATAAAAAAGCATCCAAATTAGTTTAATTGGATGCTTTTTTATGTATTTTTATCAGTTCATTAACTTTATAACTATATATAATAAACTTAAGATTACTATTTATTATCATACTTACGCTTTCCGCAGCATTCTAGAGAAGAATGTAACGATTAAAATAAAGACGATTGCACCTAATAACGCTGGAAGAACAAAAATGCCTCCCCATTCAGGACCCCAATGACCAAATAACGCACTACCTACCCAAGATCCGATTAATCCGGCAATCACGTTTCCAACTATACCTAACGGAAAGTCTTTTCCTGTAATCATTCCAGCTAACGCACCAATAAGTCCACCTACAATACACGTAATAATAAGTCCCACAATTAAACCTCCTATATTCGTTTTATATTGAATTCATCAAGCTTTAGTATGTAACTAAAGCTTGATGAACATATATTATTCTTTATTATCCAATTCATCACTTATCTTTTGTTTCACTTTTCCGACTTTTTCTTTTATCGTTCCCTTCGTTTTTTCCCACTTACCTTCATTTTTCAACTCTCTATCTTCTGTAACTTCACCAATTCCTTCTTTTACTTGTCCTTTTTTCTTTTCAACTTTACCTTTAACTTGTTCTTTTAGTCCGTTCTCACTCATATTTACAATCTCCTTTTCGTAATAGATTTATAGATTTAAAGGATACAAATTTAAATAGAATACATGCATCTTCTTTCTTGTAACCATTCACCGACTCTTTCTAAATCCTTAACGAATAACAAGATTTTCCCTTCATCCAGTTTTTCTTCATAAAAGTTCGCTTCTTCCTCATTAAGCCCTAACTCTTGCATTTTATTTCTTAACTGATCTCCTGTTTTTTGAAAGACGTTAATAATGCTTGTCCCAAGTCCCTCCTCTTTTATCCCAATTGTATTCACGTCTGCATTGTCCGCAATTCTATCTGTCCTATCTTTCTCATGCGTTAATACGTAAATATCTTTTTGGTCTATTCCTTTTTTCACGAGATCATTCGCCGCATTCATGACCTCTTTCTCCGTAATAAATTCATATACAAAAGGTTTACTATACTTCGTTTCCATCTTTAACTTCCTCCTTTAAAATGAATTATTTGTTATATTATATGTAGTACACCCATTTTCGAAATGTTAAACATAAAATATGAAAAAAGTTATGTGAATTTTGATTTTAATAGAGAATGAACATCATCATTTACCACTTTAAAACATCTTCTCCTTACAATAACTACCTAAATTAACAGAAAATTGTTATAATTAAACTTGAGGAGGGATACTATGAAAAAAATCATATCTATATGCGCTCTAACCGCTCTATCTTTCAATTTAATAGGTTGTACAAGCACCTCGGCTACAGATAAAGCTTCACAAGTTAAGCAAGAACATAAACAAAATACCTTTCAATTAAATTCTGCTAATATTACAGACATTGAAATACTGAAAACAACAAATCATACTACTTCCAAATCTCAAACAGACAACGAAAAAATGATACAATCTATCGTTTCAGCAGTCCAAAAAGGCACTCCTAAACAAATCACACTAGATCAAAAAAAGAGAGAATCTGCACATTCTACTATTACTGTTACATATAAAGATGACTCAAAAGAAGAATTTCTTGTGTGGGCTGATAATAAGGAGCAAATTTCGATTGCTAAAGATGAGAAGAAAGATAAGGTAGAAGGTGTGATAGTGAATATTAAAGATGCTAAAATAATGAAGGATTTCTTTTAAAATTCTAATTAACGTTAAAAAAAAGTAGGATTACATCCTACTCTTTTTTTAATCATGCTCAATAAATAGACCTTTATAAAATCTATTTAAGGTCTAATTTTGCTAAATCATGTTGTAAAACATTATTTCCTTCTTGTGGGTTAAATACGATTGCACTAAGACCAAAAACATTCGTAACAACATCTCTATCTTTCGGACGAATGATTCTTACTTCATAAGCAAAAAGTGCTGGAGGAAGAGCTGCTGAACGAAAAGTAACATATCGATTAGGTGGCAATGTTTGTGTTGAAGGGTCTATTAATGGTAATAATACCGGAGAACCTGATGACCAATCAAACATTTCAACTGTTACTCTACGAGTATCATCTGGATCAACATTCATAGCTTCAACAGTAAGAAATAACGTAGCGGAATGTCTACGTAATACACCCGTTGATAAAGTTTCATTATGATGTTCAAAGCATTTTTTTGGAGGGTGACCATAGCCATAACTCATACCAATTCCCCCCTTTCATTTACAATTAAGGACAAGTATTCCTTATAATATATAATGCTATTATTCTTTTATTGAAAGGTATAAAAGCGGATTTCTATCTATATTATTAGATATTTTATTTTTCATTTATTCGCTCTTAAATAATAAAGTGAAACTTTATTCCAAACAATATTGTTATTGCACCAAAGTAAAACAAACTGGACAACCTAGATTTCAAACTGTAAGATTAGATGTTGGTGAAATCGGGCAGCAAAGCATATATAGAAAATAGGTGTTAATGTTGAAAATCAATAAAAAATTTGAACCATTAATTTTTAATATCTTTATGATTTTAGGCATATCTAGTATTATCTCTTTCGTCATGGTTTCAATGAATGTTGGATATACAGCTTTATTTCTCAAATCATGGATGAAAACATGGGGAATTGCTTTCGTACTTGCATTTTTAGCTTCTAAATTATTACCCTTTGTAGTTAAAAAGATAATGAAAATCTTCACTTTTGTTGAGAATGATGCTTAAGAATAAAGTGATGTACTGCGTAGGTTCATTCCAATTAAAAGAGTTTATTATCACAAAAACTTAACCTAGTAAAATTTTTCAAATCGAAGGAAGACACCTTAAAGGTTGTCTTTTCTTTATAAGTAAAAAAAGCCCGCCTATTTCCGTAGGCGGGCTTTATCTTTATTACACAATACGAAAGTATACTCTCTTTTTCACTGAAATTTCATGTAATTATACATATTCATAAAAATACATGTTTTGATGGACTTTATCTATATACTCATGGCAGTAATCCATTGAAAATGTATCTTCTTGAAAGCAAAACTCTCTTTTAGAAAAAAAAAGACACCCTAAAGTTCATTCCTCCGACTTGAACCTCTTTAATTTTAATAATATGTATTGGACTCTTATCTAAAAAATAATCTAATGTATTCCAATAAGAGAAAGATAATGATAAAATAAAAGTGCAACAAGATGTTGCTTAGTTTTTAAATTTTATGGGAATAACACAAAAGCTAGGTTTGGTCGCCAAGTTTTTTCATTCCTATCGGTCATGAAATACCCCGGTTGGTCGCTGGGGTATTTCTTTTTTATTAACGTATATATAGGTCTATTATGGACAAAATAAAATATAATCTTAGTAGAAGATAGAACACTGACATCTTTGCCGCTTCTAAATCACTTTGGTCTTGTGCGAAGAAAGTATGGTCAGTACTTTCAGCTCAGTGTTCGATCTGCTTTAGTTTTTGAGTTGAGTGTTGCTAATCATAGCAGCACTTTTTTACATTCCAATTTGTTCTTTGATGAATTGAATTATATGTTTTACAAACTGGCTTTGCGTGAAGAAGTAATGAATATTTCTCAGTACTGTCGTCCACGATGCTAGATTACTTACGAAAGACTGGGATTCTGTCTTTTTGGTCGCCTTTTTTTTACGTTTTTTCATTCCTGTCCCTCCCTTCATAAGGGAAGGGCAAAGATGGCACATTTTATATTTTAAAGAGTTGTATAGAAGAGGACAAGCTATTCATTAGCAAAATAAAGAAAAGACACCCTAAGGTGCCTTCCTCCGACTTGAACCACTTTAATTTTAATAATATGTATTAGACTCCCATCCAACTATTATTTTACTATGTTAAGTTATTTTTGTTTATTGAGAAATACAATAATTTATTTATGTTGGTCGTCTGTATGGTCCATGCAGCGATTAACAAGAGGACAATAGCAGTGATGACACCTAAAAGTCATTGCTTGAGCTGATGGCTAGAAACATAAGCGTTACTGTGTATTTATGAAATTTCATTATAAGCAACCTCCTAGTGGAACTGCACATTGGTAGAAAAAAATATATACTTCTTTCTACTTGATAAGTTCTTATTTTAATCATATATAAAAGGAAATGAAACCGGCTATAACAATCAATGGAAGGATTACTGCGAGTTTATTTTTTAGAGGGACACGCTTGTCTGGGACGCCGGGGTGGATAACAAAAGCTAGTAAAACAATTACTCCAATAATACCTAAAAGTGTATGAATGATGATCATCCTCCTAAGTAATATTATTATTAAAATTATATCACATTCAAATGTTTATAAAGTAAATATTTTACAATATAACCCAGATGTTGCATTTTTAAATTCAAAAAAGCCCCTCAAAGCATCAGCTTTAAGAGACCCCATCCTATCATCTTCTCTCTTCATACAATCGATTCGCTTTATACGAGCAAACGAAAAACATACATGTCGCAACGGGGATAAATGTCAAAAAAAGTCCTCTCATTAATGCAAATGGCGTTTCAAATAAGAATGACCATAGAAATGATACACCTTGCTTATCCCATAATCCTGGCGTCAAGTATAGTTCTTTCGGATTTACAAAGGCTCCTAAATTCATTGTATTACTATACATAAATAAAAATAATATTGGCAAATAACAGATCGCTAATTCTAAAAATGTTTTAGATAGACGCTTATACTTCCCTGCTCGTGACATTGGATCTGAAAAAATGTCATCTTCACTTTCCTCATTTACCTTTTTAAAATAGTACGTACCTGACCAACGATTACCAGCTATATGCTCCCAGCCACTATCTTCAAATAATGTACAGTAATTAATAAAGTCACTTTTTCTACTAAATACTCTATGGTCTATTTTTATCGTCGCATCTTCTGGTTCTGCATATCTAAATGTATAACCAAATGTAGTGCTTTCCAGTTGATAGCCTTTCCAAGCCATCTCTTCTAACCATTTTTCCTCTTTCTCAAAGTCTAAAAAGAATTTCAATCTCCACATCATCGTTTCCCCCTAACTATACGTGTAATAAACTCTTTGTAACCTCAATAATGTGCTGCATTCTCATAAAGTCTAAGTGCAATACTTCTTTCCCTCGTTCCGTAATGACATACACTTTTCTTCGTTTATCTTCACTTTTTACTGATTCTATTAACCCTTGTTTTAATAAATTTTCAACCGCACCATACAATGTACCCGCTGCGATTTTCACTTGATGATTACTCAGTTCCTCCACCTTTTGCATAATTAAATATCCATGAGCTGGCTCTAATAAAGCTAAAAGAACGTAATACGTTGTTTCCGTTAATGGTAAATTTTTATCTCTATTCATAAAGACCTCCAATGTAACGATAAATATATAGTTAAACTGCATAGTTTAACTATATACAGTTAGACTGTATATGTCAAATGTAGGAATAACTTTATAACCCAAAACAAAAACGCTACCTTTTTAAAAGATAGCGTTTTTGTTTTACCCTTGCTTATTCTTCGCCTTCATTTGCTCTTCATAAACAAACTTCGCGGTCATAAAGTCGTTAGAAAAATCTTTCAATGCATTCTTCATTACATTTAATTCTTCTTGTGATTTAATTTCAATACTGTTTAAGAAATCAAATGCTTTTGATTGTTCCTCCGCAACAAAGTTTTGTGTCATATAATCATCTTGGAAGTCTTTCTTCGCCTTTTCTTTTACTTTATTCATTGCCTCTGTTTTGTTTATGCTTTTCATTGGGTTTTCGAATGCTCCAGTAGGTTGTTCCGTTTTTGGCTCTTCTTTCTTTTCCGGCTGTTGCGCTGGTGCTGGTTGTTGTGGTTCCTGCTTTGGTTGTTCTTGTTGAACCGGCTGCTGCGCTACTTGTTGCTCTTTTTTCGCTAACTCATCTTTTAACTTCTTCACTTGCTCATCAAGAGATTTTTTTTCAGTTTCTAACACACTCATATCACTTTTCAACTTTTGCGTTTCTTCAAAATGTTCATCTACTAATTTATTATATTCTTTCTCAGAGTACATTTTTTCACTAGTTGATGTCGTTTTCTCTTTCGTAACAACTACATTAATAATTACAAATAAGGCTACAATTCCTATTAACGCACCGAAAATCTTCTTTTTGTTCATGATTAATCCTCCAAAATGTAAAATTTCAAAAATTATCATAACAGACCAATTCGCTTTCCCCTGTCATATTTTGTCGAATCAATACAATAAAAAAAAGCATCTGAAACAGATGCTTTTTCTCATTCTTAATACGTAAACGTAATTGTTACTAAAGAATACCCTTCTTTCGCATTGTAAGGCTCCGCTTTATAAGAAACTCGATTTGCCCCTTGCGGATAATCGATTTCGCCAATTGCCTTTTTCACATCTTGCAGTGCACCATTCATTGATTGCTTGTATAGCACTTCAATTTTCTCTGGTTTTGCACTATAGCGTTGCTGCATTTTATTTTTTAATTCGGTATAGTTATTTGCGATATATTCATTTCCTAAATAGTTTAACTTTGTATCTTTTAATATTTGTTGATATGCAGGCGTTTTCGTACTACCTGCCGCAATTTTGTTTGTCAGTGTACTATAATAATTCGTTGTAGCTTGCGGGTAGTCTCCGCGGTTCCACTCATGATTTCTTGCGATTTGTTCATCTGATAAATTGAAATACGAATACGTGACGCGGCCCTGCTCATCTGGCACTGGATCATCGAATGTTGTATCAAGGTGATACCATTTGTTTTCGATTTTCACTAAATTCCAAGCATGAGGTTGTCCGTCCCCAGTTCCTGTCACAAAATGATTTTCAATTCCTGCTTCTTTTAATAATTGATAAGTTAATAGTGCGTAACCTTGGCAAACCGCAGAACGATTTACAAGTGCTTCATATGCTGTGTAAGCTTTATAAGACGTATCATAAGAAACATGCTTTACTACGTAATCATGAATCGCCTTCACTTTTTCATGATCATCCATTCCAACTTGAGTAATAGAAGAAACGATTGCTTTCGCTTGTTTCATGACATATTCCGTCTGTTCTTTCGTTTCACGATATGTAATCTTAAGCGTAAACGTATAATTTCCAGGTGATCCAGAAAGTCCATATGAAACATTCGATCTATTATTATTTGTATACTCATTTTTACTTGCAACTTCTTTATATGCGTTAAAAAGTGTATTCATCACTTCTTCTGTATTATTATTTTTCGTTTTATATGGAAGTGTAATATTTGTCTCGTATGTATTAATACGCTTTTGTACTTCCTCTTTAAAAGCTGTTAATAATGCCGCATCTCCTGTGTCTTTCACATCGGCATTTTTATATTTCAAAGTTTTATATAAAAACTGCGCATACTGTTCACGTGTTACTGTGCCATACGGTTCAAAATTCCCGTTCCCTGTGCCATCTGCGATTCCATTTGACTGCACCGCACTAATTGCATTTTCTGCCCAAAATGGATTTGGAACATCCTTAAAGGTATGTTTTTGTTTTGCCGCAAGATGGAAAGCATTTGTAAGAATTTGTGCCATTTCCGCACGACTCACAGAAGCTTTCGGTCTAAATTGGCCATTTTCATCACCTTTAAAAACTCCTAAATTCGTTAAAGTTAACACCTCTTCTGGGAACATTGTAGAACTTTGATTAATATCACCGTAAGGATTTTTAAACGTAGATCCATCCTTTAATACGTAACGAGTTCCATCATTACTAAACGAACCGCCTTGTTTATTCGGTACTAACACTCGATAAATTAAAGCCGCAACTTGCTCCCTTGTCGCAACATCTCCAAAACCAAATATCCCATTTCCATAACCGGAAATAATATTTTTACTCGCTAAATCTTTAATCGCAGGATATGACCAATGTGATGTCGGCACATCAGAAAAAACACCCACTTCAGCAGCTTTTACATCGCTGCCATTTGTATATAACAACGCACCACCAATCAGTGATAATGATGTAATTGATTTTAATAGTTTTGTGTACATAATGTCTTCTCCCAATACGTTCTCTATTTTTGTTGGTTTATGTCGAAAAATCTAAAAATATGACAAAATATATTATACAATTAAAAGTTTTCAAGGGATATATTGAATTTTAAAATATGCAAAAATTCATATTGTTATAAGGATTCATAGTGATATTATATTATTTTACTTGCGAATATATAAATAAAAAAACGCTCATTTGAGTGTTTCATCTATATACCCAATCACTACTTTTTCTTCACTTAGAGCTCTTCTTCGGTAATAATCCTTCGATCTAACAACTCTTTATACTTCAATATTTCTTCAGCCCCACGGCTCTCCATGCGTATATTGTATAACACTTGTTGTATTAAACTTTGATTGTTCCGTTGAAACATTTACTCCATTTAGAGATAATTCTATTGAATTTTTCACTACTAATCACAAAAATATCTTATAATCTTTATATAATAAATTAATGTATTAGGGGTAGATAAAATGCCAGTTACACTCGAACTTATTCTTTTCATTCTTATAGCAATTAGTGCTGTTGGCTATTTAATAAAAGAATTTCAAAAAACTAGGAAACGAACACTTGGAATTTCACTAGAATTTTTAGTTCTTTTCTGGTCAATATGGAGAATATCAACTATCATAATCTAATTTATAAAACATGAATTCCTTCGAATGAAGTGAAACTCTAATCAGCGGGGTTATAGGATAAATTTACCAGTATTTTTACCACAACATCTATGTTAAAATCCCTTGTGAGTACGACATAACTCGACCTTATGAAGCTCCGCAGCTTTTATCGCGGAGCTTTTTTTATTTAAAATAACTATTTTGCTCATTTTTTTGATACATTTACGAAACATTCATATGTTACGTTATATAAGTCCTTTTTTAAATCATATTCATTCTAGCAAAAAGTCCTAGTCCCCCTAGGACTTTTTGCATTCAAATAATGAGTTGTCTTTTTTCTCAATAACCGAAACTATTTAACGTGGTAAAATAATAATTGGACTGGCATCCAATACCATATTACAATGGAGCAAATCGCAAGAAGGCACCTTAGGGTGTCTTTTTTATAGAGAATCATTTTAAAAACTACAAATAAAAGAACCTCAATAAATGAGGTTCAAAAAATCTACTATTTTAAATTACCTTCGTAAAAAGCAACTCCATTTTGAACATGTTTTAAATACCACGTAATCGTCCCGCCACAAACATTTTCATTAAAACTATTAGCATATACTCCATTTGAGTAATAAAGAGTTCTTTTGAATTTACCATTAGAATACTCATAAGGAATTGAGCATGTGGCTTGCTTCGGAGAGCTCACAGCTTTTTGTGTATCAGCTGAAGCTGCACCAATTCCTCCTGTTAATGCAATACCTGTTGCTAACGCTCCTACTACTAATTTCTTGAACATAATAAATCCCCCTTTAATAGTTTTTATGGATTACAACTTAAATGTATCACCTTTATAATTTATGTAAATATCTTGAATATGTAGAAATGTTTATTTAATTATTGTTAATATTGGAATTTCATTTTATCAAATGGAAAATAGAGGAATTGGAAAGGCATGTGAAAATACAGATAGGTTTATATTAAATGAACGTGGTTCAAGTCGGCGGAAGGCACCTTTAGGTGTCTTTTTTTGTACATAAAAAAATCTCACCATCTTATAGAAACGATAAGCCCTTTAAAACAATAATTGCAACTATATTAATTTTACATTACATTAAGGTTAGAGAATATCATACTAATAAAGTGTTAAATAGTAGGTGGGGAAAATGGAATTTAACGATTTGGGTATTACCATTAAAGAACTTAGAATTAAAAAAAACATATCACAATCCGACTTATGTCATGGAATATGTTCACAAAGTCAAATTAGTAAGATCGAAAAAGGTGTGATTTATCCATCTAGCATATTATTATATCAATTATCTGAAAGACTTGGTGTTGATCCAAATAATATATTTGCACTAACTCAAAACAAGAAATTAAAATATACAGAAAATGTAAAATACGTAATGAGGGATTGCATAAGGCAACATCAATATAAAGATCTTTATGAAATAGTAACAAGAGAAAAATACACAAATAATTTTCAAACAAAAGAAGATAAACAATTTCTACTATGGCATGAAGCAATTGCTATATATTGTGTCAATAACTCAACAAAAGTGGCTTTAACTCTTTTAAATAATGCACTAAAACTAACTGTAACCAATATTGATTTTTTATCAGAGAGAGAAATAGATATTCTACATACAATGGCTATACTTCATGCAGAAAATAAAGAATACAAAAAAAGTATTACTATCCTTAAAAGATGTTTACATAATTTTAACAAATTAGATTTTCCTAGAGATAAAGAAATTAAATTGAAAATCATTTATAATTTAGCAAAAAATTTAAGTTACACATATCAATACGAAGAAGCAATAAAATACATTGATAAGGGTATCCAATTAGCTATTAATCTAAATACCTTTTACTTATTGGGTGAACTATACTATGGAAAAGGTTCAAATTTATTAAAGCTTAAACAATATAATGAAGAAGATGTTGCTAATAACATGAAAAAATCATTATTTATATTTGAATTAACAAAAAACGAAAAAAAATTACAAATAATTAAAGAAGAATATTTTGAAAACAAAAATAACCACTCATAATTTCTTAAAAACTACTTATAAAGTTCACAGGAAAAATCCCAATAGTTTTTAAACCTAGAACCATATTATTGTTTCAATTCAGAGGAAGGCACCTTAGGGTTTCTTTTTTTATTTTCAAAAGGAACTGCTCAATTAATTCTTAAAAACATACTAAGAAACATTGTTTTATTTATCCCATTTCCATTCATGCTATATATAAAATTCTTTAATAAATCCACCTCAAACATACTTATATGCATAAGAGTATGTTTGAGGTGGAACTCCTTCAAATACTAGTTCCTTTTATAAACCGTTTTTTGATGTAGATGACATTATTCTCAATACAATAGAATGAATTATTGGAACATATTTAGCAATATATATCAAAAAACAATATTAAGAAAACCCCCTCCACCTTAAGGTAGAAGGGATCTTCTAATTTCTATTTCAAACTACCTAAAATTTCTGTAAAGATAACCCCAAGCGTATGTCCCCCTGCATCTGGATATCCTAAACTTCTTTCACCAACTACCGCTCCTCTGCCGAATGATCTTTCACCGATAGATTGTATGCCGTGAAGTGCTACTTATAACATTTCAATTCAGATATACGACAGTAAAGAATACATCATCACTGTGTCAGCAAGCAAAAGTGTATTCTGCATTTCTGAAAACAGTAGATGGCAGATTATGACCTACTGAATCTGCTAAGAAAGAATATACAAGAACATCCTTAACATCCTCTCTATTTCCACTAATGATGACATCAAGGAAATCTTCTACTTGGAATTCTGGAGTAAACAACACAATCTTAGTTGTTCTGTTTGGTTCTAAAGAAACAAAAGTACGAGAGATTTCAACTAATTCATTTTGAGTTGGGAAAAAGGTGTTTCGACTTCTCTTAACAGTTACCGTTACATTACTAGTATGACAGCGTGAATCATTGTTTAACATAATGTTGAGAGCAGTTGGAATAATCCCATTTTCAGAAACTGGAACTCGAAACACTCCAGTAGATTTATGAGCCATATAATCACATCCTTCCAAAATAAAATATATTTACAATATATTAAATGCAAAAAACGTTCATTTTGATATGGACAAATTACATGATTAATATATCTATAATAACCCTCGGTATTACTAAGCCAATGTTTTAAAAGATTAACAAATATCGCGAGAACCAATCGAATGTATATTAAAAGTAAAAAGAATAAGTTGTCTAAAAGACCCCCTATTTTGAGCCAATAATGAGACATTATGTTAATCTTATATGTATAGTTGCACAAAATTGAGAAACTTAAGGAGACAGATAAATTTTATGAGAAAATTATCTATATTACTTACTTTCATTCTAGTATTAGTCAGTGTTACGGCTGCTTGCACACAAGATAAAACAGATAGTGCCGTTGAAAATGGTCCAATAGAAGAACCAACCGCAAAAAATGAAAATGAAGAATTAATAAATTTTGAAGAAAAAGAAGATATGAGCCGCTTGGAACAAGGTATTTTATTAGTTGGTGAGAGTGTTAAGGGAGGCTATTACTTGACCGCTGTTCAAAGTGCCTATTTAAATGCTAGCAACGATTCCGTAGTTGTTAATGTCTCTGTAAAAAATGTACGAGGTCAAACGATTGGACTATCAGAATTAAAATATAACTTAAAAGATGAAAAAGACGGAAAGATCTATAAAGGAAAGGTGCTTGATCAAAACCCTTCTGATATACAAGTTAAACCAAATGAAACGGTAGAATTGAAAATAGCTTTTGAAGTACCACGTACCGCAGATGAATATATGTTTTATATTGAAAGCTCTTTAGACCCTCTACAAACATACTGGAAAATTGATAAGCTGCAATCACAAACAAACTAAGTCTAAAATAAGCAAAAAACAATGAAAAATTTAATATAGATACAAATGAATACTATATAAACGTAAGACCATTGATTTAATGAATCGTTGGTCTTTTTCAAAAAATGCCCCATTAAAAACTAAGAGATAAAAAAGAACTAATCTCGAGAAGAGATTAGCTCAATATATCCAAAGCTATTATGGTACATAGTTTTATGAGCAAACGTTATATAATGTTGTATGGGATACATAACCTGTCATCCCTTTATATGTAACTTTTAACCACTGTTTAGAATTACTGTAATGACCTTGAACATATTCACCAGTTACCCATGTTCCAGTAATTTTCGTACCATCATTAAATGTATGTAAGACAGGTGAATCGACAGTATAACCACTGCGCATCTTTGCACCATATACACCTACCGTACCTCCCTTTGCACAAGCTGCTACTACATTTTGATTTTCAGTAGCATTCGTAGCCGCGAAAGCAGAGCCGTTAAATGTAAATAAAGTAAATATAAAAGCTGTTAGTACTGTACAAATAGATAAACGACGTAACAAAATAAATTCCCCCTTTTTTTATAATTTACTTCTTCACAAATGATTATCTTAAATATTCTAACTATTTTCAATATATTAATGTTGAGAAATATTAGTTGTATTTTTGAAATAAGATTTTATCAAAAATAGTAACAAACTCATATTTTACTGAGAAAGAACCGAAAGAAGTCTTCTACATATCAACTATATAAAAACCCCTCCACCTTAAGGCAGAGGGACTTTCCAATTACTATTTCAAACTACCCGCAATCTCCGTAAAGATCACCCCAAGTGCATGTGCACCTGCATCTGGATATCCTAAGCTTCTTTCACCAACTGTACCAGCGCGGCCCATGCGAGCTACGATTTCTTTCGTGTACTCTGCTCCTTTGACCGCTGCTTCTGCTCCTTTTTCAAAGGCAGTTTTTATGTCTACTTCGTTTGAGGCGCTATCTAACCAAGAATCTACACATGGAGCAAGTGCGTCAACAAGTGTTTTGTCACCAACTACTGCTCCTCTGCCGAATGATCTTTCACCGATCGATTGGATGCCTTGCAGTGCTGCTTGCAGCATTTCAGCGAATTCTTTCACTGTTAACTCACGCTTCTCGCCTGCTGCTTTACTAGCTGCGCGGAATGCTCCGCCCCAAATTGGACCAGAAGCGCCGCCGCAATGTTCCATAATAATCATCGAACAACCGTCAAGGAATGATCCGATCGTTACGTTCTCTTGATCTACAATCGAATGCCACTCACGTTTTAATTGCTTAAATCCTTTTGCTACACTCATTCCGAAGTCGCCATCACCAGCATGCGTATCTAGCTCACAGAACGGTACTTCATTTTTAATAATAACGTCGCTCATTTTATCAACGAGATAAATCATGTTGTTTAATGTAATGACATTATCTTTAATAACAGCGTGCTCTTCCGCAGTTTCTAGTTCAAAAGAAACTTCCTTCTCTTCTGTTTCTTCAAGTACATTTACATACTCTACACTTTCAACTGGTCCATCTACTTTAAACGCTGGTGTATTACATTCTTTTGATAGTAATGTTTTTAGCTCTTCATCTAACTTCATTACCGTTAAAGACATACCAGCCATATCAATACTTGTCATATAGTTACCGACGAATACTCTATTAATTTTAATGTTTCTTGCAGCTAGTTCTCTCGTAACGGCGTTGTTAAATAAGTAAAGTTCTTGCAGTGGTGTTCCGCCAAAACCGTTAACTAGAATTGCGATTTCCTCGCCATCTTTTACTCCTAAATCTTTTACAAGATCATTTGTCATACGGTTCGCTAGTTCATCTGCTGACAGCATTTTTTCACGCTTAATTCCTGGTTCGCCGTGAATACCTACGCCGTATTCCATTTCATCTTCCGCAAGTGTGAAAGTAGGTGATCCGCTCGCTGGAACTGTACAAGACGTTAACGCTAAACCGATTGTGCGCACGTTAGCCGCTGCTTTTTCTGCTACAGCTTTCACCGCTCCTAAATCCATACCTGCTTCCGCTGCTGCGCCGGCAATTTTATGAACTAAAATAACGCCTGCAACGCCGCGGCGTCCTACTGTGTACAGGCTATCTTCTACCGCAATATCATCGTCCACCTTTACGTAGTCGACTTCAATTCCATCTTCCGTCGCTAAATGCGCACCGTTTTTGAAATTCATAATATCGCCGCTATAATTTTTAATAATTAATAACGTACCTTTTTTACTAGCTGTCTCTTTAATCGCTTGGTATACCTGAATTTGTGAAGGTGACGCAAACACATCTCCGCACACTGCCGCATCTAACATTCCTTTTCCGACTAATCCTGCATGTGCCGGCTCGTGACCACTACCGCCGCCACTAATTAACGTTACTTTGTTTTCGTTCATTTCTTTCTTCTTGATGACTTTATATTTTTTCAAAAGCTCAAGCTCTGGATGAGCCATAACCATTCCGTTACACATTTCCATTACTAATGTTTCTGGTTTGTTTATAATTTTTTTCATTGTAGTTCTCCCTCAATTCCTTTAATATATTGTGATATATTTGAAATCTTCTTCTTACTATCCATGTTAAAATGAAAGCGTTTTATAGTAAACGGACAAAATGGACAATCTGTCTAAAGACACCGCTCTCATTTATGGGTAGGATTTTCATATTACTAACATTCTAGGGATGATTGAGATGACCTCTTCTATAATTTCTAAAAAGATAATCGCGAACTCATTGAAGTATTTAATGGAAACAGAGTCGTTTCATAAAATATCAGTGAGCGATATTATGTTACACTGTCAAATGCGTAGGCAAACTTTTTATTATCATTTTAAAGATAAATTTGAACTATTAAGCTGGATTTATAGAGAAGAAACGAAAGAAAATATTATAGACTTTCTCGATTATGAAAAATGGGAAAACATTTTCGATTTATTATTTGATTACTTTTATGAAAATCAAAAATTTTACCGAAATGCTTTTAAAGTCATTGAGCAAAACTCGTTTAATCACTATTTATTTGAGCATACGAAAAACTTATATATGAAGATTATTGATGAACTATCTATGAGCTGTGGATTCAGCCTTTCTAATGAGACAAAAAATACGATTGCCTCCTTTTATAGTCACGGCTTCGTTGGAACGATAAAAGATTGGATTGAAAGCAAGTGCGAAGTAGATCCATCCGTTATGTCTTCTCTTATGAAAAATATGATAAACAATCAATTACTACTATTACTTGAGCAATCAGCAAAGTAATTAAAGGGGGGCAAAAGCAATGAAAAAGATTATGAATGATGTACAAAATATCGTTCAAGATATGCTGCATGGCTTTTATTTTGAACATAACGACAAAGTAAATTATGACGAAACAAATAACATCATTTATGTAAAAGATATTGAAAAACTAAAGCAAAACGTCGCGATTATAAGCGGCGGTGGTAGCGGACATGAACCCGCTGATATTGGCTATGTAGGAAAAGGAATGCTTACGGCGGCAGTAAACGGCAGTATTTTCACTCCGCCTACAGTGGAACAAATTATAATGGCAACTCGCCTTATGCCGAAAGATAAAAGTATACTATTCATCATTAAAAACTTTAAAGATGACGTTGAAAACTTTCTAGCGGCTGAGCAGATCGCTAAAGAAGAAGGAAGAAAAATTGACCACATCATCGTAAATGACGACGTTTCAATTGAAGATGATGCTTCTTTTAATAAAAGAAGACGCGGCGTCGCTGGTACTGTTTTCGTTCAAAAATTATTAGGTGCGGCCGCTCTTGAAGGCCATTCTCTAGAAGAACTAACAACACTTGGCCACTCTATAACTGAAAACTTACACACATTAGGAGTTGCCCTTTCCCCTGCCAACGATCCAGTAAAAGGAAAAGCTTCATTCACATTAAATGACGATGAAGTGTTTTATGGCGTCGGCATCCATGGCGAAAAAGGTTACCGTAAAGAAGCACTATCCTCTTCTGAAATATTAGCGATCGAACTAATGAACAAACTAAAAAGCATTTATCGCTGGAGAAAAGGAGACAACTTCGCTATCCTCATTAATGGACTCGGCGCAACTCCATTAATGGAACAATACATTTTCGCAAACGACATTCGCCGTTTGTGTGAACTTGAAGGATTGCAAGTGGCATTCGTAAAGGTTGGTACACTGTTAACTTCTTTAGATATGAAGGGTGTTTCGCTTAGTTTGCTTAAGGTAGAGGATTTGGATTGGGTGAAGTGGTTGAAGGCGGATGTTAGAGTGGGTAATTGGTAAGTAAAAATTATGATGATAAAAGCCTTTAACTATAACAAGTTAAAGGCTTTTTGCAAATTGAAATATCGCTCGAGCGTTCAAAAGAAATTCGTAATTACCTCACTGAATGATGACAGGTCTTCCAAATAAAGCTGGATGATAAATTAACATCGCACCTATAAATGAACACACTAAACAAAAAATAGCCTCGTATTTTATAACTAGAGAAGAGCTGGTATCAAGCTTTTCCCCCTCTCTTTTAAATATCATTTTTAAAGCTCTATATAATAAATACCCAATAATCGCCCCGAGGGTGTTCGTAAATAAATCATCAATATCTGTAATTCTATTATTTAACAATTGATTTAACTCAATTGCCAATGAAAAAAAGAATCCTGCACATACCGTGTTTTTCATTTTTCTAAAATACGGCCAAATCATCGGTAATAAAAAACCGAACGGCATAAACAGTACGATGTTCAAAAGATACGTAGTACTACCTGCCGTATCAAATAGAGTCAAGTTGATTTGACTTACACGAATCCACGTTTCATATCTACTTATATCCCATACAGTTGCAATCTGCGTCACCTTATACACTAACGAAAGGTAGAACAGAAAAACATATACCCATAGAAAATGCCGAATAGATATGTTTCTTTTCGCTTTAAAATAAAATCCAATTTGAAATAAAATACAAAACATAATTGTAAAAAAATAAGTATACAAATAACTCATTAAAACTTCTGTATGCATGTGGAATCCCCTAACTTTACATTTTCATCTATTATTTTAGAATATAGTTTAAGAACCAGTACTTTGTTCATATGTTTAATCTTCTACTTTGTCTTCGAATATAGGGAATATATTAAAAATAAAAAATCCCCACTTATTCATTTCCAGTCTCCTCCTTGATGTAACTTGTTTATAGGATAGGAAAAACTTTTAAAATAAAAAGTGGGGTAAATATAAAATTTTTCTTAAATTTTATATTAGCTTTTATTATTACTATTGTTAGGAATCCGCTAGTCATTGTTAGGTAACGCCATGCTTACACCTATAAAAGTATTGAATTACTGAAGAATTCTGTCCTCAATATGACAGCAGATTCACATCAAAAATGTAAATCCTCATTTCCTTCGTATTTTCCTTTATTAAGTCTTTTTCTTATGAATAATTCTGCCACAATTAAATTAGGTACCCACGCTAACCAAGCAATAATAGCGTAACTAAGTTCAAAATTCTCTATCCCAAATAGAACGATAAACAACGGTAGCCAAATTCTTAATGTAACTGCTCCAAAGGTTAAAGAATAATTTCTAATCATCCAATTTCGATGTTCTTTAATTTTTTTATTCTTAACTCTATGTAATGCTTGATATGCTGATGTTAGCCAAAGTATGGATAACAAACCGAAACCTAGCTTCGCTACCAATCCTCCCGTAGCATAAAAGGATAGGTATAGTCCAGAAACGCCTCCTAATAATATACCAACCATATAGATTCTCCCAACTATTCGATGACGGTTGATATTCCTCTCTCTAAATTTAGTGGATAATGTAAAAGGACCAATTACTAATGCTACTATACTAGTCGTAATATGTATAAATAACATACTATACCAGAACTCACTTAATTTAGATCCATACATAAGCTTCGCTTTTACAAGCCCTGTTTGAAACCCATCCATAATAGAATATTGGACAACAATATAACCAGATACTAAAAGAGCAAAAAAAGTGAATACAAACCAAATTTTTCTGTTCAAATTTTACTGCCTCCCCATTACATTCACGAAAATTAGATTATATATTACTGTTCATTCTCGGGAAAAATAGAAAAGCCTTCTAGCGAAATTGAAATGACCCCCGAAAAAGGGACATGTAATAGATTAAGATTTCCAAAAGTACTGAATATATATGTTATATTGTTAGACGTACTGAAAAAGATAAACAGTACAGAAATGGGAGCTTTTCTAATGGATATGTTGCAACAAGTAATAGATAAAGTGAAACTTTAATCAGTGGGGGTTTTGTTCATCCCCCACTGATTATTAGTTGAACCAATCGGGCTTTTACGGACAGTTGATCCCCCACCTAACTTCTTTGCTTCCGCTGAATTTTGAGGTGGGGGTCTTACTGCCCGGCAAATAGCGGGATAAATTTAAAATGAGCAAACTTTTTATATAATAAAAACTCTCAAGTATATCATTCTATACTTGAGAGTTTACTCATTTATCCCTTCTCATCCCTCATACTGTAATACCCCAAATTAATAATAACCAAGAAATACCCACTCATAATTCCAGCAGCAAATGTCCACATGAATTCATGGTGTTCAATTTCATACATAATAATTGCGCCGAGAATTGCGGCTGCGAACCGGTTAATCATTCCGAGCATCGGTGCTTTTTCTTTTTTTACAATGCTATCTCCGAACTTTTCAATACGTCTTCCTAAAATCCAGGCGCAGTACATACTCACCAAAAGGCCAATGCTTATCCCGACAAACTGGGCTGAAAAAGGTGTCACGAGCCATCCCAATAACATTACGCCTAGCAAACAATACATTTGTATGTTGAATGATCTTAATGCCACACGAATCATATTCTGCTCCTTACCTTTCTCTTTAATTCCATCTTTCGGACTTCAAGCTTTCAGCTATATCTTTTTTAAAATGAGGGAATTTGATTTTGCTCACCATTAAATAAGCGAGTACGCATGTACCAAACGCCACAGAAACTGGATTCTTTAAAAAACATAAAATGAGGAGACACATTGCCGCGAATGGAATGGGCATGCCGATAAAGGTTGGGAGTTTGCTTTGCTGCGTGTTAAATCTCGCAAGCCGAAGCATTCCGCAAATACTATAAGCAAGCGCACATATCATCCCGATAGACTGCAAATCTTTTAACGCGACACTATATGCAAGAATAGACGGTGCCACACCAAAAGTAACTAAATCCGCAAATGAGTCCAACTCTCCACCAATTTCCGAAACAGAATCAAGTTTCCGAGCGACCATACCATCTAAAAAGTCAAACAACATACCCGTAATAATAAAAACTGCTCCCAAATAAATATCGTGAACGAAAACAGCGTAAATAGCTAAAAGTCCACATACAAAATTTGCTATCGTAATCATATTTGGTATGTAACTCATAACACGCTTCTCCTCCTTTCTACTAATTGCTTCATCTACGTTCTTACTCATTACAATTAAGATCCTTCTGTTTTTCTTCCAATATCACTTTATTTATTTTCGTTAACGTCTCGGTCATTTGCTCAAGGGCATTTATATCGATTTTAGAAAAATATTTCTCAATTAATACATCATCTAACTCAGACAACCGCTCTATATACTTACTACCGTTTGGACCAAGTGTAAGAAAATACTCCCGTTTATTATTAGGGTTTACTTGTTTTGAAATCATCTTCTGTTTCTCCAATTTAGATAAAACTTGGCTAACGGCACTTTTGGATACATTAAAGGTAGTCGCAATGTGATTTGCTGTCGTGTTTTCATTTAAATTAATATGAAATAGCATGCTCTCTTGCTGTCCTGTAAGACCGAACTCATCTTTTAACTCCTGGAATAGTAAAATGTAGAATTCATTATAAGCTCGGTTCATTTCATTAATTACTTCTTTATACGTTCTAGTCATAGCGTTATTCCTCCATGCTTTTATTTCGTTTCGTTTAATAGTTAAGTTTACTTAACTTAACTATAGTATACCGTTATGTTCGTGTAAAGGGAAATATAACGCTACACTTTACTCACAGTGATACAAAAAAGAAGACACTCTTCTAAAACAAGTTAAGTCCCTTCTTCCAAATACCCAATTAATCGTTCTGAATAATCAAAAAGAAAATCAATTAAATTCCATATAGACCCATTACTGGTTAAAATGTTATAATGGAATCACCCTACATAGTTACTCATAGCCAGACTGAGGAACTAGCGTCTTATTAAGTAATGCGCATAACTAAAATAAAAAAGACACTTTACGGTGTCTTTTTTATTTATATTCATTGCAATTATCTCTTTTATAAACAAACTCTATCAAACAGTAAAGGAGACTAACAGATGGAACATCCTGTTGCAAGAGAATTACGTTTTATACGGGTATGTCTTATCATTTTGATTATTGTCATTGCATTCTGGGATCGTGAGAAAACTGTGGAAATTACTGATCACGGTAGCGATCCTATCTTAAACACCAGCAATATGACCCAAGTTGGTGAGAATACATTTGCATACAAAGATGAATCGAATCAAATTAAAATATTTAAGTTTAATCCAGATACAAATGAAATAAAATTAATAAAAGAGTTTTATGCTAACGAATATTAATTACATGAATTAAATAATTCAAATCTGTAGAAGACACTTTAAAGTGTCTTTTCTTTATGAACTACAAAGTATGAGGCCCCAAGCCATTAGCTGCAATTACGACTAAGGCTTTTACTATATAAAAAATAAAACATAGTAAGAATAGAATACTCACTTAAATTATTTTTCACTTCACAAACTACATCCAAAAAGTTGGATAACTTCTTTTACTACTCATATTATTAATGAATAAAGCAATAACTACAATAACAACGGAGCCAATTAAAACTGGTGTTACTAAATAACTCCAACTATTTGCCCCTAAAATAACGATAATCGGATCGGCGCCTGCCGGAGGGTGCGTCGTTCTCGTTAACATCATAACGGCTATTGCCATCCCCACCGCTAAAGCAATTGTCCAATATTCATTCCCAAACAAATGATATATTGATAGACCAATGAAAGTTGAAATCAAATGTCCTCCAATAATATTACGCGGCTGAGATAATGGCGCATTCCAAACTCCAAACGCTAATACACAACTCGCACCAAATGGAGCCATTAATAATTCTGTAGAGGTTATGCTCGTTAAATATGTTAAGGTAAGAATTGTTAAAAATCCCCCTAGTAGTCCCGTTAAAGAGTCCTTTACATTTACTTGTAATGGACTTCTTCCTTTCCCTTTCATTTTTGTAAAATATCGTACACTTATTGGTTGAGGGTCTTTTTGCTTAGTTGCTGTTATATTATTCATCGTTCTCCTCCTTTATTTACCAACCATTATAACTCGGCAATAACTAACCTGTAAATATTAATTTTAGAGGTTAGTTATAGAATACAAAAAAAGAATCAACTATTATAAGTTGATTCTCTAAACTTCCTCAAATTTTCGATCCTGAAATTTTGCTACCTTTTTCCGGTTCCCACATATTTTCATAGAACACCATTTTCGTTTCCCACTCTTATCTATAAATAATAAAACACATTCAGGATTTGAACACCTTTTAAGGAAAACCAGCTTATTTTCTGCTATTAAGGTTAAAGCATCAAATGCAATTAACGATGCGAGTACATCCTCGATTTCTCCAACCGGGATAGATACTAGCTGTTGTTCAATGATTTTATATGTAAATGGTGCCTTCTCAATTTGTTTTTCTAAATACGTAATAAAATCATTAGAAATTTTTTGCTGATCAGCAATTGCCTCAAACTGTTTTCTCAGTACTTCTCTTATTTCTAATATACTAGATGTAACTTGATTCATTCGCTTCTGAATTCCTATAAGTGTTTTTTCATTCCAAAAAGGAAGATTAACCTTTATTACATGTAACCATTCTAATACATCTTCATCTGTTATTAATAAATCATAACGTTGTCCACGCCTAACTAGCTCTGTATTTACTAAATCTAATGAGAGATTTCCAGATATAAGCGGGAATTGTTTTTTGTCCTGCATGTACTCATCACCTTCTCTTTAAATAATCATATTCCAAATTAATACAGCAGTGCAACTTTTTTATAAACTAAAAAGTATGAAGATCAAAGCCTTTAGCCATAATTACGACTAAAGGCTTTTTGTATGTAAGTAAATGAAAAAGGAGCTAATTTTATGGAACATAATAAAAATGGAATACTTGCTTTAATTGTTTTATTTGTAGGACTAGCATTTTTTGTCAGTGGAATGGTTTATCATTTATGGGGCTCATTTTAATTTCAAATTTTAGACAGATAAATAATTCGACTCAGAGAAATGCGCATTTTTCCCCTTTTCCTTCCAAAATTAATATAATAAGATATAAAATGTAATACATATACAAATATATATAGCACTCATTAAAAGTGCTTCTATTTTGGAAGGAAGAAACAAACGATGAACAAAAAGTTATTAGCATCATTATTATGTAGCACATTCTTGTTTGGAGTATCAGCGTGCAGTTCACATGATGCGCCTGCGAAAAATGAGCAGGCGACTTCTAAAAAAACAGAGAATGACAAACTTAGCAACAAGGATTCGCAAAAAGAACTTCCTACCAATGTAGATTCCTCTGATATATACATGTCAATAGGATCTGCCGAGTCACTAGATGTTCTAGGGACTGGAGAAGTTAAAGCACAAGGTGTCTTTAAAGTATTAGACATCGCAGTTTATAATCGTAAAGAAGAACCCATTACACTAGATATCAACAACTTTAAATTAATTGATGGATTTGGAAGAGAATATCACATTTCCAATGAACATCAATCCGTACTTAAAGCTGCAAATACCTCTACATTTAAATTTGGTATTGTTAACCCTAATGAACATTCGGACGGAAACATTGTATTCGATGTACCGAAAAACACGCGAGGATTAACTTTAAAATTTAATAATGATAAGTTAGATAAAGATCTCCAATTAAAAGTGGAATTGGAATAAGCAAAATAAATACGTCTCCCTTAACATTCTCTACTAACATAAAAAAGTACAGTCTTTTCTACAGCAGACTGTACTTTTTTTATCATTTCACATAACATTCCCTAATTTTTTTGACTAGCTGCTCTCCAATCACGAAAAGATGTTGGGCGTCCAGAAAAAGCTCTTTGCTTTGTAACAGATGGTTTTTCTTCAGGAGTCATTGTTTTTTCTTTAAGAGTCGCTGGTTTTTCTTTAAGCGTCACTGATTTTTCTTCAAGAATAGTCACAGTTGTTTGCATTTTCTCTAACTGTTCTTTCAACAATTGTTGTTCAATCTTTAAATCCGTAAGTAAACGTAAAATCATCTCAGAATTAGCCATAAGATCCTCCTTCCCCCAATACACAGAATAAAATACAATATGTAGAAGACAAAATTCCGGTGACAAAAATAAGATCGTCAACTCTTTTTAACTTCCAAAATCCTTTTATTTTTTTAAGGACCTGCTCCATTCACCCTTAAAAACATAAATTAAATTAAATCCATTAATAAATGGTCTTTATGGAAGGAGGAGTTAATATGGGCTATGGAGGTAGTTGTGGTGGAGGCTGTGGTTTCGGCGGCGGATTTGCCTTACTTGTTGTGCTCTTCATCTTATTAATCATCGTTGGCGCTAGCTGTTGGGGCGGCGGATTCGGCTGCTAAGGAGAGGCACTCTTGAGAGTGTCTTTTTTTTTGATATGTGACTCATATACATATTGCTCATAATTTCCGTTCTGGGGATAGTATAATATTGACTGAGCATGTCAGCATCCCCCTAATTAATAGTTGGTTCAAATCGATATAATTCTTTTAAATATAGGTTAACACTATATTTCTCAATGAATAAAACAACTTAACATGGTAAAATAATAGTTGGATGGGAGTCCAATATATTATTAAAATTAAGATGGTTCAAGTCGAAGGAAGGCACCTTAGGGTGTCTTTTCTTTATGAAAAATATCTAACTATCAACCTTTTCTTTATGACTTCTAACATCAACAAAGGGTGATACAAACTATTACATATGTTTGTACCACCCTTTATTGATGCGTTTAGACTTCACAGTTGTTGAAGTTGTTGAAGTTTTAGACTTCTCCCTTAGTGTACCCATATTATTAGAACATCCTGTAATCTGTAGACAAAATGTAGCTAATAAAAACAATATTAATAATTTCTTCAATAAATCCTCCTACATGCATAAAACACCATATGTTACAAAACAAACATAACATCAACTCTTTATAAAAACAATATAATCCTCGGTCCTTAAGCTATCTCTTAACATAGGAGTACCGCCACAAATCCATTTTTAAAATATCCCCTACTTAAGGAATTTGTAAGTATCAAGTAAGAAAAACGAGAGCTTTGCTTCGTATAATCAAAATATAAAGTGAAGGAAGAAAGATTATTTCTGGGATTAATATGCATGTGACAAGAGAAGAAAGCTACGTTTTTTTAGAATAATAATATGAGTATGTCCAAGTTTTGGAGATTGCTTGCAAATGTTTTGAAGTTTTCGCACCAGAATTCTAATTACCATACCTGTTTTTTACCATCACATATTGGAGGTTAAAACATGAATAAAAAAAAGAAAATACAAAGATCAATACTTACCTTTCCCCTACTCTTTTCTTTAGGCGTTTCATCTTTCCCGCTTACAACAACTATTCACGCAGATACACGCGAGGAACAATCTGCTGAAAAGAAACTAGTCTCTTTAACGGAGCGTACATCATTATTTTTTGAATATCTCCAGCAAGGTAAGTATGCAGAGGCACTACAGTTGACGTCTACTGCTTTTCAATCCAAGTTTACAGCAACCACATTACAAAACTGGTGGACACAAAGTGGCTGGAGCGGGATAAAAAGCATGGGAACCCCCGTGATAAAAGAACGAAACTTGGTCCATCAGACGGTAGAAATTCCAGCAGCTACCGAAGGAACTACCATACCGCTACTCCTTAAATTCACACCTGGCGGGAAAGTAGATGAAATTGGAGAAAGGCCACCCGAAGAATCTTATACCATCCCACATCCTATCTATAATCAACCTGACTCCTATCAAGAACGTGAAATCGTCATTGGAAATTCTACCTATCCGTTACCAGCGACATTAACAGTTCCGAAGCATCAGCGTGGTGAAAAGGTACCCGTCGTTGTTCTTGTGCATGGTGCTGGCATCCATGATCGCGATGCTACCTATTTGGGAACAAAAATCTTACGAGACATTGCGGTGGGCCTTTCATCCAACGGAATTGCAGTGTTGCGCTATGAAAAACGTACCTTAGAACATGCATTAAAGATGAGTGCAGAACCTGTTACATTAGACCGTGATACTACAGATGATGCCATATATGCAGCAAAGTCAGCAGCGCAGCAGGAAGGCATTGATCCAAATAATATTTTCATTCTCGGACATAGCCAAGGAGCTGGCACAATGCCGCGTATACTGAGCAAAGCGCCTTCCTCACTTGTTCGAGGAAGTATCTTACTCGCACCACCTGCACGCCCTTTGACTGACATTGCCATTGATCAGTATCAATACCTTGGGGAGTCAAAGGAAGTAATCGATGAATTAAAAAGACAGGTCGCTTTTATCCAGGATCCTGCTTTCAATCCTGACCATCCTCCAGCTGGCTACAATTTGGGGTCACCTCATTTTATGTATGATGTTTCTAGGTGGCGTCCAGTTGAAGAAGCAAAATCACGAAAAGAGCCTTTACTCATTCTGCAAGGAGCACGTGATTATCAAGTAACAGTAAAAGATGAATATACAAAATGGCAGAAAGGACTTTCAAACCGCGGGAATGTTCAGTTCAAAAAATACCCGAAATTGAATCATTTCTTCACGGAGGGTGACGGGGAATTAAGCCTCCCTAGTGAATATGAAATCCCTGCTAATGTTCCCGAGTACGTCATCCAGGACATTATTACATGGGTTAACGAGACAAAAAAATAAGAAAACATCAAAAGCCTTCATGCAATTATCATTGCGTGAAGGCTTTTTGAAACTAGTGATTTAGAGATAGCTATTATTTTATATAATATTTGCCTCAAAACGAAAAATTAGAGTCTTTTATAATAATGAAGTTCATTTTAGAAGCAACCTGTTCTGTGAGCTTAACGGTGATGGGCGGTATCCCTAGAGTAAAGAAACAAGAGTAGTTAAAGAGACTACTCTTGCTTCTTTTCCTTCTCTTTATTTTCAATTTCAGATACCGATTTTGCTGGTTTTTTAATCATTTTATCTAATTCCCCAGAACAACCAAACTTATCCTCAAATTTATCTGTAGTACTTATACTTGCATCAAACCATAATTCCTTATCATTATTTATATATCCTTCTACAGAAGGAACTCCCATTGGACTTACATCTTTTTTTGTAAACGTAATAGATTTTACACCTTCGATATTATAATGAATATACTTTTCTACTCGTGCCTCTTGTACTTTCCAAAACTCTTCTTCTTTTTCTTTTTGTTTTAAGTATTCCATAGTAAAATATCCTCCTGCTATGAGTATCACAGCAGATACAATCAAAATCATTACTTTCTTCATTGGAAATCCCCTTATATTCCAAGCTAGTTAACATATGCTCTTTCTAAAGTAGGGTACAGAAACCAAGAGTAGTCGCAAGAACTACTCTTGGTTTTTTTCTTTCTCTTCTTTTTCAATTTCCGATACTGATTTTTCAGGATTTTTTATAAGTTTTCCTAATTTCCCAGAACGCGTAAATTTGTCTTCAAAGTTTTCAGTTGTACTTATACTAGCTATAAAATCTAATTCTTTATTATTATTTATATAACCTTTTATATGAGGAACTCCCATTGGACTTATCTTATTTTCTGTAAATGTAATAGATTTTACATCTTTAATATTATAGTGAATATACTTTTCTACTCGTGCCTCTTGTACTTTCCAAAACTTTTCTTCTTTTTCTTTTTGTTTTAAGTATTCCATAGTAAAATATCCTCCTGCTATAATACAAATAATGGATAAAACAATCACCAATTTCTTTTTCATTTAAAATCCCCTTGTGTTTGAATATATTTAAAATATACCATGAAATGAGTTGAAGCATATGAGTGAATTGAAAAAAAATCCAATTGCCACAGATGAAGATTATTTCGAACTATCCGATCAAGTTTATGAACCCGGAGTTTTAGAAATTGAAAAAGAAATAAAAGGGTCAAATAATAAAAAATGGGTAGTTATAGAAACATTTGATGCAGATAAAACAAAAGTAAAAAATGGATTACAAGCAATCGCTGTAGTACCTGCAAATAAGTATAAGCCTGGTAAAAAACAGTATGACGATGTAATCATTGCATTCCGTGGTACTGAATTTGATAGATTCGATGGAGATAAAACCACAGATATAGTTCAAATTACACTTGGACAGAAAAAGAACCTTGGTGTAGCAGGCGGAAAAGCTCCGACATCATTTGATAGTGCATTAGAATTTACAGAAAAAATTAAGAAAAAATATAATCCTACATCTATTCACACTACCGGACATAGTAAAGGTGCTGCGGAGGCTCAATATGTAGCAGCAGAAATGAATTGTTATGCAACAACATATGCTGCACCAAATATTTATAGATTACTAAGTGATAAAGCAAAAAAACGAGTAGATGAAGGCGTAATGGAAAATAAAGTAGTAGATTATACTCATAAAGAAGATGCTGTAGGAAATTTCAATCAATTTGGAGCACCTATGATTGGTAAACAATTTACAACGAAAAGTAATGGAACAGATAGTATTCTCGCGGCTGTATTTATGGGACAACATCCAATGTCAACATTTCTAGAAATGTTCCACAATAATGGTAGTGTTCGACTAGAATTAGAACCAGATGATATCATTCGTCATGCAAAAGAGATACAAAAAATAAGCGATATATTATCTGATATTATTAGAAATATAGAAAGATTTCAACAACAAGAAGAAGAGGAAGTTGCGAAATTAAAGAGTCAATTGAAGCATGAGACAGGACCTGGAGGAAAATATCATCTGTTAGAAGAACATGAAGTAGATGAAGCAATTAGAGAGGTTGCAAAAATATCCCAAAACGGAAAAGACTATTTTCATGATATACAACTAGCAGAAGAACTAATTCATCTTTTACGGAAAAAACAAAAAGAATTGATTCATTTTGGAGATGATATTGCTTATGCAGCTAATTCATTACGAGATAAAGATAATCAATTAGGAACAAATTTTGAAGGACTGGCGGCGAGATAATATGATGGATTTTATAGGGGAAATTCAAAAAATAGAGAAAGAAATAGAAAAAGCTACAGTTGGTGCAGTTGGAACTATTATAGATGAGTTGCAAGCTGTTAAAAAGCAATTAGAAAAAGAAATGCAACAATCACTTTTAAAAACTGATGTAGCATTCAAAACAAATAGCATCGTAGCAAGCCAAAAACATGCCATTCAAAAAAACAAAGAAGCATTTCATGATGTATGCAAAAGTTTATCTGAACAAGGAATTGAATTAAACAAAAGTTTTGAAAGCAAAACAGGTAGTGCAATAAAAGAAACATTACATAAACATCTCGATCAAATTCGAAATGAAATGATTTCTAAACAATATGATTTAATTAATAGTTGTGGAAAAAAATAAAAAATTTCTATTATTATTTTAATCTATATGTATACAAAAAAGTCCTCTTATGTAGGACTTTTTCTAATACACGAATAGATGCTATATTATCAAGCATCGCTCCTGCTTCAATTCTATGTAGCTTTAATTCCCTAAAAGCAAAGTCTACAACAAGTTGAAGAGCCTCTGTTGTATAGCCCTTTGCATTATGCTCCTTATCTAAAGTAAATCTCGTATAACAGCTTTGGAGGTCTCCCCTAACAATTTGAGTTAATGAAATGTCTCCGATAAGTTTATCATTTTCTCTTAAAAAGATTCCAAAAGGATTACTTGCCCTTCAGCTTTCTTTTTTAACGCTTGTTCGAGACGTATTTTTTGATGTTATTCTGTATAAAAACTTCTGGGAGCAACGGGCAAACTCGTTGAAAAAATTCGCGATTTCTAATATGTAAGTTAGCTAACTCGTTAGCATCATCAGTTTTATAAAGCCGAATATAAATGTGCTTCCCTACTAGTTTCATAACATCCCTCCAACATTTTTATATGTCTAATGAGGAAAAAGTATACCGTATACTATATACAGTTGGATAATATCAGGAAGCATTTTACACGAAAGAAAAGACACTCTATATGAGTGTCTTTTCCAATAGTTTTTAGCAGAAGCAAGAAGCTCCAACGATGATTAATAAAATGAATAACACGACTAATAAAGCAAAGCCTCCCGAGAAGCCACAACCGCCACAACTACCACCATAACCCATAATAGTTCCTCCTTTAGATAAGAGGGGAAAACTAAGGTTCACTCATGTATTTTAATGGATTCGTTTCATCTTATGTTTTTCCACATTGATTGAGCAGGTCCTTTCGAAAACTATTCACATATTAACTATATTTTTGAAAATGAATAATTTAACTATAACAATAAATAGATTAATTAATATAATGTATTAATTCTAAAAGAAGGGAGGAATAGCCATGCAAGTAGTTTGTTTTAAAATAGTGAGTGGTCAGTATTTCTTGTTTGTAGAAGGTATTCAAATTCCTGTACCAATTCCAGCAGTTGCTGCAGCTTTATTAATTGGTTTAGGAGTAATTCCACTTTGTTCTTAATGTAAGGAATTCGGATCATTCCTATCTTTCCATTAGAAAAGCCTCAAGTATATGAATACTTGAGGCTTTCTTTATATTAAAGAAAAAACACCTTACAAGGCTTGAAGATCTCCTGATTTAACTAATGCAGCCGTTACATCATCACCGAAAGTATTGAGACAGAATACTTTCTCGTCTACCGTATCCATTACTGTAGCTTCACCTGTCTTGCCACCTTGAAGTTTAATAAAATAGTTATGTTCTTCTAAAATTTTACTAAAATCTCTATTTGCCCATCTTTCAGTAATTGCTAATAGCTCTTCTTTGTTCTTGAAATTGTTTCCGTTTAGAATATTTCTTACTTTCTCTGCATTCTTTTTGGACATAGGGGTTGCTCCCTTTCCTTCACACGCTTTTACTTTTTGATGAGTCATGCTATGCATAGCTGAAATAACTTCTTCTTCAGTAGAAGTTACTGTAATGTGAAGTTGTGCATTTGAACCTTTCACTTCTGCTTCATTCGATAGTATGTCTTCTTTATTAACCTCTGCAAAAACATGGTCCTCACTCTTAAGCGGGACTTCAGCAAACTGTAACATTCCATAAGTCATACCAGTTGCAAGTACTACTCCCCCTATAATAGATGCTAGCCAATACGTTAGCTTCTTGTCCATCTTCATTTCCCCTGTCTTCGTTTAAATATCTTAACTAAAGAATACCATATTTAATTCCTTTTTATTAAAGAGTCTCTAATTTTTACTATAAAAAACGCGCAAATCGTTTAATGCAAATATAATAACTTCATAATCATGACTATGCCTATTCTCATAACAGAATCTATATACGATGTCACTAAATCATCTGGTGAACTATTAGCGGCAGAACTTATTATAAGAACACACTCTCTCATTATTGGACTTTTAGTTATTAGCACAGCTTTGCATCGTTATTCTCAAAAAGGATAAATATTGTACATACCAATTCTTATGTATAAAGACAACCAAAACAAGTGTTACGAAAAAAATATAAAAAAGACATCTTTGCTAGGGAAAGATGTCTTTTTTATATAAACCTTAATGTTCGTTCTGTAAAACTCTCGCTTCCTTTACTCCTTCTTTCTCCTCTTTTAAGAATAACGATACGATAAATGCAACAATAATAAAGATTAACCCAAGTGCAAATGCACCTTGGAACCCTGAAGTTAAACCGTTTAACTTCTCTACTGGATCCAGTGGATTTGCGGAGCTTTCCATATACTTAGTTGTTCCTGAAGACATTTTCGAAATAAAGATAGCTGTACCAATTGCACCAGCTACTTGTTGCAACGTATTAAACAGTGCTGTTCCATGCGGATATAAATCTGGTGTTAATTGATTTAAACCGTATGTTTGTGCTGTCATGACAAACATAAGTCCAACCATTAATACGCTATGCATAATAATAATTTGTAACATTGATGTATCAGGAGTAATGCCTTTAAATAAGAACATTGCAATCCCTACTAACACAATGCCGGGAACGATAATAACTTTCGGACTAAATTTATCAAATAGTTTACCTGCAATCGGTCCCATTATAGCGCTAATAATACTTCCCGGAAGCATGATGATCCCTGACTTAAAAGCTGTAACGAGTAAAACTGTTTGTAGGAACATCGGTAATAAAGTCATCGTTGAAAATAACGACATCATCACAATGACAATTAATCCGACTGATAATGTAAACATCGGAACTTTAAATGCGCGTAATTCTAAAATTGGATTCTCAATTTTTAATTGTCGAACGACAAAAATACATAATGAGATAAGCCCAACAATTAAAGCACCATATACTTTCGCATCGGACCATCCTAAATCACCTGATGCACTAAAGCTATACACAAATCCGCCAAATCCTAATGTCGATAAAAGGATTGATGGGTAATCTACTTTTGGCCTTGTTAACTCTGAAACATTTTGAATGTACTTCATCCCAATCATAATGGAAATGATCACGATAGGAATAACAATATAGAATAACCAGCGCCAATTTAATGAATCCACAATTACTCCAGATAATGTAGGACCAATTGCCGGAGCTGCCATCATCACAAGTGCGATTAATCCCATTGTCGCACCACGTTTTTCAGGCGGACAAATAATTAAAATCGTATTCATTAATAACGGTGAAATTAACCCTGTCGCTACCGCTTGGACAATACGGCCGATTAATAAAACAGAAAATGTCGGTGCAAATCCCGCAATTAATGTACCAGCTAAAAACGTTACCATAGCAATCAAAAACATTTGTCTCGTTGTGAGCCATTGCTGAAGTAACGCTGTAATTGGGACTAAAACCCCAACCACCAACATGTAAGCCGTAGAAAGCCATTGAATCGTTGAAGCTGTTACATCAAATTCCTTCATTAATACTGTTAACGCATTACCAAGTAATGTTTCATTTAATAATGCAACCATTGCTCCTAAAAGTAACGCAATTAAAATAGGGGTATGTTTCAAATTAGAAGTATCAACTTTGCCACTTGTAGGGCTCTTAGTTGTCATATTCATTTACAGATTCTCCTCCTGTTTCTTACTTAAAAAACTTTAAATATACCTAAACACATGTAATATAATATACATATGTAGATTAAAAAGGGAGAATCAATTTTCAACCACTGTATATTTAATCTACAAAAAAGGAGAATTGTAGATGAATGATAATGAAAAACAACTTGATTTACGTATTAGACGTACACATAAATTACTGTGGGATTCCTTATTTGAATTAATGACGCAATCAAAACAGAAATATAGTACGATCACGATTAACCAAATATGTGACCGCGCTATGGTACACCGAACAACCTTTTATAAACACTTTGAAGATAAAGATGCTTTATTAACATTTGGATTTAAACGATACGGTAAGATGATTGCTGAAATACCGGTTTCAGATCGATTAAGTAAACCATTTCAAGTAATGGAACAATTCCTACATCATGAAGAACTCGGTAAAATATTAGAAACGCAAATGTCTGATGAACAATTCATTACCCGTACACATTATTTAAGTCACGAAACGAGAAAACAAGAAATAGAAGCATTAAATCAACTTTGCAAAAACCATACGATACCAAATGATTTAATCATTGAGTTTTATTCAGGGGCAATCACCTCATTAAGCACATGGTGGTTTAAAAATAAAAAAAGCGTTTCTGCTGCTGAAATGGATAGGTACCTCCACCAACTCATTAATCGGGATATTTTTCAGTTTGAAAAGGAATAAGACTACACCTTTTCAATCATTCAATAAAGTGAAACTTTAATCAGTGGGGGTTTTGTTCATCCCCCACTGATTATTAGCCTTCACCAATCGGACTTTTACGGACAGCCCGACCCCCACCTAACTTCTTTGCTTCCACTGAATTTTGAGGTGGGGGTCTTACTGCCCGTTAAAGCGGGATCAAATTGACCACAAAATAGGAATATGATATATTTTCCATAGAATACTATATAAGTATGACATCAAATAAAATGGCATATAATAAAAAGAAGAGATGCGCTCACATCTCTTCCCTAACTGCTACCGCTTAGGGTGGTGGTTATTATAAGCTATTTCTTTTTGCGGAACCCACCCTTTTGCTTGTGACGGCGCGGAGTGGTTTTTTTGTTGTCCTTATCCAGAAGTTGATTCCGCAAAAAATACGCTGAAGCTTCGCGCACAGTCGCTTTGACAAACTCTTTTACAAGGTCAAACAAAACTCCATATTATCACCTCCTTTTCTTCCGAATAGAAAGAAGGGATAACCACCCTCACAATATGCAGTTGACTTTATTTTATCAAATGATTGTAAAGATATTATGTAAACAAAACAAATGAAATTTTACATAGAAAAAATCCCCTCCAAACTGGGCTTTTTTTTTATACATACTATTACTTCCCAATTGTTCTGAAAAAACCGTCGATAAATTTAAGTTACAAATATTCAGAATTAATATTAAAATTTAAAATGGGGATAGGGGTATGGGCTTATAAAATTTATACATAACGAGGGAATAGAAATGAAACTACAATTAAAAGCGGATTTAATGTTACTACTAGTTACATTTTTTTGGGGTGCATCCATCCTACTTACAAAGCTTGGACTTGATGGCATAGAAGAATATAATTTAATTGCATTACGATTTATTATCGCTTTTCTTTTATCAGGTTTAATATTTTACAAACATTTATTCAAAGTTGATTTTAAAACTGTAAAATATGCATTTATACTTGCTTCTGTCTTATTTATCGTTTATATTTTCGCGACTTTCGGTACAAAGTATACGAGTGTTTCTAATGCTGGTTTCTTACTTTGTCTCACAGTCATTTTCATTCCAATATTATCAGCTATATTTTTAAAACACATTCCGGAAAAGAAAGTTATAGTAGGAATCATTTTAACGATAATAGGAATCGGCTTATTAACATTAACGAGCGAATTCAAAATCGGTAACGGCGATATATTTTGCATACTGTCTGCCCTATTTTATGCGATCCACGTCATCATTACTGGAAGCGTAACGAAACATGTGAATTCCATTGCACTTGGAGTCATACAACTCGGCTTCGTCGGCCTATTTAGTCTTATTTTTTCATTCATTATGGAAACACCAAAACTGCCTAGCACAACCAACTCATGGCTAATCATCCTAGCCTTAAGTATATTTTGCACCGCAGTCGCATTCATCGTGCAAGTTATCGCCCAGCAATACACTACACCTACCCATACAGGTCTTATTTTTTCATTAGAACCTGTCTTTTCCGCAGGCTTTGCTTTCGTCTTCACAGGTGAAACGCTGACAGGAAAAGGATACTTAGGGGCTACGCTTATATTGTTGAGTGTGCTAATTGCTGAGGTGGATTTTAAGAGTTTGTTGAGGCCTAATTATAAGAAGAATATAGAATAAACATTTCACTATGATCAATAAACATACCCCAGAAAAATATGAGTTTATATTATTTTCATTCTCTTCACTTAGATTTTCTTTTTAGATGCTATCTTCAAATAAGGTAGCATCTAAAAAATGTTAAAAGGAATTTTCTCCCTAGTGTCTTCTTATATTTTATGTAATCTGCATCTTTGACCTTTTCTACGTTCTTTAATTACTTACTGAATATAGTCATACAGATTTTTCGCTAACAATAAACAAGTTACTGTAATGAACAGAGCACGAACATACCCGCTTCCTTTTTTTATAGCGAATTTGGAGCCAACAATCCCTCCAGCAATTTGAGCAATTCCCATTATAAAACCATACGCATAGTTAACTTGCCCTACATACATAAACATCAACAATGCACCAACATTACTTCCTAAATTAAGAAGCTTCGCATTACCTGCTGCTTTTAAAAAATCATACCCAATAAATAAAAGAGAAAACATTAAAAATGAACCTGTTCCAGGACCTAGAAATCCATCATAAAAACCAATAGCAAAAACAAAGAAAGTAAAAATAATGACGTGTCGACCAGACAATTTCTTATGAGTGGAAATACTACCCCAATCCTTTTTGAATATCGTATAAATAGCGACAGCACCAAGCATGATCAGCATCAATGGCTTCAGTACTTCTGGATTCATTAAATGAACGGTCCATGCCCCTATTATGGAACCTATGAAAGTGAGCGGAACTAATTTAAACGCCGATTTCAAATCAAGATTACCAGAACGATAAAACACAATATTACTAGTTGCACTTCCCATTGTCGACGCTAGTTTATTCGTAGCTACTGCACTTGCTGGATTCAGTCCTGTAAATAATAAAGCTGGTAAAGCAATGAGTCCACCACCACCTACAACTGAATCAATAAATGCAGCTAAAAATCCAAAAGCGATCAAAATCATTAATACAGATGGGTCTAAATAAAAATCCATACTATTAACCTCCCCTTTAGTCACTATTCGAATAGTAACTAATAATTTGCTAAATGTAAACAGTTATTGTAACGTTGAAATATAAAGTGAAACTTTAATCAGTGTGGGGTTTGTTCACCCCCACTGATTATTAGCCTTCACCAATCGGGCTTTTACGGGCAGCCCGACCCCACCTAACTTCTTTGCTTCCGCTGAATTTTGAGGTGGGGATCTTACTGCCCGTTAAAGCGGGATAAAAGCAAACATCGGAGGACGAAAAAAGTGGACTACATAGTGCAACAGCTTAAAAAAATTGGTTTCAATGAATATGAAGCTAAATCTTATGTATCTCTTGTTAAACAAGGGCCTGTCACAGCCTACCAAGTGAGTAAAGATTCGGGTGTCCCAAGAGCGCGAATTTATGAGATTTTAGGTAACCTTGTAGAAAAAGGAATTGTCATGAAAGAAGAAATAAATGACACCACCCGCTATTCACCTCTACCTGTTGAAATCTTTTTACAGAAAGCGCAAACAGAATGGCAATCTACTTACGAAGGAATAAGTGATTCATTAAAAAAACTAGAAACTTCCGAGGAAAAAACGGATAATCGAGTAATTACTTTAAAAGACAATCAAACAATCATTAGCTACTGTCAGGCATTAATAAAAAAAGCAGAACGACGTATTGTCATTTCAATGTGGGATGAGATGTATGAAGCGTTAAAAGAAGATCTATCTGAAGTAGCTGATAAAGTTACAATACAAGGTATTACCCTACATGTTGAAAATCCCATTAAAAATCTAGAAGCCCATCGCATAACACCTTATACAGAAACCTTGTCTACAGAACATTGGTTTATTGTATCGATAGATTCTAAAGAAATGATTTATGGACCATCACTTGAAGAGCGTAATATTGCTTTTTATACAGATGACCCCGTCCATATATACTTATTAGAGGATTATGTATGGCATGATGTGTTAGTAAATCGACTTGTCCGACGTAACCAAGATGATTTGCAGCAGTGGATTACTGCAGAGAGAAAGTCTTTCTTTATGGGGAAATGAGGAACATATTCAAGAGCAAACCAAAAGATTTGCGTATTAAACCTAACAACTTCTCCGTACAAAAATAGCCGACTATTATATAGTAAATATTCGGCTATTTTTGTGTAAATTTTTATACAGACGCTGCCATTACCCCAGCGATTAATGAGATAAACGCTTCTCCCACTCTTTCACCTTTTCAATTGTTACATCTAATTTTTTAGCTATTTCTTCTACACTCATTCCTTTAAAAAGCATTCCAGCTGCCGAAAGTGCTTTATCAATTTCTTCTTGCTTCTCTTGTTCATATAAACGACCTACTTTTGTCATCCGTAACCACTCCTTTACCTTTTTATATGCCTTCTTCTATTTTATCATCAAATCTCCACAAACCGCCCAAACTCCCTCAAAAACCTCAACTTAAAACTCCCCACAGGTCCATTCCGATGCTTCGCTACATGAATCTCCGTCATCTCTTTCTGCATCGTTTCTTTATCGTAATAATCCTCTCGATACATAAGCATAATGACATCCGCATCTTGCTCAATTTGGCCCGTCTCTCTTAAATCAGATAAAAGCGGACGCTTATCTTGCCGCGACTCTACAGAACGAGATAACTGTGACAGTGCTACTACACAAACATTTAATTCACGCGCTAATAACTTAAGCTTACGAGAAATCTCACTAATCTCTTGAAATCGATTACCCTTATGCTTCGGATCGCCCGTAATAAGCTGCAAGTAATCTACAATAACTAAAACCTTCTTATCACCGTGCTTCCTCTTTAACTTACGAGTTTGCATCCAAATATCTTGTACCGTAACGCCTGCATTGTCGTAAATCTCAAATGGCAACTCACCAATCTCCGCAAACGCCTTACTTACCTTCTCCCAATCTTCCATCGCAAAACGATGCTTCGGATTTTTCAGCCTACCTCCTGACACTTCGCCTACGCAAGATGCCATCCTTTTTAACAATTGCTTACTACTCATCTCTAACGAAAACAATCCAACCGCCACTGCAGACTTCGCCGCATGCAGTTCAACATTAAGCGCAAACGCAGTCTTCCCCATAGAAGGACGCGCACCAAGAACGACAAAATCACCTTCCTGCAATCCGCACGTCATTTTATTTAACGATGTATAACCAGTCTCAATACCAGTAATCTCTTTCCCATCTTGATGAAGCTCCTCATACAAATCAACTAATGCACCCTTCAAATCAAACTCACATACAGAATCTTTCTCCTCTAACTCACAAAGTGCCGTAATCGTCTCACCGATAACTTTCTCACTCTTCTCCGCAATAAGACGCTCCCCCATCTTGTGCCCGAGAACACCAGCCTGATACATTTTCCACGCACCTCGAACAAGCCCCTCATAATAAGAGAAATTGCTAATAGTAGGCACACTATCCATTAACCCTATAAAATACTCCATTCCCCCGATCCCCTCTAAAAACTTCGGATCCACCCTAGAAATGAACGTCACAAGATCAATCGGTTGCCCCTCTTCTTCCATTTTTCGCATTAACTGAAATATAGACTTATGCACCGGCATAGAAAAATACTGCTCCGTCAAACGGCACTCCTTAATAAGCTCTCCATCAATTAATAGAGAACCTAACACCGTCTTCTCCGCCTCCACATTTTGAATACTCATGGCCGCCACCCGCGCTCCGCTAAAAAGCGCTGCAACTCTTCCTCAGATGGCGCATTCTTCTCCCACTCCTCACACCTCGCCAAAAACTCCTCCGTCTCCCCCGTACTAACAGACGACTCCTTCTTCCGAAAGCTCGCCGTATCCGCCTCAACCTCAGAAACTTTCGTAAATCCTTTCCCGTGCCACCCTCTCAAAATTCCCTTCACATAAGCAACCGTCCGCTTATTATTCTCAAACGCAATTTGAAGCGCCTTCAGCACAAGCTCCTCTGACAAATCTTCCATCCACGCACTCAGTTCCTCCACCGCAAAAGGAGACAAACTACCGAAATGTTGCTCATAAAAAGAAAACACGCGACTTCCCGTCTCTTCCTCTATAACCTCTTCTTCCTCTGTCTCCTCACAAATCGGCTCAACATCATCCACATTCAAATCATCAGGCATACCGAAATGTGCTAAAAGCATCGGAACATTCAGCTCCTCCTCCGCACACTTCTGAAGAAACATATGTACAAACTCCTTATTCTTCACACTCTTCAGCTCACGAAGCACACACTTCTCCACATTCGTATTCGTCACAGGATTATAACAAAGCCAATTCAAAACGAATAGCTCCCGTGTATCTGCATCATAAAGAATCTTCCCATAATCAATGAAGCGCTGCACAAGCTTATCAACAGTCTCCCTGTTATAACCCGTCTCCATCTCAGCTAACCGCTTCGGAAAAGGAAAAATCCCGCACTGCGTCGTCTTCGAACAAGTTAGCAAATACACATAAAAATACCGCTCCTCCGGCGTCAAATCCAAAACAAAATCATCCTGCCAAAAATTCACCTGCACATTACGATACACCGCCATCAAAGTTCCTCCCGTCTCCGTTCAAAATGAAAACCTCTTCATAATATATATGGGAGGATGGCTGGGTTTTTGGCGTGTTATTTCAAAATTTTTTTTGACTACTACTACGGTGTTTGTAGTTGTTTTTGTTTTGTTGTGTTTTTTCTTAGTGATTTATTACTTGGTAGGGGCTTGTAAGGGGCTTAGGAGGGGTTAGTTATCGGTTACTTCAATTAGAAAGACTCGATCTGAGAAGCCGCCTCTTTCTTTTGCTTTCTTTTTACGGATGTTGTTGATTTCTTCTAGTGTTGTGCCTTCGTATTTGGCTAGGGCGTTTATTAGTTCTAGGAGGTCGGATAGTTCTTCGAGTTTATGTTCTTTTGTTGTTGCTTCTAGATATTCGGTTAGTTCTTCTTCTGGTTTTTTGCAGAGTTCTTTTATGTATTCTTCTTCGAGTAGGATTCTTGTTGTAGGTGTTTTTCCGTTGGTTTTTATTATTTGCGGGATTTTGTTTCGGATTAGTTTGTTGTAGGTTGGCATGGGATTTTCCCTCCGTTTGGTTTTTCTTCTATATTAAATCTTTCAAATTCTCTCCAATACTTTAATTGTAGCGTAATATCAGAATTTCTTGTTGATGGATACTTATTTAATAAATAAGCTATCTTAGTTATAAGATGTTTCATATTCCCTTCCGCTAAATTAACCATCAATCTATGTTTTTCTCGTTCTATCTTTTTTGCCTTTTCTTCTGCATTTACCTCTGCTATAACTCCCTCTTCTCTTTGAATCTCATCATCCACTTGTTCTAGTAATTCATCAGTTTCAATTTCTGATACTTCAATAGCTACTCCATGATTTGTATCACTCATCTTGTAATTCTCACCATCCCTAAAAACTTCATTTTAAATGACCTCAATACCAAAATTATACAACAAAAAACCTATCCTTTCACTCGCATACAAATAATACCTCATTCCTACTTACCTAAAAATATATTGAATTTCTCCCCAAATAAATAAAGATTTACAACCACTCCTATAAATTATTTTGATATAATTGTTAATGCTATTATTTTCTATTTAAGGAGAATAGTTCTATGAAAGGTGATGATTTGAATGAGTCTAGAATGGATAATAAAAAGTAGTATCTTAATACTGTTTCCACTATTAATAATTGTATTTTTAATATCTCTTATTTCTATTCTTTATCTAAAATTTATTAAAAAGAAAAAGGCTAGTAAAAAAATATTTATAACTATGGTAACTTCCATTATCTTAGTTCTTATTACAATCGTTTCAACTATATATCTAATTGAATGGGAAAAAAAACAAGAAAAAAGGCAACATGAAATGTGTCAAAAGGGCAATATATCGTATTGTAATGAATATAATACCAAAGTAGTCTTAGACAATCTGAAGAATGCAGATGGTATAATGTACATCACTGCATTTTCAAAAGAATATAATATGTACCGTGAAATATATAACCCTGATAAATGGAAAATTCAGCAACTTGGAATTGAACATTACTTTGAGTATATATTTGGGGATATATTATACACTGACGATAAAAAAATCGGTATTACATATAAAAATGAAGGTACTGGTAGTATGTACGCAAAAATTATTGATAAAAGAATATTAAATTCTAAGCAAGATGTTAAAGATTTCAAAGAAAGTATAGATAAATTATCTTTTAAAGTTAATAAAGAAAAAGAAGAGGCTGAAAAAGAGAAAAAAAGACAACAACAAGAGAAGGCACTAGCAGAAAACGAAAAAAGAGAAGAAGAATTACGTCAAAGTTATGAGAGACTACATAAACTCGAAGATGCTTATATTACATTAGATGAATTTCAACAATTGCAGTTGGGCATGACATATGAGGAATGCATAAAACTTATTGGTGGTGAAGGGAAGTTAACCTCCGAAAGTTATAATTATAAAATATATGAATTTGAATCTTTATCTGGTAAAGGTATCGCACTACTAAGCTTTTATAACAATAAATTGGAATCTAAAACACAAAATGGTTTAAATTAAACAGTAATTCTTCTTAAGATTTAATGTCTTCCCACCTACAAATACAATTTCACAAAAAGTCCCTTCTTTATTATTAAGAGGGGACTTTTACACTTATCTATCAATATCTAAGAGGCTATCTTATCATTCAATTAGCTCACAGAATTTAAAATAAAAATATTTTTACATTAATAATTTTTCGTTACTCAATATAAAAATAGCACTACTCCATACCCCAAAACACAAAACTAATGTACATACGGTATCTTTTCGGCTACTATTTTCTATTTGATGTGTCATCAAATTTAAAAAATTCAGTTTGGAGTTCCATCCAATAGTTAATGTCTTTAACATCTTTAACAGTACTCACCAATTTCTTTTTAGTAAAATCTATTACATAAAAAGCATCTATCCATTCATTTACACCTTTATTCCTCATATTATTAATCTTCTGTTCAATTAACACCCCATAATCTTTTTCTCTATATTTAGAAAAAGAATTTAGTTCCTGATAATTTATCTTGTACTTTTTATAAACTAGTTTTTTTCCAGCTATATAAAAAGCCTCCTCGCCCATAACAGTATATTGTTTAAAAGCAAAATTATCTTTAAAAGGATTAGCTAGATAATTCAAAAAATCTTCTAAACTAGGTTCCTTAGAAAAGTCCCACCAATGCTTTATTATAAAATTAACCCCTGTCTTGCTTAATCTATTTATATCCTGGATTAAAACAACAGGATAAGCAAAAAATCTCCAGAAATCTTCTCGAGTTAAAATGGGAACATTTTTATTTAAATGTACTCCAGAAAACTTCCCTTCATTTGTTAATAAAAATCCCTTTACCTCTTCAAAATCAGGTACATCAATATTCTTTTCTTTTTTTAATTTAGCAATAAATAAATCTTTATTTCTTTCAATAAATTTACAAATATAATCCACTTGTATAATGCCATCATATGTATAATTTAATTTTCTTAAATTACTTATACTTTCAAATTTCTTCATAG
>NZ_WEIJ01000030.1:0-2711 GCF_009183795.1 Bacillus sp. B1-WWTP-T-0.5-Post-4
TAGATTCAAAATCGCTAGTCGATTCTCAAGAAAGTAAAATAGCGTAGGGCGTGTGACAGCACGCTCTATCTATTACTTAATTATAACACGAAATATTCACGAATATACTATGAAAAAGAATCGAAATATAACATTCCTAATCGTATTCGCATTCATATTTATGTGCGTAGCGAAAGCATTCGGAAACCTATACGTCGCATCATTCGGCGTAATTTTCGCCTTATCAGTAGCCGCAGCGATAATCACCGAAATGGTAATAAGGGCACGTTATAAATAAACAAATATACACCGTGTATGCGGACATAAAAAAGGCGGTACGCATCAATTTGCGTCCGCTTCTTGTTCTTTTAGATATATCTTGTTCTTCCCTCTATACATTACTAATAATTAGGAATTTGAAATAAAAACTTTTACTTTCTCATTAAAGATTTTCTTTTTACAACATCTTGTTTGTAGAATAGTTTATCGCGAGTTGTCTCTTTAATCGGTATTAGTTTTCCCTCTTTTACCAGTTTATTCAAATACTGTCTAGAACACCCGAGAATATCTAATGCTTCCGATGAATTTAAAACTTCATCTTGTATAAATTTTGTTAGTTGTTCTTTTGTGTCAAATTTAAACATTCTTCTTCTCCTTTATATACAAAATAATCATATTAATCAACATTAAAAATAGAGCTATTCCAGCAAAGATAATATAGGTATACTCCCCAGTACCTAGGTTGTTGTAATCAAAGGTTGTTAAAACAAAAATCAGAAATATAGCTATAGGTATATTTTTCCATATAAATTTTTTCATAATTAGTATGAATGTGTTATAATCTTAGGTATAGGAGAGGTTTCCCTCTCCCTTGTGGTTATTCTGAGTCGTCATCTTGGTGGGTGCGACTCTTTTCTCTTTAACCTTGTAGTATGTATCTACACTGTTTTTTATCAGTGCTGATAATTGATTCAAGGTTGCTACAAAACCACCTAAAATTACCCACAAATTCATATTTTCACCTCCCTTTCTTTATATCCTTATAATAAACCTCAAGTTCACACAAGTCAACCGAAGCGGTATTTCCTTAAATTGGTTAAAAAATATAAACAACAAAAAAGCGATAGGTTGGTTAATCCTAGCACTTTCTTTTGTTCTATATATTTATATAGATATCTAATGCGGTTGTGGTATCGTCGGTTTCCGTCCTATGCCGTTAGCGGGGGGGGGGAGAGATTCCCTTCGTCATTTCCGACTGTTTCCGCATTCATCTTGCTCTTGCCCGTTCATTTCGCTAAAAGGTGATACATTCCTACACAACTACAATATAGCATTCTCTATGCGGTGTTTCATCTAACTTCATTGCGTGGTGTCCGCATGTTCCTTATATCGGCGTCGCATTTAGCGAGTGGTATCGCCGTGGTATTCCATTAATTATATTATGTGACTTCGTCTCTTATTGCGCAACCTTTAATTTCCACATAAATACAAAATTTTACTATAATCTATTCTAAAATGAAGGTTGTTTTCATATTATATATTAATATACAGATAATTCAAACACAATAAATCCCAATATTAGAAGATAACTCCCAATGTTCCGAGAGTCTTTCCTTTTCACATTAATCTATAACGGCATAACAGGGCATATAACGGACGATAATAGTTTCAAATATAAATAAACCACTAGACACCTTATTAACTCATATACAAGCATCTGGGGAGCCGTTGTATGATTTCTAAGCTTATAGTCAGCAAGCCCACTACTTGAAAAATCATAAGTCATTCTTTTTCTCTCCAATCTCGCCAAACTCTCGCATTATATCTATCGACTCCCTTTTGAATCCATTTCTTATTATGATTCAAATTACCGATAGTATAGACGCCCTCTTTCTGGACTAACTTTGCAGGTATATTATCGTTGTTCATCACATCTATTTCTAACCTTTCTTTTCTTCGCTCTTGTTCTTCCTTTGCCATTTGTTTGCTTCCCGCAACTATTGACATCTTTCTCCCCCTTTTAACCGCCTTAACTATTCCACTATCTTTTTAGCCTTCTTTCTTCTTCAGTACTTTTTGTCTCTTTCCATGTAAAAGTACTCAGCTGTTGTAGTTTCTTATTTTCATCAATCATGATTTCACTCTCCCTTACTTCTCCTTACTTTTACACATCTTCTTTTTCTTTAATTTACTTTGATATCCTTTTTTCTCCATTCCCTATATATAGTTATTAATCTATATTTCCTTTAGCTTCATTTTTCCCTATCCCTAGTTAGTAGTAGTTATCTATATTTTCCTCTAGCCGCGGATAGTGGTAGTTATTTTCTCTTAATCTCTTAAAATCTCTTGACTTTTCTTTGACGCCCTTTACCATGCTAATCCGAGGCAGGGAGGGAAGTTGACAGACTTATCCCCTATGCTGAAAGACTACAAAAAGTAATCTAACAGAATAGAAAGATAAGCGTCTTTACCATGCCGCACCTCGTTGGTCCGTCAGAAGACCCTATTCACTCAGCGGTTTTCACCGCATACGCCCTTTTTCTCGGCTTGTCCCCGTAATATCGTCCCTACGTGACATGCTGAGCGTATTCCCTAGCGCCATAACGCTAACGATAACCCCCCGAACCTTTCAGACTACACGCCTAGGCAAGTTCTCGCCTACCCGCAACGCATGAATAGGAATACGTTACGGGGCGCTATCCTTGTAGAAGCATACTCTGTACTTCCCGCAC
>NZ_WEIJ01000031.1:0-2628 GCF_009183795.1 Bacillus sp. B1-WWTP-T-0.5-Post-4
TTCATAGTTTGGTGATGATGGCAGAGAGGTCACACCCGTTCCCATACCGAACACGGAAGTTAAGCTCTCTAGCGCCGATGGTAGTTGGGACCTTGTCCCTGTGAGAGTAGGACGTCGCCAAGCAACTTTAAGACGAGTCAGAATGACTCGTCTTTTTTGTGTTTTATAACTTCTTTTTAAAGCTAAATATTTTGAAGTGCTTCTCGCTTTTTAAAAAGGTTTTTGAGTACGTAGCTATATAAGTTTTATTCAATTTCTTTCGTGATTTTTTATATGTAATTTAAGATTTTCTATTTTATTTCTTAAAGATAGGATTCATCAGTGTGTTAAAATAGTACAGTTGTTTTTGATGTACTTTAATATAAGAAGATTTAAGTTAGAAAAGGAGATAATATGAAAAAGATAAGTATAATTACTATAGTAGTCTTAGTCCTGCTAGTAATCGTGTATATGTTAGTTGGAAATTATTTTTATAACTATGCGTTAAATGCGAAACAAGAAAAGGAATTTTTGCAAGATAATCCTCATTTAGTAGAAACGGTAAGTGCATCGGGAGATGTATTGGCTGCAAATGAAGAAAAGAATGCAAACTTCGTATCGAAGTATAAACCTAACGCATTATCTATACGTTCTTTCGATAAATTAAATTTAAAAGGTTATGAATATATGAATGAACCATCTAGTCATAAATGGGCAATTGTAGTTCATGGATACAATGGTAGAGCATCAGAAATGACGAAATATGTTCGTAATTTCTATGAACAAGGCTATAATGTCATAGCACCAGACCTTCGTGGACATGGAAATAGTGAAGGAGATTATGTTGGTATGGGCTGGCATGATCGTAAAGATGTTTTGATTTGGATTCAACAAATCTTAAAGAAAGATCCTAATGCTGAAATAGCTCTATTTGGTGTTTCGATGGGCGGGGCAACTGTAATGATGACTTCAGGAGAAGATTTACCTTCTAATGTTAAAGTTATTATTGAAGATTGTGGATACTCAACTGTTATTGATGAATTTACTTATCAACTAAAAGATTTATTCCATTTACCGAAGTTTCCTGTTATGAATGCGGCAAATACGGTTACTAAATTAAGAGCTGGTTACGATTTAGAAGAGGCTTCAGCTGTAAAACAAGTAGCGAAAAGTAAAACACCTATGTTATTCATTCATGGGGATGCTGATACATTCGTTCCTTTTGAAATGTTAGATGAAGTATATAATGCTGCAAAAGTAGAAAAAGAGAAATTAATTGTTCCAGGTGCTGGACATGGAGAAGCGGAGAAAGTAGATTCCAATAAATATTGGAATACTGTATGGAAGTTCGTAGGGAAGTATATTCCGGCATAATTAAAATTGTTGCATTTATATAGACGATAATCGGAGGGATAATAGTTAATCCTTTTGATTATCGTTTTTTTGTTAATTAGGTATTCTGCTATAAGTGTGTTTTTGTATGTACTATATGAAGGAGATAGAGCAAAAACTTTTGAATTCCTTAATCTCAGTGCTACAATGATTGAAAACTAAATGTTAATGAGGTGTTTTTATGAAAATTGAAGCATGGTCGGATTTTGTATGCCCATTTTGCTATATTGGGAAACGTAGATTAGAGATGGCTTTAGAGCAATTTCCACATAAGAAGGATGTTGAAGTTGAGTTTAAAAGTTTTGAATTAGACCAAAATGCTCCAATCTATTCTGGAACAAGTATTAATGAAGTACTTGCATCAAAGTATGGAATTAGTATTGAAGAAGCTAAGCGTAATAACGTACAGTTAGGAAATCATGCAGCTAGTATGGGTTTAAGTTTTAATTTTGATGAGATGAAGCCGACTAATACTTTTGATGCGCATCGTCTTGCGAAGTTTGCAAAGAATCAAGGGAAAGAAAAAGAGATTACAGAAAATCTACTTTTTGCATATTTCACTGAATCGAAAAATTTAAGCGATGTGGATACACTTGCTACTATCGCTGAAGCTTCAGGTTTAGATAAGCAAGAAGCTTTAAATGTTATTAATGATAAAAATGCGTATGCAAATGATGTTAGAATTGATGAAGCGATTGTTCAGCAATATCAAATTTCGGGAGTGCCTTATTTTATTATTAATCAAAAGTATGCTATTTCAGGTGCACAACCACTTGAAACTTTTGTTGGTGCACTTCAGCAAGTGTGGGAAGAAGAGAATCCTACACCTAAGTTGCAAGAACTTTCTTCAGAGGGTGGAAGCGATCTTTCTTGTACTGATGGAAGTTGTTCGGTGCCGTCGAAAGAACAATAGTTTTTATGGTAGAAGAGCACCCCATAGATTGTTCTGTGGGATGCTTGTATATAACTTATAGAAGAAATACGTAAATGAAATCTATAAAATATAAAGTTTTTTAAAAAACGTATTGACGATTATACTTTAGAGGTGTAATATAGAACAAGTCGCCGATGACATTAACGTCGAAAGCGACAAACGAAATAAAAAACTTAGTTGACATTGAAAGATGAAAATGTTAACATAAGGAAGTCGCAAATGAGCGACCAAGTAGTTCTTTGAAAACTGAACGAAACAAACAACGTGAAACGTCAATTTTTATTTTAGATGCTAGACAAACTAACTTTATTGGAGAGTTTGAT
>NZ_WEIJ01000032.1:0-2437 GCF_009183795.1 Bacillus sp. B1-WWTP-T-0.5-Post-4
TCACACCCGTTCCCATACCGAACACGGAAGTTAAGCTCTCTAGCGCCGATGGTAGTTGGGACCTTGTCCCTGTGAGAGTAGGACGTCGCCAAGCAAGAACCTAAGTTATTTTGACTTAGGTTTTTTTTGTGTTTATTTTTATTATTTTAAATTTAAAGGTAAGAATTACCTTTTCAAGAATATAGTCCAGATGTAAAAAGAATGTTTGTGATCTTACATAACCTTTTGTGCTTTTAAAGGATTTTACATTAGAAAAAATCTATAATTAAGGTAGTTAACATATATTTTTGATGGGTGTGGGGAATTATGAAAGAAATATGCATGTTATTAGTGGCTGTTATATTATGGGGCACAGCCATTGCGCCAACAAAATGGGCGTTAGAATCTATTCAGCCGTTTACTTTGTTATTTATTCGTCTTTTCTTTGCAGGTGGAATTTGTATGCTATTCTCATTTAAGGAATTACAAAAATCAGTTGTACATAAAAAAGTTCCATGGAAAAGAATGAGTTTGTTAGCTTTTACCGGTGTAGCTGGTTATTTTATGTTTACATCCTACGGCATTTCTTTAACAAGTGGATTACATGTGAGTATTATAGATGCTGCATTACCATTAGTTACAATTCTTTTTTCAGCACTCTTTTTAAAAGAGGAAATTCGATTGAATTATTGGATAGGAATTATATTGGGTGCTATAGGAGTACTCTTTATTACGATTCCATCTAAAAGTGCTAATCAAGAAGTGTCCTTAATAGGAGATATACTAATATTATTAAGTACTTTTCTATTTGCTTTCTACACAGTTTTGCTAAAACGACCAAAACAAGAACAGTATTTATCAAACGAGGTTTTTACAACATTAACTTTAATTATTGGAGCTGTTATTCTCTTACCGTTTGCACTGGTAGAAATTTTTTATTACGGTCTCCCAAAGGTTGAAACCTGGAAAACGGGACTTAGTGTAATATACCTTGTTATTGGAGCAACAATTTTAGCGTATTGGTTTTGGAATAAAGCGCTAGAGAGAGTTTCAGCATCAGTAAGCGGATTATATTTAAATGCATTACCATTAATAAGTATTATTACTTCAATTATTCTATTAAATGAATCTCTGACATGGAGAGTAATAATGGGAGCGAGTTTAGTCTTAATTGGAGTAGGATGGGCGGATAAGCAAAAGTTATGTAATCTATTAAAAGGTAACAAGGTGGAGAATAGAGACTGCTAAACAGTATGATTTATATAATTGAAATGTTAAAAAGATACCTTATATATGAGGTATCTTTTTTATTTAGCAAAGATAATAGACTAAAGTTAGTATGGATATTCTTTGCTGTATTTATATGTGTCGAAATCATTTTGAAATATTGTTTGGACAAGTTGTATACATTCAGTATCATAAAAGCTTTCAAAAGTTGGATGACGTGGAAATAAAGGATCAGTAATATCGCCTTCGCTAAAATTACCTTTATAAATCATGGCGGGAGTTTGATGATGCCATGATGTTGAGAACTCATTTATTGGTGCGGTTTTTAATTCGAAACGCTTTTCTAATTCTTTCATTTCCTGATCGAAGTTTTCTAAGTATATATAATTGGTCACATATTCTTCTTCACCAGCTATATATTGTTGTGTGAAATGTGGGTTAATATCACTTGCGTGAGCCCCTTTTATAAATAGATAGTATAGAAATTGTTTAAATGAGATCCCTTTGGAGGAATTTTCATCTTGATATAAAAACTTTCGGATGGGTTTCCATTCGGGATTTTCCATATAAGGAGGTCCAATTAAGGATACGAAAGAACTGACTGCTCTCCTATAAGGGTTACGAACAAGTTTAAAAGTTTCTTTTTGTTTTTCTCGTAACGCTACTCCTAGTCGTACACTATAGGCAGGTGTACTTTTGTATATATCATATTCATAATTATGAATGAAAGGACTATAACTTAGAGCGGTTTGTAATAAATCAATCTGGTAAAAGAACCATTTAGCAAGAGAAGTACAGCCGCTTTTTTGACTCCAAAATAGAATGATTGGAAACTTCCTATGATAGTGTGGGCTTCTTGAATGGGAGCTTATGATGTGTAATAAAGAAGGATTGAACAAGTTCTACACTCCTTTCAGTTATCTTATTGATATGTATGAGAAATAAAAGGGGGGTATGAGAGTCTTTTTCATCTTTTTAAAAAAAATGAAAGATTAATATTGACTATTATTATATAGAGGTGTAATATAGGACAAGTCGCCGATGACATTAACGTCGAAAGCGACAAACGAAATAAAAAACTTAGTTGACATCAATTAACGAAAGTGTTAACATAAGGAAGTCGCAAATGAGCGACCAAGTAGTTCTTTGAAAACTGAACGAAACAAACAACGTGAAACGTCAATTTTTATTTTAGATGCTAGACAAACTAACTTTATTGGAGAGTTTGATC
>NZ_WEIJ01000033.1:0-1809 GCF_009183795.1 Bacillus sp. B1-WWTP-T-0.5-Post-4
TTCGATATGTTATCGACTGCGAAGAAAATGGTTATTAAACCGACTGCGCCTGACACTACGCCGAATGACTGGATCACTGTACCAAACGCAGCGGCGTCAGCTGATCCTGATTATACGTTCGATCCTGACAACGAGCGTATCGCAAACATTACGTTCAATGCGTTCCCTGAGGCTGACGGCACTCTATATATCTTAGGCGATGAGTCGATCAAGGAGACCGAAACCAAAAGCAAGTAAAACTAAATAATAGCGAAACTGGGCGAGGTCTTCGGAATTCGCCCTCTTTTTTTTTGTTGATATGTAAATTGTATCGCCGAGAATTCGATTTTAAGACGATTATCTTTTGTTTCATAGGTATATGGTCATTAAATCGCAAATTTAGATGGAGGTATAACTTATACAAGTGTAGAATATGAAATAAACAACGTATGAAGGTGAAACGAATAACGTATGCGTGATTGATTAGTAAGAAGTGGAGGACGTATTTATGAAGATCGGAGACGTTTTGAAGGCACTGGTAACAACGAAGAGTGCCGTATTAGCAAAGGAAATAGGTATAGGAGAGAAGAAGCTGCGAGACACATTAAAAAGCCTTGGTTATGAATATCGTAATAGTGGCGATAAAGGGTGGCACTTCGTAGGAGAGGGTGATCAGCCGCTTGAAAGAGACATACAAGACTTCGTTAACGTGCGTAAAACACGTGCACAACGTAAGGGTAACGTACAAAGAACGATCGATGTGTCAACAGAAGGTGAAGTACATAACGCATTAACACCGCATGAGGTGAGTGTTTTACGTGATATGATTAATGAATGGGGAACGGTTAAAGATGCTATAAACACCGCAGCAACAACGCGCGAAGGCGTGATAGAGACGTCGCATAGTATTAACGATCTGTATATAAGAGTTAAACAAGAAATAGAGCCTCAAAAGAAGATGCGCAAGACTTTAAATGTTAATGAGGGCGTAGGAAAAGCACTTGACGAATTCGCGGCAAAATTCCGACTAGATAAGCAAGATATAGTAGAGCTTGCATTGTATGATCTGTTCGCAAAATATGGCGAGAATTATAAGGATTGAGAAGAGAAAAAGGAAAGATAATAACGAAGATACGGGAAGCCTTGGCGGGTTTCCCTATTTTTTTTTGCACGCAGCGAAGAAAGATGGCGTAAGAGAGCGATTAATAGGGAAGAAAATACGCTGAGATTAACGATTCTGAGCCGATAACTTTTGGATCGCGGGTAGTAGTCGCGAAGATTCGTCAGAATGCGCTTATCGGCGATGATATACGACGAATACTGACATCGTGTCGGGTTTAATACAAAAAATAACTTGATTTTAGTAGAAAAATGGCGTTACAATGGATACAACTTAATATTGAACGTGAAAAAGCGCCTACCGATTGGAGTCGGTAAACGCTTATAGTTGCTAGTTTCGACGCCAATCGATTCTAGCGGCTCCGTATCAACCCATACGGATTAAATTTATGTATTCATTATATCGACTATTATGGAAAGTTTCAAGTGTGAATTTCTACCTATTTCGGTCGATATATTTTGCGGTATTCTTTTAATCCTATCGGTGGGGTTATTGGAATACCGCTTTTTTGTGTTCGCGTGGAATTGCCTGATACCACGTAGATAAAAACTGATAAGCCGTAATTCCGTGCTGCATACATTCGTTTAGCGGGAACGTGTTACGGCGTGGCTTGCTATCGGTCGTGCGGGAAGTACAGAGTATGCTTCTACAAGGATAGCGCCCCGTAACGTATTCCTATTCATGCGTTGCGGGTAGGCGAGAACTTGCCT
>NZ_WEIJ01000034.1:0-1786 GCF_009183795.1 Bacillus sp. B1-WWTP-T-0.5-Post-4
CGTTTTGTTTCGTGCATAAAAAGTTTATCGAATTAAATTGATTGCGAAAGTCTTTTGAATGCTTTTAAATCAACGTTTAAAAGAGAAGTTTGAAAGTAACAAAATGTCATTCTGTTGTATTCGTTATGCATCTAAATGAATACGGCATTCACCAACAAGCAAACCCAAATCAAAAATTTTCGAATCCCCCCAAGCCCACGGGCAACCACCCCGCATCAACGGTATTCAAAAAGCGCGCACCATTTTTAACTCGAAGGGTTTATACGCAGCAGCTTATACGGAGTTTTGCGAAGTCTTACGAAACTCATGCGGAATCTTATCGCCTACGATTACGCAGTTTGCTAAATTAACGGCAATATCTATACTCTAAGCCTTATCGTACTTCTAGCGCATAAAACGCCATATAAGCGAATCTGAGGCGTCTAAGAGGTATCGTCCTTTCTATCGAAAACTAACGCAGGATTATCGCTTATTATCTCTCATTATTAAATACAAATCTATTAACGCAATTAGTCGAAACTATACCCTTACTACGTCCTTATTTAAGTACTGTCTTTTGCGTAAAATGCCCGATAGAATTCGGTCTTTGAATTCGTTTCGGAAATATTATCTTTATAAAAATAACTTTTTATAGGATTAATTCTTTATACCGTATGATACATCAGCCATAAGACAGCTGATTAATCAGCTATAAGACCGATGATATATCAGCGATCATGTATCAAAGTAGTTAGTGTTATATTGATAATAGTTAGTGCTTAACATTAAAATCGAAAACAGTTAGTGCCTACGATACAGAAACAGTGAGTGTAAAAATCGATAATAGTTAGTGCCTACTGTCTAAAGTTGACAGTTAACTAGAAAAGAACTAAATCTATTAAAAGAAAAGAGAAGAAAAGGTTTTTCTCTTCTTTTAGAAACCACGCAGCAATGAAATGAATTGAAGAGGATGGGAATTAATGCGTAATAGAAGAATAAAAAGAACGTAGTTATATTTTTTGTTATAGTTCTTTAGTTCTTGTAAATCTAGTTGACCCGCAGCAGCCTGCGTATAAGAAATGCAGTTTACCGCTAAATCGAATCGCTGATACCTCCATCGCAAACTATGCGAAGACCTATACAAAGTTCTAAATTGTATTGTTGCGACTATCAATCGAATCTATCGCCTACCATCCGCATACATATCTCCATTATTTACAAACGCCTCATACGCACTTTAACGCTATTTTAACGAGTTTCAACGTATTAAAGTCCTATCGCATTATGTCTATAATCAGAACGTCATACAAGCGAATCTGAGAGGTTTAATTATATCGCATTCCGATTAATCTCGTAGAGTTTGACGCAATTACCTAAGTCCCCGCACATATTAAAAACTACACTATAAAATTTCACATACTGAATTAAAATCCTTAGACAACAAAGCAACAGTAAGTTGCATACGAACTCGCAGAAATTAGAAATAGTTATCGAATCAGACGGAGGTCTTTCGCTAAATAACTACTAAAATATCAGCAGTATTAAGGATGATAGAAATTATGGGAGTATCTTTAGATATTATAGGAGCTTTTTTAGATTAAACCGATATACGCTCGCGTTTATGTACGTGTAGGAAATCCTACAGAGAGGCGGGGCACAATGGAAAACAGTATAAATAATATGATTATCGTAACGGATCAATACGGAAGACAATTAACGATACTTGCGAATCACCTACCGAAAACGCCGAAGTTTTTCGATGACGGGCACTTCGAACAACTAGACGGACTACTAACATATGAATTTA
>NZ_WEIJ01000035.1:0-1494 GCF_009183795.1 Bacillus sp. B1-WWTP-T-0.5-Post-4
TAAGATCCCTGAAAGATGATCAGGTTGATAGGTTCGAGGTGGAAGCATGGTGACATGTGGAGCTGACGAATACTAATAGATCGAGGACTTAACCATATAATATGAAGCAATGTTATCTAGTTTTGAAAGAATATAAAAAACTTGTTGACTTTAAAAGTTAAATGAGTTACAATGATTCTTGTCTTAAATGAATACAGTCTGGTAATGATGGCAGAGAGGCCACACCCGTTCCCATACCGAACACGGAAGTTAAGCTCTCTAGCGCCGATGGTAGTTGGGACCTTGTCCCTGTGAGAGTAGGACGTTGCCAGGCAATCCGGAGGATTAGCTCAGCTGGGAGAGCACCTGCCTTACAAGCAGGGGGTCGGCGGTTCGATCCCGTCATCCTCCACCATTTAGCCGACTTAGCTCAATTGGTAGAGCAACTGACTTGTAATCAGTAGGTTGGGGGTTCAAGTCCTCTAGTCGGCACCAGTTTTTATTGTAAGAGCCATTAGCTCAGTTGGTAGAGCATCTGACTTTTAATCAGAGGGTCGAAGGTTCGAGTCCTTCATGGCTCACCATTTTAATTAATATGCGGGTGTGGCGGAATTGGCAGACGCACTAGACTTAGGATCTAGCGCCTTTGGCGTGGGGGTTCGACTCCCTTCACCCGCACTTTTAATAAAATATCTCAAACATGTCTTGCGGAAGTAGTTCAGTGGTAGAATACAACCTTGCCAAGGTTGGGGTCGCGGGTTCGAATCCCGTCTTCCGCTCCAATTTTCAATATGACATGCCGGGGTGGCGGAACAGGCAGACGCACAGGACTTAAAATCCTGCGGTGGGTGACCACCGTGCGGGTTCGACCCCCGCCCTCGGCACCATATGCGCCCGTAGCTCAATTGGATAGAGCGTTTGACTACGGATCAAGAGGTTAGGGGTTCGACTCCTCTCGGGCGCGTTTTCTTTCGGGAAGTGGCTCAGCTTGGTAGAGCACCTGGTTTGGGACCAGGGGGTCGCAGGTTCAAATCCTGTCTTCCCGATACTTGTTTGGGGCCTTAGCTCAGCTGGGAGAGCGCCTGCCTTGCACGCAGGAGGTCAGCGGTTCGATCCCGCTAGGCTCCACCATTAGTTCTTTGAAAACTGAACGAAACAAACAACGTGAAACGTCAATTTTTATTTTAGATGCTAGACAAACTAACTTTATTGGAGAGTTTGATCCTGGCTCAGGATGAACGCTGGCGGCGTGCCTAATACATGCAAGTCGAGCGAATGGATTAAGAGCTTGCTCTTATGAAGTTAGCGGCGGACGGGTGAGTAACACGTGGGTAACCTGCCCATAAGACTGGGATAACTCCGGGAAACCGGGGCTAATACCGGATAATATTTTGAACTGCATGGTTCAAAATTGAAAGGCGGCTTCGGCTGTCACTTATGGATGGACCCGCGTCGCATTAGCTAGTTGGTGAGGTAACGGCTCACCAAGGCAACGATGCGTAGCCGACCTGAGAG
>NZ_WEIJ01000036.1:0-1394 GCF_009183795.1 Bacillus sp. B1-WWTP-T-0.5-Post-4
ATCGAAATAGTCAAATGCACGGCGCAACAATCGTTGTCGATCTGAAATTATTGCTAGACAAGCTAGCTGATATCGGTTACGAAGATGAAATTGAGTACGTCAACGAAGCAGGAACGATTTACAAAGGTAATCCGAAAAACATTACAATTCAGCGGGATTTCACAGGTAATCCGTTGCTGACGGTGGTGTTTATTTAATGTCAGGGTTCACAATCGATTTTAGCAGCTTTGACGGAAATATGAATCGGATCACAAACGACGTTAAACATTCGACTAAACAAGCTATGCAGGATTGCGTAGATGATCTCGCTAGGATCTCGTCAAACATTGCGCCTATCGATACGAGTAGTCTACGTAAATCACATAAAAAGACCGTCAAACAACAGGGCGATCAAGTAATCGGAGAAATTTCGTTCTCAGCGTTCGGACGCGGTAATTTTAATTACGCAATAGCCATGCACGAATGGTCATATACGCCGAGTTCTACGGGATCATTTAACGGTTATGCGGTCGGTAGTAAGTATTTAGAGCGGCCACTTAAAGGTGAGTCACAAAAGTACTTACAGTGGTTGGGCGAAGGTGTTCAGAAAGGATTGAGGTAGTATGCGAGCACAAGACGTTAAAACGTACGTCGAATCGATCATACCGAATACATACTACGCCTACACATATCCTACGAAATCGAATGATGAATGCGTTTTGATCGTACTACACGGTGGAATGCCTACACGTGATACAGGCGTAAGGCAGACGACATTACAGTTCTTAGTGCGTGGGAATGTGGGCGACGTCCAAACGGCGGAAGCGAAGGCGTACGAGCTATACGAAGAGTTCAAGTATAAAAAAGACGTTATGATCGGCGATTGGTCGGTCTCAAAAATACAAGCGTTACAATCCCAACCAATATGGACGGGAACGGACGAGGCGAAACGTCCTATCTTTTCGCTAAACTTTCAATTAACTATCAGGGGGTAATTAATATGGCAAAAACTAATACAATCAACGTACCGATCGGTGCTGCAATCGTAGAGTATGGCAAAGGCGAGGACATGGTAGTTTTCGACATCACGAAAGGCGGTATCTCATTCGGCGTATCTACATCAGTACAAGAGGTTACAGTCGATCAATACGGTGAAACGCCCGTAAAGTCTATCATGAAAGGACGTAAGGCTGAGACGACAGTACCATTCGCATTACACGATCTAAAACGATTATCAAAAGTAATGCCAAACTCTAAATTCGTAGAAAACGGCGATAAGCAAGCGTTGTTCGTATCTGCGCAAGCGGGATTCGATATGTTATCGACTGCGAAGAAAATGGTTATTAAACCGACTGCGCCTGACACTACGCCGAATGACTGGATCACTGTACCAAACGCAGCGGCGTCAGCTGATC
>NZ_WEIJ01000037.1:0-1258 GCF_009183795.1 Bacillus sp. B1-WWTP-T-0.5-Post-4
CCCGCTTGCGCAGATACGAATAACGCTTGCTTGTCGCCATTCTCTACGAATTTAGAGTTCGGCATTACTTTTGATAATCGTTTCAGATCGTGCAATGCGAACGGTACAGTCGTCTCAGCCTTACGACCTTTCATAATCGATTTTACAGGCGTCTCACCGTATTGATCGACCGTAACTTCTTGTACAGATGTAGATACACCGAATGAGATACCGCCTTTCGTGATATCGAATTTAACCATGTCTTGTCCTTCACCGTATTCTACGATTGCAGCACCGATCGGTACATTGATTGTGTTTGATTTAGCCATAATTATTACCCCCTGATAGTTAGTTGAAAGTTTAGCGAAAAGATAGGACGTTTCGCCTCGTCCGTTCCCGTCCATATCGGTTGGGATTGTAATGCTTGTATTTTTGAGACCGACCAATCGCCGATCATAACGTCTTTTTTATACTTGAATTCTTCGTACAACTCGTACGCTTTCGTTTCTGCCGTTGCTACATCGCCAACGTTCCCACGCACTAAGAATTGTAGTGTCGGCTGCCTTACGCCCGTCTCTCGTGTAGGCATTCCGCCATGTAGTACGATTAAGACGCATTCGTCTTTCGACTTCGTAGGATATGTGTAGGCGTAGTATGTATTCGGTATGATCGGTTTAACGTAAGTCATAACGTCTTGTGCACGCATACTACCTCAATCCTTTCTGAACACCTTCGCCCAACCACTGTAAGTACTTTTGTGACTCACCTTTAAGTGGTCGCTCTAAATATTTACTGCCGACCGCATAACCGTTAAAAGATCCCGTAGAACTCGGCGTATACGACCATTCGTGCATCGCTATTGCGTAATTAAAATTGCCGCGTCCGAATGCCGAGAACGAAACTTCCCCGATTACTTGATCGCCTTGTTGTTTAACGGTCTTTTTATGTGATTTACGTAGACTGCTCGTATCGATAGGCGCAATATTTGACGAGATCCTAGCGAGATCATCTACGCAATCCTGCATAGTTTGTTTAGTCGAATGTTTAACGTCGTTTGCGATCCGATTCATATTTCCGTCGAAGCTGCTAAAGTCGATTGTGAATCCTGACATTAAATAAACACCACCGTCAGCAACGGCTTACCTGTGAAATCCCGCTGAATTGTAATGTTTTTTGGATTGCCTTTGTAAATCGTTCCTGCTTCGTTGACGTACTCAATTTCATCTTCGTAACCGATATCAGCTAGCTTGTCTAGCAATAATTTCAGATCGACAACGAT
>NZ_WEIJ01000038.1:0-1195 GCF_009183795.1 Bacillus sp. B1-WWTP-T-0.5-Post-4
CCACTTGACTGCAATGAACGGTAGTAAGTATTTAGCGATATCAAATCCGTATGTCGATATGAAGTGTAACACGATATCCACTTCGTAACCTCCTTTCGAAAGTATTGTACTCTCTCAAGCACATATTTATTATAACATTGATATCGCCGTCATGTCAACTTCATTTGAAAAGTTTTTTTGGCGGTGCTATTTTTATGCCTATTTTTCCCTTATTCATCGTATTTTATTACATAAAAAACGCCTATAATATACAATTAAGTAGCGATTAGAAGTCTAAAGAACGATAGATATACGTTAAAATGTACGTTAAATGTGCGGTAAATAATCGACAAATATACGGTATCATATGTTAGCCGATTCATTTCTGCTATATTTAGCGTTAAAAATATGCGAATATAGGTTGTTAATGTAGCTAAATGTACGTTAAATATACGACAAATATATCGTTATTTAATGCGTTAATCAGTCGATAAAATATACCGATGTAAACTATTAAAAAGTATATTCAATATTTACGATATATAATATAGTCGTTGATATGACGCCGTTCTATCGCTAGGATTTTGTTTACAAATAGCGGAAATATGTATACGAAAGTTTACGAATATTAATTATCATATAGTCGCATAATGTTCGTGTTTTTGCGTTTCGTTAGCACAGAAGGGCGGACGGGGATGGCTTCCGAAACTCGGGGGGGTTAGAATTAGTCGCACAATCGCAATATTTTATGGCAAGGACAGGCGACCTCTTTACGCATCATGTAACACATAGACGGCGCTTCTTTTATGTCGCTACCATTTCATTAATACAGTTCGGTAAGTGTGCGTAATGTATAGAAATATGCATAACAGAACGGAACAATGCGGTTTCATTCGGGACTAATCGCACTAATATACAAAAAAATGTAGGTCGCTATATTTCCGTTATTCATAAAGATATACACTCTTTGCTTAAATTATTTAAAAGTATAGAGAAAAGAAAATCATTTTTTTCAAAAAAGATTACTTACTATAAATGCGTTATGGTTTATAAACAAAAATAAAAGAAGAGGTTTCCCTCTCCTTTTTCTTACTCCGAGTCGTCTTGGCGGTTGCGACTCTTTTGTACTTCTTCTTTAACTTTGAAGTACACATCTGAGATATTTTTAATTAACCCAGACAGTTGATTAAGACCTGTAATAACTGCTGCAATGATT
>NZ_WEIJ01000039.1:0-997 GCF_009183795.1 Bacillus sp. B1-WWTP-T-0.5-Post-4
GAGTCGTCTTGGCGGTTGCGACTCTTTTGTACTTCTTCTTTAACTTTGAAGTACACATCTGAGATATTTTTAATTAACCCAGATAGTTGATTAAGGCTCATAATAACTGCTGCAATGATTACCCAATTCATATTATCACCTCCTGTTGATATCTCTATCTTATCAGTTTGGTTTGCTCAAGTCAACAACTAATTACATCTTTTTTCAAATTTGGTTAAAAAAGCATAAAATCAGACCGCATCTTTCTTAAAAGAATTCTAGATATGGACGTGTGATAGTTTATAAAAGGAGGGGTTTTCCGCAGGGGATTACTAAATAACTAGAGAGGGTATATTGTGGTTAGCCCACGAAGGCATTACTATATAAAACAGGGGGCTATATAGTGGCTATATTTATGCGTACCAAACCACCATATCATTTGACCAATAGCCCGCACTATATTACCAATAGGTAACTACCTATATACAATACCCTGATATACATAGCCCGCTATACAATGGGGTGATAGGGTAGCTATACATAGTCTTCTATGTGCTCTCATAATAATATTGTATTTAGTATTCTTATTAACTCTCTATCAGATTCCTAGACGCCTTATACTTAATAGACTACACGCAATGCTATATGGGGTTGATACCACCACACCAAGGCATACCACACTGTTACTATCTAATGCGTATGAGAGAGTGGAGGCAGTGAATAGTTATCTGTTGTCTTCTTCTTTATTTGTGTTTTGTTTTGTTAATTAAAAAGAATTGAAGAGAAAGAATCTTTGAAACTTAAATGATTAAAAGAGAATACAAAAACTTTATTCATTCTTTTATTCATTCATTTGAAATCAAACGCAAAAGAAGAATGTGATTAAAGCAACGTTTTGTTTCGTGCATAAAACTTTTATCGAATTAAATTGATTGCGAAAGTCTTTAGAATGCTTTTAAATCAACGTTTAAAAGAGAAGTTCGAAAGTAACAAAATGTCATTCTGTTGTATTCGTTAT